>JAZQYY010000043.1:0-86700 GCA_045633805.1 Acutalibacteraceae bacterium
TCAACTCCCCTGCTTTCAAGCTTTTCAATGAAACTGTCAAAGCGTCTTATCTGCTCGTATGCGCTTGATTTATCCTCACAATCCGCACAGGCAAGGTGGCTGAAAAGACCCTCAACCTTTACAGAGGGAAGCTGAGTAATTCTTTTTACGGTGTCGGCGCTTTCATCGGTATCTTTAAAACCGATTCTTTCCATACCCGTATCAACCGCTATGTGCATAACGGCTTCTTCGCCGAGTCTTTTTGCCGCCTCTGAAAGCTTCACTGCATCTTCATAGCTGTAAATGGTTGCAATCAGATCATAGTTAATCAGCTTTTCAAACTGTGCGGGGCTGGTATAGGTCAATATCAGAATAGGCTTTTTAATGCCGTTTTCACGCAAAACGGTTGCTTCCTCAATAACCGAAACCGCAAAGTAATCCGTCATACTTTCAAGCATCTGTGAAACCTTGACAGAGCCGTGACCGTAAGCATCAGCTTTAACAACCGCCATTGTTTTAACCTCAGGAGCAAGGTTGCTCTTAAGCTGCTCAAAATTATATCTGATTGCATTGAGATTAACACAGGCAAAACTGCGGTAATAACCGTGAGGTCCGTATTTTTTCTTCATATTATCACCTTAAATCCGTTGTAGAGATTAAGAATTATAAGCATAACCATTACAGAAACAAAAACTTTTCTGATAAGCTTATCATCGAATTTTTTGTTGAGTGTGTTACCGATTATTCCGCCGAGAATTGCCGCGGGCAGAATAAACAAAAGAGTTTTCCACTGATGCGCATACGGCGTTATACCGTCGGTTGCAAAAAGAGTTATCATTTTTGAAAGCTGTGAGAAAAATATAATTGCAACTGAATACACCGCAGATTCTTTAACGTTAAGAGAAAAGAAAAGAGTCAGCACGGCAATGTTTATCGGGCCGCCGCCTATTCCGAGGAATGAAGCGAAAAAACCGAGCACAAGACCGACAGCAAGAATAGCCGCCTTGCTTTTAACGTGGAATGAAAACTTGCATTTTCCCACGTAGATGCTCACCGCAGTCAGCAGACTTGCAAGCACAAAAGCCTGCACGCAACGGATAGTGCTCTGCTCAACGTAATTGCCGATGAAATCCATAACGGCACTGCCGAGCCATCCGCCCGCAATTGAGCCGAAAGCAATAAACAAAACTATGCTTTTATCAAATTTCTGTTTGTTCCTGAGGCTTTTGAACGTTGAAACAACCGACATTGTAAACACTGCAACGCAAGAGAGAAAATCAACCTGCATTCTCGGTTCCTGACCGATAAAATCCAATACGGGTTTGATAATTACTCCTCCGCCGAGGCCTACGAATGCACCGAGAGTTGTTGCCGCAAGAATAACTGCAGTATAAATTGCCGTTAACATCAGCTTTTCCTTCCTCAGCAGTTTTTGCCGAATTTATAAATGCTCTGGGATTCTATATCGAAACTTGGAATAATTACAGGCGGAAGACCTGCATTAACGGTAAGATTTGTAATCATTGTTCTTGCAAACGGAAAAAGCTCCTTGAAAGTTTCAACGTGAAGCAATTCTTTTTTAACGTCGGGCTTATAGTTGAAAATTCCGCACATAACCGCTTTGATATGGAACTTTTCCTTGTTGTTTTTATCATTCACTTCAACGGTGAATTCGCCCACGCAAACGTTATTGGGAGCGTATTTAACGTTATAAGTGTATTTATTTTCAAACTCGATTTTCGTTCCGTTTTCGTGCTTATTCACGAAATCAATCTCCGTAGCTCTGAAGCTTCTGAAAGTTACGTTACTCATGAAATTACCTCTGCTTTTTCAATTACGATGGGTGTTACGGGTTTGGACATTTCGCCGCCCGAATTGTAAGTTCTTTCAACCTTTAAGAAACCGTCAACAACGTCCATTCCCTCAACAACCTTACCGAATGCGGCATACCTGCCGTCAAGACTTGCTGAGCAGTCGCCATAGCAAATAAAGAACTGCGACGTTGCGGAGTTCATATCATTGCCTTTTCGTGCCATTGAAACAACACCTCTCTGATGTGAAAGGGTGTTTTTATCATATCCGTTATACGCAAACTCTCCTGTGATTGTTTCGTCCGAGCCGCCAGTACCGTCGCCTTTGGGGTCACCGCCCTGTGCAACAAAGCCCTCAACAATTCTGTGGAAGGTAAGTCCGTCATAGAAGCCTTCGTTAACAAGCTTGATGAAATTAACACAGGTTGCGGGTGCATATGCGGGGTAAGTTTCTATAACAAAGCTTGAACCGTCAGACATAGTAAATCTGACTCTCTCGTTTTTAATGGTTGTTACACCGCCGAACAAAGAATCATTCTTCTTTGTTGTTTCATTTGTTGATTCAGCTTCGGTTACTGTTTCGCTTTCAGGAACAGTTGCGGGTGTTGTTACAATTACACCCTGTGTGTGTTCGTTATATTCTTCATCGGTTATAACTCTTGCAGAAGCGATAACAATAGGTGTTTTTGGTGTTGAAATTTCACCGCCGAAACCGTTTGAAATTCTGGGCACGCTGAGGAAAGCATCAACGTTTTCCATACCCTTGATTACTTTGCCGAAAGCGGCATAGTTACCGTCAAGACTTGCTGAACAGTCATCGTAGCAGATAAAGAATTGGCAGGAAGCGGAGTTATTGTTGTTTCCTCTTGCCATTGAAACAACGCCTCTTGTATGAGAAAGGTCGTTTCTGTGACCGTTATTCGCAAATTCACCAATAATCTTTTTGCCTGAATCACCTGTACCGTCACCCTTGGGGTCGCCGCCCTGTGCAACAAAACCGTCAACGATTCTGTGGAAAGTCAGCCCGTCATAAAAACCGCTTTCAACAAGGTTTATAAAGTTTTCGCAGGTTCTGGGTGCATATTCGGGATAGGTTTCAATTACGAACGTTGCACCGTTCTGCATTGTAAATAAAACTTTTTTATTTCCGTTTGAATCAACTTTATTGCTGTTATCTGAACTGCATGCAGAAAGCACAAACATTACTGCAAGCAAAAGTGAAATGATTCTGATTATTTTTTTCATAAAAACACCTCTCGGAGCTGAATGCATTATGCAAAGCATTCCGCAATTTTAATTTTTCCGCTTACTTTATAATTATTAACAGCCGCGTGGGGCATAAGGAAATAATCGCCTTTTTTGATTTCGCGCACGTAGTCTTCGCCTGTAATTCTGCCTTCTCCCTCAAGCACAACGTAAATTGCCGCTGATCTTTCAAGAGTGAATTCACCGCCTTCGAGAGTTGCGGTTCTGACCGAAAAACTTGTTGTTATATTCTCATCAATCATCGATTCATAAAGAACGCCGTTTTCGTTAAGAAGAGTTTTCGGTTTGAGCGGTGCAGGATAACGCTTTTGCATATCAAAGCATTCAAGAGCCTGTTCTCTGTTTAAACCGAGATACATTTCGTTATCTGAAAGTCTGTATTCACCGCACCAGCGTTCAGGCTGAATTGTGAAATCGGTAGGTTCCTGCACTTCAAGAAGCAGACAGCCGCTTCCGATTGCGTGAACCATTTTTGCGGGAATATAAATAACGTCACCCGCTTTAACGTCGATTGAGCAAAGAAGCTTTTCCATTGCATCTGCATCAGTTTCACTTGCGTCGATTGCCTTTTCGAATTCTTCAAGCGTTACACCGTCTTTGAAGCCATAGAAAATCTTCGCATCGGGTCTTGTTGCAAGAATAATCCAGCTTTCTTCCTTGCCGTATTTCGAAGAAAAATATTTCTGAGAAAAAGCTTTGTCGGGATGAGCCTGTACGGGAAGTCTGATTGCGCTGTCAAGAATCTTTGTAAGAATTCCTATATCCTCACGCTCACCGAGAAGCTCTTTTCTGTATTTTTCGGTTGCTTCGTTAAGATATAAATCTTCGCCCTCGATTTTTGAAACGCCTTCGTATTCATCCGTGCTTCCTTCGTTAAGAGCTTTTACACTTGAAGCTACCCATTCCTCGGGATAGTTGCCGTCGGTTGAATCGTCACCGAAGAAATCAGAAAAGAGTTTGCCGCCGAGATATACTCTGAAAACTCTGTTTTTCTCAAAAAATACAGGTTTGTTATAGAACATTTTATTCATCCTTATACTTTATTTTGAGGCACGCCTCGTCAATATTTTCACAAATTCCGCTTGCCGCCATTGCAGAAAGAGCCGCACCGTAAGCAGCTTCTTCTTCGTAAAGAGGAATTTTAATTTCCGTGCCGAATTTTTTTGAAAATATACGCTGTAAAGCCGCATTCAGACGGATACCGTTGCCCGAGCAGACAAGACCGCCCGCTTTTTTATCAAACATCTCATAAAGCTCCTGTGCCATTGCATCAAGCAAAGCAAACGCAAAATCGGCGGGAGTAAAGTTTTCCTCGGAAATTCCGCTGAAAGAACCTCTGACTGACGGGTCGTTTCTTGTGCCGCAGAATCTTGAATCGGCTGAAAGTGTGGTTTCGGTTTTATCTTTTAGCATTTCATCAAGGAATGCGTAACAGGACTTACTCTTTTCGCCTGTTGCCGCTTCAACCGCCTGACGGAAAAATCTTTCAAGCAGTGCAAAAGCTCTGCCTCCGCAGAGTGCACAGCCCGCCGCAAGATAACGCTTGCCGTCAAATGGTCTGGTTTCAACGCCTGTAAGCTCAACGGGGGTTTCCGAAAGCCACGAAATCTGAGAGCCTGTGCCGATATTGATAAGGGCATCACCGCTGTTTCTTACCGAACCTATAAAGCTTGCCTGATTATCACCCAGAGCAACGCTGACTGCGATATTCTTATATTTTCCGCACACCGCGAAATCTGCGGTAACTTCGGGAAGCATAGAATTCTTAATAGTAAAACTGTTATTTAAAACGTCAAAGCAGCCGAGACTTGCCGCATTTGTTATATGGCAAACAGGCTTTTTGAGTGAGCAAAGCTGCATTACGGCATAATCGGCAATTGTGCAAAAATATTTTGCATTTTCGGGCACAAGACCGTTTTCACGGTTATAGAAATCAGTCGCATTGCCGTAGCCTGCGTGACAGCCGAGATATTCGGCATAGCTTTTGCCGTCTTTATACTCCGCCGCCGCTCTTTCATCCTGCCAGATATAAAGCGGCGAAACAGATTTGCCGTCGGCATCGGTATACACTATGCCGTGCATCTGACCCGAAAAACCGATTGCAGATACAGATTCCGCATCAAGTTCGCCGAGTATATCATATACTGTTTGCATAATAACGTCGGGATTCTGGACTTTTTCGAAAGGCTTATCGGATTTGATAAAAGCCTCGTTGGGTTTGGTTACGGATTTTATCATTGCTCCGCTTTCCGCATCCGTCAAAACTCCGCATATTCCCGTTGTACCGATATCTATACCGATAATTTTCATTCAAACACCTCAACAAATTGCCGCTGAAGCGGGGTCAAGTCTTGTAATAATATCCTGCTGAATTGCAGGCGACAAATCAAGGAAGTTAACAAACGTGCCGTGAATTCTCATAATGTAAACTCCGCTGGGCGCATACTTTTTGGGGTTTGCAAGCACTTTGCGAAGGATTTCTGCAGTAGTTACGTTAACGTAGAGATAGAAGGGAGAAACACCCTCTTTCAGAGGATTGAAGAAAAGAGGATTGATAACCTTATCTCTGAATTCAACACCCTTTTCTGCGGTTGTTTCGCCTTTAAAATACTTGGGATCGATGCCAAGATGTGATGCATAGCCGCCGTTCATCTTTTCAAAAGGCATCTTCATATTTGAAAGCATTCTGAAACCGAGACCGTTTTCAGCACTGCCGTAAAGCGGGTCAACACCGTAACCGAGCATATCTCTTGAGCGTCTGCCGTCGGGTGTCGCACCAACCCAATAACCGTAAAGAAGATGAGTTGAGGGTGAGCTGAAATCGGGTCTGAAAGGATTGCCGAGATAGTTCTTTGCGTTCGCAACAATGTCAGCAACCTTTGAAGCAACTTCGCCTGCTTCGTTATCAACAGTTTCAATGTTATTACCGAATTTATCAGCTGAAAGCAGGAATTCGCGCAGGTCTTCATAACCCTTGAAATCTGCCTTGAGAGCATCAACAAGCTTATAACTATCTTCGGGTCTTTCTGCAAGAAGCTTATCAATTGCACTGAAGCTGTCTGCGATAACGGAAACACCGTGAATAAGGCAACCGCTGCCATTATACTTTGTGCCCTGACGGTTGATATCTCTTGCATCAATACCGTTTTCAAGACCGCCCATAAGGCAAGAAAGGAAGGGTACTCTCTGAGTTGAGAGTGCTTTTGATGCACCGTTTGCAGCATCAGCCATGGCATCAACAAAACGCTGAACGTTTTTATAGAATTCTTCTCTCACGTTTTCAAGTGAGCAAGCATCGCATTCAACAAGCTTTTCACCTGTAACGGTTGAAACACCACCGGTAAGAGTCATTTCAAGGATTTTGGGAAGATTGAGCCAGCTGTTTGTTGTGTTGGCATTATCTTTGCCCATAATCAAAGGCTCCTGACAACCTGCAACCGAGATATCGGGAAGGTCGGCAGAATCAACACCCTTTGAAGCAAGGACTGTGAAAAGAGAATCATCATTGAAGAATGAGGGTGTAAGTGCACCGGCAGTGAAAAGAAATCTGCCCATCTCTGCATAAAGCTTTTCGGGTGAATTCTTGTGGAGCTTAACCGAAAGAATGGGCTGAGGCAAATTCATATCGCAATAAGCGTCCATAAGAGCATAAGTTGTGTCGTTTGTGAGGTCATTGCCGTTTTCATCTCTGCCGCTGACAATGATATTCTGCGAGATAGCCCAGCTTCTGTCTGCAACGTTAAAGAAAACGAGAAAATGCTTAAGAAGAGCGGCTGTTGTTTCACGGTCAAGACCGTTTCTGTAAGGTTCAAAAATTCTGTCGGCATTACCAACTGAAAATGCAAAGGGATTGGGAGTTTGTTCAAGGCACATTACCTGCCACATAAGAATGAAAGACTGAATTGCTTCGCAAAGATTTTCCGCTCCGTTTTCAGGAACCTTGCGGAGTGTTTTTTCAATAATTTCAAGTTGAGCCTTTCTCTCGGCAGAAGCGGTTTTTGCCTGCTCTGCAGCGATATCGGCATATCTGTTAGCAAGAATGATTACGCTTTCAAGAGCGATCGCAAAAGCCTTGTAGCCGTTGCCTTTTTTGCCTTCAATTTTCTTGAGCATCTCTTTAACACCGTATTTGATAGCAAAACGGATATCGGGAATAAGATGACCCGTTACCTGCTCGAAGAAGAAGATAACTTCTTTGGTGTAGCATTCATTTGCACCGTATACTTCACCGAGTTTAACCGCATATTCGGTTTTTGCAAACTCATTTCTTGCCTTTGCAATTCTTTCGGCATTGAATTCACCGTTAGGCTCAATATCACCGAAAACTGCGGCTGGGTCACAATAACCGCTGAATTCTTCAACCTTGAAAGTGGGGTTGATGAGCGCATAGCTTCTTGCAAAAGCATCATCCTGCGTGCCTGCAAAAAGCTGATAATCACTCAGATAAAGAGGAATAGTTTTTATAATATCACGGAGAATAAGAGCCTTTTTAACTTCTTCGTTTTCATTTTCATAAACCTTGCTCAGTTCAAGTTCTTTTTCTTTTGCAATAAACCAACCGTCAAGGCGGTTGCCTGCTCTTTTTTCTGCAAAAAGAGCTTTAGCCATTGAAGTTATTGAAGCTGAATTAAGAATATTAACCATAGTCACATCTCCTTATGTTGAAACAGTTTTAAGACCGTAACCGTTGAAAATTTGTGTGAATTCTTTAATTGTTTTTTCGCTGACAAAGCCGTTTTCAATCTGATATTTACCCTGCCATTTATCCTTGCCGTATTCATGATAAGCCAGAAACTCAAAAACCGCATTATCTGTTTTTAGTTTTGCAAAATAAGCGGCAAAAGCTTCGGGATTAACGTTCACACCGTTTATAACAGGTATTCTGATATGAATCTGCCTGCCCGACCGAAGCAAAGCTTCGATATTCTTTTTAACAGGTTCAAGCGAAGCCCCTGTCCAATTTTTATGCTCTGATTCATCATAATGCTTCATATCAACAATCAGATAATCAACGTATTCAGACAAATCGGAAAGTATCGGAGAGGATGCGTTTGTTTCGATGCAAGTGCTTATTGAATTGGCTTTCAGAAGCTTTAAAAGCTCAAACAATTCGTCAGCCTGAAGAGTTGCTTCACCGCCTGTGAAGGTTACCCCTCCGCCGTCAAAAAACATCATTTTGCTTCGCATAATTTCATCAAACATCTGTGAAACGGAAATCTGCTTTGCTTTGGAATTATCGAGAGGAATACTGTCTGCATTTGAGCACCATCGGCAAGCAAAGTTGCAACCCTGCAAATGATAAACCAATCTGTTACCCGGACCATCCTGCGAATAGTTAAAGCCCTTATTAAGCACCAGCAAGGTCTATACCTCCCCATAATAATTATTTTATAATTTTAACTCTTTTTATTTTATAAGTCAATATTAATAAACATATAATTCTAAAATTTACAGGATTGAAAAGCATACAGAAATATGTTATTATAGCAATATAAAGGCGAAAAGAGGTGCAGAATGAACGTTTTAAAATTTAACACGATTGATTCAACGAGCACTTATGCGCGTCAAAACGCTGATTCGCTTCCCCTGCCCTCGCTTATTATCGCAGATTCTCAAACAGCAGGCAGAGGCAGACGCGGAAACGCGTTTTATTCACCCGAAGGTACGGGACTTTATTTCACTCTGCTTTTTGAAGCTAAAAACATTTTGCCGCTTATCACCCCCGCCGCCGCACTTGCAGTTTGCAAAGCGCTGAAAGAATTTTTCGGCATTGATGCAAAAATCAAATGGGTCAACGATATATTTTCAGACGGCAAAAAAATCTGCGGCATTCTTTCCGAATGCTATACATCAAACGGCAAAAAGCTGATTGCAGTCGGCATCGGTATCAATCTGACAACCGCTGAATTTCCTGAAAATCTGCCCAATGCAGGCTCAGTAGGTAAGAATTGTGACAAAAACCTGCTTGCAAATAAAATTGCAGATTACATTCTCGAATATTCCGACAAGCCTGACGATAAATCAGTTGTTGCAGAATATGAAAAACAGCTTTTTATTATCGGCAAAAAAATTTCATTTAAAGAAAACGGCAACCAATATTCAGCCGTTGTTAACGGCATCAACGAGCAATGTAATCTTATTGTAACGCTTGAAAACGGAACTACAAAAGTTCTTTCGTCAGGTGAGATTTCAATTATTTTGTGAGGTTAAAATGAAAAACAAATTATATATGATTTCGGCCGCAATTCTGTGCTTGAGCATAGTTCTTTGCGCTTGTAACAAACCCGAAACAGTAACGCAAACAACACATGAATCCAAAGAAACCGCTACAACTGCCATCACCGAAACGGTTATGAAGACAGAAACAGTCACATACGTTGACGAAAGCGGTTATCACGTTGTTTCAATGGTTATGCCCTCAACAGAAAAAAGAACAATGCCCCCTGTACCGACTCACGCATATGAGCCGACATACAAAACCGAAACATTAACTCAAAAAGAAACAACAAAAACTTCGGTTACTCAAAAAACGACGCACGTTCAGACTGTTGCTCCAACTGATAAGCCGACAACAACACAGCCTGTTACAGTTCGTGAAGAAAGCAACGGTATTGGCATTATAGCAATTACCAAAGACGTTTCAAAAGGCAATGACGCTTCAATCGTTATTTCAGGCACCGTCGGCAAGGAATACACAATTGAAGTTTACAGGAACAACAATGATTTACTCAAATCAGAATCATTAGCAAGCGTTACTGCCCAATCGCCGGGCGTGGTTACCTGGAATTTTTCAACAGCAAACTGCGAGAAGGGTCAAAGGAAAATTATAATCAGAGAAAAAGGCTCTGATAAATATTTGCAGACTTCAATCAATATTTTATAAAGGAGAAATAAAATGAGAAAAGGAAGTTACAGAAGTAACGCATTCCCCCAGAGAACCTGTGATTATTTCTATGCATCAAACGGCCTGCTTTCAGACAAAGCACTTACACTTGCCACCGATAAAAACGGCACAGTTTATATCGGAACTGACTGCGGTCTGAACTATACAAAAGCTGACGGTTCTTTCGGCGCTTTTGCTTGTGACAGCGTTAACGTTATTCACGTTATGGGCGAAAAAGTTTGGTTTGCTGCAGACAAAACCGTTTATCTTCTTGAGGACGGCAAGATTGCAGAAATCCAGAGCTTTGATCAAAGGATTTCAGGCATCAGCGGCGAAAAAGAAGCTTTTCTTATAACTGACTATACTCTTTATCGCTTTGTTGACGGTGAATTCAAGCCTTATCATAATACCGAGCTGCCTGCAGGCGGTCTTGAAATTTCAAACGGCAAACTCATTTCTTTCTCCGGCAGATCTCTTTGCATTTTTGCAGGCAAAAGAAAGCATTGGATGTGCATTTTCCCCGAGCATTCAACAATGCCTGAGTTTAACATAAACTGCGTTGCATTTGATAAAGCTCTGGGCTTCATCTGGCTCGGCACCGATAAAGGTGCATATATCTATGATAACCGTAACGGTTGGTACGGTAATAAAGAAATCGACTGTCTCCCCGAAGAAGAAGTTTTTGCAATCAAGCACAGCGATGACGGCAAAGTTATCATTTCAACCGATGCAGGTCTTGTTGTTATCAATAACGGTGCGGCAAAATATCTGCCTGCAACAAGATGGGCTTGCTGTGAAAAGGTTAATGATGCTATCGCAGTTGGCAACGATATTTGGACAGCAACAGATGAAGGCGTTACAAAAATCAGCGAAAAAATGATGACTCTTGAAGAAAAAGCCGATTACTGCTTTGACTATGCAGAAAAATATTATATCCGCACAGACGGTTACCTCACAGGCGTTATCGATATCAAAAACCACGATATTTCAACAGGCAAACCCTGCATCACAGATAACGACGGTCTTTGGACTCACACCTATCTCGGCTCACTCTGCTATTGCTACGCCGTTACCAAAAACGAAAAAGTTCTTGAAGCCGCAAGAAGAAGCATGCACGCTATGGTCAAGCTCTGCAAAGTATCAGGCATCAAAGGCTTCACTGCAAGAGCCGTGCGTTATGAGGGCGAAGACGGCTTCGGCACAATTGACGAACGTGACGGTCACGAGTGGCATCCCTCACCCGACGGCACCTGCGAATGGCTTGGCGAAACATCAAGCGATGAAATGACAGGTCACTTCTTCGGTTTCTCGCTCTACTATGAATTCTGCGCAAACGATGAAGAAAAAGCTCTTATCAGAGAAGTTGTTTGCGATATGGTTGACCATATGATTGAGCACGATTATCACCTTTGCGATATCGACGGTCTGCCAACAACCTGGGCTATCTGGAATCCTAAAGAGCTCAACAACAACAGTATGTGGATGTGGGAAAAATGCATCAATTCTCTTGAAATTCTCACCTTCCTTGACGTTGCTTATCAGGTAAGCGGCGATGAAAAATACAGAAAAGAATTTATGCGACTTGCAATTGACGAGCATTTTCTTATCAATGCCGCACAGCATAAAAAGCACGACGGTCACGTTACCCATATCGACGATAACCTCGGCTTTATGTGCTCTGTGACAATTCTTCGTATCGAAAAAGACCCTGCAATCAGAAAATATCTTCTTATGGGGCTTAAGCACCACTGGGATTATGAAAGAATCGAAAACTGTGCAACGTTTAACCTGATTTACGGTGCATTCACAGACGAAGTTTGCGATATTGACACGGCAATCAAAGGTCTGCGTGACCTTCCCCTTGATTTTGTTCAGCGCAAAATGCTTAACAGCAAGAGAAGAAACCTTGTTTATGATACCGAGCCCGAGCGTTGGGGTGGTGGACGTCAGCTTCTTATTCCGCTTGATGCAGACCAGAAAATTGCCTATCACTGTGACCGTAATCCTTTCAGAGTTGATACAGGCAGACCCGAAAGAGCGAGCAGTCCCAGCGCATACCTGCTTCCTTATTGGATTGGCAGATATTACGGTCTTATTGAGGAATAAACTATGAATATTTCAAGCATATTATCATCATTTTTAAGCATTCTGTTGCTTTTTATTGAGCTGTTTTCAACGCTTTTCGGCGGTGGCGGAGATACTCCCGTAACTCCTCCGACAACCGATGATCCTCCTTCTTCTGTTGTTGAATATGAAGGCAAATTTATTTTCACAACCTACGGCTGGGGTCACGGCGTCGGAATGAGTCAGGACGGCGCAATTCAGATGGCAAAAGACGGCAAGAATTACGAAGAAATACTTATTAATTATTACACCGATACAACTATCAAAACCGATTCCGCAACACCTACTCACATTAAGTACGGCGGCAAGTCAATCCCGATTGTTGAATATCTTTGCAGAACCGCAAAAAGAGAAATCGGCCCAAGTGCTCCCACAGAAGCGCTCAAGGCACAGATTGTTGCAATTTATACTTTTGCAAAGTGGTATGATTTTGACGTTGACGCCTCTCGACACGCATATGATTCAACCTATGCCTACGAAGGCACAAACCTTCACAAAGCCTGCCTTGCGGTGCTCGGAATGGAGAATGATTCGTCAAAACCGAGCGCAAAATACGTTGATTATAAAGGCTCTGAGGCTTTCACCTGCTATTTTGATTCTTGCGCAGGCAAAACAACTGCGGCGGCTTCAACGTGGGGAGGTAATTATCCATATCTTTGCGGCGGAAACTCAAGCCCCGAAGAAATTGAGATTGCAACCGCTGAATTCACCGCCGATGAAATGAAAGAAATGATTCTTGCTTATGACAGCAAAATTATTCTTGAAGACGAACCCTCACAATGGCTGAAGATACTTTCACACGATGCCGCCTATTCTTCGTCAATCGGATACGTTGAAACAATGAAAATCGGCAATAAAGAAATTAAAGGCAACCATTTCAGAGGTAACGTAACAAACTATAAAATCCGTTCACATTGCTTTAAAATGGAATACATTCCTGCATAAAGAAAACCGCCCTGTGGTTAATCCACAAGGCGGTTATTTTTATTCTGCCATATTTTTGAGCGTATCGCCTGTGAGGCGATAAACCGTCCAGTCATTCATAGGTGTTGCACCGAGAGATAAATAGAAATCAATGCTGGGTTTATTCCAATCAAGGCAAGACCATTCAAGTCTGCCGCAGCCTCTTTCAACAGCTGTGCGAGCAAGCTCTTTGAGAAGCGCTTTTCCATAGCCCTTACCACGGTATTCAGGCATAACAAACAAATCCTCAAGGTAAACACCTGCTCTGCCGAGAAAGGTTGAAAAGTTATGGAAGAAAAGAGCAAAGCCAACCTTTTTACCGTCTGCAACCGCAAAAACAACTTCAGCTTTCTTCTTTTCAAATATCCATTCTTTGAGAAGCTCTTCTGTTGCCACAACTTCGTTGCTCATTTTTTCATAAGCGGCCAGCTCATTGATAAAACGGAGAATTTCACCGCAATCATTTTCGGTTGCGGTAATTATCTCAAAACTCATTTAAGATAATCCCCTTTCATCGCACTGCTCTGAATAACAAAACCAAGTATCTGCGCCGCATTGCGCTGTAGTTCACCCATTGTTATACCATTATATTTACCAAGAGTTTTGAGCAAAGTACCGTCAGGCTTTTTCTTGCTCACTCTGCCGCCACCGGGCATAAGCACGTTAACACCTGCGCGCACT
The DNA here is from genome assembly GCA_045633805.1 of Acutalibacteraceae bacterium. Taxonomy (GTDB): domain Bacteria; phylum Bacillota; class Clostridia; order Oscillospirales; family Acutalibacteraceae; genus CAG-177. Next base: position 13,708 of record JAZQYY010000043.1, read on the forward strand.
CTGTATGCCTGGTCACATAATGCAGGGAATTCAGGTGACTTTGATGAGCGCATCCACCAGTCGGTCATAATACAGCCCTCATAGCCCCATTCACCGCGCAGAATGCGTGTGCAGAGTTCATAATGATAATGACCCCATACACCGTTGATTTTATTATAAGAAGTCATAAGGTTAAGAGGTTTGGCTTCCTTAACGCAAATCTCAAAACCCTTAAGATAAATCTCACGGAGCGCTCTCTCCGAAACTCTGGAATCATTATAGATTCTGTTTGTTTCCTGATTGTTGCAGGCAAAATGCTTGGGACAAGCCGAAACACCGCTTGACTGCATACCGCTGACAACAGCCGCCGCCATTTTACCTGTGAGATACGGGTCTTCAGAATAATATTCAAAGTTTCTGCCGCAAAGCGGATTTCTGTGGATATTGATACCCGGGGCAAGAAGCACGTCGGAGCCGAGAATCTTCATTTCTTTGCCTACTTCGGCATAAAGCTCTTTTGCAAGGTCGGTATTCCATGAGCAGGCAATCTCTGTGCCTACAGGCATAAGAGAAGCGCAGGAGCTCAGGCGGATACCAGAGGGGCCGTCTGTAGTTGTTACAGGCGGAATACCCTTTTTACGCATTGATTCAAGCACACCGCCGTAAACTGCGGCGTTACCTTTCGCACCGAGGGGACTGTTCATTGTGTAGTCACCTCTACTCAGAGCCTCAAGCTCATCTGCAGAAAGAGTTGAAACAAACTGTTCCATTGTTACTTTGCCGTTTTTAACGTCGGCAAGAGTGCAGTGTTCGTTGTATCTGGGTGTAGCATCAGGAATATTATCAAGAATAATCTGCTTTAAATCATAGTCAGCAACGGTAACGGTTTCATAAGTGATGCCGTCGGGAGTTGCCTTCATTCTGTCAAAGGGAACAACAGGCGCGGCTGTCTGCGAAAGCTTAAGCGTAATTTCATCTTCAGCTTGCGAATAAGTGCCGCAAAGCTCTGCAGAGCGTACGTCCGCACCGAGATAAACGTTATAATCTCCCTTTTCAAGGATATATGAAAATTCTTTAACGTCATCATAGGAAGCCATATCTGCAATGTTGAAGCAAAGCTCAACCTTTTCACTTTCATCGGGAGCAAGCAAAGATGTTTTAGCAAAAGCAACAAGTGAGCGTGCAGGCTTGCCGAGTCTGCCGCAGGGAGCTTCAAAATAAACCTGAACAACTTCTTTGCCTGCATATTCACCAACGTTTTTAACATTGGTTGTAACGGTGATTTTGCCGTCAGAAACAGCGAAAGAAGTGTTTTCAAAAGCAAACTGAGTATAGCTTAAGCCAAAGCCGAATGGATAAAGCACTCTGTGTTTTTTGAAGGTTTCAAAATAACGATAGCCAACGTAGATATCTTCTGTGTAACAATTGAACTTTTTATCGCCGAAATCATTGCAACCGGGATAACGCTTATAGCTTGTTGCAATAGTATCAGTCAGCTTACCGCTGGGTGATACGTCACCCGAAAGCACGTCAGCAATTGCATTGCCGCTTTCCATGCCGCTCTGCCATACGTAAAGAATTGCAGAAATCCTGTCTCCGAATGCATTGATGGCACACATATCCATAATGCTTCCGCAGTTGAGCAAAAGAATAACTTTTTTGAAAGAAAGAGTAACTGCATCAAGCATTGCGTGCTCTTCATCTGTCAGATAATAACTGCCCTTTGTGAGGGTGTTTTCTCTGTCCTCACCTGCAGCTCTGCCAATAACAACAATAGCGGTATCAGATTCCTGCGCAGCTTCGGCAGCAAGTGCATTTGTGACGGGCATTTCGTCATAACACATAGGCCAATGACCCCAGAATCCGTCATCAACAGGATTCTCTTTGCACCAATTCTCATAAACTGCCGCAAGATTTTCATTGACTGTTATGTTTTTATTAGCTCTCAAACCTTCGATAAGGCTGATTTTATAAGGTGCGTTAACGTCACCGCCCGAGCCGTAGCCAACGTAGAAAAAGTCACGCTGAACTCTGCCGAAAACAGAAACGGTTCTTGATTTATCAAGCGGCAAGGTGTTGTTATTATTTTTGAGCATAACAATACCCTCTGCACCAATCTGACGGCAAAGCGAAATAATTTTTTCATCGGGCTGATAGCCGTTATTCTTTTTTGAACCCATATCCTGGGCTGTTGCGGCATTGGTTACTGCATTAACAACCTTACCGACAATCTTATAGGCTTTCTTTTTAATGATATTCATTATCGTCACCTCATTTTTAATATAACATAATAATATTATTCAGTCAACAAAAAAGAAAGCTCCGCAAAGCAGAGCTTTCTGAATAATCAAAGAATATAATCAATCGCAACGCTTGATTCACGAACAGCGTGCATATGAGTTTTGACAACAGAGCAATGGTAAGGGTCATTCTGATAATCTTCAAGTGCTTTTGCATCGTCAAGAATAACCTCTAAAATCAAATCATAAGAACGCTCGGAATGAAGAAAATCAATGCCGACTGCGATGTCACGAACGAGTGGAACGTTGCCTTTCATTGAAAGCAGAACTTCCTTTGCTTTTTCGCAGTTTTCGGGACTGTTATCTTTAAGTTTGAAACAAACGATATGCTTAATCATCGCAGAATAAATCTCCTTTTATCCTAAAATAAGTTCAAAGAAATTAACGTTATATCCGTCTTCCGTGAGGTCACCGTAAACACCGATGTTATTGAAAATCGCAACAATCATACCGATTAATCTGATAAAGAAATTATAGAATGCAGGCATCTTATCGCTGTGACCGCCGTCTTTATCAGTCTTTTCGATTGTATATGATGCAAAGCAGGTATCGCTTTCAATCGCATATGATTTAACTGTGATTGTTGTTTCTGTGAAATCGATGAGGTTGTAGATTTTATCCATTGTAAGATATTCGATGCCAACGTTTTCGCCAAGTGAAATATCCTCGTCGTCTCTGGGACGGTTAAGCGAACCTGAAACCATATAAACTGTTCCTTCGGGGTCTGTTACGGTTGCGCCGTTTGCTAATTCAGAAACGGTTTTATTGTTATATAAAACGTTGGAAACGGTATAATAATGGCTATGTCCCATAAGAACAAGGTCAATGCCGAATTCATCGGCAATCGGAGCCCAGAGAAGGCGGAGAAGCTCGTTTTCACTTTCTCTATGAGGAATTCTGCCGCCGTGAAGGTCGTGATGGAACATCATAACTTTCCAATTAACTTCGGGGTTATCTTTAACAGCCTGCTTAACAAACTTTCTGTGATCAGTTGCGCTTGAATTGTTGCTGTCCATAACAAGGAAAAGAACGTTATTTTTAACAAAATAATAGTTTGAGCCAACGTATGAAGAAACCATCATATCCTGCTGGTTAGGCATATTTGAAAAGGTTTTATATTCAACGCCCTTGCGGTCATGGTTGCCGATTGTTGTTGCAACGGGAATGCTCTTAACAGAGGGTGATGCGCTAAAGCCGATGTATTCGCACTGCAGACCTTCACTTGCCTGGTCACCTGCCGAAAGAATAAGAGAAATATCATCGTTTGTTGCAAGTGCTTCATTAATTGTGAGATCGAAGTTATAAGCAGTTTCAGAAAGATGCTCGGGATTGCTTTCATCATAGCTGACATGAACGTCAGTTACATACATTGCAGTGAAAGAACTGCCATTATCAGTTTTAAATGAATAAACGTCAGAAGCAAAATCGCCGCTGATGCACTGATAATAATAAGTTTTACCGTATTCAAGACCGCTGACTGTTACTTTGTTTGCATAGTTTCCGCTGTAAGTTTTTGTTGCGTAACCTTTAAAAGTCTTTGCATCGCCCATATCAGCATTGAGTGACACAAGAATTTCGGGAACGGATTCATCATATGAATACCAGTTGAAATTGCGGCTTGAATCATCTGCGCCTGGGAACATAATTATGCCAGCCTGTGCTTCTTCGCTTACCCAATATTCAGCCCAAGCGGATTCGCTTGTTTGAGCAAACGAAGGCATAACCGCCGTGAAAAGCATAACGAATGCGAGTAATAAACTTAGGATTCTTTTTTGATTGGTTTTCATTTAATTATTCTCCTTTTTTATCGGTATAAACTATAACGAGCGTTCCGTTTCCAACGCAGATTTTGCTGTTTTTGCCTATGAATTCATTGCTCACACCAAGTGAAAAAGAATTCGTAAATTTCGCATCATCAACTTCATATTTAAGCCCTTCAATGCACACACCCAAGCAAACATCGGAATGAGCAAAAACCGAAATATAACCTTCATACGAATCATCAAATTCAACGGTTGAATTATTAATTGCAGCAACGCAATAGCCCGGCCCGTGAATTATATGCTTGATGCCCTTTTGCGCAAGAGATGCGGCAAGCTGAATATTTGCAAGCGTATGATCGAGCCTTCCGCCCGTTGCACCGAAGATTTCGAATTCATTGAAGCCCTCACAAATACCCTCATCAACTGCGGCGTGCATATCGGTAACGTCTTTTTCAGGCTTCAAACGAATAACTTTATCACCTGCAGGTATTTCGCCGAGCGAATCAAAATCACCGATGAATATATCAGGCTTAAGCCCAAAGCGTTCAAGATGCCTTGCGCCGCCGTCAACCGCAATTATGATATCACCGTTTTGCTTATTTATATGGAGCGAATCACATTCGCCCGCACCGACAACGTAACAAACAGCCATAGAGTCAGCCTTTCAAAATATTATGAATAGTATTTTACTATTAATGAATTTTAAAGTCAATAAAAGTATTGATAGTTTTTTGAATTATGATATAATAAATCAAGCTGAAAAGTTGGAGGATACTATGGAAAACACAACACCTATAAAAGAGCTTGAGCTTTACATAATCCGTCACGGTCAGAGTATGGGCAACGCAGGTTACAGTAAAACCGATTTGACAGAAAAAGAAATGCACGACCCTGTTCTGACAGAAAAAGGTATTAATCAGGCTGATAATGCAGGCAAATATCTGCGCGGCATTGATTTTGATGCAGTTATATCAAGCGCTATGCTCCGTGCCGTTCAGACTGCAACAGGTATTCTGATGCATCAGCAAAAACAAAAAGCTCTCAACATTTTGCCCCTTGCGTGCGAAATGATATTTGCACCCGAATATAAAGGCGTTACAATGGAAGAAATCAAAACAATTAACCCGAATGCCGTTCTTGCACCCGACGTTTCACCCGATTCACCGATGATTTATTCAAACACGGTTGATAATGATGAAGCAGGCACATATGAACGCGCAGGCAAGGTTCTTGATTATCTTCGCAACCATTTTAAAAACGGCGAAAAGGTTGCGCTTGTTTCTCATGCCGCATTCATAACTTATATTGTTTTCACACTTATGGGCTTCAAAGAAAAATCACCTTGCTTTGATATAGATTTTGATAACACAGGTATAACTAAGGTAACGTTCTATAAACAGGGCACAAACAAATACGGTGATACGGTTTTTTCGTTTATCAACGACACCGCGCACCTCAAAGAAAACGGTATGATATAAAATATGGGGTTGTCCTCTGCGGACAACCCCTTTGATTTTATTCAAATTTTGCAAGAGTCTGCTGATCGCCCGAAAGCATAAAGCGAGGATAATCAGGGTTAACACCTGCATAGAAATCTTCGCCGTCATAGGTCATAAGCCAAACAAAGAAATCGCTGTAATCCGTGCCGTAACTGCCTGCAACGTGAGGTGCGCCCTTGATGATATATGTATATTCGGGAAGAATTGCAGTTGAAAGGTCAACAACTCTGTCGGGTGAAAGATATTCGGGATTTTCCGCAACGTAATCATCACCAAGTGTTTCACCGTAAGGCGCAACGGTTGCATAGCCCGACATCTGATAGGTTTCAAGAATACCGTCGCCGTTCATACCTGCGCCTTCAAAAACAGGAATCAGAGGTGCATCATAATGAGCAACAACGGCAATCTGAACGCCGTTTTCAAGCATTTCGTCAAGAAGAGCGTTTCTACCGTCAATCATTGCCCAGAGGGCCTGAATCTTTGTATATAATTCGGGATAATTTTCAGGTTTGCCGCCCATAATGAAATCAATTGCGCCCTGTCTGTCTTCAGGCTGAAGAAGTGTCCAGAAGGTCAGATTGCAACCAAAAACAGGAACAAGCACAAGCTCGTTTACCATATCAACATATTCATCTGTAAACTTGTTTGCAATGAGAGATGCGGCTTTAAAAGCACCTGTATACTTAAGCACTTTCATAAGGAAATTAACAAAAGGAATATCCTTTGTGCCGTCGTTTGCAATGTTATAAAGAGTATCAGATCCGATTTCAAGCTGACCTGCAAGAAGGTCTGAACAAACCTGTGCACCGCAGATAGTTGAAGACATAAAGCAAACTCGGTTAACTCTGTCATAGCCGTATTCAGTGAGATAAGCAAGGGTCATAACACCGCCCATACTGCAACAGGAAATGTTGATTTTATCGTGACCTGTTTCTGCAACCATTCTTTCAACGGTAGCATTGATTTCATCCGCAACAACAAAAGGATCAATTCGCCAGTCATAATTGAAATAATAAGCGTGGTCACCAATCTCTTCAATCATAGCTCTGATCATACCGTATTCGCAGTCAACACCGTTAACAAAAGCCTCATAATTTTCTGCCGCAAGAGGATACTGAATCGCAGCGGTATTGTGCTTCGAAGTACCGTCAGAATTCATTTTGATATTTTCAAAAATTCCGCCTGCAATATCAGCCACACTTTCAACAAACGGATCGAGGCTGAGGTTAAGCATGCAACCGATGATACCCTTGAAAGCGCTGATAATAATTGATTTTGCATCCGCCTTGATTGCAGGTGCCTGTGCATCAGTGCCAACGTCTGTGTAAAGACCGCCGAAATCCATACCTCTTATAACAAGCACGGGGACATCTGAACAGGTATCAGCGTTATGGTCTGCAAAAGCAGGAAGCACGCTTGAAAACACCATAACAATCGCAAGAATAATACCGATAAATTTTTTCATTATAAAAACTCCCTTCATCATAAAACAACCAGATTGTCGTCTTTTTCTTCAATTTCAAAAAGAACGGGTCTTTCAAGCGGATTCTCATTCGGTGAATGAAGAATAAGATATTTTTTGCCGTTAAGGTCATCAAAAATCATTCCGTGACCGCCGTCTTTATCAAACAAAGGTGCAGTGTGAATCCAGTTGCCGTCAATCTCGCCGTTATCGGAATAGGCAACAGCCTGCGTATAACCCGACTTTGTGAAGGTTGACCATATCATCATCAGCTTACCGCTTTCTGTGCGATACATAAACGGACCGTCGGTTATATATTTATCTCTGCCTTTATCAGCCCAATAAGGTTGTGAAGCCTTAAAAAGCATAATCGGCTCGCCTGCAGGCTCACTTAAATCTTCTTTTAAGGGCATTGCGTGAATCTCACCGTCTGTAACCTGTACCCACTCGTGGCAGAAAACAATATAGGGTTTGCCGTTTTTATCAACATAGAACGTTCCGTCAAGGCAAAGCCACTCGGGAGGAGTTATTGCATCATCGGTGAACGGAAGAAACGGTCCTTCGGGATTATCGCTCTTTAAAATCTGCGTTCCCCTGTTTCGGGTATCGGAACGCAAAGAAACAAACATATAATAAATTCCGTTATATTTATGAACTTCAGGTGCCCAGATTTCTTTATCAGCCCAAAAGTTTTCAGGCAAAGAAAAACATTCCTTGGGCTCACTCCAATTTTCAAGGTCATCGCTTATGTAAACATCAAGACCGAAAGCTTTGGTCCAGGCAGTTTCGCCCCTTGTGCCGTAAAGATAATATTTACCGTTTTCAACAAGAACAAAAGGGTCGCGAATGTTAATATCGCAAAATTTCATATTACACCTCAAAAATCAACTTTGTAGTGATGAACAAAGATTCCTACAAACTTGTTATAATCAAGAACGTGCATAACAGCTCCGTCTTCGTTTTCCCAGAAAGTCAGACCTTCAGCCTCAACATCACCGCCAACGTCTCTGATTGCAGCAACATCAACCTTGCCCGTTTTAACGTCAACAGAAAGAATTTTTTTATGTGATTCATGGTCCTTATTATCTATTGAAAGATAGAGCGTACCGTTATAGAATTCGCCGCCCTGTGTGCGGTGAATTGTTTCAGAAAGCTCAATGTTATCAACGTTTTTCATACCGTTGCTGATGTCATAAACTCTTATGTAGTCCGCATCATTCCATTTAGAAGCATAGAGCAGACCCGTTTCTCTGTCAACCGCAAGCCACGGAATGCCGTCATCATAAAGCTCGTTGGGCAAATCATAAACCTCACCTGTGGGCTCCAGAGTTTCACAGTCAAAAACAACTATGCAGGCGTAACAATCATCTCCGCCCTCAACAGAAGCATAAATTTTGCCATCATAATAACTGATGCCGCCGATATGGTTGTTGCCCCTTTCCTTACATACGTCAGGTAAAGGATTAACAGCTGTTTTAACAATCTGCATATCATCAAAAGTTAACTTTATAAGAGATTGCAGACCGATAGCGGTAATTGAGCCGCTTGCATAAAAATACTCGCCGTCGGTTGTGATACCCTGACCCATAAGAAGCGCTTTATCCAAAACAAAAACGTCCTTTGAAACAAGCTCTGCATCGGGTGTTGACTTTGCAACAGGGCTTGTGAGCAAAGTCAGAATAAGTATAGGAAGAGTTAAAACTGACCAGATTTTTCGAATTATAAACATTAAAATCCGCCTCGCATAATATGAATTATATCGCATCATTTAATATGAATAATACCACAACATTTTTAAAATATCAAACAGAACATCTATTTTTATAATCCAAAATTATTATATGAATTTTGTTTACTATTTACAATTTACAAAAATTTATGATTTTGCTATAATACTTTACATCAGTAAAGTCTAAGGGAGGATAATAATGAAAAACTTAAAAAAGATAACAGCGATCATCCTCGGTGTTGTAATGCTTCTTTCCTGCGTGCCGATGGCATTTGCAAATGCTGACGTTGATTATGAAATCACAAGTCCCTATGAAAACCTTGATTTTTCAAGCTTGAATCAGTATAAAGCTGACCTTCACAGCCACACAACTTTCAGCGATGGCAGCAATCCCCTGCCCGATATGGTTGCAAGACACTATGAACTCGGCTTTGACGTTCTTGCTATCACTGACCACGGCACAGTAAGCACAAGCTATATGACTCAGCAGTTCAACGACCCTCTCAAGCTTATCTCATGGGTTAAGAACGGCGGCGTTTATGATTATACTCTTGACCCAATCGGCACAACCGCTGACGGCAATGACTACCGTGTTGACACAGATGCGGCAACAAACGACGAATTCTACGTTGAATCAGTTGACGGCGTTGACGGTCACGCAATGCTCCGCGTACCTTACGGCAACGAGCAGAACCCCACATCATTCAACAACGCTCACGTAAACACTTGGTTTGCTGATTGGGGCAACGGAGTTCTCGGCGGCACAAGCAATTACGAAACTCCCATTGCCGCAGTTGACGAAATCGGCGGTCTTTCAGTTATCAACCACCCCGGTGAATACACAAACGCAAGAGATGAAGAAACACAGGACAGCGCATATGACGTGACTGACCCTGTTTATAATTACAAAATCAACAAGTTCGCAAGCCTTCTTCTCACATATGACAGCTGCCTCGGCATTGATATTAACAGCAAAGGCGACAGCAGAACACGTTATGACAGAAAGCTTTGGGATATCCTTCTTCAGAAAATCGTTCCTAACGGCAGAAACGTTTATGCTATTGCAACAACCGATGCTCACAACCTTAACATTGTTGACTCGGGCTACACAATGATTCTTATGGATGACCTCAACTCCGCAAGCCTTAAGGATGCAATGGCAAACGGTCAGTTCTTTGCAGCAAGCAAATATATCGGCAATTCACTTGAGATGGAAGCTTATAAGGCTATTGCAGAAAAGATTGATACGCCCGAAGCAGCAGCACTCGTTCAGATGCTTGACACAGCTCTTTCAACAGGCGAAAAATTCTATGCAGGCGAAGATGCAATTGTTCCCGTTGTTACAGACGTTATCATCGATGAAAACGAAGACACAATCACTCTTGAAACAGAAAACGTTGTTGTTATCCGCTGGATTGCTGACGGCAAGGAAATCGCATCAGGTGCAACAATCGACCTTGACGATTATGCAGACCAGATCGGCAGCTATGTCAGAGCAGAAATAGTTGGTGCAGGCGGTGTTATGTATACACAGGCATTCACCCTTGATTATGACGGTGCACCTGCAGCCGAAGACCTTGACGGTTTTGTTGATTTCGGCGGCATTGTTTCAGCAATCTGTGACACAATCGTTAAGCTTCTTCCCTACATTCTTCCCCTTAAGCTTATCTACTTCATCGCAGGTGTATAATTAAAATCACAAAAAATTAACGGAGCTCTTACGGGCTCCGTTTTTTATGTTGATATTACCAAAATATCAGGCAATCATTGTTGCATTATCATAAACATTTTTATTGACGGTAATCTATAAATTGTGTTATAATATATACAGTTCCCCGACACAAAGATTTTCTGAGTGAAAGGTTACGGTTAAATTGTGAAACAGGATAACTATATCCTTTATCTTGCCGTACCCTTTTCGGGTGCGGCATTTTATATTTTCGGAGGTTGCTATGGAAACAAGAGTTGCAGTTATGAGCATTATTGTTGAAAACAGCGAGAGCGTTGTGCAAATCAATTCTTATCTTCACGATTACGGCGAATTCATCATCGGCAGAATGGGTATCCCTTATAAAGAACGCAAAATCAACATCATCAGCATTGCGATTGATGCTCCGCAGGATACGATTTCAGCTCTTTCAGGCAAAATCGGTAAACTTGACGGTGTAAGCGTTAAAACCGCTTTTTCATCGGTAATCAGCCATGAATGACGTTCTCCGACTTATTGATACCCTCGCCCGCGAACATTCGCTGACTGAAAATGAATATGCAAAACTCATAACCTCAATCACTCCCGAAACAACCGAATATATCAGGCAAAAAGCTGTTGATGCGCGCAAAAAAATCTATGGAAACAAAGTTTTTATCAGAGGGCTTATTGAAATAAGCAATATCTGCAAAAACGATTGTTATTATTGTGGCATCAGAGGTTCAAACAAAAACTGTGACCGCTACCGCCTGTGCACAGACGAAATCATCGAATGCGCAAAAGAGGGCTATGCTCTCGGCTTCCGCACCTTTGTTATGCAGGGCGGTGAAGATGCGTATTTCAGCGACAGCGTGCTTGTTGATTTAATCAGAAAAATCAAAACCGAATGCCCCGACTGTGCCGTTACGCTTTCACTTGGTGAAAGAAGCAAAGAAAGCTATCAGAAGCTTTATGAGGCAGGCGCAGACAGATATCTTCTCCGCCACGAAACGGCAACAAAGGAGCATTACCAAAAACTTCACCCAGATAATCTTCATTTTGAAAACCGAATCGAATGTCTTAAAAATCTTAAAGAAATCGGTTACCAGACAGGTTGCGGTTTTATGGTCGGTTCACCATATCAGACAACGGAATATATCGCAAGGGATTTGAAGTTCATCGAAGAATTTTCGCCCGATATGTGCGGCATAGGCCCGTTCATTCCGCATAAGGATACTCCGTTTGCCGCTAACCCTGCAGGCTCTGCAGAGCTGACTTGTTTTCTGCTCTCGGTTATCAGACTGATAAAGCCGAATATTCTTCTGCCCGCAACAACCGCTCTTGGCACGGTTAATGAAGACGGCAGAGAAAACGGCATCAAAGCTGGCGCAAACGTTATTATGCCAAACCTCTCACCGCAAAGCGTGAGAAAGAAATATATGCTCTATGATAACAAGCTTTCTGACGGCAATGAATCCGCACAGAATCTTGAAAATCTGAAAAGCAAAATGCTCTCAATCGGATACGAGATTGTAACCGACAGGGGCGATATCATCAAATAATCAATCCGAAAGAAGGTAATTATATGGCAGTTTATAACCCCAAATCACTTAAAGCTGAAGAATTCATCAACCACGAAGAAATTCTTGCTACCCTTGAATACGCTGAAGCCAACAAAAACAACGTTGAGCTTATTGATTCTATTCTTGCAAAGGCACGCCCTCAGAAAACAGCAACAGGTTGCGTTTGCAGCGGTCTGACACACAGAGAAGCCTCTGTGCTTCTTGCCTGCGATATTCCCGAAAAGATTGAAGAAATCTATAAAATCGCAGAAGAAATCAAGCTTGCTTTTTATGGCAACAGAATCGTTATCTTCGCGCCCCTTTACCTCTCAAACTATTGTGTTAACGGCTGTGTTTACTGTCCTTATCACCTCAAGAATAAAACTATCCCCAGAAAAAAGCTGACACAGGAAGAGGTCAGAAACGAGGTCATCGCTCTTCAGGATATGGGTCACAAGCGTCTTGCCATTGAATCGGGTGAGGACCCCGTTAACAACCCCATTGAATATATTCTCGAATGCATCAAAACCATTTACAGCGTTAACCACAAAAACGGCGCTATCCGCAGAGTTAACGTTAACATTGCCGCAACAACGGTTGAAAATTACCGCAAGCTTAAAGATGCAGGCATCGGCACATATATTCTTTTCCAGGAAACATACCATAAAGAAAGCTATCTTCAGCTTCATCCCACAGGTCCCAAGCACGATTACGATTATCACACTGAGGCTATGGACAGAGCTATGGAGGGCGGAATTGACGACGTTGGCCTTGGCGTTCTTTTCGGTCTTGAACTTTATAAATACGAATTCGCAGGTCTGCTTATGCACGCTGAACACCTTGAAGCTGTTCACGGTGTAGGCCCCCACACAATCAGCGTACCCCGAATCAAAAAAGCTGATGATATTGACCCCACTGCATTTGATAATTCAATTTCAGACGAAACCTTTGCAAAAATCACCGCTTGCATCCGCCTTGCAGTACCTTACACAGGTATGATTATCTCCACAAGAGAATCCGAAGAAGTCAGAGGCAAGCTTCTGCGTCTCGGTATTTCACAGGTCAGCGGCGGCTCAAGAACGTCAGTCGGCGGATACACAGAGCAGGAACGCCCTCACGATACAGAACAATTTGACGTTTCTGACCAGAGAACTCTTGACGAGGTTGTTCGTTGGCTTATGCAAAACGGTCATATTCCCTCATTCTGCACCGCCTGCTACAGAGAAGGCAGAACAGGCGACAGATTTATGAGCCTTTGCAAGAGCGGTCAGATTCTCAACTGCTGCCATCCCAACGCACTTATGACACTCACCGAATATCTTGTTGACTATGCTTCAGAAGAAACAAAGAAAATCGGTTACGAGATGATCGTTAAGGAGCTCACAAGAGTTCCCGGCGAAAAAGTTCGCAAAATCGCAGAGCAGAACATCATTGACATCAAAAACTCCAACCGCAGAGATTTCAGATTTTAAGGTGAAATTATGAGTCTTAACAACACAGTTTCAGCTGAAAGAGTGCATATCGGCTTTTTCGGGATGAGAAACGCAGGCAAATCAAGCCTTGTAAACGCTGTTACAGGTCAGGAACTTGCCGTTGTTTCAGATATAAAAGGTACAACAACCGACCCTGTTCAGAAGGCTATGGAGCTTCTGCCGCTCGGACCTGTTGTTATCATTGACACACCCGGCATTGACGATGAGGGTGAGCTTGGCGAGCTTCGAATCAAGAAAGCAAATCAGGCTCTTGCAAAAACGGATATTGCCGTGCTTGTTGTTGATTCGCAGGTCGGTCTTTGCGAAAAGGATAACGAACTCATCAAAGAGTTTGAAGCAAGAAAAACTCCTTATATAATTGCATTTAACAAAGCCGATTTAGCTGAATCAAATGCTGACGGCAGCTCAATATCCGTCAGTGCAAAAACAGGTTTAAACATCAATGAACTCAAAGAAAAAATTGCCGCTCTGGCTAAAGGCGCAACAAACGAAAAACGTATTGTTGCCGACCTGCTCGAAAGCGGAGATACTGTTATTCTTGTTATTCCGATTGATGAATCCGCACCTAAAGGCAGACTCATTCTGCCCCAGCAGCAAACAATAAGAGATATTCTTGATTCGGGCTGTACGGCAATATGCTGCCGTGATACGGAGCTTGTTCAAACGCTTGCTTCGCTCGCAAAGAAACCAAAGCTTGTTATCACGGATTCGCAGGCATTCGGCAGAGTTTCAAAAGACGTGCCCGATGATATTCCCCTCACCTCTTTTTCAATTCTTTTTGCAAGATATAAGGGTGACCTTGAAAGCCTTGTAAAAGGAGCCGCAGAACTCTCTGATTTAGAAAACGGCGATAAAGTGCTTATCGCAGAAGGTTGTACCCACCACCGCCAATGCAACGATATAGGCACAGTTAAAATGCCTGATTGGATCAGACGTTTTTCGGGTGCCGAACCCGAATTCAGCTTCACAAGCGGAACACAGTTCACCGAAACACCCGAAGAATTCAAGCTGATTGTGCATTGCGGCGGCTGTATGCTTAACGAAAAAGAAATGCAGAGCAGAATCAAAAAAGCAACAGATGCAGGCGTGCCTGTTGTTAACTACGGCATAGCAATTGCACATATGAACGGAATCCTTAAAAGAAGCGTTGCTCTTTTCCCAAACGTTTCAAAAATTCTTGAATAAAACCAACGGCTTACAGAATTTATCTGTAAGCCGTTGGTTTTATGCGTAACCGTTTTTTCTGATTTGACATATTATGGAAGCAGAGGTTATGCCTCAAAACGAAAGGAATGATTTTTATGGATTACCCGGTATATAACCGCAGGCAAGTGCACAAACCCGAGCCATTCGGCCGCTCTGTTTCTCCCCTGCCCGCAAACTATACCGTTGCAATGATGTATGTTCCAATGCAAACAACGGATACAACAATGTACGACGAAATGAAAGCCCTCGAGTGCGGAACTCTTTTCCCCTGCCTTAACAAACCTTTTGCAGGGAAGTGTTGCAAATGAACAAAAGAGAAGCTATGCTCAAAAAATTGAGTGCCGTTCAATTTGCACTGTGGGAAATGCATCTTTATCTTGATACGCACCCATGGGACATTGCGATGGTCGAAAATCACAACAGACTTGCCGTTAAATACAGACAACTTAAAGCGGAATTTGAAGACACTTTCTATCCGCTGACTGCCGCAAAAGCACAGGGCGTTGAATGGCTCAAAGGTCCCTGGCCCTGGGAAATTGAGGAGTGTGACTGCTGATGTTTGTTTATGAAAAGAAATTACAGTATCCCGTTAAGATTAAAAACCCTAACCCCAAGTATGCGCAGATCATAATTAGTCAGTATGGCGGTCCCGATGGCGAGCTCGGTGCATCTCTTCGCTATCTGAGCCAGCGCTTTGCCATGCCGTTTGACGAAATCAAAGGCTTACTGACGGACATCGGTACAGAGGAACTCGGTCACCTTGAGATGATAGGCGCGATTGTTTATCAGCTGACAAGAAATCTTTCTGAAGATGAAATCAAAAAGGGTGGCTTCGACGCATATTTTGTTGACCACACAACGGGTGTTTATCCGTCGTCGGCAGCAGGTGTGCCGTTCACTGCATCTTATATTCAGAGCAAGGGCGACATAATCACCGACCTTTCCGAAGACCTTGCCGCTGAACAAAAAGCGAGAACGACATATGACAACATCCTGCGACTTGTTGACGACCCCGACGTAAGAGAACCCATCAAATTCCTGCGTGAAAGAGAAATCGTGCATTTCCAGCGTTTCGGTGAAGGTCTGCGCCTTGCAACCGATAAGCTCAACGAAAAGAATTTCTATGCATTCAATCCTTCGTTCGACAAAAACTGCATAAAATAAACAATTCCGCAGAAGATATGAACCGTATCTTCTGCGGCTGATTTTATATTATATCTATTACAAATTTTAATTGTCGAAAAAGATAATCAATAAATGGTTGATCTTTAAACATCTGAATTATAAACTATACAAACAAAAGCAACAGCCTGAAAACTGTTGCTTTTTTCATAGTTCAAGTGGTATAATTTCCTTAACAAATCAGATTTTGTAAAATGAGGAGTCAGAAAATGAACATATTGATTATTGACGGTCAGGGCGGTCAGCTCGGAAGCCAGATTATAAAGGCTGTTATCAGCCGTTATCCCGATATTGATTTAACCGCTGTCGGTACCAATGCCTCCGCCACAACCGCAATGGTGAAAGCCGGAGCAAAGAAAGCGGCAACAGGCGAAAATCCCATTATAGTTGCCTGCCGTAAGGCTGACGTTATCATCGGCCCGATTGGAATTGTTATTGCCGATGCGCTGCTCGGTGAAATCACACCCGATGCCGCAAAAGCCGTAGGTCAGAGCAATGCGGTGCGCATTCTCATTCCCATAAACAAATGCGAAAACCTTGTGGCAGGAGTTACAAATCTAACCCTGACTTCACTTATTGAAGATACTATTGCAAAACTTGATAAAATTATAAACAACCACTTGAAATAATTCGGATTTGGTTATATAATTAATCTGTTATTCAGAAGAGTAACGTCGGAACAGAAGTTCCTTTCTATCTATAAAAATAAATATCTATCTTAACTGCTAAGAAGGCGTCTGTTTCTCTGAAGAGAAGCTGCGCCTTTTTGTGTACAGAAAGGAATTTTCTATGAAAAAACAAAACAAATTGGTTAATCTCGCTCTTGCGGCAATGTTTCTTGCTCTCGCTTACGTTATGCCGTTTCTGACAGGTCAGGTGCCACAGATAGGTTCAATGCTTTGCCCTATGCACATACCCGTTATCATCTGCGGATTTGTCTGCGGCGCACCGTGGGGATTGATTGTCGGCTTTGCGGCACCGCTGCTCCGTTCGCTGACTCTCGGAATGCCGTCTCTTTTCCCCGTTGCGGTTGCAATGGCTTTTGAACTTGCAACATACGGACTTTTAAGCGGTATTCTCTACCGTGTATTCCCGAAAAAGAAAGGCTACATATATGCAACTCTTATCATTTCAATGATAATCGGTCGTCTTGTTTGGGGTGTTGTTCAGTTTGCCTGCATTGGATTTGACGCATCAAAATTCGGAATTGCCGCATTCTGGGCAGGCGCAGTGACAAACGCATTACCCGGCATAATTCTTCAGATAATTCTCATTCCCGTTGTGATTATGCTTATGGAAAAAACAAAACTGAAAACAAGAGGTTATAATGGATAAAAAGTCAGTTTCAGCATTCTTTGATTCGTTGGCAGGTTCCTGGGACAACGATATGATTAAAACTCAATGGAAAATCGATAAAATACTCGATATTGCAGAAGCAACTGAGGGCATATCCATTCTTGACGTTGCCTGCGGAACAGGTGTACTTATCCCTGATTATCTCAACAGAAAAGTAAGCAGATGCGTTGCGGTTGATATTTCACACAATATGATTGAGGTTGCTTTGCGTAAATTCAGAGATCACCCTGATATACGCTTTATATGTGCAGATGCGGAATGCTATGATTTTGGAGAAACTTTTGACAGTGCCGTTATCTATAATGCATTCCCCCACTTTGTAAATCGGATAAATCTTTTTGAAAATATTTTGAAGCATCTCAACGTAAACGGAAGAATTACTGTTGCTCACGGTATGAGCAGAGATGCACTGACAAAGCATCATTCAGGCAGAGTTGAAAAAGTTTCATCAACACTCCCCGAAGCTGATGAACTGGCAAAAATCATGGAACCTTATTTTGAAATCGATACAAAAATCTCAACCGATGAAATATATATAGTTTCAGGTAAAAAAAGAATATTATAAAATTAACCGCTCCACCATTCAGATACGGTGAAGCGGTTTTCATATTATCTGTCCGTTTTATTGAAGTGAAGCTCCTTCATTCCTTCCACTTCATCACAGATTGCTTTGAGGTTGCAGGTATCGCAATCAAATTTCACGCTGTTCATAATATGATTGAGTGTTTCGGTTATTGCGTAATTCTTTTCTGCTATTCTTTCGGCTTGGCTGTAATCAGCTTCTTTTGCTGTTATGAAAATAACCTTAACACCTTTGACTGCAGGGATTTCCTTGTATTTTTCTATCAGCAACGAGCCGATTTTTTTGAAATCCGCACCGTCTTTCAGCGCCTGCTTTGAAACACGCGCCGCCTCTTTGTGAGAGCGTGAGGTGCTGCGCATCATATACCCATCGGGGAAGGTGTGGTATTTCACATAGTCAATCTTTTTTATGAGTCTATATGCTTTCTGCTCGTCGGCACTGTCCTCAATCTGCACCAGACAAATGCGTGCAAACCTGCAGCTATCTTTGATTTCATCAAGGTCATCCCCGACCACAACAATTGAATCGGAAATATTATCGGAAGTAACGAGGTTGAAGCCTACACCTTCAAGTTCATATGCGGTATCGCGTCGCATAATAACCTGTGCCTGCTGCGCATCGTGCCAGGGTTTACACGGCTCGAATTCTTTTTTGGGAATAGAATATATCAGCTTTTCCGTTTCAAGAATCAGTGAATCAAAGAATTTCATCAGAGCTTTTTATCTCTTTTCATAGTGTCATAATGTTTGCCGAGCAGGTCATAAATCTTACGGATGAGCTTCATATCAAGATTAAAGAAATAGATTATAAAAGTTAAAACAAAAAGAGCAAGAATAACACCAAGAACGATTAAAACGATTTCCATATTATTTATCCAGACCTTTCTGACGCGCATATTCAGCTGCACCGAGTGCACCCATAAGCTGAGGGTCGGTTGAAAGCTCAACAACCTTGATTTTCAGCACCTTTTCAATTGCCTTCTTCAGGCCGTCGTTCTTTGCGCAGCCACCCGTGAGCGTTATGCTGTCGGTTGCGCCTGCCTTTTTAGCCATAACAAAGCATCTTTTTGCAACTGCAAGCTGAATACCTGCAGCAATTTCATCCATAGGCTTGCCTTCGCCTACGAGTGAAATAACCTCACTTTCGGCAAAAACGGTGCATTGAGCGGTAATCGGTATTGTGTTCTTTGCTTCAAGCGAAAGCTTGGAAAATTCAGGAAGCGTCATTTCAAAGGCATTTGCCATCGCTTCATAAAATCTTCCCGTACCTGCGGCACACTTATCGTTCATAGCAAAGTTTTTAACCGTTCCGTCGGTATCGATTGAAATACCCTTAACGTCCTGACCTCCGATGTCGATAATAGCCTTTACATCGGGATTAGTGACGTGAACACCCATTGCATGGCAACTGATTTCCGAAATATTTTCATCAGCAAAAGGAACTTTGTTTCTGCCGTAACCTGTACCGATGAGATAAGTAAGCTCCTCTGCAGAATTAAGACCATCTACCTGAGCAACAGCATCTGAAAGCGCTATCTCAGCACTTGCTACGGGATTAATTTTGCTTCTGTTTGTAACGTTGGCAACAATTTTGCCGTTTTCATCAAGAATAATGCATTTTGTATATGTTGAGCCGACGTCACATCCGCCGAAATATTTCATAATACCTTTCTCCTTTACCAAGCTAAGTCGTCTTCAAAATCAACAAGTGAGGGGTCGAGCGGCTCCTCCTGAAGAACGGTTTGCATATATTTATTAACCTGTTCACGCATATCGCGTCTTGATATTGTTCTGGGATCCATAAGGTCCTGCTTGACCCAGATGAAGTTGATATTTTTCTCTCTTGCCTGGTCATCAAAAATACCTGCAAGACCGTCCATACCCTTGCACGAAATCTGGTCATACATAATAACCGTATCGGCACCGTATTCTTCAACTATTCTCCACAGCTCGTCAACAACGTTTCTGTAGCCGCCTTTTGTGTGCTTTCTCATAATTGAACGCTGATATGTTTTGGCAACGTCTTTGAGTGCTTGCTCTTTGTCGCTTGTATCATACTTGATATATGAAATCATAGTTTCCATATCCATAACAACGTTCATGCCCCAGCAGTTTTCAAGCCAGTTTGCAAAGCTTGTGTAGTAGTTTGCAGGACAACTCCATACAACCGCACGGTGGCGCATTTCTTTTGAAACAGCTTCTTTCTTTTCATAGCCTTTGAGCATAAGCTTATTGACCTTTTTATCAACCTTGAGGAAGCGTTTATCAACACCGCCTGAAAGATTGAAGTAATAGATTCTGTAAAGCCAGAAAGCAGCACCTGTCATCTGCGGATATTTTGTTTTGTTTATATCCCATTTTTCAAGCTCATATTCAAGCTGCTTATTGGATGTTTCAAGTGCTTTGAAGAATACGTCCCAATCAAACTTTTCACCCGTCTGATTTTCAATAAACTTTATAAGCTCTTTGACTTCTTCAACGGCATATTCCTGCACATCCTCATCATTATAGCGAAGCGGAATGTTGAAAAGGTGAACGGGAAGATTAAGCCTTCTGTCAAGGAAAGTTGAGTTCATAACCGAACCGTCACACGGCATATTTGTTGCAACCATACAGCAACCCATTTTCGGGTAATCATCATCAATCGCAACGCCAGCCTCAGCACTGGGGAGAGGACAAACGTCGGCAGGTACGCCAAAGCTTTCAGTAACTTCAAGGTAAGGCGGAGTTATCTGCTGGTCAACCATTGACGTGAGGAAAATAGGAATTGTCTGTAACGGAACAACCTTGAGATTCGGGAATCCCGAGAAAATCTCATTCGGAATAATTTCATCCGTAAGAACTATTTTCTTTGAAAGTTTGTTTTTTGGGTTGATTTTTTCATCTGCAACAAAAGACGTGTTGATAAGTCCCGTTGCGTGCTTAACTATCATATTGAAGTGCAGGTGAACAATGCGAAGGTGTGTGCCTCTTAAACCTGCGGTGTGTCTGTCAATAAACGAAGGTGTTGAAAGATAAGACGCCATCCAGCGGTATTTCCACAAACCCTTTACTGTTGAAATCGGCGCTTTGAGCACCATAACTATCATATCTTTCCAGGTTACAAGCCAACGATAATAGTCATACATCGTGTCTTTAAATCCACGCCATTCTCTGTGCTTGAGAACAGCTTTGCGGTCTTTGGAATAAAGCTTTCCGAGATCAGCCATTGTTTTTCGCCTGCCTTTCCTTCTGGATTTTTTTGATTTCAAGGCTTTCAACAAAAGCCTGAACACGGGTACGAAGCTGGCCCGACGCGGATGCGGTATACTGTCTGTCAACTGCCGCTGTAGGTACACCGTAATCGTTACTCATTACGTAGGAAGCAAGCGCCCTTTCGTAGCCCCAGTATTCGCAGAATTTAAGCTGTTCATACATAACACCGTCTGCGTGATATTCGTCAACAAGGTTCTTTACATAATCTCTGCGTTCCTGAACCTTTTCGTGGCTCATATACCTTGGGCACTGACTTGTTTTGAGATAGTGCATACAAATCTGTGTGAGCACGTCCTCATCAGGATTTATAATTATTTCTTCTCTGCCCGGCATAGTGCCGAAGCAATATCTGTCAGCCACAACAAGTGCTCCGCTATCCTCAATAAGTGCGGTGAATTCAGGGTCATCCATTTCTGAACCGACAACAACAATTTTAGCCCTGAAATTCTTCTTTGCATCAGGCTCACGTGTTTTGAGTTCTTCAGCGGTTTCGCGCAGTTTAGGCAAAATAAGCGCCTTGGGACAACAGTATGTAATAAGGCTGAGTATATGGTATTCGTAGCCTGTTATTCTCGGATTATCCTCTTTGCGGTATTCACCGATTTCTTTCATAATTCGGCACACTTCATTATGCTCTTCAACAGCCTTTAACAGCGCTTCATCTGAAGTGTCAACGCCGTAAACTTCAGACATTTTATTAAGAATTTTGTTCCTTGTCTGTGTAACGTAATGCTTTACTGTATGGTCGGCAATTTTGAACGGCATATCGAGAAAAGTTAAAAAGAACTTATCGTTTTCAACAAGATTGAGCAGTTCAAAATGCTCGGCAGCTCTGTTCATTTCAGAACAGGTTTCGCTTGCAAGAAGTGCATTGAGAAAATTGTAGCCCCCCTCAATGGCTCTTTCAAGTATAGCCTTTGAATAGCCGCAAAGGAAATTGCTCATATAGTAAGTTGCAATATCCATTGAGCCTGTGCGGGGTGCACGGAGCCTTACGGAAAAGCAGTTGCCGCAGTTGAGCAAAACCTCGGGAATATGGTAGCAAGTGTAGCCAAGTGCTATGCCGCCTTCATTTTTTGCCTGCTGTACAAGAGCGTTGTTTGCCTCCTGAAGCAGGTTTTCAAATTCATAAAGATGTTTTAAATCTCTCACTTTAAAATCTCCATTTCAACAAGAGCCTTTTTAGCTCCTTCAACAACATTTGAATCGTCAGGTAACTTTGTTATGTTTTTACCTTCAATATCGTAAATTGCAAGATTTGAATCGGTAGGAATGTATGACAGAACGGGTATACCGTTTGTATCAATATGAGGAATAACACTTTCGTCAGGAATACGGTTCACAATTGCACCGATTTTTTTATACATAACAAGTTCATCGGCAACACTTTTGATTGTTGAAATAACCTGTGTGCCTTTTTTGCTTGCGTCCGTAATAAGCAGAAGATGCGTAACCTTTTCCATAACACGGCGGTTAATCTGCTCAATACCTGCTTCACCGTCAATAACTACATAGTCAAATTCATTTGAAAGAATGCTGATAACTTCTTTGAGGTATGTGTTAATCTTGCAGTAACAGCCCGCACTTTCGGGTCTGCCGACGGCAATGAATGCAAAGCCGTCTGTTTCAACAAGAGCATCGAATATTTTATATCTTGCATCACCCAACAGTTCAATTGCCGCCTTTGTCTGACCGTCTTCAACTGTTTCAACAATTTCCTTACGGATATCATCAATCGTCATTTTAACGTCAATACCGAGCGCAGTTGAAAGGCCCACTGCAGGGTCAGCGTCGATAGCGAGTATTTTTTTATCAGGATAAGCCTGCACAAGCAGTTTTACTATTGCGGCAGAAATTGAGGTTTTGCCTACGCCGCCTTTGCCCGAAAGGGCAATAATTGTTGAATTTTCTTTCAAAGAATTTCACTCCTGTTTTAGGATAATTTTAATATATTATATCATTTTTAAATAAGTTTTTCAATCTGAATATCACAAAAGCTGAAATTTTTATCACTTTTTAAAAAAACATCAACACACTTCATATCTTCGCTTGATGTGTATGTTAAAAACCGACCTGTTACGTATTGCATTAGCTTTTCTTTAATATCACCAACGTAAAAATCAGGTTGTATTTTGAAGAGTTTATGATATAATTAGCTCAGCAAAACGATGTTATAAAAAGAGGAAAGCATATGTCCAAACAAAATTCAACCATGGTCACCGACCTGACAAACGGCAGTGTCACCAAACTGCTTCTCAAATTCGCATTTCCGTTATTCGTTTCAAACGCACTTCAGGCTGTTTATAATATTGTTGATATGATTGTTGTCGGTCAATATATCGGCGGAGAAGGCATGTCTGCAGTTTCTATCGGCGGCGACGTTCTGCATCTGCTGACATTCGTGGCAATGGGTTTTTCGTCTGCAGGGCAGGTGCTCATATCTCAGTCTGTTGGCGCAAAACGTATGGACACCGTTCAAAAAATAATAGGCACCATGTTCACCTTTCTTCTGGGAATATCGGTTGTTATTTCAGTCGGATGTTATTTTATACGCAACCCGATGCTTGATTTGCTCAACACACCCGTCGAGTCCTACACTTTCACAATGGACTATACCGTTACCTGCATTTTCGGCTTGCTCTTCATTTACGGCTATAATATCATAAGTGCTGTTCTGCGCGGTATGGGCGACAGCCGCAGACCGTTCGTATTCATTGCCATTGCGGCATTGGTTAACATAGTGCTCGACCTGTGGTTTATTGCAGGCTTAAATATGAAGGTTTTCGGTGCTGCTTTGGCAACCGTAATTTCGCAAGGATTAAGCTTTATTATTGCACTTGTTTATTTATACATAAAAAAAGAAAGCTTTGGGTTTGACTTTAAACCGTCATCTTTTAAAATCGACCCACAGGCATTCAAAAAGCTGGTGGTGCTCGGCGTACCTATGGCAATTCAATCTGCTGCCATTAACTTCTCAAAGATTGTTCTTACTTCATGGATAAATCTTTACGGCGTTGTTTTTTCGGCGCTCTCGGGACTTTATAACAAAATCAATATGATGATTGGCATTGTATCTCAATCATTCACCACCGCGGGCAGTACAATGGTTGGTCAGAGCCTTGGTGCAAAAAAATATGACCGTGTGCCTAAAATTATGAGAGTAGTTTTATACAGCAGTGTAATTATCTCAACAATTCTTGCTGTGGCATTATTTTTCTTCTCTGAGCCTATCTTCAGAATATTCACAAGCGATGAAGCGGTGCTAGCCTCCGCATCGATAGTTGTTCTTCCTGCAATTCTCAATATGTACGGTTCTGCTACACGTTCCGTAAGCTTTTCACTTATGAACGGTTCGGGCAATGCCAAACTGAACTTTGCCGTTGCCATCATTGACGGTTTGATAAGCCGTATAGGCATCTCGGCTCTGCTCGGCTTTGCGGTTGGAATGGGTTGCCAAGGCTTCTGGTACGGTGACGCATTAGCAGGCTATATGCCTATGGTTATAGGCATCATCTTCTTTTTATCGGGCAGTTGGAAAAAGGATAAATCCAAGTTGGCTTAACAACAGTTCAATATCTTCTTTATTAACGCAATCGCTTTTGTAACATTTGAAAAAGGAGAAAATATGACACAAATCATTTCATTTTTGCTATCCGTTTTGTTTGCAATTGATATGTTTATCGTTGGGTTCTTCCCTGATAAACAGCTTGTTGTTACACAAACTGAAGCCGAAATTGAATACTATATAAACGGTGAAAGTGACACCTTACGTTTTGGTGTTGCAGGCAACGGCAATCTGTTTGAACCCGATGATGAAATCAGGGTTATTATTCAATGCCTTGATAATTCGCTTGACGGAACAAAAGCAAAAATCTCTGTCAGAAGTGAACAAACAGGTTTTGACAAGCGAGGATATATCACGTTTAATTCAACTTTACCGTATAACACTTTCACTTTTTCATCTGATAAAAACGGAATTTTCACAATTTCAATCAAGCTTACCGATGGAACGGAATACGGTTTCAACATCGGTGTTATTCCGAAAAACATACAAGCAAACGACAGTTTCTATTACGGTATTCAGCCGTATATAACCCGTGCATACACTTGGGGCGAAGGCTTTCAGCTTCCGAATTACACCGCAGAAGAATCAGTTGATAAAATTCTCGATACCGCGCAGTATCTCGGTGTGAATCTTGTTCGGGAGGACAGCGTCGGTTGGAGTGCAATGCAGAGCGAAGCATACGGCGATGTTAACTACTCCGTGCAGGATTTACTTATCGGCAAAGTCAACGAACGAAGCATGAAATACAACTGGCTTCTTGGCTTCAATGCAGGCAGATGGTCTGCCGCAGATAAATACAAAGAAAATTACAATGAATCAATCGGCTGGACTTACCCTCCCGATGAAAATATATGGTCTGATTTTGCCGGCAAGGTCGCAGGTCGTTATGCAGATAACACAGACATTCTGTGGGAAATATGGAATGAACCGAACTATTATTTCTTTGCGGGAACTCCGGAAGAATATTTTTCACTTCTTGAAAAAACTGCAACAATAATCAAATCACAAAACCCGTCTGCCTATGTTTATTCGGGCGGACTTGCGGTTGCAGAAAAAGAAAGCAACCTTATTTATTATCAGAAATCTGCAAATCTGACAGGCAAAAATCTGCTTGATAATTTCGGTTATCACAACCACGACGGACTGGATAATTATTATGACAATATGGGCAAAACGCTATCGCTAACGAAATCAGCAGGACTTTTAAACGGCGGATTCAACAGCGAAAGCGGTGTAGGCGGCACTGACGCGGCAACAATCGCCTGCAAAGCGCTTTACACACGGTCAACAGGAGCAAAAGGTTTTGTATCGTTTGCTTTCAGAAAAACCGTTACACCCGAAAACGATATAAATAACTTTGCTTTTTTTGATGAATACCTGCAGCCAACTGAAGCTGTAATAACTTACGCAACGGTTATCCGTTTTCTCGGCAACGCTGATTTCATCAGGAATATTTCGAACCAAAAGAACCTCATAATCGATGAATACTCCGCTGACGGAAAAAAGATTGAAGTATACTACAGTCTTGGCAAAAAAACTAAAATTGCTTCACCCGAGGGCAATTACAAGGTCTTTGACATGTATGGCAACGAAATTGAAATCGCTCAAAAGCTGAACATAAGCAATTCACCGATTTATGTTGTTTATTGATAAAATTTTGATTTTATAAATCAGATTTTTTCAATCTTGTTTTTTATGGAGGCAATTAACTTTGGCAACTTTACTTCTCATTGTAATATATATTGCGTTTATCGGTCTCGGAATTCCCGATTCGCTTATCGGCTCTGCGTGGCCTGCGATGCACTTTGAACTGAATATTCCCGTTGAAGCGGTAAGCATTATAACATTTCTCATTTCGGGATGTACCGTGTTATCGAGTATGTTCAGCGCAAAAATACTCAACAAACTGGGAACAGCAAAAATTACGGCTTTAAGTACCGCTATGACTGCGATTGCTTTGCTCGGATATTCATTTGCACCGTCATTTTGGTTTATGATTCCGCTTGCCGTTGTTCTTGGACTCGGTGCAGGCGCGATTGATTCGGGACTTAATAATTACGTTGCTCTGCATTTTAAAGCAAGCCACATGAATTTCCTGCATTGTTTTTACGGCGTGGGAGTATCGCTCAGTCCTTATCTTATGTCGCAGGCATTAAGTAACATTGGCTGGCGCGGTGGTTACCGCTATGCGTTTTACGTTCAGGCGGCTATCGCAATATTGCTGATTATCTCCGTTCCGCTTTGGAAAAAGACCTCTTCTTCCGAAGAAACAGAAGAAGAAAAAGAGGTAAATCTTACTCTTTTGCAGATGGCAAAAAGGGCAGACATTCGGCTTGTTTGGATAATTATGCTTGCCACAAATGCAATCGAATACGCCTGCGGAGTATGGGGAAGCACATATCTTGTTTCGGAAAAAGGATTCAAGGCAGAACACGGTGCGCTTGCATTGACAGTCTATTATGTCGGTATGTCAATCGGACGATTTGTTTCGGGTTTGATTTCCAATAAAATCAGCACTTGGAAACGCATCGGCATCGGCACATTCATTCTTGCTCCTGCCGTTGCGATTATGCTTCTTCCCCTGCACGGTGCAGTTTCTGTTATCGGTTTGTTCCTGATTGGCTTGGGCAACGGCTCAATTTATCCGAATATGATACACCTGACACCTCACAATTTCGGCAAAGAAGTGTCGCAGTCAATTATGGGCTCACAGATAGCATTTGCATACATCGGCGTTATGCTTGCCCCTCCTGCAGTAAGTCTTATCAGCGGATTTTTCGGAATAAAGATTTATCCCGTTTTGCTTGCCGTGCTTTACGTTGCAATGGTTATTGCGTTGAAATGTTTTGTCAATCGCTTGAAAAAGCAAGGCAAATACGATGATAACGTCTGAAACAACAAAGGTATCAACAATGAACAATAATGATAAATTCAATCTGAACAGTTTCATATTTCCCGATATTTCGCATGCCCCCGTATATATCTGGGTGTGGAATGATATCTGTACCCGTGAGATTATAGATGAACAGCTTGCCGAAATGCAGAGGCTTGGTATACATGCGTTCTATATTCTTCCCGAACCGAGGGATTTCCGTCCCGACAGTATGCCCACAAATCTTTCGCCCGACTATCTTTCCGAAGAATTCTTTGAACTTTGTGCTTATGCAATTGACAAGGGAACTTCACAGGGTATGATGTGCTGGATTTATGATGAGGGCGGATGGCCATCGGGCAGTGCCTGCGGAAAGGTTGTCAAAGACCGTCCCGAATATTCTTCAGGCGGCAATTATCCCGATTTGCTCAACAAGGATGCTACAGAATATTTCATTGAAATCACTCACAAAAAATATGCATCGGCAACACGGAATTTCACCGCTGTTTTTACCGATGAGCCAAAGGCTCCGTTAAATCCGTTCAGCAAAGATTTGGCTGATAAATATGAGCAAATCTACGGTGAATCAATATTGCCGTATCTTCCGCTCATTGAAAACAAAGAAAAACCTACAGAAGAAAACGTTTATATTCTTCGCCGTTGGTATGATTTATGCAGTCATACATTCTGCGAAAATTTTCTGCTTCCGTGCAAAAAATGGGCAAACGAAAACGGCTTTGCTTTTACGGGTCATCTTGATAAAGACCACAGTCCTCACGGCTGTATGAACGGCGGCGGTAATTTTAATCTGATGCGTGCATTGCGTTGCTTTGATATTCCGGGCATAGACGTTATATGGCGTCAGATTTACCCTGAAACCAAGGCAAAAATCAAAGATGATATGAACGCTTACAACGGATTTTTACCGAGATATGCTTCGTCTGCCGCCGCGCAGAACGGCACAAAGCTTGCAATGAGCGAGGTTTTCGGCGTTGCGGGTCCCGGACTTACTTATGATATTATGCGATATACCGTTGGTTATCAGGCTGTGAGAGGAATAAACATTTTCAATCCGTTTAACTTCCCTCTCGGACGAAAAGGTCAGCTTCTTGCACAGGAACTTCCGATTTACACGGAAAGCCAACCTTATTACCGTTATCTCGGTCACTTCAACCGTTATACGGAACGCTTGTCTTACATTTCTTCGCTCGGAGAACGAATATGCGAAACCGCACTTTATTATCCCGTTTCTGATTTCCAAGGCAGGCTCAATTCCGAAACCGTTGCAAAAGAATTCGATGCGCTCGGAAGAAATCTCGAAGATGTGACGGTTGATTTTGATATTGTTGATGATAACGTTATACAGAGTGCTGAAATAACAGATGGATTTGTTCACATCGGCATAGCAAAATACAAACATATTATCATTCCTGAAAACGCTTACATTCCCGTGGAAACCCAAAAAGCATTAACTCGTTTTACCGACTGCGGAGGAATTGTTTCATATAACTTATCCGATATCAATCCCGTGATTCAGACTGACGGTGCAGGCTTGCGTGCAATGCACAGAAAAGCGGATAATGCAGAAATTTATATTCTTTTTAACGAATCTGAAGAATGCAATAATCACCGTGTCAATCTCCCGTCATCAAAGGGTTATCTGATAGATTTGGAAAGCGGTAAATTACAGCACCTGCAAGCCGAAAACGGAGTTCTGAACATTTCTCTTGCCACAGGTGAAACGGCTGTTGTGTTATTGACAAACGAAACATATGACGCAGAGGATAAAAAAGAATTTAAAAGCAGATTCGATGTCACAAGCGGGTTTACGTTCCGAAAAGAAAACGAACTTGTTTGCTCTGAAGACGGATTCGATAATATAAATCATTCCGATAAAGCAGTTCCCGCTACCCTTGGCGATTGGTCTTGTCTGATCGGCAGTGCTTATTCGGGCAGTGGCGTATATGAAGCTGAATTCACTCTTCCAACCGAAAAGATCGGAAAAGAAGGTGAAATCGATCTCGGTGATGTGCATTATGCGGCTGAGGTTTATCTCAACGGACACTCTCTGGGAAGTGCTATTGCGCCTCCGTACAGATTCAGAATACCTTCAGGCTTGCTTCAGAAAGAAAATAAACTTAAAATAGTTGTAACGAACACCTCGGCTAATTGGTACTTACACACCGATTATTTTGATAAATGGAGTATCAAAGAGCTTTCTCCTTATTTTGAAACCGAGCTTGAATACGCAAAAGACTCTGTATCGGGCGGACTGCTTGGCCCTGTTGTTTTATATACAGAATAAATTTTATTTACAGTAAGTTCATCTCAAAATCATTAACCGCCTCTTATCGGTGTTTTCACATCGATTGAGGTGGTTGTTTTTGTTCACATACTTTAATCACTTAAAGAACGTTTAAATTGCTGACAAGAATATTGCAATTCGCTTAATTTTTGTTATACTTTAAATTGAGGTGAGAGAAAAATGTTTATTCAAAGAATTATCAGTTTCTTTTTGGCAGTCACAACGTTTTTGGGATATATTTTCACTTTTCAAAAACCTTTGAATGAAGCGCATTACGAAGTTCAGACTCAGGAGGTTGTGCGAGATATGGAAAAATATGCAGGTATTCATTCAGAAATCAAAGACTGCGGCGGTGTGCCCACACTTTATATTAACGGTGAACCCCACGCAGCAGTTGCTTATATGACTTATCTTGAAAAGTTTAACGAATATGATGACTTTGCACAGGCAGGATATAAATTCTATTCCGTTCCCGTTCTTTTTTCAGGCAGATGGATAAGCATAACAGACGGTCTGACACCGTTCAAGAAAGGTATTTTTGACATTAAAGGTGAGCCTGATTATTCACTTTTTGACGAAGCGGTTGAAAAAATTCTTGAAGCCTGCCCCGATGCTTACATTATACCGAGAGTTAACATCAGTATGCCGGTTTGGTGGGAAGAAGAAAATCCCGATGAGCTGAACATCAAAGACGGCGTACCCTGCAGAGAATCTTTTTATTCGCAGAAATGGCGTGACGATGCAACCGAGTTTTTACGTCAATTCACTCAATACACAAACTCAAGCAAATATGCATCTCACATCGTAGGCTATCAGATTGCGGGCGGCAACACAGAAGAATGGTTCCACTTTGATATGAACGGCGGTTACGGTGAATGCGCGAAGGATGCTTTCAAAGCATTTCTTGAAGAATATTATCCCGAGGTTGAATATAAAGGTTTGCCCGACCTGTCTTTAATTGACCGCAAGGGCGATTATATCAACGACGAATACGTTACACGATATATTGAATTTGCAAATTTCAAGGTCGCAGAAGCCATCAGCCATTTCGCACAGGTTGTTAAAGAAGAAACAGGCAACAACGTTGTTGTGGGCACGTTTTACGGTTATACGCTTGAGGTCACCAACTCATTGCAAGGCAATCACGCGCTCAACTATATTCTCAAAGACAAAAACATCGACTTTATATGTTCTCCGAATTCATATATCGGCACCCGTGACCCTGATATTGACTGGACAGAAATGTATCCAGCAGATTCAATCCGCTTGCACGGCAAAATGTGCTTCCAGGAATGTGACATAAGAACTCACCTTACTCAGCCCCTTTCACAAAAAGACCCTTCAACCGATCCCAACGGTCTTCTTGAAGCTCCCGTTTGGCAACCGAGAGGATCAAAGTATCAGGCAATGAACGAAATCAGAAGGTCATTTGCACGCCAACTTATCAAGGGTAACGCTCTCTGGTGGTTTGATATGTGGGGCGGTTGGTATGCCGATGAGGATATTATGAGCGAAATGGCAACCTACAAAACCATTTATGAGCAAAGCATGACCGATGCTGACAGAAGTTCAAAAGCAGAGGTTGCGGTATTTGTTGATGAGAGTGCATATAAATACGTCACAAGCGGTTATATGCGCAACATCTTCTTTAATCAGCGCAAAGAGCTTGGTTATATGGGCACACCGTACGACATCTATGACGTTAACGATTTTGCAGATGTTTATCAGAATTACAAAGCCGTTATCCTGCTCTCAAATGCAAAAACATCCAATATGGAAAAAGCTGTCAGCCTTTGCAGGTCAGACAAAGTGCCTTATATTATGACCTCAACCCTGAAAAACAGATTCTCGGTAAATGAGCTCAGATCTTTTTGCGAAACTAACGGTGTTCACATCTATTGCGAAACCGACGATATAATATACGTGAACGAAAATTATATTTGCATTTATGCAGTTACCGCAGGCGAAAAAACACTTGACCTTGGCAAAGAAAGAAATGTCAGCGAACTTTTTGACGGTACCTACCAAAGCATAACTGACACGGTTACAATTGAAATGCAAAAGGGCGAAACCAGAATTTTCAGACTTGACTGAACAACAAGGAGCAAACTATGATAAAAAAGAGTGAACTGCATACCGACGTTCTCGTTCTGGGCAGCGGACCGTCAGGCTTTGCCGCCGCTTACACCGCCGCAAAAAACGGAGCAAAGGTCATTCTTTGCGAGCAAAACGGAGACGTTGGCGGAATTTCAACCTCGGGTCTTATGAGCCATTGGACAGGCAGTTGCGGCAGTCCGCTCTATTACGAGATATTAAAAAGAGGCTCTGAAAACAACGAGGGGGAATTCAAGAATAAAATCGTTAACCTTATTGACCCTGAAAAGCTGAAAACATTATATCTCGAAATGCTTGATGAGGTTGGCTGCAAGCTTATGCTTTATACTTTTGCAGAAGATGCAATTTGCAACGGTGATAAAGTTCTTGGCGCAACGGTTATAAACAAATCGGGCAAAACCGATATCTATGCAAAAATAACAATCGATGCCACAGGCGACGGTGACATTGCCGCAAGAGCAGGAGCTGAATTTGTTCTCGGCAGAGAAAGTGATAACAAAATGCAGCCTGCAACGCTGATGTTCAAGGTTGGCGGTGTTGACTGCGAAAGAGCAGTATTTTTAGGCTCGTTTGAATCAACCTACGATACGCCTAAAGGAGAGCTTCAGGCTCTTGCAAAAGAACATATCCCCTTCCCTGCAGGTCATATTCTTACTTACGAAACCACTCTGCCCGGCATTGTTACCTGCAACATGACAAACGCAATTGATATTGACGGCACAGATGCAGATGATCTCACAAAGGCAACACTTACCTGCCGCAGACAGATGGATGCCGTTGTTAAATATCTTCGTGAATTTGTGCCTGGATATGAGAATTGCTATATCATAAGCTCCGCTTCATTAATCGGTATCCGTGAAACAAGACATTTCAAAGGCAAATATACCCTTAATGAAAAAGATATTCTCGATGCAAGAATTTTTGAAGATTACGTTGTAAACGACGCATTCTTTAATTTTGACGTTCACAACTTAACAGGTGCAGGGCTTGACGAAACAGGAGTGCAGAAACATTTCAGTCAGGAAAAGGGTTACACAATCCCCTACCGCTGTCTTTTGCCCGAAGTGAAAGAGAATCTCCTTCTTTGCGGAAGAAACATTTCTGGCACACATATGGCGCATTCAAACTTCAGAGTTATGCCTATCTGCGTTGGCATCGGTGAAGCGGCGGGTGCGGCGGCATAT
The DNA here is from genome assembly GCA_045633805.1 of Acutalibacteraceae bacterium. Lineage (GTDB taxonomy): Bacteria > Bacillota > Clostridia > Oscillospirales > Acutalibacteraceae > CAG-177. The sequence goes on from JAZQYY010000043.1 coordinate 46,804, forward strand.
ATCGCATCAGCGCAAAACAAAGATCTGAATGAAATTGATGCGTCAGAAATAAGAAAAATCATCGGTATTTAATGTTAATAACACAAAAACCACTTCACTCTGAACTGAATGAAGTGGTTTTATTATATTTTATATTTCAGCAAAAGTTCTTTCAATAACGTTATCCTGAAGTTCTGCATTAAGGTTTACAAAATAATCACTGTAACCGCCAACACGAACAATAAGATTACGATGATTTTCAGGATGTTCCTTTGCATCAATAAGATCTTCAGGCGAAACAACCGTTATTGTATACTGCTGACCGCCACCTGCAAAATATGCCTTTGCAAGAGCAATAAAAGAAGCCTTGCCCTTTTCGGTTGCAAACATTTTCTTTTCAAACTTATTCTGAAAAACAAAACCGCTGCACGCATCGGTGTGATTATATTTCAGAACAGATTTGATTTGCGCGGTAGGACCGTTTTTATCGCGTCCGGGTGTTGCGGCAATGCTGTCTGCAAGAAGCGGCTCGCCTTTGCGCTTACCGTTGGGAAGTGCCGCTGTGCGACTGCCGTAACCTGCGGCACGGTTAAAGGTACTGCAACCGCCTGTGAAAACGCCGCCCCTGTAAGTGTTATTACGTTTAAGAACGGTGAAAAAGCGGTTTAAAGCTCTGGCAGTTATAATGTCAACAGAATCAAAATCGTTGCCGAATTTCTCACAATTTCTGAAATCGTGATGAAGCTTTTCATAACCCTCAAAATTTGCATTGAGAGCATCTATAAGCTCTGCCATTGTGTATTTCTTTTCGTCAAAAACAAGCTTTTTGACCGCATAAAGACTGTCGCCTGCATCTGCAATACCCTCGGCTAAAATCTGTCCGTGATTATATAGAGGACCGCCGTTTCTGTAATCACGACCTTTTTCAAGGCAGCCCTCGATTAGGCAGGAGCGAAGCGGATGCGTTTCAAACACGGCACGCATATGCTGCCAATCGTTTGCGCTGTTGCAGGAGTTATAAGTAACGAATTCAAGCTGATCAATGAATGCACGTTCAAATCTCTCATAGCTTGTGAAAGTTTTCGGGTCACCTGTTTCAATTGAAACTTTTTCGCCCGTCATAGCATCAATGCCGTTATGCAAAGCAAACTCAAGGCATTTTGTAAAAACAACCTCACCGTCTTCAAGACCCATATGGCTTTTACCGAGAATATCAATCTGGTTACAGCCGTTCATACAGTAATCGTGACTGTCTGTGGGCGGAATTCCGATTTTTTCAAGCGCGGCACAAACTACGTCATCGTTATAAAGTGAAGGCAATCCTGTACCAACGGCAAGCGTATCGGCAATATCATTCCAAAGCTTATCGGGAGTGTTTCTGTGAATGCGGCAAGTAAGATTCGGAGTCTGATAACCTTTTTTTCTCACCATAGCAAGAATATCATAAGTAAGTCCGTTTGATTCATCGTTCCAATTTTCATCGCTGCCTGAAATGCATAGATTCCAGGAACGGTGAGCATGAAAATATTCCCACAGTCTGTCAAGCAGGTCAATTATCTCTGCTTTATTTTCCGTTTTGGAATATGCAGGATACATATATTGGTCAAAACGACCCGGTGAATCACTGCCGTCAAGGGCAAATATGAGCATAAACGAACACATCGCTGAAGTAAAGTCGTAAGCAGGCTTCTTGGGCACGGTTTCAAAAGCTTTTGCCATACGCAAGAGAAAGTCCTTATCATTTACATTATCGCAAATTTCAGCCTTATCAAGAGCCGCTTTGCGATATCTCTCGCCAAGAATATCAAGTGCTTCAAGCAGGTGTGAACACGAATTATAAAACCAGGCTTCGTCGGGGTGTTTACAGCGATTTTCGGCAATAATTCCGCGTATATGGTCGGTGCCGAAATTAACTATTCTGCCGTAATCGGGGTTTGAATGTCCGCCCCAACCGCCGCCCCATTCGGCACCCGAACGGTTAAGAACTTCAGACGTTTGAGAAAAAAGTCTTTGAGCTTTATTTCTGAATATATTCAATTCCTGAATATATCGGTGAAGAGTTTCTTTATGTTCGGGAAATTCTTCTGCAAGCTTCATGATATTATCATCAAAAAAACGAAGTCCGTCAGACGGTGTGTAGCTTGAACTGCCGTATTTTGATTCAAACGCAGTTTCGGGAAGCAAACGGTCTGAAAATCTGATTTCAATATTTTTTGCGGCGTGAAGCAGTGCAAGCCCCACCCTTTCACCGTGTTCAAGCGTTTCATCAAGAAAATATCCGTAAAGAAAAGGGTCAATCTGAGCTAAATTTTTCATAGAAAACCTCGTTTATTTTGATACTCTCACGTCAATACCGTGAGAATTAAAGAGCGAACACCAGCGTGAAATTTGCGCTTCGGTTGCATTCGCATTAGTATATTCGGCAATCGCACCGATTTTATCTGCTTTGCCTGTGCCGAGAGAATGATAAGGCATAATCTCCGCATATCTGTAACAACCTTTGTTGCTGTTAAGAAAGTTTGCAAGAGATGCTATATCTTCATCCCTGTCGTTGCACTCGGGAATCATCGGCAGCCTGATAATAATATCAGCATTTCTGTCCATAAGATATTTGAGGTTTGATAGGATGTGCGCATTATCCGCTCCCGTAAGCTCACGGTGACGAGCAGGGTCAATGCATTTTAAATCATAAAGGAACGTTGTGCCGAGATCTGCCGCATCTTTATAAAAATCCCGTAAACCTATGCCGCAGGTTTCAACCGCAAGCGAAATACCCGCTTCTTTTGAAAGTCGAAGAAGCTCCAAAGTAAAATCAGCCTGAAACGACGGCTCTCCGCCCGTAACGGTTATGCCGCCGCCCGAGCTGTCATAAAACATCTTATCTTTTATAACCTCTTCAAAAACTTCAGTTGCCGTCATTTCTCTGCCAATAATTTCATTGGCATCGTTAAGACAGATTTCGGTGCATTTGCCGCAAGTTGAACATTCAGAACGGTCAATTTTAATCTTACCGCTTTCAAAAGTGCGTGCCGTGCAAGCTTCAGAACATCTGCCGCACGAGGTGCATTTTTGAGCATTGAAAGAAAGACACGGAGATTTTTCAAAGCTTTCGGGATTATGACACCATATACATCTCAAAGGGCAACCTTTAAGAAACACGCAGGTGCGTATACCGTCGCCGTCGTGTATGCAAAATTTTTGAATGTTGAAAATAATTCCGTTTTTCATTGCGTTTCTTTAAATCCTTCTGATTTAAAACTTATTGAAAAATACTGTTTCTTCCGTCGGTCTGTAAACCGTGTGCCTTTCATTGGGAACAGCATCAGGTGCGGGATAACCCATAACAAGAAGTGCAACAGGCTCAATATTTTCGGGAATATCAAAAGCTTCACGCATTTTGAGCGGATTAAAATGCATAACCCAGGTTGAGCCGACACCAAGTTCCCACGCCTGAAGCATCATATGGGTTGTAACAATGCTTGCGTCAACAATACCGCTCTGATTGCCGTCATAAGGTCTTGTCCAGCATTCCTCTTTGTTATAACAGATAAGCATTGCACAGGGTGCATCAAAATGGCACCGAGTGCATTCCTTGAGCTTTACAAGAGTTTCATCATTATCTATTACAAGAACTCTCTGCGGCTGATAATTGCAGCCTGTAGGCGCAATATGACCTGCCGCAAGAATTTTATCAATCACTTCTTTTTCAAGAGGTTTACCGTTGAATTTGCGAACGGAATATCTGTCTGTTGCAAGTTTCAAAAAATTCATAACTGCTCCTTGAATAAAATTATTGTTAATTGTTACATATTATACATTCAACTTAATTTATTTGCAACATATAATTAAAACCCGAATAGTCTTATCATTAAATCGCACAAAAAACAATATAAAATATCTACCGATTTGATAATTGTAAAAATGAAACAAATATAGTATTATATTTTTTAAAAGGAGATGTTATTATGGCAATACTTATCAGATGGGTCTCTGCAATTATGTCGGTTATTCTCGGTTTACCCACACTTTTCGGTGCAGTTTTCCAGAGTGCAACCAAAATCGGTTTTGAGAAAAGGCCCGTTGCCGCAATTGAGGCAAATTATCTTGACGGTCATTCAACTTTTATTGATGAAGCTGAGGCGGAATATTGGTCGGTTGGCTACGCACGCAGAGTGCTCACACCTGACGACGTTGACAAAACACGTTATTTTCTTGGCGGCTTTCTTAAATTCCCCGCACAGGAAGCAACAGGCGTTATCGATGATTTATGCGTAAGAGCAGTTGTGCTTGACGATAATTCAGGCAGAGGCGCTGCTGCTTTCGCCTGGATTGACTGCGTTGGTCTTATGAATGCCGACGTAAAGGATATCCGCGAAAAGCTCAGTGATATCACAGGCGACGGTCAGCTTATCAGCATTGATATCGGCGCCACTCACGCTCACAGTGCAATTGATACTCAGGGTCTTTGGGGCAACATTCCCAAAACAGGCAGAAACGAAGAATATATGGAAGCTCTTGTGCAGAAGACAGCTGACGCCATCAGAGAGGCTTATAACAACCGTTCCGAAGGCACTCTTTATTATTCAGCAGAAGCTTACCCCGAAATGTTCTGGGACGGCAGAGATCCGCAGATTAATGATGATGAGTTCCACCTTTTCCGCTTTGTTCCCAACGACACAAACAAAAAAGACATCTATATAGCTAACTTCGGTGCTCACGCAATTCACCTTGAATGGTCAAATTCAAAGATTTCAGCCGACTTCCCCTATTATGTCGAGCAGGCTGTTACAAAAGACAAAAACGCTGATTTCATTTTCATTCAGGGTGCAATCGGCGGCGCAATCAACACAGATATGGGCACACAGCACGGCATCCCCGAAGAGCTTTCATCATTTGAAAAGATGAAAGAATTCAGCCTCATTATTGCCCAAAAACTTTATGGTCTTGCTGAAAACGGCGAGGTTGTTGAACCTATTCTCAACGTCAAACACGCTCACGTTGATATTGAAGTCAACAATTTCCTCTTCCTCCTCATTTCAAGTGGCGGTCTTTGCAATGCAAAACCTTTCAAAGAGGACGGCAAAGCTTATTTCTCATCAGAAATCGGATACGTTGAAATCGGCAAAAACGTAAAGATTCTTGAAGTGCCCGGCGAAGTTCTGCCCGAAATCGTTTACGGCGGTCTGCTGACCGGAGAAGAATCATTCACAGGCGAAGACTACCCCTATGAGGCAATCGCTACCCTGTTCGATGAAAACGATGAGATTCTTGTTTTCGGTCTTTGCAACGACGCAATCGGTTACATTGTTCCCGATAACGATTACAGTTCATCAGGTGCGGAAGGTCACTATGAAGAAACCGTTTCAACAGGTTCAAGAAGTGCAACCGCAATTTCAAAAGCATTCTTCGAGCTTTTGGGTGTGTGGGGATAAAATTAATCCCGATTTAACTAACTAAACGAAACGCCCTTATGAATCACACCCCTGATTCATAAGGGCTTATTTAAATCCTTGTGTAAAAAAGGGAGAGAGATTATGTTTACGGCAATTTACAACATATTTTATATGATTTTAAGAAAAACCGTTCTGTTCATCGTTGCAGGTGTTATGTGCCTGAGTTCATTCACCGCACCCGCGCCCGAAGAACCGCAGGTGCTGAACAAAGATACGGGTAACTATTTTTTGCCCGATTACGGTAACACACTTATTTCTTCGCACAGAAGCGGCAAAGGTGCTGCACCGGAAAACACGCTTATGGCAATACAGTCAAACCTTGTTTACGCTTCATCCGATTCTGCTATAATTGAAATGGACGTTCAGCTCACAAAAGACGGCGAAATCGTTCTTTATCACAGTCTTTTTCTTGATGAGATGAGCGACAGCGCAGAATATTTCGGCAAAAAGAACACAACAGTTTTTTCAAAAACTTATGAGGAGCTTCGCGGACTTAATATGGGCGAAAACTTCAAGTCAGGTGACAGCTACCCTTACAGAGGTTTACGCGGTGATGATATACCCGACGAAATCAGGATAACCTCTCTCAAAGACGTTTTTGCCTGTGTTGAAGGTGAAGCTCCCGGCAAATTCAGATATATCATTGAGCTCAAATATCCTCACCCCTGGGCTCCGAAGATTGTTGACGGCATATATGAGCTGATGCAGAAATATGACCTTGCAGACAGAGTTATTGTTGCAAGCTTCTGGCCCGACGTTTCAACATATATCGATATGAAATATGAAGGCAAAATCAACAGAGCCGCAAATCCGTTTGAAATTGTAGATTTTTACGGTTGCTACACAAGAAACGATGATTTGAGCAACGAAAAAATCAAGTTTGTTGCTCTGCAGCTGCCTTATTATTGGGATGACGGTATGCTTCTTGTTGCAAATCTCGGTAAGACGGGATTCATTGATTATGCGCATAAATACGGCGTTTCTGTTCAGTATTGGACCGTTAACAGCAAAGAGGATGCAAAACAGCTTGCAGATTCAGGTGCCGACCTACTGATGACGGATTACCCCGACAGAATCAGAGACGCGCTTTACGGCAAAGCTGAACTGACATTATATTAAATCAAAGGTGATAATATGAACTTCAGATTAAATGATTTCAGCATCAGAACAATCTGCGAAAAAGCAATAACCGATGCAAAAACAGAAACCGAAATCAACGGTAATGCTCTTGACTTATATATTACCGCTACCGCTGACAAGCCGAAATTTGTTGAGCTTGAATGGAATTTTGAAAGCGGTAAAGACGTTTTTGTTTTGGGTGACGTTTGGGAAAGAAGCTACGGCGATCTTGAATTCAAAAAAATTACCGATAACTACAGACTTATGCCCTGGTATTTTATTGCAACCGATAAGAAAAGATGTTTTTGCTTCGGTGTTAAAACCCAGCCCAATGCATTCATAAGTTTCCACTATACAGAAAAAGGCATAACAGCACTTATTGACTGCAGAAACGGTGGTTGCGGTGTTGAATTGAACGGCAGAAAACTTCATATCGCAACTTTTATATATAAGGAATATGACTGTGCTGATACATATGAATGCCTTTGCGACTATTGCAAAACGCTTTGCGATACACCCATTCTGCCCAAAGAAAAAATTTACGGCGGCAACAACTGGTATTATGCTTACGGCAAGAGCAGTTATGAAGAAATAATTGAAGACACAAAGATTCAGGTTGAACTTTCAAAAGGCATTGATAACAAACCTTTTGAAGTTATTGACGATTGCTGGCAGATAAACTCATGCGAAGGCCCGTGGCTCCCCAACGAAAAATTCGGCGATATGAAAAAGCTTGCCGCTGAAATCAAAGAAATAGGCGCAAGACCGGGTATCTGGGTAAGACTTCTTCATAACAGAGACACTTCGCTGACCGATGAAATGAAAATCCTGCACGGCGGCAAAAGAAAATATCTTGACCCCACTCACCCATTTGTTAAGGATTTTATCAAGACCGATATTGAGCGCATCAAAGAATGGGGATATGAGCTTATCAAGCACGATTTCACGACCTTTGATCTTTTCGGAGGTTGGGGAAGCGAGCTTGACACCAAAACAGACGATACCGAAAACTGGAGTTTTTATGATAAAACCAAAACCAATGCAGAAATTATTCTTGACCTTTACCGTCTTATCAAAGAAACCGCAGACGATGTGCTGATAATCGGCTGCAACACGGTTTCTCACCTTTGTGCAGGCCTTGTTGAGATTAACCGCATCGGCAACGACACAAGTGGCAGAGAATGGGACGCAACAAAGAAAAACGGTGTTAACACTCTCGCTTTCCGTCTTGCCCAGAATAAAGCTTTTTATATGTGCGATGCCGACTGCGTTGGTATTCTTGAGGATAATATCCCTTGGGAGAAAAACTCACAGTGGCTTCATCTGCTTTCGATGAGCAACTCTCCCCTTTTTGTTTCGTGCAACAACAAACTGACAGATGATCAAAAGGTTGACCTTTCAAAAGCTTATAAAGATTTTCACGTTGACCACACAATAAAACCGATTGATATTTTTGAGAATTTAACCCCCTGCGAATGGGAAGTTGACGGTGAATTGGTAACATATTCTTGGGGCTAAAATCATCTCAATCTCATACACTCCTTGACACAATGTGTTCGTTTTTGTATAATGTATTTAAAGAGAGGTGAAACGAAATGAAAAAAATCATTTCAATTATTTTAGCTTTTGCGTTACTGATTCTCCCCTCGGCAGTTTTTGCTTCTGCAGAAGACTTTAACTCAAATGTATCAGGATTCAGCAACGTTGAATTCGCAAACGGCTATTACGGCTTCTGCATTGACGCTGAACTTAAAGGCGCCGAAGCCGGCGACGTTTTTACATCAGCTGACAGCACCGACGTCGCAACAAACAATAATGACAGCAGCAATGTTTCGCAAAATCTTAAGCTTTTGCTGGTTCTGCACTTTGAAGAACTTTTTGTTCCCGACGGCAACGGCGGTTACGTTGTTGACAGTCTTAAGGCAAGTTCATCGGTTCAGACCGCAGTTTGGAACATCACAGATAACAGATATAACTACGGTGACGGCAAAAGATACGTTGAAAATATCAACGCATATGACGGACCCGAAATACCTGATGAAGGCTATACCCTTGCTCTCAGCACAGGCGAAACCGTTGTTTTCAGCTTTGCGGTTGCCGAGCCTCCCCGTGATGACCAGCAGTCATTCTTCTGCTATAAAGTAGTTGTTGCAGATAATGAATCCGGTCACAAACACGATTATTCTGACGAATGGTCAAGCGATGACGAGAATCATTGGCACGAATGCGAATGCAATGACAAAGCCGACCTTGACGAGCACACTCCCTCGGACGCAACCTGCATCAATCCTTCAATCTGCACCGTTTGCAACGAACAACTTTCGGGTGCTAACTCTGAAAATCACGCAGGTGAAACTTACACTCTCAACGCTAAAGCCGCAACAGAGTTTGAAGCAGGCTATACAGGCGATATCTATTGCAGCGACTGCGACACAATGATTGAAAAAGGCGAAGAAATTCCTGCTACTCACAAACACGATTATTCTGACGAATGGTCAAGCGATGACAAGAATCATTGGCACGAATGCGAATGCAATGACAAAACCGATAATGCAGCGCACACTTTTGAAGACAGCGTTTGCACCGTTTGCGGTAAAAAATCAGCATCAAATAACAACACACCTTCAATCAACCTTGATTCCATTTTTGGTGCTCTTCCCGAAATCGATTTAGGCGGTATCATTGATGCTATCATCGGTATCATCGGAGGCATTGATTTTGACGGTGGAAACAGCAATAACAACGGAAACAATAACAACGGCAATAACGTTGATACCGAAATCCCTGATACAGGCAGCGATACAAGCATAGCTTTTGCTTTTGTGATTGCAGCAATCAGCCTTGTTTCTCTTGTTTATATCCGCAAGAAAAAAGTTTGTGCCGAATAATTAAAATTGCATAAATAAAACAACCGCTTCGATTGAAGCGGTTGTTTTTTATTCAGAACAAATTATAAATTGCGCCGAGAAGATTATAAATCGCTATTGCAAAGGGATTAAGAATATCCCAGAACCATTCTTCATAAAGTGTTGTCCACTTGCCGATATCACGGTAAAGATAAAGAAGCTCGCAATCCGAAAGGTTACTTCTTGCACCTTCTGAGAAAACCAGAACGCCCATATCCTTTAAATCATTATGAAGCGTTTCGGCGGCATTCATATAAACATAAGGGAACTGAAGCTTTGAAAATTCACCCTTATGATTTGCACATTTCCAATATCTCCACGAAAGCTCTGAACGGCAAATCTGCGCAAGCTGTTCTTCGGTTTCAGCCTCATCCTTCGCCTTTTGCCAGAGCTCGTCACAATAAGCTATATCCTGTGCAGTCATATTATAAAGTGTTTGACTTGATGCCTGATAAATCATAAGATGACCGTTATCGGTAACGGCGTGCGCTGTCATTATATCAATAAACTCTCTGATATATGAACCGCCCTTGCCGTAAACCGCGTTGAGATAGTCGTTCATCAACGCACTGTAATCAAGATAAGGATTCTGCATCAGTTTTGAAAGAAGGTAGGTGCGCATTTCGGCAAACTCACCGTCACAATTCGCTATATAATAATTACCTTCCTCATAAACACCTTTAACGTTGTTTTCATAGAATATCTGAACGTTTCTCTGCATAACACCGAAATTCGGGAAGATGCAAACGGTTTCGCGGTAGTTATTGACGTAATCCCAGATATAAATTCTGTTGCAGATTTTACCCCAGGCTTTGAGATCTTCCATAAATGCCGCATTCTCTTCACAGTTTTCATCATCAAGTGTGTGACCGAAGCAACATTCTATTGAGCAAAGCCTGATAATAACGTCTTCTCGCGGAACCACTTTTGAAGGAGCTTTTCTTGAATACTGATAAGCAAAGGTATCAAAAACAACGTTATCGTAACCGGGAGTTTCTTTGACTCTGCGTGCAATTTCGTTAACAAACGTTACGATTGTGCCCGACTGCGAACCGTTTTCATCATCAATCGCCTTGCAGTTTTTGCATTGACAATAGGAGCGGTTATCGTGCTGGGTAAGAGAAACAATCTGAATATCTGCCTCGGGATTATGCTCGTTTGCAAGCAGTTCAAGCACCTCTGCAGTTACAATTTCAATAACCTTTTCGTTTGTCAGGCAAAGCTGTTCGGGCGTTCTGAATCCGTTATGCAAAGCAAAATATTCGGGGTGCTCAGCAAAATAAGTTTCAGATTTACAGAAGCCTGTTGTTAAGGTGTGAGCAAAGCGTCCGATATATTCAACCGCAGAGCCCTGCTCAACGGTGAAATCTCTGTAAACACCGCCAGTTAAACCGTTTGCAAGTGAGAATTCGGTGTCAAGCGCGCTTTTGGTGTCGGCTTCGGTATACTCAAAAAACGGGGTATAATTATCGTTTATCCCTGCAGTAATTTTAAGATTTTTGTTCTCCGGAATAACAATAACTTCGCTCTCATACCAGCCGCAACCGCAATATTTTTCAAGGAATGCATAAACTCCGTTAATTGTTCCTTTGTTGCCCGATCCTGTTATTGAGAGAGTGTTATCTGTTGAAACAAGTGAATAACTGCCGTCAGCTTTACCGTTATCTGCCGTTGCAATTGAAATAACGTATTCATCTTGTGAGGCATCGGTAACAATCGCAATGTTGCCCCCTGTGATTTTATCAAGATAATGCTTGAGCTTTTGGGCGGCAAAAACATCGGTTGAGGGTGCATCGGAGACAACCGCAATAACCGCCTGTGAAATATCAAAGCCCGTTTCTTCTGCGTGCACAGGCAGAGAAAGAGCAACCATAACCGTCGAAAGTAAAATACTCATTATTTTTTTGAGAGTTTTCTTTTTCATCATATCACTTCCCCTGAAAAATTACAGCCTTATTATATCATCAATATTCTTATTTTTCAATTATAACACGAAATTTCTGTAGACATTTTTATTACACTTATGATAAAATAGATAAAAACGTGTGAGGTGGCTTTATGTATAAAATTGAACTCGGCAAAAGCGGACTTTCAGTACCTACGGTTGCAGTTGGCTGTATGCGAATCAGCAACATGAGCGAAAAAGAGGTTTCTGCTTTTATTGAAACAGCACTTGATAACGGTGCAAATTTCTTTGACCACGCTGATATTTACGGTGGCGGCAAAAGTGAAGAGGTTTTCGGAAAAGCTGTTTCGCCCGCAATGCGTGAAAACATAATCATTCAGACCAAATGCGGTATTCGCCAAGGCAGGTTTGATTTTTCATATGAGCATATTATAAATTCAGTTAACGGCAGTCTTGAAAGACTCGGCACAGATTACATTGACGTTTTGCTTCTTCACCGCCCTGATGCGCTGATGGAGCCCGAAGAGGTTGCAAAAGCTTTTGATGAACTCAAAGCTTCAGGCAAGGTGCGTCACTTTGGTGTTTCAAACCAGAATCCTTATCAGATGCAGCTTTTACAAAACGCCCTTGATATGCCTCTTTGTGCAAATCAGCTTCAATTTTCGGTTATGCACGCACCTATGATTCAGTCAGGCATAAACGTTAATATGTATAACGATTCTGCAGTTAACCGTGACGGCGGCGTGCTTGATTATTGCAGACTAAACAAAATTACAATTCAGCCCTGGTCACCGATGCAGTACGGTTTTTTTGAAGGTTGCTTTGTTGATAACGATAAATTCCCCGAGCTTAATAAAAAACTTGAAGAAATCGGTGAAAAATACGGTGTTTCAAAAACAGCGGTTGCCTTTGCCTGGATACTTCGCCACCCTGCAAAAATGCAACCTGTGACAGGCACAACCAATCTGACCCGACTTGTTGACTGCATAAAGGCAAGCGAAATCACACTCACACGCGAAGAATGGTATGAAATTTATCGCGCAGCAGGCAATATTCTGCCGTAAACCATCAGATATAAGAGATAAAAAAGAAATAACCCCTGACTGATGTTTCTTTACACATTCAGCCAAGGGTTATTTCATTGAATTCTTGTTATCTAACATCTTTGGTTAACCTCTCTTTCTGCGGTATGGTTTAACCTTAAACTATTCAGTTTTTAAATTTTGCTTCATTTAAGGTTACGGTTGAAAACTTAAATTTTTTAAGTTTTCAGGATTTACCTTTTCATTGGTATCACCCTTTCCTTGACTATAATATAGCACAGGTTTTTGTGCTTTTCAAGACGGAGTATTTCACAAAGTTAAACACCATATATTGTGTAATACGGAGATTTTTACGTGTTCAATACACAATTTGGTTCTTTCCTATTGACTGTCCGTTTTTTCTGTGATATCATTAAAGTGTTGGGGCGGTTAATCCGCCCTGTTTTTATTTAAAAATAATTGACTAACAGGAAAAATATTGTTATAATTATTAAGTTAGTGTTGCCTTTGGGCAAATCCGAATTAAAGGAGAAAGATATTTATGGCAAAAAGCATTCAGGATGTTTTAAACATTATCAAAGAAAACGACATCAAGATGGTCGACTTCAAAATGGTTGACATCAACGGTCAGTACAGACACGTTACTATCCCTGCAGAAAACTTTTCTGAAGACACAATGAAGAGCGGCATCGGCTTTGACGCTTCAAACTACGGCTACGCTGTTGTGGAAAAGAGCGACATGGTTTTCATTCCCGACCCCGACACCGCCGTTATCGACCCCTTCTGCAGCATTGCCACTCTTTCAATGACAGGCAACGCAATGATTATTGCTTCACCCGAAAACAAGCCCCTTGCACAGTATCCCAGAAACATCATCAGAGCTGCTGTTGAATATATGAAAGAAAGCGGCATCGCTGACGAAATGAAGATTCTGCCCGAATTCGAGTTCTATCTTTTTGACGACGTAAGATGGAACGTTGACGGCAAAAACATTGCCGCAAGCGTTGACGCAAGCCAGTCATACTGGAATTCAAACACAGACGGTCTCGGTGTTGTTGTTCCCAAGCAGAAGAACTATCACATCGCAAAGCCCTTTGACACCTCATATGAGTGCCGCAGCGAAATGTGCATGTATATGAAGGATGCAGGCATCGAAATCAACTATCATCACCCCGAAGTTGCAGCATCAGGTCAGTATGAAATCGAACCCCAGCTTGGCGAAGTTGTTCATATGGCTGACGCTTCAATGATGATCAAATATATCATCCACAACACCGCTCTCAAATACGGCAAGACCGCAACATTCATGCCCAAGCCCATCTACGGCGAAGCAGGCAGCGGTATGCACGTTCATATGCTCCTTTTCAAGGACGGTCAGCCCGTATTCTCAGACGATAACGGTTATTCACACCTCAGCGAAACAGCTCATTACTTCATGGGCGGTCTTCTTAAGCACATCGCTTCTCTTTGCGCTCTCACAAACCCCAGCACAAACTCATTCAAGCGCCTTGTTCCCGGCTTTGAAGCTCCCGTTACCGTTGGTTATGCAACATCAAACCGCAGCGCAGTTATCAGAATCCCCGCATATGCAAAGAGCCCCGATAAGCGCCGCTTTGAACTTCGTAACCCCGACGCAACCTGCAACCCCTATTTCTGCTATGCAGCTATTCTTATGGCAGGTCTTGACGGCGTTAAGAACAAGATTGATCCCCACGCAAACGGTTGGGGTCCCTATGACTTTAACCTCTATCACCTTTCAGATGAAGAAAAGGCAAAGCTCACTCAGCTTCCCACTTCTCTTCCTGATGCTCTTGACGCTCTTGAAGCTGACCACGATTACCTCACAGCAGGCGGCGTTTTCCCCGAAGAGCTTCTTAAGAACTTCATCAAAGGCAAGCGTGCTGAATGCGCTGAACTCGCAAAAATTCCTCATCCCGCTGAATTCGATAAATATTATAATCTTTAATCCAATAAAAATGGCTTGCATCAGTAAAACGCTGATGCAAGCCATATTTTTTTAATAACCGAGTTTTTCAAAAATATCGTTCATTTCATCAATAAACGTGTTATACGTTTCGGCAACAATCACCGTGTTATCAATCCTCGAAACAACAAAATACCGCCCCATATCAGATTTGAGTCTGATTCTTTCATATTCTTTATCGCCTATTCTGTTCAGTTCACCCGTATACTGGTCAACGTATGCACTGCTGTTATCATCATAAAAAATTTTCGCCTGCTCTGAATCTTCAAAACTGCGATACTGCAGATACAAATCATCCTTCACCGCAACGATAACCGCTTTGTTGATATTGGGGTCAATGCCGTCATCACCCATTCTGTCGGTAACGACAAAACCGTTATCTTTTGTAATTTTGCTGAATTCCTCTGCCGTAACAAACTTCGGTGCGTTCAAAACAAAACAGCAAACAACACCTACAGCGAAAAGAATAAGTAACACGGCTATTATTGCGACTGATTTCTTCTTGATACAGAATCCTCTTTTGTATGTGAGATTATTTTTCATAAAATCACCTCGGTATCAATCAGCCTTTTATAGCCTCATCATAATTCTTAAGTTGTTCTTCTGTGGGATGATAATCCGTTACGGAGCAGCAGGGAATATTCGGTGCACTTCCGTCAGAACCCCAGAAGGGTGTCTGCCTGTCATTTCTGTATTGTTCGCGGCATTCCGCAACCCTGAAATCGGGAATATCATAAGGTACACCGCCGTTAAGAATTGAACGGTGAGCAAGGATTGCAACCGATGACATTGCAACCGCAGAATAAATATCATACGGATGCTCGGGCTGTTTACCCTCTTTTATGCAGTCAAGAAACATTCTTGCAACGATATAGTCACCGCCGCCGTGACCGCTTTTTTCAATAAGTTCTTCGTCTTTATCATTCCATTGAGGCTCATAAAGATTAACCTCTTCCCTGCCATCGGGAATTGCCCAATCGCTGTAGCGGAGCATAATCTTGCTGTCCATACCGCGCAGATTTTCAATCTGACCGTTTGTGCCGCAAACACGGTAAGCGTTATGATGCGCCCCGAAAGCCGCGCAACCCGAAACCTTGAAAACGGAACCGTCATCATTAAAAGTTGTAACAATTGCCGCCCTGTCGCCAACCATTCTTGCATTAACTTTTTCTTCAAACGGTGCAAAAGTTGCCATGGCGCTCACCTTTTTGGGTGTTGCACCTGTTGCCCACATAATCGGAGCAAGAGAATGGGTTATATAGTAGGAACGAGGCAGATAATTTCTCCAATGCTCGTTAAAATAAACATAGTGCTTTAAAAATTCCGTATCATAAAGATTGGCGGGGTGGTTATATTCACCCTCCGCATAAAGAATTTTACCGAGGGTTCCCCCGTCGCAAATTCTTTTGATTTCGCGGTTAAACTTCATCTGCGGATAATTTTCCGCAAGCATATAAATCGAGTTACTTTTTTCAAAAGCTTCAATAAGCTCAACGCCCTCTGCCATTGTTCCGTTGCTGATACATTCACAGAAAACGTGTTTACCTTTTTCAAAGCATTTTATCACATAAGGAGTGTGCTCATGAAAATAGTTTGCAATCACAACGGCATCAATGTCAAGCTCAAGAAACTCATCAAAGTTATCGTAAACGGGAATGTCAAAGCCATTCTCTTTTAAACCGTATTCTGCTCTGGGAAGATTATTCTCGCAAAGAGCAACAATTTCGCAACCGAGCAAAGCAAAGTTTTGGGCAATGTTCAATCCTCTGCCTGCACCCATAATGCCGATTTTTATTTTATCCATAATAAGCACCTCCGAAAGAGTTTTTGCTGATATATTAAGTTTATCAAAGCAACAGTCAGATTGCAATACGGTTAACAAAAAATCCCTCTCAATTTTCAGAGAGGGATTTGGTTTAAATTTAAATTTTATCCATAATTTCGCCAAGGGTCATATCGGGGTTTTCAACACCGAGCTTGAGCGCTTTTTCAGTTCCTTCGTGAAGAGCCCTTACTTCTTCAACGGTAACGTATTTTGTTCTGTGCATACAGGATAAGTTAAGGCAACCTGTGGCGGCATCCATTCTTGCGAAAGTATAGATAACCATAATATATCTGCCGAGCGAATAGGCTTCAAATTCATAATCCCAGTTGTTCATTGAGTTTTCAGCAATGGGAAGCCACGAAAACATCATTGTTGATGCACCTGCGGCGGCAGAATAATTATACATTTCTCTCTGAAGCTTACGGTATTCAAGATAAGGATAATCCATATGCTTGAATGCCCAGAACTGAATCTCCTGCATCTTCTTGAGAGCATCCGCAAAGGTTATTTCTTCGGGCAGAACAACTCTCCAGGGCAGCGGAACCGCAAGATTACCGCCTGCGCGCTTTTCTTTGAGAGCACGTCTTCTGGGGCAGAGAACAATGAAATATGTATCGTTATGTCTGTGATTGACCTTTGAAACGTGAAGACGCATTGCAAGCTGAACAAGGCATTCGCCGCCAACACCGTTTTCTTTCATAAAGGCAAAAATCTTTTCGCTGTCAGCCTTGTTAATGCTGTGCTTTGTAACTTCTGCCTTATCGTTGATGGGGTCAAAGAGAGAGGGAGCTTTGAGGTTGGGGTTCTTTTTCTTTGCGCGTTCCGCTTCAAGATGTCTGGGACCTTCAACGCCGAGATAAAGAGGCTCGCCGTCTTTTTCCATATATTCTCTGTAAGCGGCTTCTTCTTTTTTGAGATTTTCGGGGTTCGCAACGTATGCAAGTTCTTTTTGGATGATATCCTCAAATTTGCCGAGGGGCTTGGGCATATCCTTACCGTTTACAAGGTGATCATAGATTGCAAAAAGGTCTGCAAAGAAAACGAAAACAGCCGCATTATCCATTACAACGTGGTGAACGTTAAGATAAACACCGCAACGACCGTCACTCATACGGAAGAACTTGATTCTGAAAGTTTCATCCTTGAGCATTCTGACGGGCTTCTGTGCATCTGCACCGAGGACTGCGTTTCTCTCTTCATCCGATTTGAACTCGAGAACGGGAATATTATTGACCTTATATTCATCGATGAAATACTGCTTGATTTTGCCTTTTTCTTTGAAGAAGCGAAGACGAAGGCAATCGTTTCTTTCAATTTCAATATTGAAAGCTTTTTCCATAACCGCAAAATCAATATCTTTTTTAACGATCATTGATTCGGGAATCTGTGTAACCTGCTTGTGGAAGAAGCTGTGCTTGAGCATAAACTGAATCATATCCTGTGCAGGTATGAGGTCATAGCTTTTTGAAATAACTTTCTTTTTCATATTATCCACTCCTCTAAACTTACGGATTTTATACCTTACAGATTTTATCATCAACACCTTTTTAAAGCAATGTGCAATGTTTTTTATTTGTCTAATTTTTTCACATAATCAAATATGACTGTTTTCATTTACACATATAAAGGCATTGAACTCTTTTGGGCATTATGCTATAATAAATCAAGGTGATATTATGACGTTAAAATTACTTATTCAAGCTGTAACAAAATTTCTTCTCGGTGCAGTTTTGCTCGGGGTTCTTATATTTCTGCCTGCAGGCACTTTTGCATTTTTCGGCGGTTGGTTGCTGATGGCAACACTGTTTGTTCCGATGTTTCTGGCAGGCATTGTTATGATTTTCAAATCCCCTGCTCTGCTCGAAAAGCGCCTCAATGCAAAAGAAAAACAGGCGAAGCAAAGCCTCGTTGTTAAGCTCAGCGGACTGATGTTTTTAGCAGGCTTCATTGTTGCAGGGCTTGATTACCGCTTAGGTTGGTTTCCTTTGCCCAAAGCCGTTTCAATCGTTGCGGCGGTAATTTTTCTTCTCGGCTATATTCTCTATGCAATCGTGCTCAAACAAAATGCATATCTAAGCCGAACAATAGAAATACAGGAAAATCAAAAGGTCATTGACACAGGGCTTTACGGCATAGTCAGGCACCCGATGTACAGCGCAACCCTGCTTATGTTTCTTGCAATGCCGCTTGTGCTCGGCTCGCTGATTTCGTTTATTATTTTTCTTGCCTATCCCGTTCTGATTATCAGCAGACTGCGCAGTGAAGAAGAGTTTCTTGAAAAAGAGCTTATCGGTTACACCGAATACAAAACAAAAGTTAAATACCGACTGATACCGTTTATATGGTAAAAAAGAGCCGCAACCTTTTATTTGGGGATGCGGCTCATATATTTATTTCCGTTTTGTTTCAGCCATTCACGGCGTATTTTATAATCGGGTAAAATCTTTTCAATTTCAGCGTAAAATTTTGGCGAGTGATTCATCTGCTTCAGATGGCATAATTCGTGCACAACAACGCTGTCGATGATTTCATCGGGCAACAAAACAAGCAGACAATTAAAGTTGAGATTGCCTTTCGACGAGCAACTGCCCCAACGCGTGCGCTGGCATCTGATTGTTATTGCGTTATAGTTGACACCGATTTTCTGAGCATAAAGCTCAACTTTCGACAGAATTATTTCTTTGGCGTTTTTGATAAACTCTTTAATCTGAGTTTCGGAATAAGGCTCAATGGTTTCAAGATTTTTTTGCTTTTCGGCAACGGAGATAAGATGTTTTTCAATCCAAGTTCTTTTGCTTTCGGCAAAAAATTCAATGTCTGTATTTTTCATTTTCAAAGGTGTTCTTATGATAACCTCATTCGGTTTTATCTGAATTGAAATTGTTTTGCGTTTACTTTTGATAACCGTGACCTGCGCATTTGCAAAAAACATTTCCTCACCTCTTTTTTAAAGAATACCACAAAGCATAAATTAATTCAATTCTGAAAATATATGGACTTTTATAATCCATTATGATAATATAAAATTAACATTATAATTCGGAGCTGACAATGGTTATTTTAATCACGGGTGCATCGCACACAGGCAAAACCGCACTTGCACAAAAACTGCTTGAAAAATATAAATATCCCTATCTCTCTGCAGACCACCTTAAAATGGGGCTTATCCGAAGCGGCCACACTAACCTCACTCCGCTGAGTGACGATGCTGATTTGACCGCTTATCTGTGGCCGATTATGCGTGAGATGATTAAAACCGCCATTGAAAACGAGCAAAATCTGATTGTTGAGGGATGTTATATTCCCTTTGATTGGGCAAAAGAATTTGAAGAAGAATATCTTGAAAAAATCAGATATTATTGCCTGATATTCAGCGAAAATTATATCAGAAACAATTTCTCGGATATCCAAAAATATGCAAACGTTATTGAGAAAAGACTGTTTGACGATGACTGCACAATTGAAAACGTAATTGAAGATAATGCAAAAATGCTCCGCCTTGCAAAAGAATATAAAGTGAACTATATTATCATTGATAAAAATTACGAAATCAACATTTCGGAAGGAGAAATCTTATGAACACTAACGGTTATAAATGGTATGTAGGCGTTACCCATTGTCACTCAACTGCTTCAGACGGCGGTCTTACACTTGAGCAGTTGATTGAAAAATCAAAAAAGAAAAAGCTTGATTTTCTTATGATTACCGACCACAACGTTAACTGCAAGGATTTTCCGAAAGTTGACGGACTCACTCTTATTTACGGCACAGAGCTCTCAAAAGACGGCGGTCACTGCAATATGTGGGGTGTCAAAGAAGCTATTGACCAGGAAGAGTTTGACAACTGCGAAACTTACGAAGATTTTATCAACGCCAGAAACAAAGCTAAAGACCGCGGTGCAGTTATCTGCATGAATCATCCGCATTGCAAGCAATGCCCCTGGACCTGGGAAAAGAATCCTGCCGACGTTGATGTGCTTGAGGTATGGAATTCACCCACGCATTTTGATAACCTTGAATGCACCGAATGGTGGCACGAACAGTTAAGAAACGGTCATAAGCTCCCCGTTGTCGGCGGCAGTGATTATCACCGCGATTACGTTGTTACCGACCTTCTCACCTGGCCCGTTACATACGTTTATGCAAAATCAAATTCAGTTGAAGATATTCTTGACGCTATTGTCAAAGGCAGAACAACAATCTGCTTTAGCAAGGGCACAACCTTTGTTGACATCACAAGCGGTAACGCAATTCTTGGTGACACGGTTAAACTCACCGATGATACAAGCATCACAATCAACGTTAAAAAGCTCCACAGAAAGCACAAGCTGATTGTTTTTGATGCAGACGGCGAATGCTTTACCCACACAGCAAAGAAAACAGAAGATTTTTCTGTTACTCTGCCTGTTAAAAAAGAAGGCTTCATTTGCGCTCACGTTGTTTTTGAACCCGGCTTTATTTACAGCAAGATTCACGATTTTGCAATCGCATCAAGAATTCCCGAGCAGAAGGGTATGGACTTACCTCCGCTTATTTTTGCTCAAAGCGGTGCAATGTATTTTGAAAAATAATTTCGGACTCGGTTATTGTTACCGACAAATTTAAAGGTGATAAAAATGTTTTCAAAAATCATTGCAATGCTGATGGGAATTATAACTCTTTTCAGCGTTCCGTTTTCACAGATTTCTGATGAAATCAAGCTCAAAAACGAGCTTGCAAAAGGAAATTATGAAAGCCCTTATATCATCAGAACACTTACCAACATAACCGTTAACGGTGTTTCTGTTGATGAATACAGCATTATTGCACCAAACGGAGATATTTATTCAAATGCCTCAAAAACGCTTTGCAACGAGATTTACAAGGCTTGCGGCAAAAAAATCGGTACAGGCAACAGCACGGAAAAAGCTTTTATAATCAATGAAGCCCTGAATGAAACCGACGTTTTTAATCTTAAGGTTGAAAACGGCAAGGTTTATATCACAGGCAGCAAAGCCGCAGGCATTTCACGCGGCATAACTGCATTTGCAGATGAAGTTTTATTAAAAGCACATGGCATTTATGATTTTAAAGACGGTTATGAATACACCAAAACTTTCGCCGATTTCGTGACGTATGAGGATTTCGGAGCAATCGGTGACGGAAAAGCAGATGACTTTGAAGCCATCATCAAAACTCACGAAAACGCAAACGCTAACGGTCTGAGCGTTTTTGCAAGCGAAACCGCAACCTATTATATCGGCGGCGTAAACAAAACCGCAGTTATTATGACAGACTGCAGTTGGTCAACCGCAAGATTCATAATTGACGATACCAATGTTGAAAACAGAAGCGCATGGGTGTTTAACGTTGCACCGTCAAAGGTCGCAATAAGCATAACAGACAAGGTATCACCTGTTAAATCGGACGCAACAAACATCGGCACAACACTCGAGAGCAAAAGCCTTGTTGTGCTGACAGATTCAAACGTTAAAAGATATATCCGCAAGGGTGCAAACCAGAATTCAGGCAGCAACCAGACAGACGTTATTCTTGTTGACGAAAACGGCAACATTTCACCTGACACTCCGCTTCTCTGGGATTTTAACGCAATCACTTCCGCAACGGCTTACCCGATTGACTGCGAAACCTTAACAATCAAAGGCGGCAGATTCACAACTGTTGCAAACAACGCTTCGTCAGAATATAACTACTACGCAAGAGGTATTCTTGTAAGACGTTCAAACACCGTTATTGACGGTATTTATCACGACATCACAAACGAAGGCAACACAGGCGCGCCCTATTCCGCTTTTGTCAGCCTCTCCTGTTGTGCAGACGTAACTGTTAAAAACTGCACCTTCACGGGTCACAAGAAATATATAACAACAGGCTCCGCAGGCACTTCGGTAACAATGGGCACTTATGATATCGGTGCGGCAACGGCGGTTAACGCAAAGTTTATCGACTGCAACCAGACAAACGATATAACCGATAACAAATATTGGGGAATTGCCGGCACAAACTATTGCAAAAACCTTGTTTATGACGGCTGTGCTCTTTCGCGTTTTGATGCTCATCAAGGTGTTCTTAACACAACAATTAAAAATTCCGTTCTCGGTCATCACGGCATAAAGCTTATCGGAAGCGGCACGGCATTGATTGAAAACACAACCGTTTTGTCAGACAGTTTTATTGACCTGCGTTCGGATTACGGCTCAACCTGGAACGGTAATCTCGTTATACGCAACTGCAAGTTTTATCCCACAGGTTTGAAAACGCACATCATCAATGCCGAAAATACGGAAGACCACGATTTCGGATATACCTGTTATCTGCCTCAAAAAATTGAAATCGACGGTTTTTACGTCCACAGAATCGGCACAAATTATCTTTTCACAAAGGTTAATTCAAAGCATAATTCCGATTCATATAACGCAGCATACCCCGTAGTTCCTCCGCAGGAAATTACCGTTAAAAACTTCAGCAACCTGATTTTCGGTAATCTTTCGGTTTCCAAAAACAACTCGATATTCAAGATTGGAATTGAATAAGCTAATCAGGACCTCCGCCCAAGCGGAGGTCCTGACTGTTATATAACAAAACAGAAAATTCTCATTGCAGAAACGTTTGTGTTGTGATAAAATTCAGTCAGACAAATAAAATTTGCGGAGGTAATTATGAGATTCAAAAAATATATTTCCTGTCTTC
This sequence comes from Acutalibacteraceae bacterium, assembly GCA_045633805.1. Taxonomy (GTDB): domain Bacteria; phylum Bacillota; class Clostridia; order Oscillospirales; family Acutalibacteraceae; genus CAG-177. The sequence continues at coordinate 69,709 of JAZQYY010000043.1, forward strand.
TTATCGTTGCTGTAATATTTTCATCTGTCGCGCTCCCCTCTTATGCTTCCGAGACAGGTACACCTGCAATAATAAACACAGCAGAAGAGTTTACAGGCATTATTATCAATTACCTTGCAAAATTAATCAACAATATCAAAGGCACAGATGAAACCGCTATCCCCTCAGCAACGGTAAATCCTCACTCGTGGATTGAATATAACGGCGAGCCGATTGAGAATCCCGAACAGACATTAAATGCAGAAACGTGGGTTGCAAATGAAATTGCTTTTGAGAGCGAAAAATCATATGCAAACCCATTCAATGACGTTGATATGCAACTGCATCTCTGGGGTAACGGCAGACTGTATAAAATCCCCGCTTTCTGGGACGGCGGCAATGAATGGAAAATCCGATTCGTTTGTCCCTCCGAAGGTGATTGGAATTTCAGAACCGTCTGCAAAGATGAAAGCAATTCTTCGCTTAATGGCAGAACGGGTAAGGTTATCTGCACCGAATACAGCGGTGATCACGATATTTATAAGCACGGTTTTATCACAACAAACAAAGGTGAAAAGTATTTCACTTATGATGACGGAACACCGTTTTTCTGGCTCGGCGATACTCATTGGAGCCTTGGTGACGAAACGGTTGATATGGTTGAAACAATATGTGAAAAGCGTGTTTCACAAGGCTTTACAGTATATCAGAGTGAGCCCATCGGAGCAAAATTTGATTTCACAAACGGCATAACGGAAGACGATATGGCAGGTCTTGCCGATTATGATACAAAATTCAAGATAATAGCCGATAACGGTCTTGTTCACGCAAACGCACAGTTTTTCTTTTCTTATTTTATTGAACCTCTGATTTCAAACAACGGTGGTTTCATCGGCAATGAGCCGTCTGATTCAGCAAAAGCTTACCTTGAAAAAGTCAGCCGCTACTGGGTGGCAAGATACGGCGCATATCCCGTTGTATGGACACTCGGTCAGGAGGTTGACAACGATTTCTATTGGAGCGAAACAAACCATCCCGAATGGGGTCTTGATAACAATCCATATAAACTTGTTGCGGAATATTTAGCAAAATACGATGCATATGACCATCCGCTTTCTGCTCATATGGAAAACGTTGGCGCAACATCAGTTTACGGCAACGGCGAAGGAGCATCGGATAAATGCAAGGTTTATTTTAAGGATGCAATGCCTTCCTGCTTCAGAGATATAAAATCACATAATTTCTATGCCGTTCAATGGCACACCGACAAAACCGACCAAAGCGATTTCCGAATTGAAAAAGACTGCTGGTATAACTCACAAGGCAAACCCGCAATCAATTATGAGGGTCAGTATTGCTATCTCTGGACAAAGAACTTCGGTTCACGAATGCAAGGCTGGACAGCATATCTTAACGGTATGTACGGCTACGGTTGGGGCGGTCACGATACCTGGAGCTACCTCAATATGTATGACGAAGAAAACGACAGTTCCGACGGTGTTGACACAATAACAAGCGAAGAAAAAATCAACGCAACCTGGCAGGATGCGCTTGAATATGAGAGCTCATATCAGGTTGGATATATGCGTGATTTTCTTGAAAACACCGAGTGGTATAATCTTATCCCGAGATTTGACGACAGAGCTTATTTCGTTCCTGCAAACAACGTTTATTATGCTTACGCAGGCAATGAGGATAACACCGAAATCGTTATTTATTTCTATTCATTCACCGATGAAACCGTTGCACAGAATGCAAACACCAAATTCTACGGTGGAATAAAAACAGGAACAATCGGAAGCCTTGTTCCGAACGGAAGTTATACTTATCAATGGTTTGACCCCATCAGCGGCGAATACTCCGAAGAATACGAATTCACCGCCACAAGATTCGGCACATATTATATCGGCGACAGACCGCAGGCAACCGATATGGTTCTGCGCATAAACATAACCCCTGCTTTGTAAGAATAACAAATTAAAACCAAAAACTCCTTCGGTAATTATCGAAGGAGTTTTTTCTTTTGGACAAATTCAATTTCACAATCATTGCCACCGAATAAAATATTATTATGATATTCTTAACCCCTGTTTATAATCGAGCATAAGGCTGTGCGACGGAGTGTTAACCCGGATTGTTTCATCCTTTCTTTTGGCTTTGCAGAAAACACTGTCATAACGGTCAAACACCGTTTGTGCGGCTTTTCCGCCAACAGTAAATTCTCCGTCATAAGATACGGTAATTTCACCGCAGCTTGTTTTGTAGCTGACACAACCGCTGCCGAAAGCAATGCGGTTATGCTTTATTCTTTGTTTAAATTCTTCAAAGGTTTCGGCATCCGAATCCGAAAGTTCAGTAACGTAACAATGATATTCTCCGCCTTTACGGCACAAATCAAAACCGTTTTCAAGACTTGAACTATCGGGCAAGACTCTGCCTTTCAGCAAGCCGTTTGCCGAATCGGGATTATATGGGTTATAAAGCAAAGGTCCGTTTGAAATCAAGGCAACAAAAACACCGTTCTTTCGTGCAAAAACCATGTTGCCGTCAAGCTCGGATTCATCATATAAATCTCGGGGCATATAGGCGTGCGTTATATCACACACAGCGCTTTCACCAAGTCGCTTTTTCTGCGGTAATTTATAAACGGTGATATTCACGTTTTCGTGCTGAACGCTCATCGGACGTCTGCCGTTACCGACCCAATATCCGGGCGATGCACCGTATTTACCGTTTCCGTTACCTGCAGGGTGAGTTGTAAAAAGCGCAAGTTCATCAGAAATATTCGCAGTCCAGACGTGATCCTGCGCGCCGCACATTTCCACATCCTTACATATATCGGTGGACATTGAATAATAAGCGTTACGGTAAGTATAGACATTTCCTCTGCCGAGTGCTATTCCGTGAGGCATAATATTATGCTTTTGGGCAAATTTCTGCCAATTAACACACCTTAACACGGTAAGGTTGAGGAATCTGAAATAGCTTAAAAATTTGTTTGTGTAAAGCCTGTTTTTTTTGATATATTCAAGCGTGTTACGGATGACCTGAGGATTTGTGAACGTTTCAGCACCCGTCTGTGCCATAATCTGAGAAACGCTTTGCCCGACAAGTTTTTCACTCACCATATCATCGGGAGAAAGACCGCAGCTCATTTTAGAAACAAAGGTTTCTTTTGAGAGAGCAATATCCTTTATGGCTTCGGGCAGACTGTATAGCCCTTTTTCAACCGCATCAGTAAAACAGAGAACAATATAATTCGGCTTTTTGGAGTTATTGTCTGATTCTTTGCCCCAGAGAACATTCATTGCACTTTGTATGCTGTTGCCAATGCAGTTTGCCGCTTTATTATTGCCGTACATTCTTGAGCTGACCGCAACAAAACGGTTATTAACACTGTTAAGAGCCACGTCAAGCCAAAGAATATCCATAATTATTTTCATTTTCTCAACCGCTTTTTCATCATTTGAATAAGCGATAAAATTTGCCATCGGTGCGATATCCTCGGCAAGATAATTATTGCTGAGATATTCAGAAAATCCATAGTAAAAGCGTTGTTGCATCCACGCATCAATGCGGATTATTGCCTTTTGCGTATGTTCTTTGCCTGTTTTGCCGTCGTTTGTGAAAATCTCATCGGGCCATTCCTGACCCGCAAGATACTCGCTGACCGCAAAAAGAATCTGATGATTTTCAGACCAGTAACACATACTGTCGTCACCGGGTTCATCCATAAAATATTTAAAATTAAGAAAAGCATCTTTAATGAGAGTTTTGCATTTCTCATTCAGCGGACAGTCTTTATAAATTTTAAAAAGCATCTGCGCTCTGAAATCGGCACAGTCAAAACGCTTATTTATATATTCGGTCTGATGCGAAAGGAGTGAAAACACTTCATCTTCGCTGAACGATGGCTCTGACTGCTTGCCGACAAGAAACAGATATAAATCCTCAAAGGTTTTGCCATTTATTTTAAGAGAATAATTATCGGCATCAGCTTTGTCGGGCAAATCAGGCAAAATTCTGATACGAAGCAGATAAACAAGCTCAACTGCCGTAAATACAGCAACAAATGTTAATACGGCAATCAGCACATAAATAACTGTCATAGGCTTATGCCATCCTCTCAAGAGCTTCAAGGGTTACCTCGTAGCGTGTGGCATTTCCCGAAAGAAAGCTCTCCATCTCTTCCATCATATAATAAGCCATACGCTGAGGTTCTTTGCCCGTACTGCCTGCGATATGAGGTGTAAGTATTGCATTGGGCACCCAGAAAAGCGGATTTATATACGGAAAAGATTCCTTTTTAAGCACGTCACCCACAAAGGTTCTTGACGGATGAAGAAGAAGTGACAGCGCCAACGAATATTCCGCAACCTGTGCGCCTCTGCCTGTATTAATAAAGGTTGAACGTTTTTTCATCAGTTTAAAAAGCTTACGGTTAAAAATATTTTCAAGTTCGGGCTTATTGGCAAGGTGGTTGCTGATTACGTCACATTCTCTGAAAAGGGTTTCCATATCCACAAGGGTCACGCCAAGCGATTTTGCTGTTTCTTCGGAAACGAACGGGTCGCAGGCATAAACCTCAACGTCGAGAGCCTTAAGCCTATCTGCAACCATCTGTCCGATTGCACCCAAACCAACAAGACCAACCTTGCATCCGAAATTACCTGTGCACATATTTGCAAAGGCAAACGAACGCAAAGGGAGAATGCGATAGTTTTTAGCCGCCTGAAAATAGCCTTTTGCCGCAAGAGTGATCTGCGCAAAGGTATATTCTGCAACGGGAACGGCATTAGCCGCAAAGGCGCTGTAAACCTTTATTCCGCTTTCAAGAAACGGACGCGCAAAATACTGCACCGTACCTGCTGAATAGAAAAGAGCCTTGAGATCGGGCATATATTCGGCTATTTCCTCTTTTGTAAACTGCGGCATACCCCAGGTTGCAAAAGCGATTTCGCAACCTTTCAGAAAATCTTTATATTCCGCTATATTACTGTGACTGATTCTCGGTGAAAGGTCGCCGTATTCACCTAATTTCTTAAGCACCTCTGGTGTATAAACTTTAGAAAATTGCAACTGATTGCTGCCGAAAAGAGCGATTTTCATTTTGCCTCATCCACCTTTTTCTTAAGTCTTTTCATATCTTTAATCATACATGACGGTATTCCGTAATAGCCGCAAAGGTACGTATACTCAAGCAATATATTTCCATCAAAACCAGACTTGACTATTTTATCAATCAGAAGATCGATATAAGTCGGATTGAATTTCAGAAACTGCTCGCGGCTCTGCTCCGAATAGGAAATGTGCACGGTTTCAATATACGGCAGTGTGCGCTCAATGCGGTCAAGGTCATATTCAAGCCGTTTATAACGCGACTGAAAATAGGTTCTGAAATTATCACAACCGACATCGGCGTGAATTTTCAAAAAAGCATCGGTGTTATTGTTATAGGTGTTGTCGTGACATTCGGGGCAAACAATCAGCCCGTATTCCTTTGCAACGTCACAGATATTTTTAGTGTCCTCTACAAGGTTTTTATATGAAGCTTCATCTGTCTTTTCACTGTCAGCTTTGCCCAGCCACACACGCACGCTGCGAGCATCCATAGCACCGGCAATTTCGCAGACTTTCTTCCACTCATCAGCATTTTTGCAGCCTACACGGTAATAGCTGCCGTAGGAATTGATTCGTATGCCTGCTTTATCACAAAGCTCTTTTGCGTGCTTTGCGTCAGCAACACTTCTGATATGAACATCTCCGCCCCACTCTATGCAGTCAACATCTGCTTCGCAAGCAATTTTAACTATTTTTTCCAAATCCTTTATCTGTCGGAAAGTTGTGGTGGTAAAGCCGAAATTCATAATAATCACCAACCGTACTAATTCTTTATTTTTAGTGTATCACATTAATTGTCGAAACTCAATATAAAAAGAAATGACAACATTCAACAAAAAGCACGGCTTTCGTAAAAGTCGTGCTTAATTTGACTATTCATTCATTAAATCAAATGCAAGTGTAATACTCCACCCGTAATCCCTGATTGCCTGATACTTTACTCTGAATTCATAAGGCTCATAAATCTCACCTTTTCTGTTGAAACAGAAAGGAGGAATTTTATTTTCGCTGTCATAAAACTCATAAACCGTACCTGTACGGTTATACCACTCATTTATAACGTCGAGGGTTTTATTTTTAATTTTTCTTGACAAACCGCAGTATCCGTAATCTTCAAGTCCCAACGAAATCATATAATTATAATTAATCCATACGGGACCTCGCCACATATCAGTACCAAAGGTTTTATCAGTCTTGGATATGCTCGGTATAGGAAATTCCGTGCCGAATTCATCAGGATTTTCAAGATGAGAAACAAGTTTTTCGCATCGTTTTTCATCGCATACACCTGAAAAAAGCGGTAAAAACGAGGCAACGGATTTCACCTTGCTGTAACAGTTATCTGTTATATCGAAGTCATAATAAAAGCCGTCTTTCTCACACCAAAGGTTAGATTCTATATCGGCTTTTATATTATTGTACCAACTGCCGAAAAAATCTGAATTCTCCTTATCACCAAGCTCATCGGCAACCCTCTTCATAAATCGCGTTTCATTTGCCATATAGCAGGAAAGGTCAATGGCATAAAGGTCACTTTCTGTATCAAATCTTGGTGAGTTATCCATTCCCGATTCGTCACATCTGTTATTGAGCTCACGGTTGGTGTGCCAGGAATAAAGCTCCTTCTCCGTTTTTCTTCTGTTGTTTTGACACCAAAGAAGAAATTTTTTATTGTTTTCCAAAACAGTTTTGAGGAATTCTTTATTTCCGCTTTTTTTATAAATAAGCCAAGCACCCCATCCGATAACAGGAGGCTGAGTAATATCAGAAATACATTCAGGACTTGCCATATGAGGGATGAACCCGTCATCCCGCTGAACATCAAAAAGAGCAAGAATAAGTTCCTGCGCCACATTTGCATTGAGATGTCTGTGTCCGATGGCATGAAAAACAGAGTCCCACAGCCACATATTTCTGTGAGGCAAACGGTCCGGTGTTGACCATATTCTTTTTATAACACCTTCAGAAGAACAAAGCTGCCCTCTCATCACGCTGATACATTTAGAATATAAGCCGGCATATCTGTCGTTTTCTGAAACAACTTTTTTATAAGGCTCTGTCTTTTGCGCTTCAAGTTCTTCAATATCAAAATTAATGCCTCTTTCGCAAAGACGCTCAACCTCATCTTCACTTTTACCGTAAGCGAATGCAAAGCGACCTTCCCTTTTAAGAATAGCCGTATATTCACCGTCATTGCTGTTGTGTATCTCTGTATCGCCTTTTCTGACAGTTTCACATTCACCGCCAAAGCTGACAAAAACACCTGTTGATTCACAGTACTTACCCACAACAAGATGCCTTTCGGCAAACAGCATAGCGAAAGTGCCTTCGTGTGTTTCAACCGTAATCATATCGGAAGTAACGCATTTAAGCTCAGGTTTTTTCAAGTTGATCATATCTCCGAAATAAAGAGTTCTTCGGCAAAGCGAGTGAAATATTATTCCTATTTTATCGCCTGAAAGCGTACCTGTAAAATCATCGGTGAAAAAAGCATCACCGTCAAGGGCGGAAAAAGCAAAAAGTTGTCCCTGACCCCATTTTGATGGTATCATTTTTTACTCCTTAAATACTGCAAAATTTTTGATATTTCAAGAACCGAGCACTTCATATGCAACATCAGGGTTATCCGTAATAATGCAGTCAGCTCCTATACTTTGTAAAAAACTCATTCTTTCGGGATCGTTGATTGTCCAATACTGAACAGCAATATTATTCTTATGGGCATAATTTATAAGTTTTGACGTACCAAGATTGACGATATATTTGTCCGGCGGAACCTGCAACACATCAAATCCATAATAGCCTGCCGGTCTGTCAAAATCAAAAAGAGAGTCTATATACAGTTTCACAACCTCAACATTGACAGCTGTGCGGGTTAAATCGGGATATTTTTCTTCAAGGTAGGAAATAACATCTCTGTTAAAAGATGCAACAATTGTTCTGTCAAGCAGATTCATTTCCAACAAGGTGTTATAAAGAATATCAGCCGACCTGATTCCGGATTCTCCGCTGCTTTTGATTTCAATGCTGTAATAATAACCGCCGTTGTTTTCAAGATAAGTCAAAGCATCTGTTACGGTCAGAACTCTGAGATTATCAGGAATGTTTTCTCCACGCAATCCCTTATATGGAGTTTCACCGTCTTTATTTTTGAAATGTTCGCCGAAGTTAAGATTATAAATTTCTTCATAAGTATAATCCTCGGGATAATTATCGGTTTTTCCGAAATATTCTATCGCATCCGTTACTTCGTCGAGTGTTTCATCATGGAGAATAATCAGCTTTTCGTCTGCAGTTAAGCGCACATCAAATTCGATAATGTCCGTTTCAAACGTCTGAGCATTTACACAACCTTCAAAAGCCATCATTGTGCCTTGCGGAAAAAGATTTCTGCCGCCACGGTGAGCCGCAATCATAGTTTCTCCCAATTCGGTAATATACTGATTTGTTACGTTAAAAGCTTGCGGGGTATCTTGCCATTGATAAGTCACAAGTTTATACAGTCCGAATGCAAGAACAGCAATCATCAACAAACAAATAAATAATACCCTGATAATTTTAAAAATTACTGAAGGTTTTTTGTTTCTTTTTTCTTTTGCGTTTTCCATAACAGTTCCTTTTGTTAATTGACTTTATAATGTTTCAAGTTCCTCAAGCCTTGCTTTTGATTCAGCTCTGATAACCTCAAGCTCTGCCATAATCTTTTCTTTGCGCTTGCCTGTAAAATTATCAAACGACATAATAAGCGCGGGAAGAAGGTTGCCAATGATACCGGGAATAACAACAAGAAGGAAAATGCCGTGTAAAGTTTCGGGAGTCTGAATTGCTTCTACCATTACGCCGTTAACGTTCTGTGCACTCTGATATCCGATAAGAGCAAGACCACCGTTGACGAGAATCTCTTTCCAAAGAGCGGAAATTCTTGAAACCATTGTGCTGAAAGCAAAAACCATGCCCTCGTTACGCTGTGCAACACCGAATTTCTTATAGCTCTTCCATTCCATATAGTCTGTGGAGTCGGCAAGAAGAATTCTTCTCGCAGCGCTCATAGCGGCATTGGGAAGACCTCCGAGCGCAATAAGAATGCCAACAATCCAGAGAGATTTATATCCAAAAAACAGGAGAAGAAGATAACATATACCCGTATGAAGATAACCCCACACAACGATATCTCGTGAAGAAAACTTTTTGCCCACAAAAGGAACAGAAAGAAGTCCGCCGTATGAAAGTGCAGAGCTACCCATTTCAACATAGGTTTTCATGCTGTATTTATTGAGGGTCTGCTTATAAAAGAACGGCAAAGAGTTATAACACACCTGTCGGATTGAATCAACAACCTGGCTCAGGCAAAGAAGAAGCAAAGGTCTGTTGAGAAGAATAAGTTTATAGTTAATTTTAATTTTCTTTTTTGTTTCTCTGGGCGGAAGAACCATATTACGTTCTTTGAGCGTAAGACAAGGAACAAGCATTGTGAACATACCGAGGATACCAAATATCAACGCAACGGTGAAGAACGCCCACTTTTCTTTTGCATAATCATTGCCCTGAAGCTCAATTATAATGGGAACCATACCGCCGGGAAGCATTGAACCGAGTGTAGAAGCAAGCTGCGCAACGGTATAGAAATTCTTTCTTGATTTTGCATTCGGTGTCATTCTGACAGAAAGAGTTGACAGAGCAACGTCAAAGAATGTATCCGCTATGTTAAAAAGCAAAAACAGCAAGAAACTCCATATTAAATTGAACATTAAAGATGCCGACGGAACAACAAACAAGAGAATTGAAGAAAGCGTAAACGGAATGGCTGATGCCATCATAAAGCGTCTTGCATTGCCCTTGCTTGAATGGTTGTTATCAATCAAAGCTCCCACTATCGGCGCAATAAGAATGTTAACACCCGTTGTTACGGATTTCATCGTAACGATATGCGAGGATTTGAGACCCATATAATCATACATAAACTGGTCGGTATACGTACTGACAGAATCCTGACCCATGCAGTTTCCGAACACACCCGAAACATAACCCACCTGCTCTTTCAGAGCTACATCGGGATTGTTTTTGAAAGATTCAAATTTTTCCTTAAACTTACCCATTTTCGTTTCTCCTTGTATCTTTAAATTCGTTTATCGGTGATTATATATTCTTTCGGCAACATAAGTACCGTCAGGTTTGATATTCAGAAGTGTTGCGCCCTGAATCCATTCAGTTTCAGGCGCATCAAATTTTGTTTGCATATTATACGCACCGTAGCCTGAGGGCTGAATATATGAAAGAAGGATGCCGTCACACATAACTCCGAAATCGTTGACGTGGTCATGGCCGAAATATACAGCCTGTGCGCTTCCTTTTTCTTTCATAGCATCAAAAAAGCCTGCATCAAAACCCGATTCACAAACACCTTCTCTTTTTTCACCATAAAGAAAATCTTCTTCGTTGTATTCTTTTTCAGCCTGATAGGGCGGAATATGCACAACCGTTATCGATTTGAAATTTCCGTATTCAGCAACGAGAGCATCGTGCTTTTCCTTATACCATTCCACCTGAGAAGTTTTAATGCCGTCGTAAACTTCATCCTCGTCTGTCACACCGTATTCCTGCTTTGATTCTTCAGTCATATAGTCACCCGAATCCATCAGGAAGAACACTTCTCTTAACGTGCCGTCAGCATTAAGAATATTAATTGTGCAGTTGCCGTGTCCGTCAACGTCGGGTTTGCCTTCTTTTACAAGGCAATGGTCATAAGAGGAAAAAAGCTTTATAACGTCTTCTCTGTCATAAGAAAGAAAACCGTCACCTTCGTGATTGCCGAGCACCGTTGCCCAATACACACCAAGATTTTCAAAAAGCTCTGCAAGTTGAACATTTCTCTTTTTATTAAAACCGTATGTAACGTTATCGCCACCCAAAATAACAAGGTCGGGATTCTGCGACTTTATGTTATTAACCATATATGAAACTGTTTTATTGTCAAGTTCCTTGTCACCTTTGATATGTGTATCGGTAAACATCAGCACCTTGAAGTCTTTGTCGCTTTTCATTTTTACGGTAACACTGTCTTCGGTTTCGCCAACAATTTCAATATCGCTGTTCAATTTATCAACCGATGAAATGTCATAGGAAATACCCTGCGAATTTTTGTAAATCACAAAACTTCCTGCACCGATTACCAACACAAGAACAAGAGCGAGAATAATCTTTAAACCTTTTTTCACACAAATCATTCCTTTTATTCTATATAATAATATAATATATCTATTTTGTTTTGTTTTCCTTAAAAGTTTTGATACATTTAGATGGTTTTCTTGACTTTTTTGATATCAGATGATATTATCAAAAAAGAATGAAGGTGTATAATATGATTCATATAAAATTTGACCCTGCTGAAAAATTTTATTATCACCGCGGTATGAATGAAAGAGTTGCAGAAGAGGGCATATCGTGGCCTCATTACCACTCTCTTTATGAAATATATTTTCTCGAAGAAGGTAACTGCACCTATATTATTGACAACAAACTTTACAATGTTCAGCCCGGTGACATCGTGATAATTCCCGACGGTATTATTCACCACACAAAATACGATAACATAAAGCATTCAAGAATACTCATCAACTGCGCCCGTGAATATATACCCGATTCTTTGCAATCAATCATTTCTTCAGGCAACTATTTTTACAGAAACCCTTTCATTGCCGACGAAATCAAAAAAACTCTTGAAAAAATTGAAAATGAATATAATCTCAAAGATTCCTTTTCCGATGAAATAATCTCCTGCTGCACTCATTCGCTGTTTTATCTGCTTTTGCGCAATACCGAATCCTGCGTAGATATTGATGGAGGCAATAAGATAATTGAGCAGGCGGTTAAATATATCAGAGAAAACTTTTCGTCAGATATATCGCTCTCTTCAATTGCAAAAAAGTTTTCCGTCAGTCCCGAGCACTTTTCACGGCTTTTCAAAAAAGAAACAGGACTTGGCTTTTCAAAATATCTCAACTCTTTAAGATTAAGATATGCCGAACAACTTCTGAAAAGTTCGGAAAGCCAAAGCATAACTCAGATTGCGGAAATCTGCGGCTTTGAGGACAGCAATTATTTTTCTAAAAAGTTCAAAGAAATCTACGGCATTTCCCCTAAAAAGGCACAGAAAAAGGGATAAGTTGAAATCAAAATCAAAAAAATCAAGAAACACTCCCCTTTTTATCAAATTAGTCAAGGAAAGCATAACAAAACAGCTGTAAAATATAGCTGATAAAGTGACCGAATCAGATAACAATATTTGAAATGGGATGGAAGTATGAAATCATTAAAGCCGAAACTTTACAGTGCAGATTGTATAATCAAAAGAGAAAAACCCGTTCTCACCAAAGATGATATACCGTATGAAGCATCTCTGATTTTCAATGCAGGTGTTGCCAAATATAAAGGCAAATACGTTATGGTTTTCCGTAACGATTACGGCCCGACAGAAAAAACATATCCTAAAGTACGCTTCAAGACTTCTCTCGGTTTAGCTACAAGTGATGACGGCATAAATTGGAAGGTAAGCGAAAAGACCATTTTTGACAACAAGAACCTTTTGCCCGAAGACGAAATAACAAGGCTCTACGATCCAAGAATTACAGTTATAGACGGCAAACCTTATTTATGCATGGCTATGGATACCCGACACGGAGTTCGCGGATGCATTGCCGAAATTGATGATAATTTTGAAAAAATAAATATCATCAGCGCTTCAGCTCCCGACAACCGCAATATGGTGCTTTTCCCCGAAAAAATCAACGGTAAATACGTTCGCCTTGAAAGGCCTTTCCCGGTTTATTCAAGAGGAGGCAAGGACAGATTTGACCTTTGGCTTTCAACTTCTCCCGACCTCGTTTTCTGGGGTGAAACGGAGCTTGTTCTTGCTGTTGAAGACGTTCCCTATGCCAATGATAAAATCGGTCCCGCAGCACCTCCGATTAAAACAGACAAAGGCTGGCTTACAATTTTTCACGCGGTAGATATAGACAAAAAAAGAAGAAAAAACGGCTGGGAAAGAACCTGGAAGAAGAGATACTGCGCAGGAATTATGCTGCTTGATTCAGAAGATCCGACCAAAATAATCGGTATGAGCAAACTCCCGCTTATCGCTCCTGAAACTTATTATGAAACGCAGTCGGGATTCCGACAGCACGTCATTTTCCCCGGTGGTATGATTTTGGAAGATAACGGCGAGGTTAAAATTTACTACGGTGCATCAGATACGGTTGAATGTCTTGCCACAGCAAAAGTTGAAGACCTGATAGCACTTTGCACAGAGAAACGGAAATAAGAAACAAACACCCCCGCTGCGGTCTATTGACCGCAGCGGGGGCATATTTATAGGGTTATCAAAAAATAAAACCGAAGAACAAAATTTTGATAATCCACTGCCAGAATGTGAGGCGGACCTCTACTTCAATGGTATCTTTGTACTGACCGTAGCTGACAGTGACGGTCTGCTTACCGGTTTCTTTGCTGTCATATCCTCTGACTGTGAGATAGTCGGACGCCTTCGGTAATTCACCGAGGGCGTTTTCTTATGCAAAACGCTGAAATTAAAATCTAAATAAGCAGATAAAAATTTATAGACAATAATAATTTTTTATGATAAAATTGAAATGGTAATTTTTATATTTAAAGGAGAACTGATAATGAAAAACGTTTGCGTAATCACAGGCGGCGGCAGCGGTATGGGTCTCGCTGCAGCGAAATTTATGCCCAAAGAAAAAATTATCGTTATCTCAGGCAGAACCGTTGCAAAGCTTGAAAATGCAGTTAATGAGCTCAAAGAATTAGGTTATGAAGCTTACGCTTTTGCCTGTGACACATCAGACCGTGAAAGCGTTAAAAAGCTTGCCGAATATGCGGCTTCACTCGGTGAAATCAAGAACGTAATCAACGCCGCAGGCATTTCACCCGCAATGGGCAGTGCAGGCGATCAGGAAAAGATTCTTCGCATCAATGCTCTCGGCACTGTTTATGTTAATCAGGAATTTTCAAAGAAAATGAATGCAGGCAGCGTTATCTGCGATATTTCTTCAAACTCAGCTTACTCGCTCCCCTCGTTTATTCTCCCCAAAAAAGCTTATCCTCTTGCCGAAACAGATGAAGCGGCTTTCCTTGCAAAGCTTATCAAGAGAGCAAATATGGCTAAAACAGATTATGAAAAGAACGGCTTTGCATACGGTCTTTCAAAGAACTTTGTTTGCTGGTATGCAGCAAAGAGTGCATTTGACCTTGGTCCGAAGGGCATCAGAGTTGTTTCGCTCAGCCCCGGTCTTATCGCAACAGATATGGGCAAGATGGAAGAAGAACACGGCGGTTTCCTTATCAAATTATCCTGTGAAGAGCGTATGGGCAAACCCGAAGAACTCGGTTACGCAATCGCAACTGTAGCTGACGAACGCAACGGCTACCTTGCAGGTGTTGATATTCTTTGTGACGGCGGCAGCACAAGAGGTCAGAAGGAATTCAAAAAGAAGAAATAATTGTTTTTTATACTAAAACAAAATATTTTGATTTATCAAAAACACACAAAAGCAACAGCCTGAAAACTGTTGCTTTTTCTTTGTTTGAATATTATAATCAAACCAACAAATCAGAATTTATTCAATAAAAATTTACATTTTGACTGTTGAAATCTGATTTATGACAGAACATAATTTAAAACACAAAGATTATTTTGAAAGGTCTTGTTAGAATGAAAAGATTGTTGTTTTGTATTCTTGTTTTAGTCTTGTTTCTGACCGGGTGCAGTACGCCCGCAGAGCCTGAAATTGACGGTATTCATATCAAACTGTCTGATGAAAAAATCACAGTTGACGGTAAAGAAATAACAAACGATAATTCACAAGCGGTTTATTCTGCAAAGGACATTGTTTTCTATCTTGAAGGTCAGGATTTTAAATATGGTGAAGGTACAAAAGAGGACGAACATTCACAAGCAGAAGCAGATTCTCATACAGTTGTTCATATTACAAAACCCGGTAAATACGTTTTAAGCGGTAAACTTTCTTCGGGTCAGATTGCAGTTGACCTTGGGGAAGATGCAGAGGAAAACCCTGAAGCAGTTGCAACTCTCGTTCTTAACGGAGTTGATATTACCTGCACAGTTGCTCCTGCAGTTATTTTCTATAATGTTTATGAATGCGGTGTTGCAGATGAGGAAACAGCAACAAAGGATGTTGACACATCCAAAGCCGGTGCAAATGTAATTATTGCAGACGGAACAGAAAACAATATTGATGGTTCTTATGTTGCAAAGATATATAAATCTTATGAGCTTAACGAAGACGGCACAGAGATTGTTGACAGCAAGAAACTCCATAAATACGATGCTGCTTTCTATTCCAAGAAAACAATGAACATTAATGGCGGAGAAGTTGGGGACGGTGTCCTCAATATCAAAGCGGAAAATGAAGGACTTGACAGTGAACTTCACCTTACAATAAACGGCGGTGTTATTAACATAACATCGGGCAACGATGGAATTAACACTAATGAAGATAACCTTTCTGTCACCACTATAAATGGCGGAACGCTCAACATTCTCTGTGACGGTACCAGCGGTGAGGGTGACGGAATCGATTCAAACGGTTGGCTTGTAATCAACGGCGGTACAGTGGTTGCACAGGCTTGTGCCACAAGCGGTGATGCAGGTATCGACTCTGACAAGGGTATTTATCTTAACGGCGGCAGGGTTATTGCATCGGGCAATATGCTTGATCACATTGCAGGCGGTGAACAGACCTATTCTGTATTTAACTTTACAAGTAAGCAAAAAGGCGGTAACACATACACCCTCAAAAATGCAGACGGTAAAGTTATCGGTGAATATGCACCCCAAAACGATTTCACTTATCTTATTATTGCGGATGATGTACTTTCCGAAGGTGATTATACGTTCTGGCAAGGAGATACTCAGCTTTCTGCATTCAAATCGGACAAATTTCAGGGCGGATTCTCACAGGGTGAAAAACCTGAAATACCCGATGGAGAAAGACCTGAAGGTTTCACTCCGCCTGAAATGCCTGATGGTATGGAAAGACCCGAAGCCCCGAACGGTGAGCGTCCGTCAAAGCCTTATGGCGAAATGCCGCAAAACGAAAAACCTGAAATACCCGAAGGCTTTACTCCTCCCGAAATACCCAATGGCGAAAGACCTGAAGGTGCAGAAAACATGATTCCGCCGAATAATATAAGTGGTGTAATGGGCGGATTTATGGCAAACGGTGAAACTTCTAACGTGTTTACCATCGTTAAAGGCGGAAATCAGTTTGCAAATGTAGGTCCTGCTTCAAATTAAAACATTAATATTTATACAAGAGCAACAGCAAAACTGTTGCTTTTTGTTTTATATGAATGTTATAATTAACTTGACAAATAAGAATTTGTAGAACAGCCAGATAAATAAGAATTCGAAAGGAAGATTCGATGCTTCTGAAAATAGTTTCTTTTATTGCTTCAATATTGTTGTTATTTATTTCATCGATAACACTACCCGCAGAATCAGATGTGCTTGTTGAAGAACTCGTCAATTTAAGTGAAAACAGAACGGCAGACGAAATAAACGGTGCTAACGGAACAAAATTCTTTATTCAGCGACCCAAGGCAGAGAAGCTGACTACCGTAAATGCATCGGAGTTCGGACTTGCAGAAGAAAATGAAGATAATTTTGCCGCTTTTCAGAGTGCACTCAATTATTGCTCACAGCATCCACAGACGAAGCTTGTTATTGATAAAGGTACGTATTATTTTGAGAGCATTAACGGTCTTGATGCAAACAACTGCACCGATTTGCTGATTGAAGGCAACGATGCAACCTTTGTTTTCTCTTCAACCGACTACAGATTTTTTATCAGAAAC
>JAZQYY010000044.1:0-16873 GCA_045633805.1 Acutalibacteraceae bacterium
ATTGCTGTCGGTGCAGATTTGTAATATCAACACTGTCGAAATCAATAAGAATCAGTTTACCGATACCTGCACGGGCTAGAGCAAAAGCTATATTAGAGCCAAGCCCGCCAAGTCCGCATATTGCAACGGTTGCAGATTCAAAAATATTCTGTATCTTTTCTCCGTGTCTTTCAGATAAGGCTGAATACCACTCTTCTTTTGTCGGAATCAGTTTAACCACCTCCCACAAAGCTTACAACTTCAACGTTGTCGCCGTTCTGCAGCATGGTTTCACCGTATTGAGATTTAAAAACAATGTCACCATTACGCTCAACTGCAATTCTTTTCAGGTCGTAATTTGTAGTTGCAAGATATTCTGAAATTGTTTTTCCTGCAACATTCAATTCTTCACCATTAATTTTTACCATAAACACACCTCCTGAAAAACAAAAACGGTAAGCTGCCGATTTGGTAACTTACCGTTGAGAAGATGTGTTTAAAAGAAAAAGTGACGAAAAATCTGAAACAGCTTCAGATTGATTCCGCCACGTTGAAACACTTTTATATCCAGGCATCCCTACGTTGGCATTATCCAAATCAGGTTATCGGTCGAAGGTTTTACCTTCCTCTCAGCCTGTAACACAAGCTCCCGTCTGTTAAATTGTAACTGTATTATACAACCGAATTTTAAAAAAGACAATAGTTTTTCAAAAAATCATATAACTACTTTGTAAAAGTGCGCAACTATACACCGTTATGGTGCCATTGCGATTTTTCCGAAATTCTCGGAACTCCGTTCCGCTTATTACATCAGACAAGGTAAACCTTGCGCTGCGTTGCAGCTATCCCGACAAATTATCCCGTTGTTTCGTTTGAAGCAACGGGATTTTTGTGTTCTGAAATTTAACTTTTTGTTGTTTTACTGTGAAAATATAATCAAGAATATATAAGCAACAATCACAGTCTCTTTTCATCCTCTTTACGCTGTTCGTTTGAACGGATTGCGTGCGGTATTCCGAAGCCGAGAGAGCCACCGACGATTGCACCGATGAGCATAAAGAGCCACCAGAGAGGATTTTTCTTTTCTTCCTCTTCTTCGGTATCTGCTATAACAATTTTTTCTTCGATAACTGTTGAAACATCAACTGTTTCGGTGTAGATTTCGCCGAAATCATCTTCATAATTTATTGTAATTGTACCTTCGACCTTGCCGAGAATTTCATTGCTGACACGAAGATTAACGCTTCCAGTTTTGCTTTCGCTCTGAAGAATTTCACCGACAAGAACCGTGCCACCGCTGTCAAGACCTTTGACATCAATATCAATCATTGCATTATGAATTGTGCTTTTGCCCGTGTTCATAAGATTTATACTGACGGTTACGGTTTCGCCCTGAATTGATTTCGAAGGCAGTCTTGCGGAATCGTATTTCAGCATCACGCTCTGTTTAATATTGACTCTGATTGTATCGCTTGCAGAATATCCCGAATGATTTGAGTCCTCATATTCCATTGAAAGGGTCAGAGGATGTTCGCCTGTTTTCGCTGTGTGAACAGCAGTTAATCCGACAGTCCATACGTAAGTGCCGTTTGCAGAAATGCTCTTGACATAAGCGGTGCCCATTCCATCCGTTTTGAGTTCACCGCTTTCATCAGCAAGTGAAAGCTTTATGTTGCTTACTGATTTTGATGGACTTGTGTTTTTTATTGTGATGCTCACATTTCGACTTTCGCCTGGAATGATGCTATCATTTTCAACGGTATAACTCGTAACCATAAGACGGGGCTGAGAGGTGTCCTGCGGAGCGGTAGTTGTTTCAATCTCTTTTTTGCCGATTATATTGAGATTAATCACGTCAGAGGATGAACCGCTGCCTGCTTCACTTTCAAATTCGCACATTATGTTTACAGCGTGATTGCCGTTTGAGGCAGTTTCTGAAATCTTAACATCAATATCCCATGTTACGGATTTCTTTGCGTTAAGTCTGTCAACGTAACCCGATGTAACACCGACAGGAACAATATCTCCACTTGAATCGGAGAATGTCAGCTTCATATTTTTGACATAATCGGTTTTGCTTTTGTTGGTGAGAGTGATTGAAATTTTCGCCGTGTTACCTGCTTTAAGTTCACCGTCGGTTTTGTAATCAGTAACCATAACTTTAGGCTGTGAGGGTATTTCCTCTGCAAAAGCGGTTGATATCGGCACAAGGCAAAACAGCAAACATATTATTAAACTGAATATTTTTTTCATAGAAATTATAACTCCCTGATATTTTCAACAATGCTGTATTTCATCTGCTTTTTGACTTTTGAATAAAGATTAAATGAGCAAATCGCAAAAAGAACAAGGCATATTGCGGCAGCTGTCAGAATTCGGAATTCAAACGGGAACATAATATGAATGCCGTACTTACAGATAAATTTTGCCGAGAAAAATACAACCGTATAAATTCCGAAGCCGAGACCGCATCCCGTTCCGAACATCGAAAGCAATTGGTGTATATAAACCATCGTCAGTTCTTTAGCACTTGCGCCGACTGCACGAAGAGTTCCGATTTCTCGCTTGCTTTCACGAATTTTTGATGTCAAAGCGTTATTGACAAGACTTGCCGCAATGCAGAAAAGGAGAAGAATTATTGACGAAATACCTGCAACAAGTGTTTTCATCTCGGTTTTCTGAAGCTCTTGCATACGGTAATTTGAATCAAAGTTATACTCCGCCGCACGGAAGAAAGCTTCAATTTCTTCTTCGATTTCGGGTGTCATTTCATCGACTGTGTTTATATCGATAAATACATATCGAAGCGGACAGCCGAATGCCGAAACGCCTTGATTTGTGGTGAGAAACATTGGCAATCTGTTCCAGAAACCACTAAACGGGTTCTTTGAAATGATTGCGCCGATTTTCACTTCACGGTCATATCTTTCGTATTCATAATCATAGGCTTTTTCGTGTTCAAGAATTTTGTTTTCTTTTTTATCATAATTAAACAGCATGCTTAGTTTTACCGTATCGCCTGCTTTAAAAGGCATTTTTTCCCGTAGTATTTCTGTATATCCCGACCTATAGTTTTCATAATATCCATCGGTTATATAATCATGACCATAGCTGGCATATGAACCGTCGGAGTTATATTTTATGCTGTAGGCAATTTCCTCGGGAGCAACAAGAATAACCTCTTCACCCGAATTCAGTTTTTCGATATCGATTTTTCCGTCGAGAAGAAACTTGTTGAGAGAAAGAAGCGACTCCTCGCTCTGAGTCTGAATTCTTGTTCCGAAAGGCTCAGATTCATAATTCACCGCTTCTTTAAATTCAACGTATTCATCGGAATAATCAGGTCCGTTTTTATAATATTCAACAATTTCTTCGGGTTTCAGATTTTCACCCTCACCGAATCCGTATTCATATTTGTCGTAGTTTACGGGTCTGTTGAATTCGGCAAGCTTGAGAAATTCGGGATATTCTCTGTCAATAATCCAGTTGACGGCATATTCAAGCCTTCCCGTTGCGTTTACAACATGACGGTTTGACGAAATATCATCAACATCATTTTCTTTCAGCATAGAATCAAAATCATAGAAGAAGTTTGCAAAAGCATATTCGGGAGAACCGTATGAATGAACCCTGTAATCATA
The DNA here is from genome assembly GCA_045633805.1 of Acutalibacteraceae bacterium. Lineage (GTDB taxonomy): Bacteria > Bacillota > Clostridia > Oscillospirales > Acutalibacteraceae > CAG-177. Next base: position 3,621 of record JAZQYY010000044.1, read on the forward strand.
TTCTTCTTCAGTTTTTTCTGTGTAATATTCAAGAAGCGAAACGCAGAAACAGCTGACGATAATCGTTGCAATCAGAATAAGACTTACGCTGACTTGTCTGAAACGGTGGAAAGTAAGACTCCTTTTTGCAATGAGTTTTTGTCCGTTAAAGGCCTTTGCGGTCTTTATTTTTTTATTCTTCATCTTTCTGCCGAGTTCGGTGTTTCTGATAGCCTGCATGGGAGTTACTCTTGCGGCATAGAAAAGAGGAATGAGTGCCGCCGCCATAACAAAGCAGATTCCGAGAATTCCGATGCCGATTACCACATACCACTCGGGATTGAAAATGAAAATTTCACCCATTAAATACGAGAAAATCCAAACCGTAAGATAACCGAAAGCAACACTTATCGGTGCACAGATAAGACTGATTAAAAGAGCTTCTCTGCCGAAAACTTTGATTATCTGCCTTTTTGTTGCACCTACTGCACGAAGCATACCTATCTGCTTTCTTCTCTCCTGAAGATTTGTGTTAAAAGCATTGATAACACCGAAGCATGATGCAATTGCAAGCACAGCGGCGAGAATAGTTCCGAGAGTTGTTATCTGCTTCATATCAGCCAAAGCCCAGTCGTTCATGGTGTTTTCGCCGCCGGTATTTATAAAATATCCGCCTTCAAAATATTCATCATAATTAACCGAGTTCTGATTTGAAAGTATCTGTGACTGATAGGTTTTTAAACCGCTTTGCCTAATATATTCTTTGTAGCTGTTATAAAACGGCTCGAAGCTTGTTTTATCGTCATAGTTAAAATCAACAAGACCTATCACCCAAGGTCTGCCGCCTATTTCAACCTCTGCGTTGTCATAAACAATTGCAGCAGGATATTCCGGGCATTCATAATTGGAGTTGAGCAGGTACCATTGCTCATAGGTATATCTTCTGTCTTTGAGAATGCCGACAAGGGTATATGTTTTCTGAGTTTCTTTTTCGAGAAATCCGTCGCCGTTTGCTGCACGGAGATTGAGTGTTATTTCGTCACCTATAACCGCATCATACAAATTCATGCGAAAAAGTGCATCACTTTCGATTGCGATTTCATTTTCGGCTTTGGGATATCTTCCGTCAAGAAAATAGAAATGCGAAATCTCTCTCGATTTATCGTTATGCACAGCGATACCCATGCCATCCTCAAAATCATCATCGGGTGAATAGCCGTAGGCAATAACCTCATAGGTTGCGTAGTCAATAACAGAGCCATCCTGTTTAAAGCGTTCAAGGTCAAAGCCGTCGCATTTTTTGAGAATGAAATCCTGCTTGCCGAGAGAAATCCATTTTCTTTCTTCTCTTGAATCCTCATTGCATACCGCAAAAAACATTGCGGCACTTGTGAAAATCATCGCAAGAACAATACCGATAATCATTAATGTATATTGCTTTTTTCTTGCTTTGAGGTTACCTATTGCAAGGCGATTGACGGTGAGTTTTTTCTTGTTCATTGCTTAAACTCCCGCCTTTGTATCACGAACGATTTTGCCGTCTTCAATCGAGATGATTCTCTCTGCTTGCTCTGCTACATTGAGATCGTGGGTTACAAGAATAAGTGTGATTCCGAATTCTTTGCTGACATATTTGAGAAGTGAAAGAACCTCTCGTCCGCTTTTACCGTCAAGATTACCCGTAGGTTCATCGGCAAAAAGAATAGAGGGTTTGTTTGCAAGTGCACGGGCAATGGCGATTCTCTGCTGCTGACCGCCCGAAAGTGCTGACGGAAGATGTTCAAGTCTGTCCTCAATTCCGAGAATATCAATAACCTTATTGATATAAGCCTCGTCAACTTTTTTCTTGTCGAGCATAACAGGCAGAACAATATTTTCATATCCCGTCAGTTCCTGAACGAGATTATATGCCTGAAAAACAAAGCCGAAACGTCTGCGGCGAAGAACGGAAAGCTGATTATCGTTATAACCCGAAAGCTTTTTGCCGTTATAGATAACATCGCCGCTTGTGGGATTTTCAAGGCTGCTCAGCACATGAAGAAGTGTTGATTTGCCAGAGCCGCTCGGCCCTGTTATCGCACAAAACTCACCCTGCTCAAAAGCGACGCTAATTCCGTCAATGGCATTAACTATATTTTCACCACTTAAGTATTCTTTTCTTAAATATACGCATTCGATGATATTCATAAAATTACTCCTTTTCATCTTTGATGAGTTCATTATAAACCCCGATTCTTTCAAAATCGTGACGATAACCTTACAATTTCGTAAGATAAGAAAAAATCCGAAGAAAATCTTCGGATTTTACATTTTTAAATTTGCATTTATAATCGGAAAACACGCTGTAATCTTCAAGCCGTCTTTGCTGTTTTCAGCAGTAACAGTTGCGTGATGCTTTTCTAAAATCGCCTTTGATATTGCAAGACCAATGCCAGCACTTTCAGGCGAGGCATTATTCGCACGGTAAAAACGGTTGAACAAAAGAGAAAGCTGTTCATTCGGCACACCGCCGCCGGTATCTTCAATAACAAGTGTGACCGAGCCTTCACTTTGCGAAACTGAAACGCTGATTTTGCCGTTATCATCTGTATGCTCACAAGCGTTTTTGATAATGTTTCCGATAGCTTCGCTCATCCATTCCTTGTCAAAACGGAATGTCGCCTTGCCGTTAATTTCAAATACTTTTTCTGGAAACATTGGCTTAAAGCTGCCGACGATTTCGGAAATGATTTCTTCAAAGTTGTGTTCGGTAAACTCCATTGTGTATGCATCGCTTTTGATTTTCTCAAGCTTTAAAAGATTTAAAACAAGGCTTTCCATTTTGACTATCAGTTGAAGCTCTTTTTCCGTGTAAGCAGTCGGTGTTGAACCCTGCTCCATTTCACAGTAAAGACGAAGTCCTGCAAGTGGAGTTTTGAGCTGATGTGAAATATCGGCAACAAAATCTGCATTGCTTTTTGCTTGCGATGCGGAATTGCTTTTTTCAAGAAGCAAGAGATTTTCAAGCTCTGCAACGGCATTCTGAAGCCTTGCAAAATTGCTGTCGGCTGTACTGTATTCAGTTCTTTCTCCACCTTCAACAAAGCTTTCAATGTTTTCTTTAAGATTGTTAATCTGTTTGTTTTTATTTGCGTTCAATATGATTAAAATGATTGTTGCTAAAAATAAAATAACGGTTATGCAAATCAAGAAAGGAATCATTTTGAATCCTCCCATCTGTAGCCGATGCCTCTTACAGTAATAATGTGACCGCTTCCGATTTTATCACGCAGGCGGCTCATGTGAACTGAAAGAGTATTGTCATCGATGTAATTTCCGTCGCTGTCCCAGATGTTCTGCAGAAGCTGTGAACGGGTAACGATAATTCCGCTGTTACGGATAAGCACGGAAAGAATCTGAAATTCCGTGGGAGTCACAAAAATGTTTTCGCCGTTTTTTCTGACAGACATATTGAGAGTGTCGATTGTTATATCATCACTGTTGTAAACCGTGACAGCCGATGTTCTTCGGAGTAACGCACGGATTCTTGAAAGAAGTTCACGAAGCTTGAACGGTTTTGTGACGTAATCATCTGCACCCGCATCAAGACCACGCACAATCTGAATCTCATCATCGCAGGCTGTCAGAAACAGAACGGGAACATTATTGCTCACCGCACGAAGCTCGGTGCAAAGCTCAAGACCGTTGCCGTCGGGGAGCATAACATCAAACATAATTAAATTGAAAGAGAAAAATTTCATCAGCTCACGGGCTTTCATACAGTTATCCGCACTGATAACCTCATAACCTTCGCCTTGCAAAACTTCAGTCAATCCGTCACGCAAAAACGAATCGTCCTCAACGAGCAATATTCTCTGTTTCATATCTTCACCCCTCGGCAGTTGCTCGAAATTATATTTTTATTATAAAGGTAAGCTGATGTTTTTTCAACAAAAAGAATCTTACGATTTCGTAAGATTAAGTGGGTAATATCTATATCTTTCATAAATATATGTGCGTAGTTATACTGAAAAAAACAACAAGTTTAATTGTAAACTTTCTGTTAATAATCAACTTCTGTCCAACACTATCCTTGACAAAAAAGTTGGTCAGAATTATAATTTTATCAGACGAACAATTGTTCTGTTGGCGAATCAGATAGTTTTTATTTTTATAAAATCATAAGCTTCGCAGAAGCGCTGCTTGAAATAATTTTGAAAAATATTTCAATTCTGGGGATTGGGGTTATCCCCAACAAGCGGCAAAAAGAGTGGTGCAAAAATTTGATTTTTTCAAATTTGGGTATCCACTTGCCCTGCTTGCAAAGTTAGTGAACGGATGAAAACCTGAACGATTTTGCAAGCAGAATTTGTAAAGTGTGTATACACTTGCCCTGCTTGCTAAGTTAGTGCAGGCAGAAAAATCAATGTTGTATCAAGGCTTTTTACAGTAGCAGCAGTGCTGTGGTAATGTGGGAAATTTATTTTCCATATTTCCATAGCTCTAGATTAGTTGATACGGAATTATTTATGTGCTAATATAAAACCGAATAAAGTTTCGGAGGCAGATGTATGAGAAAAAAGATTTTTGAAATGGTTGAACCTGGCGAAGGAATTAACAAGGTCAGCAGTTTTTATGATTATTTTATGATGATGGTCATAATCGTAAGCCTTATTCCGCTTGCTTTTAAAAATGAAAATACAGCATTTTTTGTTTTTGATAAAATCTGTGTTGCAATTTTTATTGTTGATTATATTCTTCGTTGGATAACTTCGGATTATAAATACAATAAAAAATCTGCAAGCTCATTTATTCGATATCCGTTCTCTTTGTTGGCGATAATAGATTTGATTTCTATTCTTCCGTCATTGACTGTAATAAATAGTGGATTTAAGGTTTTGAGAGTTTTGAGAATGATAAAAGCATTCAGAGTGTTCCGCGTTTTCAAGGCATTGAGATATTCAAGAAGTGTAGAAATTATAGTGAATGTTTTGAAGCGTTCAAAGGAATCTTTGGTTGCGGTCGGTACACTTGCCGTCGCATACATACTTATTGCAGCCCTTGTTGTTTTTAATGTTGAACCTGATTCGTTCAATTCATTTTTTGATGCAATATATTGGGCGACGGTTTCACTTACAACCGTTGGTTACGGAGATATTTATCCGATAACAACAATCGGAAGAATCGTAACAATGGTTTCATCAATTTTTGGTATTGCAATCGTAGCATTGCCTGCAGGTATCATAACCGCAGGTTATATGAACGAAATAAGTTCAGAAAAAGAGGAGGCTGATAAATTAAAGCAGTAATCTACGCAAGATATTCTTCGGACAATCAGAGAGAAGAATCAATTGAAGGTCAGCTCAGAGAATGTAAGGAGTATGCCGAGAAAAATGATATTCAGATTATCGGTACATACACAGACCGTGCATTGTCAGCTAAGACGGATAACCGTCCTGACTTTCAGAAAATGATTAAGGACAGCGCTGATAAAAAATTTGATATTGTGCTTGTCTGGAAGCTTGACAGATTTGCACGAAACAGATTTGATTCCGCTTATTACAAAAACGTTCTTCGCAGAAACGGAGTCAAAGTTTTGTCGGCAACGGAATTGATTTCTCAGAATGCCGAAGGCATTTTGCTTGAGTCCATGCTCGAAGGTTATGCGGAATATTATTCGGCAGAGCTTTCGGAAAAAGTCTTAAGGGGTCTTACTGAAAATGCGCTCAAGTGTAAATATAACGGAGGCACTTTGCCGATTGGTTATTACATTGACAGTAATCAGTTTTTTCAGATTGACCCGATTACTGCACCTGTTGTGCTTGCTGCATTCAAAAGTTATGCCGAAGGTGCAAGTATGCGTGAGGTTACCGATGAAATGAACATCAAAGGTATCCGCACGAAACTCGGTGGAAAAATCAGTGCCAACAGCGTAACCCGTATGCTTCACAATCGCAAATACATTGGTGAATACAAATACCGTGATATTGTTCAACCGAACGGTATTCCAGCAATCGTTCCGAAAGATTTGTATGACAAGGTTCAGGACAGAATGAAGGAAAACAAAAAAGCTCCTGCCCGTCACAAAGCAGAAGATGATTATTTGCTTACAACGAAATTGTTTTGCGGTAAATGTCAATCTATGATGGTTGGTGAAAGCGGAACAAGTCGCACGAAAGAAGTGCACAGATATTACAAATGTGTGGGAGTAAAACGTCATCGTGGTTGCGACAAGAAAACGGTTCGTAAGGAATGGATTGAAAATATCGTGGTTGAAGAAACGAAAAAACTTCTCGATAATCACGAAATAATTGAGGATTTTGTAAACAGAGCACTTAAGGCTCTGAATCAGGAAAACACGGTTTTACCGTTACTTCGTAAAAGGTTTGAGGAAGCACAGAAGGGTATTGATAATCTTGTCAATGCTATACAGATGGGAATAATAACCCCGTCAACAAAACAGAGATTAGAGGAACTCGAAAAAGAGAAGTCGGAACTTTCTGTTGAAATAATGAAAGAAGAATTGGCGAGACCGACAATAACGAGAGAGTATATTCTCTGCTACATTGACCAGTTCAGAAAATTAAACACAAACAGAGTGGAACACAGACGCAGACTCATTGACAGTTTTGTAAATGCAATCTTTCTCTATGATGATAAAATGGTCATCACATTCAATTATAAAGAACAATCGAAAACAATTACCTTTGCCGATCTTGAAAAATCGGGCATCGGTTCGGATATTAACGCAGTGGCTGCACCATAAAAATGCAAGCCACCCAAATGGGTGGCTTGTGTTTTTTGCTTTCAGGGACAGGACTTGAAGGACGAGCGGCACAGAGCAACAGTCCGGTGGACTGTTGTGACCGCGAGCGACCAAGCGCCCGCAGGCGCGCGAGTCAAGTCCTGTTATCCGCACCACGACCCAAAAGCCTTGATAATCAACAGTTTTCGTTGATTATTGAGGTTTTTGTTTTTTGTTTTAAAGGTCAGAGAAAAATACCGTTTCTAACACTTTTTCTAACACAATCAGAACTTGAATTTATAATTTAATAATATCAGTCTGTGTTTATATCAAAATCATATTATTTTACTTTGCGTGAGTTGTTTTCTCTTTTTGCGTCGGACTCGGTTGACGTGCCTTTCAAAGTCACCGTTTGCAATAAGCTCCGCCAGAACAATCTGAATATATGTCGGCACGGTGCAGGAATAAAATCCGAGCCGTTCTTCAAATTCTTTTACAAGCTTTTTCGGCAGTACCATATAACCCACGCGCAGAGATGACGAAACTGTTTTTGAAAAGGTGTTCATATATATAATGTTATCCCTTGACGAATGGCAAAACAGAGTTTCTTCCGACTTTCTTGAAACAGAAAATTCAGATTCGAAATCATCTTCGATTATATATCGTTCTCCCTTTTCTGCCCATTTCAGATATTCGTGCCTTTTGGATGCTGATGCAGTTACACCGCTGGGATAGCTTCTATAAGGCGAAATATGCAAAACGTCGGCGGAGCTTTTCTGAAGAGCAGAGCTTTCAATTCCGTTTTTGGAAAGGGGAAGCTTCTGAATCTCAACCTTTGAGAGAGAATAAACTTGCTCTATTTTATTGTATGAGGGCTCTTCAATGCCGTAGATAAGATTTCTGCCAAGCAAATCGATAATCAGGTTATAGAGATATTCCGAACCCGAACCGATAATAATCTGCTCAATATCTGCGGCAATTCCTCGGCTTTGAGCCAGATACATCTGAATTGCTTTTCTCAGCTCAATGCAACCCGAATTCGGTGAGCGCACAAGAATACCTTCGCCCAGCATACCGATAACCTTTCTCATTGTTTTGGCAAGAACAGAAAACGGAAACTCATCATCGCTTCCAATGTTGTGAATGGGTTGCGAAAAGATATCAATCGTGTTTTGCGGCACGGCAACAAAGCCGTCATCGGAACAGAAAACAACAAAATATCCGCTTCGTTCCTTGGGTTCGATATATCCCTCGTCACGCAGTAAATCATAAGCGTGCTCAACGGTAATCGTGCTCACGCCCGTTTCGGTTGCAACGGTTCGTTTTGACGGAAGCTTACTTCCGAAGGCATAAACACCGTCGGTTATGTCTTTTCTGATTTGATTATATAACTGAAGGTAAGCAGGGGTTGAGGTTTTTTCATCAATAATATATTTCATCTGGTTATATAAAAATCTCCTTTTCTGACTATTTCTGTATCATCAGACTTATTGTATACTGTTCACATAGTTTTTTCAAGAGAGAATTATAAAAATGAAAAGAAGGCTATGTTATGAAAGTTAAAAATTCAACGCAAAAGCTTGCTGTTGCGGCTTTGCTTGCGGCGCTCACCTGCATTGCAACGATGCTTATCAAGATTCCGTCACCTTTAAAGGGGTATCTCAATCTTGGCGACTGTGTTGTGCTCACCGCAGGTTGGGCGCTCACTCCCTTATACGGATTTCTTGCAGCAGGCATCGGCTCGGCTCTTGCCGACGTTTTTTCGGGATATGCAATATATGCGCCTGCAACCTTTTTAATCAAAGGGATTATGGCTCTGGCGGCGTGGTTCGTGTTCAAAATACTCAGCAAAAAAATCAACAACCCCGTGTCACGCATTATAAGCGGATTTGTTGCAGAAGTTATTATGGTTCTCGGGTATTACGTTTTTGAAGGATTTATGTATGGCTTTTCAGCTTCGATTGTGAACGTACCCGCAAACGCAGTTCAGGGTGCGGCGGGACTTGTTCTCGGATTTCTTTTAATTAAAATATTTGAAAAAACTAAAATATCTTATCAGTAAAAACATAATAAAAACGCTTCAGTTTATCACCAACCGTCGGTTGGTGATTTTTGTTTTGCTTGTGCTTGACGGGTGGGGGTTAAATATTGTTTTCTGTTGCGAAATTGTTCGTCAATATAACCAAAAAATAATGTAATTGTTTGTGCAATATGTGCGATATAAGCCTTGACTTTAACCTGAAAATAAGTATAATTGTCTCTCGGTAAAGAAAAACATTTCAAGCACAGTTTTCAGAGGTATTTATGCAGAGTTTTATCACGTTAATCGGTCACGTTTTAGGTTTTGTTTCAGTTGGTTTGTTCTTTTATTCCTACCAGCGCACCAAGAAAAGTAAGATAATGATTATTCAGACTGTTGCAACAGCTTTGAGTTGCGTTCAGTATCTTCTTATCGGCGCGGCTTCAGGTTTTGCGCTGAATATTGTTTGTATTATCCGCAATTTCGTGTTCTTTTATCGCGACAGAAAACGCAGAACAGACCTTGTTACACCCATTCTTTTTGCGGCTTGTATGGCGGTTGTCAGCATTTTTTCGTGGGAAGGTATCCATTCGCTGCTGATAACACTCGGCCTTGTTGTCAATACCGTTTGCATGGGTGTTTTTGATGCAAAGAAATTCCGCAAAACAATCCTTATTTCTTCATCACTGATTCTTATTTACAACGTTTTTGCTTTATCATACAGCGGCATTTTGAGCGAATCCATTTCACTTATTTCGGTTATTATCGGAATCATCCGCTACAGAAACACCAGTCAGCCGATGCCCAAAAAGGAAGCACTTGCGGCTTAAAAAACTTGATATTTGCAATGTCAACAGAGCAGTTCGCTGCTCTGTTTTTTGTTTTGCGGTGAATAATGATGGTGGATTCACTGCTTTTTAAAACGGATTTTTTAACCTTATCGGATTGGCGCAACTCATCTTGCTTTTTAATTTCGCATGTGATAAAATAAATTCAAATAACCGGACGTCAGGGGAGAGGTTTATGAAAAAGTTTGTGCAGGTTGGTTGCGGAATCAGAGGCATTGAAGGCTATGCCGAGCCGATTCTCAAAGAATACGGCGATTATATTCAGCTTTGCGGTGTTTACGATATCAACCCCAAGCGTGCGGCTCTTGTGAGCCATTACGGCGGTGTTGACGTGCCTGTTTATGATGATTTTGATAAAATGATTTGTGACGTTAAGCCTGATACCGTTATCGTAACAACAAAAGACTGCATGCACGATTTTTACGTTATCAAGGCTCTTGAAGCAGGTTGCGACGTAATTGTTGAAAAACCGATGACCACCACCTTTGAAAAGGCGAATGCGATAAGAGAAGCTGAAAAGAAATCCGGCAAAAAGGTTACCGTTGTTTTCAATCTCAGATATCTTCCGTTTTTTGTTACCGTTAAAGAACTGATGAGAAGCGGTGTTATCGGCGAAGTGCTCAGCGTTCATTTTGAGTGGCTTCTGAGTACGCATCACGGCGCGGACTATTTCAGACGCTGGCACAGAATAAGAGAGAATTCAGGCTCATTGCTTGTTCATAAATCAACCCACCATTTTGATTTGGTCAACTGGTTTCTTGAGGATGACCCTGTTGCCGTCAATGCTTTCGGCACAAGAAGATTTTACGGTCCCACCCGTGAGAAACGCTCCGAGAGATGCCTGACCTGCGAGCATAAAACCACCTGTGAATATTTCCTTGATATTCACGAGCCCCCGATGGACAAGCTCTATCTTGAATGCGAGGATGCAGACGGCTATATCAGAGATAAGTGCATTTTCTCTGAAGAGATTGATATTGAAGATTCCGTCAGCGTTAACGTGCTTTATAAAAAAGGTGCGGTTATGAGCTATTCTTTAACCGCTCATTCACCCTATGAGGGAATGCGAATTGCTTTTAACGGCACGGGCGGACGTCTTGAATTCTGCAAGATGGACAGAAGATATGCAGAATTCGGCAAGGGCATAAACAACGTTATTTCTATTTTTGACCGTGCAGGCGAGAAAACGGTTATCAACGCACCGCAGGATGCGGCGGAAGGTCACGGCGGCTCTGACGAAAAGATAAGAAAAAATCTTTTTATCGGTTGTGATGAAGATCCGCTTGGACAGATGGCGGATACGCGTGCAGGTATGATGTCAATCGGCATCGGTATGGCGGCGAATATCTCAATGGCAGAAAACCGCAGAGTTTATCTTGACGAATTCTATAAGGATTTATAAGCATAAATTAAAGGGCTGACCGAGTTATCGGTCAGCCCTTATGTTATGTTTTATAAATTAATATTTGAAATCTCTGTAAACAACGTTGGTTGAAGCTGTTGCTGTGCCTGCTGTTAATTTGATGTCAATTTTTACGTCGATATCAAATTCAACCTTAAGGCTCTGAAGGTTGCCTGTTTCAGCGTCAACGATTGCAGAAATCTTTGCGTTCTTGTAGCTTTCTGAGATGTCTGCGCCTGCATATGTGCCTGCGAGTGCATCATAGATAACTTCGCCTGTCTTGTGGTCATAGTAACCCTTATCTTCGTTACCAACGCAGATACCGCACTTGTCAATGGGAGCGTTTGTATATTTTTCGCCTTCAGAGCCACGGCTTGTGCCACCCTTAACGTCGATAACGATGAGGTATTTGCCGTTGCCTTCCTGGCAAGAAGCGTTTGTGATATCAGCTTCTGTGAGCGTGCTCTTGCGAAGGTAATGTTTGTTTGCTTCGCTTTCCCAGTTGCCTTTTGCAACTTCTTCGGTATATTTGTTATTGGCACCAACACCCATAAACTTATAGATAAGGTCCTTTGCTGCGCTGAAGATTACACCGCCGCCCGAAATCTGTTCGTTATAGGTTGAGCGTTCTTTGGTGAAGCCTGCTTTTGCATCATAAGCGGAGTTAACGGCTGTGTTATAAACTTCAAGGATTTCTGCTGCTGTTACGGGAGCAGGTTTAACTTCCTTTGTGGGTTCTGTTTCAACGTCTGTAACTGCGTTGCCTGCGGCATCTGTAACTGCATTGCCTGCAACGTCTGTAACAACAACGGTCTGTGTTTCTTCGGCTGTATCGTCGCCCTCAAGTTCTGCTGCAAAAATATCGAACTCGTCTGTTGTTGAGGGAACAGCAGCGGGAGCGGGGTCTTTGCTGCAAGCTGCAAAACTGCAAAGAAGAGCTGTTGCAAGAAGAAGTGCGATTAATTTTTTCATTTTAAAAAACTCCTTACTTTGAATTTTAAATAATTATATCACCTTTTGTGAGCGTTGGCAATATAAACATAAATTTTTGTTTCAATCAGACTTTTGCAGTGCCTTGCAATCTTTGAAGGTTTAATATATAATAATAACATTAATTCCATTGGGGGTATTTTTATGCTCAGAAAAAGACAGGTTCATCTTGATTTTCACACAAATGAATTCGTGCCTGTAGGCAACAACTTTTCAAAAGAACAGTTTCAGACCGCTTTAAAAGCAGGTCACGTTAATTCGATAACCGTGTTTTCAAAATGCCACCACGGTTGGTCTTATCACCCCACAGAAGTCAATGAAATGCACCCCACGCTTAATTTTGATTTGCTTGGTGCGCAGCTTGAAGCCTGCAAAGAAATTGACGTTAACGCACCTGTTTATATTTCGGCAGGCTTTGACGAAAAGGAATATCTCAAGCGTCCCGAATGGCGCTGGATGCCGTCTGATATTGAAGAGGAAAATGAGGAATACACTCAAGAAGTGCATTTCCATCTGCTTTGCTTCAACACGGGCTACCTTGATTTTCTTTGCGCACAGATTGAAGAGGTTATGGTGAAATATAACCCTTGCGGCATTTTCCTTGATATTATTTCTCCAAAAATCTGCTACTGCGAAAAATGCGTAAATGATATGAAAGCTCTTGGTCTTGATATTGAACGTGCAGAAGACAGAGAAAAATTTTCGCAATTGGTATTCAATAAATATCTTGAGGAAACTAACAAGGCAGTAAGAAAGCATAGCGAAAGTGCAACAATTTTCCACAACGCAGGGCATATTGCAAAGGGCGATTACCGTTATATTGACTCCAACACCCATCTTGAGCTTGAGAGCTTACCAACAGGTGGTTGGGGTTATGACCATTTTCCCCTTTCCGCCGCTTATGTTCGCACTCTTAAGGACACCGAATTCCTTGGTATGACGGGTAAATTCCATCATAGCTGGGGTGAATTCGGCGGTTACAAGCATCCGAATGCACTTATTTATGAAACTGCTTTAAGTGTTGCAAATAGTGCGGGCTGTTCAATCGGCGACCAGATGCATCCTCTTTCAGAAATGAATATGGCAACCTATAATCTTATAGGCAAGGCGTATTCTTTAGTTGAAGAGAGAGAACCTTGGTTGAATGGTGCAGTTAACCTTGCAGATATTGCAGTTTTAAGTGCAGAAGCTACCACCGGCAACAGAGATGTTATGGCAGACACAGGTGCAAACAGAATGCTCCTTGAAAATCATTTGTTATATAATTTCATTGATGAGAATGCTGATCTT
>JAZQYY010000045.1:0-34889 GCA_045633805.1 Acutalibacteraceae bacterium
AAAAATCAATGCAGATGTCAATAACACGGCATATTCAAGCGATGAAAACGGAGTGCTTTTCAATAAAAATCATACGTATCTGATAAGATGCCCCGAAGGAAATCAGTTAACTTCATATAAAATTCCTGACACCGTAACAAACATTTACGCTTCATCTTTCAAAAATGTTGCAAGCGTAACAACGGTTTCTATCCCCGACACAGTTATTCATATCGGAACGGATGCTTTTGTCAATTCGGGAATTTATAATGATTATGCGAATTGGGATAACGGTTTTCTGTATTCGGGAGATTGTCTGCTTGCAGTGAAGGCTGATATGCTTGATAAAAATTGCAGAATATATTCAAAAACAAGGCTTATCGCTGCAAACACTTTCCAGAGCACTAAAATAGAATCAATAGTTTTACCCGAAAATCTGGAGTGCATAGGCGGATATGCATTCGCATTCTGCTCTTCACTTGCAGAAATAAATCTTCCCGACGGGCTTGAATTCATTGCGGAGGGAGCGTTTTACGGCTGTTCAGCTCTGACTGAAGTGAAAATTCCGTCTTCGGTTGCCGAAATTCCCGACAAAGCATTCTTCAACTGCAAGAATATTTCTGAGATTGTTTTGCCTGAAGAACTCAAAAAAATCGGCAAACAGGCATTTGAAAAAACCGTTGCCCTGACCGAAATACGGATACCGCTCTCTGTTGTTTCGCTGGCATCGGATGCGTTTGCATCAAGCGGCATAACCGATATACATTACGGCGATACAAAGGCTCAGTGGAAACGTCTTGCAAGCGGCGCAGCATTCAACGGAGCAACTGTTCATTACACTCTGAGAAGCGGGGATGAAGCGGTAATCATCAACCATACCGACAATAACTTCAACTGGGAAGCGGGTAACGTTCATCTTGTTGTTGAGGATTTGGGAGATGCAACATCATCCTATGAGCAGAACGGTTTCTATAACCGCCTTATGGTTGATCCCATTCAGGTGCTTGACATCAAGCTTGTTGACGGTGACGGAAACAGCATTCAGCCTCTTTCGGACGAAAAAATAACGGTCAGAATCAAAGCTTCGGAAGAGTTTATGAATCTGATGAAAACAGGGCTTTCCGCAGTAAGCGGATATGATGTTGAAGCGAAAGACATAGGCTTCTTCAATGATTGCTTTGTGTTTGAGGTCGACGGAGAAACCTTTTCCGTTCCCGCAGATGATAATTTCCTTAAAAAGTTCAAGATTATCCATTGGTATTCCGATGCAACTCAGCCTACCGACCACGAAAGCTTTACGCACGATGAAATCAGCGTTGAAAACGGCTATATCGTTATTGAGACAAATCATTTCAGCGAATATGCGGTTTGTACGGAATATACACCGAAAAAGGATTACTCAATCAGATGGATTGTTGACGGCGTTGCAACAGAGCAGACCGTAACGGAAGAATCGGCGATAGTCAAGCCTGAAAATCCTGCAAAAGAGGGATACTCGTTCATTGGCTGGACTCCCGAAGTGCCCGAAATAATGCCCGCAGAAAATCTTGAATTCACTGCAGTTTGGAAAGCCAATGAATACACAATTACCTTTGACACTGCGGGCGGAACGGAAATTGCTCCCGTTAGTTTTGAATACGGAGCGGTAATCACGCCTCCCGCACCTCCCGCAAAAGACGGATTCACATTCGTTCGCTGGGCTCCCGGACTGCCCGAAACAATGCCCGCAAGGGATATAACCGTTGTTGCGGAATACGAAAAAGCCGAAGCCCCCGCCGTGACCGTAACGGGAATCAGGATTATATCCGAGCCCGATAAAATCAGATACACCTACAAGGCTGACAGCCTTGATTTGAGCGGAATTGCCGTTAAAGTGATGTATTCCGACGGCTCGTCGGAGATTATAACCGACGAAGAATCGCTTGAAGCATACGGATTTAAGGCTGATTCAGTCGGCAAAAAAACAGTCACCGTTGCATACGGCGGATATACGGATGAATTTGAAATCAGCGTTTCCTATGCCTGGTGGCAATGGATAATCCGTATTCTTCTGCTCGGAATTATATGGTATTAAAGATATAAAAACAAAAAATAAGAGCAGCTGCACCGTAAGATGCAGCTGCTTTTTGCGTCAGTTCCAGAGGGTTGTTATTAGTTTTTTGATGTCGGGGAAGTCGGCAACGGTTTTGCAGTAGTGAGAATATGTGACCTTCATATTTTTATCAACCGCAACGAATGCGCAGAGCTGAAGGTTTCTGCGTGTCTTTTCGGGAGTTATGAATTTTTCAAAAATTCCCGTGCCGAGAAGTCTCGTGATATCTTTGCCCGCAAGGGTTTCAAACATTTTATCGCCCGCAATGAGGTTGATTCCGCTGTCTGCGGCAAAGATGTTGTAACGGTCATAGAGAATTGCGTTTTCATCTGAAATCAGCTCAAACGGATATTTGCCCTGAAAAAGATTAAGCTTCTGAGGCTCAGTCTGAATGACCGCCTTGACGCTGCAGCCCATTGCATTGAGTGCGGGATAAACCGTTTTTATCAGGGCAAGAAGCTTCTGGGTAATTTCGCATTCATAGTATCTTGCAAAAACAATGAGAGTGTTTTTGGTTGTTGTTTCCGAAAGACTGCGGGGCTCGCCGCTGAGCGAAACATATTCAAATCTCTCGAGGATGTCGCCTTTTCTGAGCGCTTTGTGATAAGGTGCGCCCTCGGCTTCTCTCTTCGCTCTGACTTCTTCAACCGCATTTTTAAAGCGGACAAGCATTTTTTCAATTGTTTCTTTTGCACAGGCAAGGTTGATTCGCTGGAAGCCTCTGCCGAGAGGACCGAACATCTCGCCGTTGTCAAGATAGATGCCCGCATTTTCGAGCAATTCCCTCATTTCAACGTGGGTAAGACCGAGCGCTCTGACGTCGAGCCACTGAAGATAAGTGCCCTCAAGAGGATAAACCTTGATTTCGGGGAGGTTTTCCGCCATAAAATCCTCAACGCATTTTGCGTTTTCTGCGATAACTTCAATCAGCTCTTCGAGCCAGTCCTCGCATTCGTTGTAAGCGGCGGTGCAAGCGGTGTAAGCGAAGATGTTAAGATGCATCTGCATATTCAGCCAGTTGCAAGCCTTTGCTCTCGCTCTGATTTTTTCGTTGGGAATGATAATGTTTGAACACTGAAGTCCCGCCAGGTTGAAAGTTTTGCTCGGTGCGGTGCAGACTGCAATGTTATTTTTCGTTTTTTCGTTGATTGTTGCCATAACCGTATGATTATAGCCGGGCATAATCAGGTCGTTGTGTATTTCATCATCAATGATGAAAACACCGTTTTCGCAACAGATATCCGCAACCTTTTCAAGCTCTTCTCTGCTCCACACCTTGCCGATGGGATTATGGGGATTGCTGAAAAGCAGAGCGGTGTTTTTTGAAGAAGAAGCGAGACGGCGGAATTCGGCATAGTTGATTTCGTATCTGTCGCCGAGATTTATGAGCGGGCAGTATACGATATGTCTGCTTGTTGCAACAACCGTCATATCAAACGGATAATAGACGGGGCTCATTATGATAATTCCGTCGCCGGGCTTTGTTGTTGCTTCAATAAGCATTGAAAGTGCATTGATAACTCCGGGAGTCTGAAGAAGCCATTCCTTTTCAATTTCAAAATTATGGCGGCGCTTCTGCCACGAAATGACCGCATCAAAATATTCATCGGTGGGATTGGTGTAGCCGAGAATTGCTTCGTCGGCAAGCTTTTTTATTGCGTTGACTATCGGCTTTGCGGTCGGGAATTCCATATCCGCAACCGAAAGAGGAACGAATTCCGTTGAAGCGTTTTTTGCGCTTTCCCATTTTGCAGAGCCGAATTTGCTTCGGTCGGGAATGCTTTTAAAATCGTGTTTCATTTTCTTTATCTCCAAAATCATTCAAGAATAAGATATCCGCAAACGGGCAGAGCGGTTTTTCCGCTGACGGTTTCTCCTGTTACGGTGTTTTTGTATTCTTTATCAAGAGTAACGGTCTTTTTGCCGTCGCTGAAATTCATAACAAAAATGTGATTTCCTCTTTTTCTGATTGTTACTCCGCTTTCAGCAGAAATTGCGCAGTCAGGAGAAATCCCCGCATCTTCCGCAAGCTTATTGCAGAAATCGTCTGCAAAATCAGCATCGTTTCTGAATGCAATGTAATATGCCTTGCCCTTGCCGAAGTCATTCTCGGTAACTGCGGGCATTCCTGTATAAAAATCCTGCTTGTATTCGCCGAGAATCTTTGCGCCTTCTGAATGAATTATATCGCAGACGTGAACAACATCGTAGGCTTTGCCGCCGTATTCAACGCTGTTTTTCATTCCCTCGGGAAGCGAATCGGTTTCCTCATTCCAGATTCCGAAAACGTTCTTGAGGTTGTTTGCGGGGAAGCCGCCGGGATAACACATATCATTCTCATCAACGAGACCCGAAAGATAAGTTGCGGCAAAGTGTCCGCCGTTTGCAACATATTCTTCGATTCTCTTATCCGTGCTGTCCTTGAGCATATAGAGGAAAGGTGCAATAACCAGATCATATTTCGAATAATCGGCATCCATCGGAATGACATCAACCGAAATTCCCTTTTTGAGGAAAGAAGCGTACCATTTGATGCATTCTTCGGAATAGCTGCGGTTGACGTTGTTGAAGCCGCAGAAATGCTTGACAGCCCAGCCGTTTGCCCAGTCATAGATAACGGCAACCTTGCTGTCTGAATATTCACCCGCTACACCGCCGAGCTTTTCGAGCACCGAGCCCAGACGGGCAACATCACGGAATACCCTTGTGTTTTCGTGACCGCAATGGTCAACAACCGCGCCGTGATATTTTTCGTGGCCGCCTCTGCTCTTTCTCCACTGGAAATACTGCACACTGTCTGCACCGTGAGCAACTGCCTGAATTGAAGAAAGCTCCTGCATACCGGGTTTGGGGAGCTTGTTAACGTCGTGCCAGTTAACAAGCGACGGCGTGCTTTCCATCATAAAGAAAGGCTGACCGTCTTTCATTGAACGGAATGCATCGTGCACAAAAGCGGTTTCGAGGGCTTCATCGGTGTTTCTGCCTTTATCCCAGGCAGGATAGTTATCCCACGAAACAAGGTCAAGCTTTTTGGCAAATTTCTGATAATCGATGCCGTCATAAAGCTTCATAAAGTTTGTTGTGATGGGAATATCGGGTGTTATTTCACGCAGAGGTGCAATCTCGTTTTCATAAAACGAAATATGACTTTCGGAAACAAATCTGTTCCAACAAAGCTTCATTGCAGAAACGTGGTTTTCGCCTCTGAATTTGGGAGAGTTTATCTGGCTCCAATCGGTCATTCTGTGTGCCCAGAAGCCGTTCCACCATTTTTCGTTAAGCTCGTCAATGCTGTTATGATAATATTCCTTAACCCAATCTCTGAAAGCCTGCTGGCAAAGCTCGCAATGACATTCGCCGCAATATTCGTTGGAGATATGCCACATCTTGAGCGCAGGGTGATTTTTATATCTTTCCGCAAGAATGCGGTTGATATTGCGCACCTTTTCTCTGTAAACGGGCGAGGTAAGGCAATGGTTATGGCGAACACCGAATTCGTTTCGTATGCCGCTTTCTTCAACGCGCAAAACTTCGGGATATTTCTGCGCAAGCCAGGGCGGTCTTGCACCCGAGGGAGTTGCAAGAATGGCGGATATGCCGTTTTCGTGAAGCTTATCCATAATCGTATCAAGCCATTCGAAGTTATAAACACCTTCTTCGGGCTCAATCAACGACCAGGCAAAAATTGCAACCGTTGCGCTGTTAACGTGTGCAAGCTTCATCAGGCGCATATCTTCGTCCCAGATTTCGGGGGTGTTGATCCATTGGTCGGGGTTATAATCGCCGCCGTGGATAATATGATCAAAAAATTTCTTTTCCATAGTATCACTTTCCTGAAATATATTTTAATCCATTATACTTTAATATGTTGATTTAATCAACAAAAAAACGGATACAAATTAATGTATCCGTTAAAAGTTTACCATGTATGAATAACTTCGGGGTTTGCAAAAATTTCGTCAAGCTTTTTGATGAAAGGAATAACGTCGTTGAAGCCGCCCAGACGGTGGTCAAACATAATGTTGATGGGCAGAAGCTTTTTGGTTGCAAGGTCAACAACACCGTCTTCGTTTTTGAAAGCGTAATCTCTGTCCTGAATTGCGCCGATTGCCATAATGAAAACCTGCGGATAGAGAATGGGGGCATACGTTACGTTGCCGCAAAGACCCTTATAGAGTGAACCGAGGTTTGTGAGGCAAACGGTGCCCTCGTTCATATCGTCAACCTGCAAGGAGGTTTCATCGTGAGGCACGTGTTCAAGAAGACCCGAGATTTTTGCAACCTTATATTTGCCAACGTAACCCGTTGCAATCTGTGCGGCGGTTGATGCAAGCTTGCCTTTGAGTACAAAGCCAATAAGGCGCTGAAGAATAATATCAAAAAGAAGGCGGTCAACGTCGGTTGTTTCAAGCGTTTTGGTAAGTCTTTCCATTTCTTCGGCGGTTTCTTTGAGGTTTCTCTCTTCAAGGTTTCGGATTTTTATGGGGAAGGTTTCGCCATTAATAAGCATAGGCACGGCAACGTCGATATGCTTTTTGATAATCAGTCTGCCGCAGGATGCGTTGAACTTATAATCCATATGCGCATTGAGTCTGGGCGCAGCCTTAAGACCTTCTGCAAGCACACGGAGCATAATTGTGTTAAAGGTGAGCTTATAATCGCAGTTTGCCTTGAGTTTTTCAAATTCTGCCCAGAACTTCGTGATGTCAGCTTCGTAGTTATAGCCGCCTGCAGGAATGGTTTTCTGTGCATTTGAAAGAACGTTACCCGTTACTCTTTTTTTGAGGTTATAATATTCTATTTTGTCACCCGGTTCGGGGTTGTTGAGCGCTTTTGTGATATATTCCTTGAATCCCATAATATCTTCCCTTTCATTTTTTGTTCAGGTAATTTTATCAAACTTTGTATATATCTGTCAAATTAAATTTTTATTAAGAGAACCAACTTTTTCTGTACTTTGCTTCAGACAAATGATATAATCGGATAACGGAGGGGATATTATGAAAAATATCATTCTTATCGGAATGCCCGGTGCAGGCAAAAGCACAATCGGCGTTTTGCTTGCAAAATCAATGCTTATGGATTTTGTTGATACGGATTTGCTGATTCAGAAGAAATGTGCCGACAGCCTTTGCGGCATTATCAAGGCAAAAGGGATAGAGGAATTTTTAAAAATTGAAAACGACGTTATCTGCGAAAACGATTTTGAAAACAGCGTTGTTGCAACGGGCGGCAGTGCAGTCTACGGCGAAGAGGCAATGGCAAAACTGCGCGCAGACGGTGTTGCGGTTTATCTTAAGCTTTCGCCCGAAGAACTTGTGAGAAGAATTGACAATATCCACACCCGAGGAATTGCAATGAAAGAGGGCACAAGCATAGCCGACCTCTATGCCGAAAGATCCCCGCTTTATGAAAAATATGCCGACATCACGGTTGAATGCGAGGGGCTGACACCCGAACAATGCGTTGATATGATAACAAAAGCCTGCATCGGGTGATGCAGGCTTCAATTTTTTATTTCTTGGGTATTTCCTGAATGCCATAGGCTTCAACAAGGGCGTAATATTCGTCCTCTGTGATTGAAACAACCGAGCCGTGGCGGGGATTGAGATGGTCCATTGAATATGTTGAGCGCTGAACTCGCTTGAAATTCTGAAAATCCTTTGTCATCTGTGCAAAGAATGAGCTTTCGCCGTATTCATCCATTATCATCATCCAGCTGTCTGTGCCGTTTATTCGGAACATTGAACTGCCCTCAACACCCCAATAGTTGAGCGAAACGATTTTGTAATCGGTGTTATAAGGACCCGTGAGATTCTTCGAGCGCACGTAGGCGATTTTCTGCGTCAGGTCTTCTTTGAAATAGAGGTAATAATAGCCGTCTTTTTCGTTATAGACTATATCGCCGTCAATGCACTGAACGTTTCGGGTTTCGCCTGTTTCGGGGTCAACTTCGTTCCATCTGCCGTATAAAACCTTGGGCTCGGTTTCAAATGTTTTGAAATCCTTTGTGTAGGCATAATAATGACCTGCGGTGTCATTTTCAACGGTTGACGTTGCCCAGTAGACCATATACATCTGCTCTTTTTCATCCCAGATTGCCTGCGGCGCCCACGCTCTGTTTGTGCTTTCAAATCCCTCAAACTGACGGATATCAATAACCGTTTCGTCAATCCAGTTGATAAGGTCATAGGATTTCCAGGTGATAAGTGCATGGTTTGAAGTCCAGCCCTCAAGCGCATTCATATCGGTTGCGATGATAAAATAGCATTCCTTGCCGTTTTCATCGTGACCTTTGAGAATATAAGGGTCACGCACGCAGCCTGTGCCAAACTGCTGGTCGATTATCGGCTCGTTGTTATTCAGAGCGGTGAAACGGTAACCGTCTGTGCTCACGGCAAGGTGAATCTGCTGCTCATTGACCTCGTTGCCCACAAAATAGCAAAAAAGATATGCGCCGTCTCTGCTGACAGGCGGATAAACGTAATTATTGAAAATACAGTTGAAAAGATAGTAACCTGCCATTATAAACGCCATAAAAAAGCGCTTGAAAGCCATAAAAGTCATAAGCTCTCTCCTCTTTTATCAGATAAAAATATTATACAACAACTTTTCAAAAAATGGAATAGTTTAGTTGCATTTCTCTCGGTTGACATCATTTACATTAAGTTATATAATTAAAAGGATAATAAAAAAACAAGGGGATTCTTATGGATACTTTTGCAAAAAGATTTAAAATTGACTGCTCTCCCGTTGCCGCAAAAAATCAGGTTTACGTTAACGGCGCAACAAGGCTGACCGTTATAACACCCTGTATGCTTCGAGTTGAAAAACAGGCACAGGGCAAATTCTGCGATGAGCCCACGCAGAGCGTTTGGTTCAGAGATTTCTGCAAATGCGATTTTGAAGCAAAAGAAGCAAACGGTGTTGTTGAAATCAAAACCGAAAAGGTAACTTTTGTTTATTCGCTCAAGGCAAAAAAAATGCTCCGCATCAAGCTTGCAGACGGCAGAGTTGTTAAAAACTATAAGGCAGGTAACCTCAAGGGCACAAGCAGAACCCTTGATATCACCGCCATCGACCGAGTTGGTGACGGCGTTTGCTCCAAAAACGGTGTTGCCGTGCTTGATGACAGCAAAACTCTTGCTATCAAAGAAGACGGTCTTATTCTGCCCCGTGACAATGCGGAAACCGACGAATATTATTTCGCTTACGGCAACGATTATATCGGTGCAACAACAGATTTATATAATCTCACAGGCAAGGTGCCGCTCATTCCCAGATATGCTCTTTCAAACTGGTGGAGCCGTTACAAGGATTATTCACAGGATGAATATCTGACCCTTATGGACAGATTCAAGGAAGAAGAAATCCCCATCACCGTTGCAACGGTTGATATGGACTGGCATTGGGTTAAGATTCAGGAAAAATTCGGTAAAGATTGCCACAAGATGCATAAACACATTAACTTTATGGAATATGTTTATGATATCTGGTCAAAAGGCTGGACAGGATACAGCTTCAACACAGAGCTTTTCCCCGACCCCGACGGCTTCCTCAAAAAACTTAAGAACGATAACTATAAAATCACGTTCAATATTCATCCCTCAATGGGTGTGCGCTGGTTTGAGGACCAGTATGAGGATATGTGCAAGGCAATGGGTCAGGACCCCAAAACCAAAAAGCCCGTTGCGTTTGACATAACAGATAAAAAGTTTACTGAAAACTATTTTGATATTCTTCACAGACCCTTTGAAGAAAAGGGCATCGACTTCTGGTGGATTGACTGGCAGCAGGGCAAAAACACCGCAGTCAAAGGTCTTGACCCCCTATGGGCGCTCAACCATTATCACTTCCTCGATAATGCAAAGGATAACCACAGACCGCTCATTCTTTCCCGTTTCTGCGGCGCAGGCAGCCAGAGATATCCCCTCGGCTTCAGCGGCGACACAACCCAGACCTGGAAGAGCCTTGACTATCAGCCCGGTTACACCGCAACCGCCTCAAACGTTGCTTACCCCTGGTGGAGCCACGATATCGGCGGCCATTGCATGGGCAAAAAGGATGATGAACTTTATCTGCGCTGGGTTCAGCTTGGTGTTTTCAGCCCCGTTATGCGTCTGCACTCAACAAACAACGAGTTTGCAGGCAAGGAGCCCTGGAATTTCAGCGGCCCTGTTCAGAGAATTGCAACAGATGCTCTCCGTTTAAGACATAAGCTTCTGCCCTATATCTACACAATGAACTATCGCACCCATACAGAGTGCAGAGCTATCTGCGAGCCGATGTATTACGCATACCCCGAAGACGAAAACGCATATAAGTGCAGAAATGAATTCTTCTTTGGCACAGAACTTATCGTTGCGCCCATAACAGAGCACACCTCTCTCAAAACAAACCTTGCAGGCGTTAACGTTTGGATTCCCGAAGGCAGATATACCGATATCTTCACAGGCAGAATTTATGAAGGCAACAAGTTTGTCAAAATGTTCCGTGATATCGATTATATTCCCGTTCTTGCAAAAGAAGGCTCAATCATTCCTATGAGCGCAAACGACAGAACAAACGACAGCTCAAACCCCGAAAAGCTTGAAGTGCTTGTTTACAGAGGCAACAACACATTCACTCTTTATGAGGATGACGGCGAAACTCTCTCATATAAAAACGGCGAATATCTCAAAACCGCATTCACCGTTGCAGAAAACGGCAACAAGGTTGATTTCTCCGTTTCGAAGGCAGAGGGTGTTGCAAGCGTTGCGCCCGAAAACAGAACCTTCATTTTCAAATTCAAGGATATAATTTCAGCCGATGCAAAGGTAACCGTTGACGGAAATGCGGTTGATGCAAAAGCAGAAATTATTGGCGGAACAGTTGAAATTGCAGTTTGTGCAAAGGCTGTTTCGGATATCAGAATTGCTCTTGATAACTGCATATACCTCAAAAACGCAGATGAAAGACAGGAAATCACAAAGGTTATCTCAAAATTCCAGATGTCAACCGACAAAAAGGCTATGGTCTATAACGGCTTTGTAAAGAAAGGCAAGAAGCTGCCTAACGTTGCAAAAGAATTTGCAGAACCGATTAAGGAAATTAAGGCATTATACAGATAATTTAAAAGGACTGTCCGATTCGGACAGTCCTTTGTTTTTTAAAGATTGTTGAGTATTTTAAGCACGCAGGTGAGCTCTTCGGGCTTAACCTTTTCAACGGGCTTGTTGTTTTCAACGCAGTCTGCAAAATAGATAAGCTCGTTTGCATAAGCGTCGCTCTTGGGCAGGTTGATGCTGCCTGTATCGCCCTCCGCCTGCTGTGAAAGGTCGATTTTTTCGTCGTCGGGCAGATAAATCATCATCTTACCCTTTTCGTTTGCAACAATCGCATTTTCAAACTGGAATCGGAATTCAGCAGTAAAAGGATATGAAGCCGCATACCAGGAAGCTTCTGAATTGATTGAGAAATCACCGAAATCATAGCAAATGCTGATGAAATCCTGCTTGGGAAGCTTTGCGCGATACTGATGAGCAACCTTAGGCATACCAAAGGCATAAACCATAAAGTCAAGGTCGTGAATGTGAAGGTCAAAAGGAGTCAGACCGCTTCTCTTTTCATCCATCATCCAGCCGTCCCAGCTCCATTTGGGATAACCGCCAAGACGAATCATTGTGCCCGAGAGAAGCTTGCCGTATTTTTCGGTTTCATAGATTTCTTTGAGAAGCTCATATTCGGGCCAGAAACGAAGCACCTGAGCAACCATAAATTTAACGTTATTCTTTGCGGCGGTGGAATAAACTCTTTCAACGTCTTCCTCTTTAAGAGAAATGGGCTTTTCGGTTACAACGTTGATGCCCATTTCCATTGCCTTAACGGCAACGTCTGCGTGCAGATAGGTGGGCAGACAGATATCAAGGATATCAAGCTTTTCATTTGCGAGCATTTCGTCAATATCGGTATAGCAACGCTTTGCGCTGTATTTTTCCATTCTTTCGGGACGTATATCGCAAAGACAAACAAGCTCTGCATTTTCCATTTCTTCCCATGCGGGGATATGGGCGCCGCTGATACCGCCAACGCCAACAAGACCAACTTTAAGCATAGATTTAAATCTCCTTTGGTTTAATAAAAACATTTTATCACTTCGGTTTTAAAAATCAAGACCCATATAACAATAAATTCTGTTAATCCTAATAAAAGTATACAAATACACCCGATTTAATTCAACATATTTTTGCACAAAGGCAAATGACACGCAAAGAAAATTATGGTATAATGTTTTAGTATTGCGAAAAAATATTTCACAGGAGGGACTTATGAAACTTTCAAAAAAACTGCTCGCACTTCTTCTTGCACTCATTATGATTATGTCTGTTTCGCCTCTCAATGCTTTTGCTGAAACAGGCGAAGAAACAGAAGGTGTTAACCACGCTCTTATTCTTCAGAGCGATGCCATCTCTGTTGGAAAAAGAAAAACAATTCAGATTACCGCAAGCGTAACAAACACAGAGAGCCAGCCCAAAATCGTCTGGAGCTCATCAGACGAAAGCATCGCAACCGTTGACCAGAACGGCGTTGTTAAGGGCGTTGAGGTCGGCAAGGCTATCATCAAAGCCACCGCAACAGTAGACGGCCAGACAATCCACGGTGAATTTGCCATTAACGTTGTAAAGAACAACAACATCTTAAAAGATTTTCTTGTTAACCGTCAGGTGCTCAGCTATCAGTACAGCTACGTTGACGATTATTATTACACAAACGATAAAGAAGCCTGGCAGTATAACTTCGGCTTCGGCAAAATTTATGATTTTGCTTCACCCTATCTTCTGCTCGAATATGACTATATCCGCATTTTCTTCACCTATGAAGGCAAAGACTGGATGCTCCAGATGTGGAAGGGTCAGTACGGTATGATTTTCTACGGCGGAGAAATCGGCATTTACACAAGAATTCATTCCGATGAAGGTGTCGGCTTCTGGACAATGTTCAGATGCGCAGCTGAAGAAGACTGGCTTAAGATGGAAATGACCCTCTGGCACGAACAGCTTAACGGCGAATGGACACGCGAATTCACCAGAGAATATGATTATTATTGGTGGTGCACAGGCTTCAAAAACGGTCATCTCAGACAGGAAGAGCCTGCAGATGAGCTCAGACTCACCGCAAGAATCACCTTTAAAGATGAAGAAATGACCAAGCTTGTTTCAGACGGTCTTGTTGACTGCGGCTTTGATAAATGCGTAAGCAAAGATGCAATGGGTCTTGACTCCTTCTATGTTGACGGTTGCGACATCCACCTTTGCTGGCAGAATATCTCCGAAGCAGAAAGCACAATGTTTATCAAGGTCAGCGCAGGCTTCCTCTATAACCTTACTATTCTCCCCTTCTTCCCCGTCATTCTTCCCTTTGTAGGTATGTTTTCTGTAGCAGTTCTTCTCGTTAATATGGTTCTTTAATAATATAATAAAAGCCTTGCTCTTTTGCAGAGCAAGGCTTTTTTATTATCCCATTATCATTGTTTTCAGTGCTTCAAAAAGTGAGTTTAAAAATACAGGCTCAACCTCGAAAAACGGTTCGTATCCGAAAAGCCCAAGAAACTGCTCGAGTAAATAGTTGAACAAAGAAATTAACGTGTTAAACATAAAATCTTCTCCTCAAATAATTCTTTATATCAAAATAGCATAAAAGTAATATTATGTCAAGAAACCGAAAAAGGCAGGAGCAAGCTCCCGCCTTTTTATTTTTATCAGAAACCGCCGCCAACCTTGATTTCATAGAAGATTGCCGCATCGGCTGTGTCAACCATAACGCCGCTGATATCAAGGTGCTTTATATCAACGTTTGCCATGTAGCTCCAGGTTCCTTTTTCAATTATTCCGTCTTTGTTTATCTTAACCTTAACTGTAGGCTCGCTGTATCTGACTTTTATATCGGCATTTTCAAAGTCAATTTTAAAATCGGGGAACTCAGCAACTGCGGTTGAAACGTTGCCGAGAACGCTGATTGCGTGACCAACGCTGCCATCAAAGGGGCTGCCGTAAGTGCCGTCAGTCTGTTCTTTCATCTGCATTTCAATAACGGTATATTCGCCGCTCTTATAAGCTTTGAGAGATGCGGCATCCTCAACGGCAAGGTTATTGAAGCCGCCTGTAATACCGCCATAAGAGGTTGAGTTTTTGGCAAGAGCCTTTTTGATTATCGGGTCTGCCATTTTAACAAAAAATCCGAGAGCGCCGTCGCCGTTATTAACAATCATATGGTCAAGTGCCATTGTCTGGGTTGATGTTGCATCGGGATGGCTTTTGATTGCACTGCTCTTATAAAAAGCAATGATTTCTTCTTTTGACCACTGTTCAGGGTCAGCCGCAAGAGATTCGGGCTCTGTTATAGGTTCGGTGTGAATTTCAGTCACAATAACAGCTTCACCGCCCTGCTGTGTAACAACCTCACCCTGTGCATCGGTAAGAGCCTCGGTGATAACAACCTCCTGCATATTCAAATCGCCTCTCGTAGCCTGTGTGACTGCGGGAGCATCGCCTTTCTTTCCGCAAGCTGCAAACGCAAAAGCAAGCGTAAAAACAAGCAAAATCGCAACTGTCTTTTTCATCGTAAAACCTCGCTTTTTAGTATTATAATAAAATTTTATAACATTCCGCTCGTTATGTCAACAAACTTCGCACAGTTTACATTATTTTTGTTCACTCTTGAACCTCATCGGCTTTGTTGAGGTTGATAAAACCTTTTTCACCGTGGGGATAACAACAGGCTTGAGCCACGCGTTATTGGCAACAAACGAGCTTTTATCAACGTTGTTAAGAATGAACTGAACAAAAGAAGGCTTATCCTCCATACGGATTTTAACCTCTTTTTCGGAAAACTCAAAATCCATATGCACCGTTGCAAGGGTGTTTATGGGCTTCACAACCGCCTTGAGAATTCCGTTTTCGCTGTAGGCATAAGCCCAGATTTTATATTTATATCCCTTGATTTCACATTCGCTCATACGCGGCTCACCGTCAAGACCGCAGTTAATGATAACCTTATCATCTTCTTCAAACCATTGAACGGTGAAAACGTCTTTTTCAAGAGCAAAAGAAACTCTGTTAAGGTTTTCGGAAGGTCTTTTTGCAAAACTCGAGGTGAGCGACCTTGGAATAAGACTTGCAGGGAACATCAGCTTTGCAGTCAAATCCGAAGCGGCAGTAAGGCAAAACGTTTTGCCAACGGGAATCTTCGGCAGAGATTCGCACTTTTTCGGTTTTTGAGTTCTGTTTTCAAGATATCCGGCAAGCTTTTTATCCCATTGCTCAGTTGATTCACCCTCAAAAGCCTTTGGCAAAAGCGTTTTGATGAGCCTGTTATTGGGCTTATCATTGATAACACAGTTGAAAATTGCAACAACCGCATCGTATTCGGGGAAATACGATATCTGCTGACCGTACATTCCGTTCATACTGTAAATGTCGTTTTTGAGCCAGAAAAGATAGCCGTAACCGTCTTCTTCGCCGTGAGCGCCCAAATCAACCTGCTTTTTGGTTGCTTCTTTTGTCCACCATTCGGGAATAACCTGCCTGCCGTTATAAACACCGCCGTCAGCATAGCAACGCATAATTTTTGCAAGGTCACGAAGCTTGAGATAAGCTCCCGTGCCGCCGATGCATTCACCGATTGAATTGGTTTCCCATTCGGGTCTGTCAATTCCTAGCGGCTCGAAAAGTCTGGGCATAAGATAATCAACAAGGCTCTGACCCGAAAGCTTTTGCACAAGAGCCGCAACCATATGCGCATCGTTGTTGCTGTAAAGGAAACCCTTCTTCTTTCTGAAAGGTGCTTTCATAAACATCTCGGCATAGTTGCCCGTCATATCCTGCGTGAAGCTGAATTTTTTGCCGCTTTGCATTGTGAGCACCGAACGCACCGTCACCTTTTGCCATTCATCGCTTTTGCAAGCCTCGTATTCGGGAAACAAATCGATGATTTTTGAATCGAGCGAGAATAATCCCTCGTCAATCGCAAAACCTGCGGCTGTTGAAACGATTGATTTTGTTACCGAAAACAGAGTGTGCGGCATCTCGGCAGAATACGGGTAAGCGTATTCCTCAAAAACGGTTTCGCCGCCCATCATAATCAGCAAACCGTGATTTTCAACACCGTTTGCTTCCAGCTCTTTATAAAATTTATAAATCCACTCAGACGAAAGCTTTTCTTTAACAATCATTTTATTTCCTCTTTTCACACTGCTGATACAGTCTGCTTTCATTATATTCCCTTTTAATGCAACTTACAAGAAAATTTTTGCACAAACAAAAACCCCTGCTCTCACAAAGAAAACAGGGATTTAGATGTTGTTAATTGTTTTTCCTATATTCTTCTGCCGCTTGCTTTGCATAATATGCCCATCTGGCATTATCTTTTTCGCGGTCACTTAATTCAGACCATGATTTCGATGATTTTGATGATTTGGACGGCTTTGAGGAATGGAACAATCCTTCACTTGAACAAACATAGAAAACAAGCAAAACTGCAATAAGCAAGAAAACAAGAACTTTTTTGGCATACGAATATGTGGGTTTTTCCCAATAAACTGATTCGTCCGGATTTTTTTCTGCTATCAGTTTTTCTATTTTTTCTTTAACCTCTGCGGCATTTTCAACAAAATTCAACGAATAGTTTTGTCCCTTTATCCAAACGGTAACACTGCTTGCCGTTCCGTCCACGCTGCTTATTGCCGCAACAGGTATGCTTATATTGCCCAGCAACGAAAATCTTCCGTAAATCTTGTCTTTTGTAATTGTAGCTTTGCTTCTGCCGAACAGCAAATAAAAAGTCAACATCAAACAAAAAATCGCAGTTCCGATATAAAAAGACTGAAAATATCCGAGAGTCAATCCTTCCCAAGGATTTTCATGCCTCTGACTGCTCCAGAGATAAGAATATATAAAAGTTGATACCATCGCCACAATTCCTATAATCAAAGGAATGTTTCTTTTAAATGAAAACTTGGCTTTAATTATGATTTCTTCTTTATTGCTTTTTTTATTAACCGCATTCATTTTATCGCTCCTTAGAATTCAATGCTCATAAGCCTGTCTCGTGTTTTGTTATTGAGAGAATGCCTTTACAAGTTCTTTGCAATCTGAGCAATAGTAGTAACTGCCGTATTTTGAATATGCCTTTTCGCCGCAAATATAGCATTCGTGGTCTGAGCTTTTATTATCATTTAATGCGCCGGATATGCAACTCATGCAATACATGGCATCGCTGTCTATGTAGCAACGGCAATTACCGCATTTGTTGGAATGATATACACAGCAGTTTGTGTCACCGCTTCTTGCGATATAGCTATCACATCCCGAAACAGCGCATTTCGTCGTACGCGTTCCGTATTTGTTGGAAAACGAACCCGAGCTTGAATTCTTTCCGTATGAACTTTGGGTTACGGAATCACGGTTAGCCATGTTATATAAGTCGTCAAGCTCTTTTTCTTTTTCAAAACAAAACAACGCAATAAGAATTGCGCCAAATATCAAAATAATGCCGGCAATTATATTCATTTTTTCTGCGTTGCGGGCACCTTTGACAATAAGAAACAACGCTATTACACCTGCAATAACAAGTATAGCAATACCAAATGCTTCCATCACAAAAACTTCCTGTTGATAACCATTATTTCCCAACCAATTTTGAATGTTATTATAATACACCGGATTTCAAAAGTCAATTATTCTAAATAATAAATCCCTGTTCTCGTTTGAGAACAGGGATTTGTTATTTATTGATAAGATTATTTCGCTGCTTCTTCAACTGCAACTGCGCAAGCAACGGTAGCACCAACCATGGGGTTGTTACCCATACCGATGAGACCCATCATTTCAACGTGAGCGGGAACTGATGATGAACCTGCGAACTGTGCGTCGGAGTGCATGCGGCCCATTGTATCTGTCATACCGTAGGAAGCAGGACCTGCTGCCATGTTATCGGGATGAAGAGTACGGCCTGTGCCGCCGCCTGATGCAACTGAGAAATAGTTAACGCCGTTTTCAACACACCACTTTTTGTATGTGCCTGCAACGGGATGCTGGAATCTTGTGGGGTTGGTTGAGTTACCTGTGATGGAAACGCCAACGTTTTCAAGCTTCATGATAGCAACGCCTTCGGGAACGTTATCAGCGCCGTAGCACTTAACGTCTGCTCTGGGGCCGTTTGAATATGCCTTTTCTTCAACAACCTTAACTGTTTCTGAATAGGGATCAAACTCTGTCTTGCAATATGTGAAGCCGTTGATTCTTGAGATGATCATAGCGGCATCCTTGCCAAGACCGTTGAGGATAACGCGAAGAGGCTTTGAACGAACCTTGTTTGCGTTAAGAGCAATTTTGATTGCGCCTTCAGCAGCAGCGAATGATTCGTGACCTGCAAGGAAGCAGAAGCACTCTGTTTCGTCTGAAAGGAGCATTTTGCCGAGATTACCGTGGCCAAGACCAACCTGTCTGTTATCAGCAACTGAACCGGGGATGCAGAATGCCTGAAGGCCGATGCCGATAGCGGCAGCAGCGTCAGCAGCCTTAACGCAGCCCTTCTTGATTGCGATTGCGCAACCTACTGTGTAAGCCCAAACAGCGTTTTCGAAGCAGATGGGCTGAGTTTCTCTAACGATTTTGTCGCAGTCAACACCCTTAGCAAGAGTGATTTCCTTACATTCTTCGATTGAAGAAATGCCATATTCTGCAAGAACAGCATTGATTTTATCAACGCGTCTTTCGTAGCTTTCAAATAATGCCATTGTAAATATCCTCCTCTTACTAATTATTCTTTTCTGGGATCGATGTACTTAGCGGCATCTGCAAATCTGCCGTAAGTGCCCATTGCCTTGTTGTATGCATCGTTGGGTGTGTCACCCTTCTTGATGAAGTCAGTCATCTTGCCGAGTGAAACGAATTCATAGCCGATAACCTGATCATCAGCGTCAAGAGCAAGTCTTGTTACGTAGCCTTCAGCCATTTCAAGGTAACGAACGCCCTTAACCTTTGTGCCATACATTGTGCCAACCTGTGAGCGGAGACCCTTACCAAGGTCTTCAAGGCCTGCACCAACTGAAAGACCGTCGTCTGAGAAAGCAGACTGTGAACGGCCGTAAACAATCTGAAGGAAGAGTTCTCTCATAGCTGTGTTGATAGCGTCACAAACAAGGTCTGTGTTGAGAGCTTCGAGGATTGTTTTGCCGGGAAGAATTTCAGCAGCCATAGCTGCGGAGTGAGTCATACCTGAGCAACCGATTGTTTCAACAAGAGCTTCTTCGATGATACCTTCCTTAACGTTAAGAGAAAGTTTGCAAGCGCCCTGCTGAGGAGCACACCAGCCAACGCCGTGTGTGAAAGCGGAAATATCCTTAATTTCATAAGCCTTGACCCATTTGCCCTCTTCGGGGATGGGAGCGGGACCGTGGTTGGGGCCCTTGGCTACGCAGCACATTTCCTGAACTTCGCGGGAATAGTTAATCATAGTTTTTTTCTCCTTTCAAAAAGAGTATTATTTATCCAACTTTTTAATTTTATAATAAATCGGGTTGAATATCAAGTGTTATTTTGCACAACTTAAAAAGCCTTATCGGTTAATATTATAACCATTTCAACTTATATAAAACACCAACGCCTGCAACTGCTGCAACAATTGTTACAAACATAAGTGTTCCGACACCGAGAGTGGGTGCAAAAAGAAGAACAATAACGCCAACAATTACGGGCAGAGGAACAAGCTTCCAATGCTTTGCAAAGTAGCTTGCACCAAGAGCACCGAAAAGAGCGGGCAGAACCCAGTCAAATGCGGGCTTGAATGCTGAGCCTTCTGCGGTGATATAAGGAAGAACGGGTGAGAATGCAAGAACACCAACTGCAATAATAACTGTTGTTGTTATTGATGAAACACCGATTGCGATTGTTGAAATAACTTCGCCTTCTTCTGTGTTAGCTCTTACCTTTGCATTTTCCATTGCGGCAAGACCAACGGGAAGCTTGAGGTTTGTGATGTTACCTGTCACAAAGCTGAGGTATGTTCCGCCTGCGCCAAGCATGGGAACGTAAGTGATAACCTCAATAACAGCTGTTACCCAATAGAGAAGCATAAGCTTGCTCAGAACAGACCAGAGAACCTGAAGTGTGGGCCATGCATTGAAATAAAGCGAAATTGAAACAGGGATAGCAAGGAGCATGAGCAATGCGCCGATGTTCCAGAGGATGCCCCATCTGTGAACTTTGTCAAAATAATTCTTCTGCATAATTCATTTTCTCCTTTCTGTTATCTCCAAACAAAATTAACGATATCTGCGGGAAGAACTGCCTCAAACAGCATTGCCGAACCCATACCGATAAACATTGCAATAGGCATTGTGAACGGACGAAGCTTTTCGAGATTGAACTTTTTGCAGATAAGCTCAAGAATAACCATTGCAACCATTGCAACAATAAGAACGGCAATGGACATGAAACCTGCGTTGCCAACACCGTCTGAAGTTGTGCCTGCGATTGCTCTTGCGATGAAAGCTGAAATGATACCGATGAAAGCAGCGGCAGAAATAGCGTCGCCAAGCTTTGCGGAGCTTTCGCTCTTGTTAACTGCATCGCCGATTTTGCTCTGAAGCTTTTTGCAAACAAAGGGAAGCATGATAAGCGGTGCGATGCTGCCGATTGTCATTGCCCAGGCAACAGTTGAAAACTGCTGAGGGTCTGTGATGGCGCCTGCAAGAGATCCGCCCATTGCTTCAACAGCGGTCTGTGCTGCTGTTGTTTCATAAGCAAGGTTACCGATAACGGTAAGTCTTATCCAGGGCAGAACGATGCCGAGAGCCTTTGCAAGAACAATAACCGTTGCAAGAATTGAGATTGCAGGTGCAACCGTGAAAAGGATACTTGAAACAACTGTGTTCTTAAGTTTTTCTTTGTCGATGCCGAGCTCTTTAGCGTGTTTCCATGATTTAACGATAAAGAAAACGGACTGAAGTGTTACGAACGCAACAACGCAAAGCGCTATTACATACATAAAAGTATTTTCGAAAATCAAACTTCTCACTCCTAAATTCATAATTGTATTAATAATATCACATTAAAATAATATAAGTCAATAGAATTGGATAATTATAGAAGCTTTATGTATAACATTTTCATTTTCTATTGCAAAAAAATCCGTATTATGATACCTTAAATTTATCAAATAAAAGAGGTGTAAAAATGAAAAAAATAATTTCAGTTTTTCTCGCATTAACTTGCATCTTTTCACTTTGTTTCAGCGCAAATGCTCTTTCAATGGAAGGCGGAGTTGAAGCTCTGAAAGCAGAATTTGCCGCAGGCGAAGGCCCTGTTACCGGCGATTATTCAATCGACTACAGCTATTATTCACCCGTTAAAGAAAACGATACAACCAAATATCCTCTCGTTGTATGGCTCCACGGTATGGGCGACGGCTCCGAGGTCGGCAAACCCGTTCAGAAAAGCAACATTGCTTACTGGGCAAGCGATGAATTCCAGGCAAGATTTCAGCCTGCAGGCGGTGCATTCATTCTTGCCGCACGCTCAAGAGAAGAAAACGGTCATTATTGGAGCGACGATATGCTCGAGCCTCTGCGTGCCGCTATTGACGAATTCATTGCCGCAAACAAAGCCAATATCGACCTTAGCCGTATCTACGTTGGCGGTTACTCAATGGGCGGCAAAATGACTCTCAAAATGGCTATTGCATATTCCGATATGTTTGCTGCCGCTTTCCCCATCTGCCCCGCCTGGTCACCCTCTGAAGACCTCTGCGAATATATTGCAGACGTTCCCGTATGGATTACCTCAAGCACACGCGATCCCCTCGTAAACTACTATATGGGCGTTACTCCCACTTGGGAAAAGATTGTCGCCGCATCAAACAACCCCGAAGATTGCCGTCTTTCAACTCTCACAAAGGTTTGTTATGAGGACGGCACAAAAACCTCAAGCAGTCACCACGCCTGGTTTGCTATCAACCACGATCTGTTCTCTGCCGAAAACGGTGATTATCCTTATCTTTCAACCGTTAACGGTAACGGCGAAGAAGTTAAGCTTGAATTCCCCAACGGTATGATTTCGTGGCTCACAAGCCACACTTCGGATTATGACGGCACACCCATCGAGGGCAAAGGCAACATCAAAGACGGTGATAACACCGAAAATCTTATTGACGTAAACGGAATTTTCGATTTCTTCAAACTTCTTTTCAGAGCTCTGTTTATGGCTCTCGGTATTATTAAATAAAGCATAAAAAATAACGGCGGTTTCCTTTCGGAAGCCGCCGAATTTTTATTTGTTTTTCTTGACCAAATCGTGATAAAGCAATTCATAAGCCACAAAGTATTCGCGCAGATATCTGGGCATTGCTTCGCCCGGTGTGGGACAGGAAACCCTGCCGCAATTTTCAACACCGCAACGCTTTGCGATAATTGAAGCCCTGTGAATATGATAGTCAGACGAAAGAAAAGCAACCTTCACCTGTGAAATCGGTTTGCCTGCGTGGTTTTCGATAATCTTTGAGCCGAACTCGAAATTCTCATAGGTTGTTGTTGATTTATCCTCAAGCACGATTCTGCCCGAATCGATTCCGTTTTTGATAAGATAATCGGCAATAATTGCGGCTTCAGACTTTTTCTGACCGTCTCTGAAGCATCCGCCGCAAGGCACAGCAACGGTTTCGGGGTTTTCGTTAAGGTAAACAGCGGCCGCTTTCATTCTCTCCATAAGCTGAGGACTGGGGGTATCTGCGCCGATAATATTGCCGCCAAGAATGAGCAGATACTCGCATTTATCTCTGTTCTTTTTGAGCGCATCGCTGATAACAAACGGCAGATAAATCACTATTGAAAGCAGAAATGCACCAACAATTCCGCCCAAAATACATAAAATTATTTTAATCATATAATCACATCCTTTGTCTGTATTTTAAAGCTAAAAAAAGAAAATGTCAACATAATATAGAGCAAACAAAAAAAACCACCCTTATCGGGTGGTTTCTTGTTTATAATTTGATTATGCCTTGTTTGCTGAACCGAAGAGTTCGATCTTTTCTCTTACAGTAGCCTTGATTGCTTCTGCGCCGGGAGCAAGAAGCTTTCTGGGGTCGAAGCCCTTGCCTTCAAGGTCTTTGCCTGCTTCGATATACTTTCTTGTTGCTTCCTGGAATGCAAGCTGGCATTCTGTGTTAACGTTAATCTTTGAAACACCGAGTGAGATAGCCTTCTGAATCATTTCAGCAGGGATACCTGTGCCACCGTGAAGAACGAGGGGCATTGTGCCTGTCTTTTCCTGAACAGCTGCAAGAGTTTCGAATGAAAGACCTGCCCAGTTTTCGGGATACTTGCCGTGGATGTTACCGATACCTGCTGCAAGCATTGTTACGCCGAGATCAGCGATCATCTTGCATTCGTCGGGATCAGCGCATTCGCCTGCGCCAACAACGCCGTCTTCTTCGCCGCCGATTGAACCAACTTCAGCTTCGGTTGAAAGACCTTTTTCTTCGCAGATAGCAACGAGTTCCTTTGTCTTTGCGATGTTTTCATCGATGGGATAATGTGAACCGTCAAACATGATTGAGCTGAAACCTGCTTCGATGCAAGCCTTTGCGCCTTCATATGAACCGTGGTCAAGGTGAAGAGCAACGGGAACGGTGATGTTAAGACCTTCGAGCATACCTTCAACCATGCCAACAACGGTCTTATAACCGCACATATATTTGCCTGCGCCTTCGGAAACACCGAGGATAACAGGAGAATTCATTTCCTGTGCAGTGAGAAGAATTGACTTTGTCCATTCAAGGTTATTGATATTGAACTGACCAACTGCATAGTGGCCTGCCTTTGCTTTTGTAAGCATTTCTTTTGCATTAACTAAGGGCATATTTACACACTCCTATAAAATTTTATCGGAAATATTATATCTCACCGATGCTTAAATGTCAACAAATTAATCAAATTAATAAGAAGTTTCAATCCGGATAAAAACACGTATAAATTAAATTTTTGTCAAATTTATTCAGAAAAAGCCTTAACGAGTTCTTTGCAATCCGGGCAATAATAATAGCTGCCGTATTTTGAATATGCCTTATCACCACAGATATAGCATTCGTGGCCGTATGACGAGTTCTTGTTATTATTCAATGAATTTGCCACACACGTCATACAATACATTGCGTCCTCATCAATATAACATCCGCAGTTGCCGCACTTGTTTGAATGAATAATACAACAATTTGAATCGCCGCTTGTAACAATATTCATTTCGCAACCGGGATGAGCACATTTTGTTGACATCGTGCCGTATTTATTATTGAAATTTTCGCTTTGGAATTTTTCTGAAAACTTCTTGGCATCGCCATAGATTTCCGCTTTAAGTTGCATAATATCAAATGTTGTTGATTTATTTTCAGCAACGAAGGCTACGCAAATCAACGCAGCACCAATCAAAGCCGTAACCGCAGAAACAATAATCAGAATTTTATTCTTTTTTGCGTTTATGATTATATCAACAATCGAAACAATCATAAGACCGATTGCAAAAACAAAAAGCATTGTTGTTACAGTCTTTTCATAATCAGACACAACGTTATATCTCAAGCTCTCATTTCCTGCCGCAGCAACAATATAATACTCACCGAATTGACAGACTGTATTGTTAGCTATTACACCAAGAAGGACGAAAAGTCCCGAAAAAAGAGATAAGAATTTTCTTCCTGAAACTGTAAGAATATAGAGCAACATCGGAATTATCAAAACAAGCAGAGCTTCCACAACACCGGGAACGGTTTCAAAGCAATAAAAGAAGCCGCTTTCAATATCATATTCACCGTAATGATGAACAGCATAGGTATCATTATTGAATACGCTGAGTGAAATGTTAATCAAAAGCGTTGAAATGCCGATCTGAACAAATTCAGCAATGCACTGTTTAGTCGTCAGACCTTCTTTGCACCACCAAAGCTTAAGATCGGGATTTGCTAATCTTTTTTTCTGAAGAGCAGATTCAAGAAAGAAAAGACCAACAGTTTCAGCAACGCTCAAAATAATTGCAACAGGTAATCCAAACAGGCCGTTATTGCTTAACATAAAAGCACCAACGCCTAAAAGAACGTATAAACCCGCAGAAACATAAGATATAACCATAATATTCCTCCAAAACAAAGTAACTTAATTATAAAATAGAACATTATATAAATCAACACAAAAACGAATTAAATATGATAAATATTTGAATAATGTTTATTCCCGCACCCATATAAAACAAAAAAAGAAGAGAACCGCGAAAGTGATTCTCTTCTTTTGGCGCGCCGTTATTGATTTTATCCGATTTTGATATTAAGCTTCTCAAACAGGAACAGAATATGTTATGGTGTTGTCGGTTTTTTTCAACAAAACATTAACATAACGCAAATAACAGCAAAATAATTCCTGAAAGTTTTGCAAACATACGGGATATATAATAAGCCTGCAAAACACGAAAGGAGCAAACAAAAATGAACAGAAATGACAAAGAATTTATTGTGCAGAAAATCAGAACACAGTACACGGAGAAAGAAAACACACAGCTTGATGCCCTCAAAAAGCTTGATGCAAAGGTAAAGAAGCCTGCAAACGTTTTTGCCTATGTTTTCGGAAGCCTTTCGGCAATAATTATGGGCAGCGGAATGAGTCTTGTTATGACGGATATCGGCGAAACAATCGGTATTGCAGATGCTATGACATCAGGAATTATAATCGGTGTTATCGGTATGCTTATGGCGATTATCAATTATCCCGTTTATAAGAAATTTCTCGCTTCACGTCGCAAGAAATATTCAAACGAAATCATTTCTTTGAGCGATAAAATAATGAAAGGATGAAACCCGTGTCCGTTAAAGAATTTTTTCATAACGCATTTGAAGATATGAAAGAAAGTGCCAAGGCACAGCATGAGGTTGACAAGGCTAATTTTGCTGCCGCCAAAGCTGAATCAAAAGCGCAGTGGGAAGAAACAAAAGCAATGGGTACACCCAAAAACCGAAAAACAATGATGCAGGCAGAGCGTGATGAACAGATTGCCGCCGCAAAAGAACGTCAGGCAGAAGCACAGGCTCGTATTGATGCCGCAAAAGGCATCAGATAATTCCTCTTTAAGGCAGACAACAGAAATGTTGTCTGCTATTAACATTTCTTTAACCTTTTCTAAATATTAGAAAAATATTAATCATTAAAATATACGAGTCAGCAAAAATAAAAATAAAAAGGATGGTATTAATAATGAAAAAAATTATTGCACTTATTTTTGCGTTCATTGTTGCAACAGTTGCTTTCGG
The DNA here is from genome assembly GCA_045633805.1 of Acutalibacteraceae bacterium. Taxonomy (GTDB): domain Bacteria; phylum Bacillota; class Clostridia; order Oscillospirales; family Acutalibacteraceae; genus CAG-177. Next base: position 26,399 of record JAZQYY010000045.1, read on the forward strand.
TGTAACAGCTTCAGCTGTTGAAGTAACAAAGCCTGAAATTCCCACAGTTACAATGCCCGAAGTTCCTACTGTTACAATGCCTGAAATTCATACTCTTCAGGAAATTCCTCAGCTTCCCACAAAGCCCGAAATTCCCACCGCAACAAAGCCCGAGATTCACACACTTCAGGAAATTCCTACCGTTACAATTCCCGCCCACCCCTCACAGTCCGAACCTACAACAAATCCCGCTGACACAGAAATCCCCGCAACAGGCAGCAACGTTGTTGTTCCCGTAATCGCTCTGCTTGTTCTTGCAGGCGGTGCAACAATTGCAGTTAAGGCAAAGAAAGAAGACTGATTTAATAAGTTTTAAAAAGAGAGTCACAAATCATCATTTTGATGGTTTGTGACTTTTTTACATTTAGTTAATAAAAATAAAACAAGTTCCCAAGAAAACAGAAACATATCATTACAAATATGCAAACATTTCCGTTCTATAATCATTTCAGATTATAAAAGGAGGTGCGACCAATGGTTGACAGCATCGTTGCAATGTTCACTCAGTTCGTTGAAAACATTATGGCTCCCGGATTTGACTTCTATGATATCATCGCTGCCATTATCACAATGCTCGGTCTCGGCATTATTTTTTAATCCTAACAAAAAAGAACCGACTCAGAACGAGTCGGTTCTTTTCATTTTATGAGCTCATCTGTAAGTTTGATAATAAGCGGTGCAATTTCTTTGCGAAGCTTTTCGGATTTAGCTTTATATGCAGGATAAGCAAGAGCGGCAATAACAATGCCGAGAACGCCGAAAATGATTCCTGCGACAAACATTTTATCTGCCCAGACCATAACGCAGCTCATTCCGAAGCCGAGAATCAACGCGCCGATTATGCCGATTGTAAGCGCTAAAGCTGCAGCTTTGTTATGAACGCTTGCATCAAGGCGGCGGAGCTGATCAAGCTTTGTTTCTCTTTCGTCAGGTTCAGTGTATTTTTCTCTTATTCTTTTTATTTCTTTATTTTCCTGTGCTGAATAAGAGTAGGAATAAGTTTTGTTTTCTTTCATTTTATCCTCCATAACGTTTTTATATATAATAATCCCAAAAGATTTTTATAATGCTTTAATTATGTTTTGGTTTTGTTAATCTCTTTTGTTGAACGGATTATCATATAAATCGCAATAAAAACAACCGTTGCACAAACAAGAGTTCCCGTGAAGATATTGAGCGCCGCTGAGTTAATGGTGCCGTCACCAAACTGTGTCAGCATAGCTGTCTGCAAAGCGAAAAGTGACATCAGCGAAGCAGAAAAATTCAGCACTTTTGACACATATGACATTGGTTTGTGGTTTTTTCTGTATTTCACCATTTGAATAACTGTGCTGATTACACGGTAAAAAGTGTATGCTGCCGTTGCGTAAATAACAAGACCGGGATAAACATAACTCTCGTTATGAGAAACTGTCATAAAAACAACGGCACTTATTGCACCGTTGAGCAAAAGCATCAGCACTCCGCAAACACGGCAAACGCTCCATTCCGTCAAATCGGTAACATTCTTTTTCTGCTCAATTCTGACTGCCAAAAATTGTATTGCGCCTATCAGCAAATGATAAATTGCTTCTGCACCGAACCAAACCGAACTATAAATAATACCTGATACAAACTTAAACACCGAATATATAAGACGCACGGCAAGACCTGAACGCAGAGCTATCCTGTCCCGAAAGTTACTGTCGGTCAGGAATCGGCTGATATAAGGATTTTTGTGCAAGGCTTTTTTTATTGTGATTATAATTCCGGGCATTCTGAAGCAAACAACAACCAGCGTATATGCTGAAATAACGTATGAAGCATATGCGATCAGCGTGTTTTCTTTGCTGAAGCTGAAAACGTAAACAAGCATAGCGGTTGACGTTACGCAAAGCAGTAATATCAGCGGCAAACGGGGAGAAAGCAGTTTCAGAAAAGTTGATTTAAGTTTATCCATTGTTTGCATCATACAACCTTACAGTGAAAACACTGCCTTCATTCGGAGTGCTTTCAACGGTGATTTCACCACCGAGCATATCAATAACTCTTTTAACGAGCGCAAGACCCAGACCATTGCCTTTTTCTGAATGAGAAGTGTCGCCCTGATAGAATTTGTCAAAGATTCGCTCTATTGTTTTTTCGTCCATTCCGCATCCTGTATCGGAAACGCTGACGGAAACGTAATTGCCGTCTTTTTTCAGCCTTACGCTGACGTTTCCACCGTCGGGAGTAAATTTGAGAGCGTTCGAAAAAAGGTTTGCCCACACAAGAATCAGCATTTCAGGGTCAGTGTTGATATAGACGTCTTCTTCAATGTTAAAATCAATTTCAATATTTTTTCGTTCCCATTCGCTTTCAAAACCTATAAGACATTCGCAAAGCATTTCGCTCAGATTACAGTTTTTCAGAATTGGGTGTAGCTTCTGCGCTTCGAGTTTGTTGAGCTTCAGAATGTTGGTTATCAGTTCGGAAAGATGCCTTGTTACACGGTTGATTGCTTGGGCATATTCAACCCTTTTTTCTTCTGACAAATCAGGTTCTTCAAGCAAAACTCCGTAATTCTGCAAAACGGCAAGCGGAGTTTTAAGTTCGTGCGAAACGTTTGCGATAAAATCAGTTCTCAATGTTTCGATGCTTGAAAGCTCTTCAGCCATCTGATTAAGATCGGCAACAATCTGATTATATTCACCGATTCTTATGGGTTTAAGCTGAGCTTTGAAATCGCCGTGAGTGAGCTTTTCAGTGAAATCATGAATTTTCTTAACGGGTCCCTGAACAAGAATTTTTCTTCTGACAAAATCAAAAGCGGTAAGAATCAGACCGAGAAACAAAGAGTTAAAGAACGTAAAAACAGCAGCAAAGGTTATGTTTTCTCTGGTGTAAATTATTCCCGTATCACGCTGAAGAATATCAAGGAAAAGTATCAGGTTGCACGATATAACAAAGGCGACAACCGAAAAGAACAGAATAAATCTGTAAAACCCAAACAACACCTTTTTAATCATTTAAGCACCGCCTTATAACCGAGACCGTGAACGGTTACGATTTCAAATTCTTCGCAAACCGAAAATTTTTCACGGAGCTTTGTCATATAAACGTCAACAGTTCTTGTGCTTGAGTTTGTGTCAACATCCCAGAATTCATTCATAAGCTGTGAACGGGTGAAGGTTTTCTTCGGGTATGAAAGCATTTTGAAGATGATATTGAATTCACGGACAGTCAGCTGGATTTCTTTATCGCCGTAATATGCCGAATGCTCTTCGGCATCAAGAATGAGCTTACCGATAACAACCTTTTTGCTGACGGCAATTTTTGCTCTGCGGAGCAAAGCACCGATTTTGAGATTAAGCTCGTCAAGGTCAATGGGTTTAACCATATAATCGTCAATGCCGATGCCGTATCCCATTCGCTTTGACATAAAATCATCCCTTGCGGTAACAAAAAGAATCGGAATTTCTTTGTTGGTTTCACGAACTGTGGTTGCAAACTCAAAGCCGTCTGCAGCGGGCATCATAATATCGGAAATGATAATCTCTATCTGATTTTCATAGAGAATATCATAAGCTTCGTTTGCGTTATAAGCGCTGAAAACATCGTGACCGTATTGTGAAAGATAGGTTGAAACTGCTCTGTTGAAATCCTGGTTATCTTCAACTATAAGTATTTTTGCCATAATAAACACCTCGTCACAAATTATATCATAAACTTACCGTTTCTGCATTCTTTTTTTCAGCATCTGAAAGCAGAAGAATATGGTTATTATAAAACAAGCGGGTTTCTTCCTTATCGGCAAAAAGACCTATGGGAGTTCCGTGGTCGCCGATGCTCACGGGCATAACGTTCCACATTCCCGACCTGATATCGTTTCTGTCAAACTCTTTGAACGGCTCGGTTGACGGATGCTTTGCAGATTCAACGTCAACGAGTCCGTCATTGCCAACTATCGCTTCGCCGCTCTTTTTACTGTTACGAATCATAAGAGAAGACGTGGCTTTCATAAGAATGAAATCAGTATTCATCGGTTTGTTTTTAATTTCATCAACCGCGTTGAAGGGGTATGAAAAATAATAAACAGACGGTGAGATGCATATTTTTTCATTAAGTTCTCTTGAGCCTTGGGCATACATATCGTAAGCAATGCAATCTTTTGTGTTGAACATCTTTTTCATAGCATCAACAAAAGATGCTTTGCTTTTGTTATCCGGAGAATATGTCAGACCAAACTGTTCAAGATGGAAATCCGCAAACTTATGCCCGAGATCAAGTCTGCCGAAAACACCTGCATAGTTATATGCAAAAAATTTAAGCGGTGAAATGAGATGATATTTTTCTGCGGTTTCGTAAGCCTTTGTGCCGTCAAGGGGCGAACATATTGCGGTAACCGAACAGATTAAATCTTCTTTTCCGCCAAGAAAAAGAGGCGAAACGTCTGTGCTTGCCTCTGCTTCTTCCGGCGCACCGTTCGCAAGCAGATGGGCAAGCATACGGCAAGAATTGCCTCCGAAGCTGTGACCGATTAAATGAATCTTTTTATCGGCACTCCAACCTTCAAAAAGCGGTTTCTCATATGTTCTGCCATAGCGCTTGTGACCGTGCTTTTTTGAATGGACTTCGCCATAATCCACCTTTGTCCCCGTAAGCTGTGCGTAAAGCTCGCAAGCCTGGTCCCAAGCGCTTGACATCGGGCCTACCGAAGCGGCGTAACATTCGATTCCGCCAACCGAGAGAAAATCGGTGATACTGCCGCTTGTTGCTCCCCAATAGGGAGCTTTTTTATTTATACCTTCATTTTGTCCCCATCCGAACATTCCGTGAACGAAAATAATCGGATATGAAAGTTTTTTCATTTGAACATCCCCGTTTTATAAAAGTTTGAGATTTTCCTCTATTCTGTCAAAAAAGTTCAGGAGCATTCTTCTGTCACTTTCGTTGCCTCTAAAGCAGGTTGAAAGCATCAGGTCACCGTTATAAGAAAGAACGTTGAGTGCGGCACACGGCTTTTCTTTTGCGCCGCCGCCGACCCAGACCGCTGTGGGAGCAATATTTTCAAAAGCGAGTGATTCGGGTCTGATTGCACCAACGTTGCTGACCGAAAGATTTGCATTTGTGTATCCGAGGCTTGTTATAAACTCTGCCTGAGCATAAATCATTGTTGAAAATCCGAGATTCAGCAAGGGCTGACCGTGAAGACCCATAAACTTATCTTTCTTCACTTCTTGTGTGCTTTTTGCAACGGCTTTCAGCGTATCCGCCATTGTTTCTCCTTTTGAATCAACAATGCAGGGCGTGAATGCCGTGTGATTTGTATAGCCGATATTTTCGGGATGCTTCATATATCTTCTCAGGTCAACCGCAGAGGAGATGCCTACTCTTTCCGATTCGGAACAACCCGAAACATCGTAAAAAGCTCTGATATATGCGGCAGAAATAAGGTCGTTTGCCGTTGCACCCAATTCTTTCGCCTTCAATCTTGCAGGCTCAAAAACATCTGCTCCGATTTTCTTGCGGACAAATATTTTTCTGTCGGTTTTTCTTGCTTCGGTGAAAGGCAGAGTGTGTTTGTCTTTTGAAGATACTGCCGCAAAAAGCTTTTTCGCCGTCTTTCTGTCTGCTTCATTCATATCGTCATAAACACGCTCGTATGCTCGGGATTTATTTGAGTGATAAACAGAAACCGTTCCGTTTTTCATATAACTGTCATAGCTTTTGAACATATCGTTCAGAAAGCTTTTCAATCCGCCGCCATCCATACACATATGATTGAAAATAAAACAAAGTCTGCTCTTGCCTTCGCAGAAGAAAAGACCGATTTTAATCTGAACGTTACTTTCAACGGGAACACCCTGAAGCAGAAAGTCGTCTGCAGAACGCTCAAGACTCATTGTTTCTCTTACAGAAAAAATATCGTCAATATGATAATCCGAAACTTTCCAATAAGGATTTATGTGGTTGTCAATGAACTTTGAATGAAAAACAGGTGCAGATTCAATAAGGCAGAGAAGAACGGTTTTCAGCACTCTGATATTCGGAATAAAATCATATTCAATCTCAAAACGTGCAATTCTGTCCATCCATCTGCGGCACATATAATTAACTTTGTCATATAACTCCGCAGGAAATCTTTTGGGAATCGGCTTTTCATTTTTGATTATATCGGCAATGATTTTTTCATCGGTCAAGCCTCTTGCAACAAGCTCGCTTGCTCTGTCAATTGCCTTTGTGTTTTCTGAAATCATAATTATTCCTCAATAATATGAGAGAAGAAGAAATTCTTTCTTTCCTCATTATCAATAAGTTTTACGGGTTTCACCTGATTGAGATTTGCACCCCTGTCTTTAAGCATCTGACGATAATCGTCATAAGTGCCGTGACGCAGGAACTTAACTTCGCAATGTCCGAGACTTCCGTTCTGGAATGCAGGTTTTGCAGACGGATTGTTTTCGCAAAGCAATTCTTCAAAAAGCTTTGCATATTCTTTTTCAAGGCTCTTTTCATGCTGTTTTGCCGTTTCGATAAGCAGAACGTAATGACCGGGCGAAGTGTTATGATCAACATAAATACTGTAACCCACAAACAGTTCATTGAGTTTTTCCGACATACCGTTGACAATATAGTCAAATGCCATCTGCGTCATTTTTTCACCGCTGATATTGGCAACCTGATTGAGTCGGTAACAGAATGTTATTTTCGGAAGTTCGTTATAGAATCCTGTAACACGGATAACATCTTCGATACGGTATCTGTAAAATCCGCTTGTATTGGTGAGAATAACTTCATATTCTTTGCCCACTTCAAGGTCTTTGATTGTGAGCAGATTATCGTAATTATCCGAATCAACGGGGCGGAATTCATAGAATCCGTTGTGCGGAAGCATAACATATTCGAATGAATCAAGTTCAAGAGGAACTGCCATCAACGCTTCGGAAGCGGCATAGCCGAGATAATGAGTGGGAATATTACCGAGATAGCGCTGAAGTTTTTTCTGATAAATTGCAACCGCACCCGTACCCATACCGAACATCCAGCTGATATTCGGCCAGATTCGGGGAACGATAGGCTCGTTGTCAAATCCTTTGCGGAATTCTTTGCGGAGTTCTTCTGCACGCTTGGGGTCGGGCTTGAGCCTTTTTTCAAGCTTTGCACGCATTTCGGGCGGACATTCAATATCGGAATTGATTATGCCTTTTTCGATATCATCGCAAAGCATCTCCCAATTCTCTTCCATATAGAAGAACATTGATTCGAGAGTGGTGATGAAAATTGTTGTGAGATAGCTGATATCTTTTTTCATCAATGCAAAACGGAGTTTCAAATAATGTGAATCCATTTTGGTGTCATCATCAACAAACTGCAATTCCTTGGGCGAACTTGCAAAAATCGGCACCAAGGGTTTGAGATTAAGAAGAGGAACAGACGAAATACAACTCACAGTTTTGCCGTTTTTAAGCCTTTCACAACCGATTTCTGCGGTGTTCAGACCTTTCTGCGGCGGTATCAGTCTGCCCTGCTTTCTGAAATAATTGAACGCACTTCCGACGGGCGCGCTGAATCCGAAGCACTGGCAAACCCACTCCGACTTTGCGGAAAGAGGAATGATTTTTGCCTTACCCGTGCTTCCCGAAGAAGCGGCAAATCTGCGATAATATGCGTTTGTGATAAGACCTTTTTCGCCCTTCATCATACGTTGAACGTAATCAGCATAATCCTCGTAATATGTAAGCGGAACAATTTTCTGATAGTCTTCAACCGAATGAACATCTTTGAAATTATTTTCTTTGCCGTAAACGGTTGACTTGTTTTTCTTCACAAGAGAGAGCAAGAGTTTTTCTTGCATTTTATATGCTCTTTTGCTGTAAAATTTAAGTTTTCCAAGTTCGGCAAGTCCGAGCGATGCCGAAAAAAGAGTCGGGATTTGTTTCAGTGATATTTTTGCCATAACTGTACTCCTTTGAAATGCTTTTATCCATTTTAATCATTAAACAAATATAAAATACATTTCAGGAGTTAGAAAAATGTATGCGGAATGTTAAAATTTTGTTTATAAGATTGAGTATAACATTTTCGAAGTGTGGTGATGAAAATATATCGATCAACACTAATAAAACAGTCTCCTAACATATATCAGCAAAAGAAAAAGCAGGGAGCGTTTGCTCCCTGCAATTTTTATGAGAAATAAAAAACAAACCCGAACGCATCACTGAAAAGTAATAAGTTCGGATTTGTATCGTTTGGCGCCCCAAACAGGACTCGACTCTCGGCCTGCGGGCCTCGGTCAGTCGCGGTTCTGACAGTCCACCGGACTGTCATTCATTACCGCTCCCCTTCGAAATCGAACCTGTGACACGCACGGTCAGAAATATGGTCGTCTCACTCGCTTGGAGCGCATCGTGATACTCCCTATTTCTTCCTGCTCAACGGGTCTGCTGCATCTCGCACTGCGAGCGCAGACCCGTGAGCCAGTTAACAGCCG
>JAZQYY010000046.1:0-22217 GCA_045633805.1 Acutalibacteraceae bacterium
GCAACTCAATGCAGAAAGAACTTGAAACGGCGCAGAACAAGCTTTATGACGAATATCAGCTCAGTCTGCGTGAAGCTGCGGAGCTCGGAATTGTGCTTGAAGATATTCCCAAGGCACAGCGCACACTGCACGAGCTGAAAAACAAAATCCGTGCACTGGGCAACGTCAATGTCGGCGCAGTCGAGGAATATAAAGAAGTTTCCGAAAGATATGAATATATGAGCGGTCAGATAGGGGATATCGAGAAATCGAAAGCCGAGCTGATCAAGCTTATAGAAGAACTTACGGGCAAAATGGCTGAGCGCTTCCGTGAGCAGTTCAGAAGAATCAACAATCATTTCGGCGAAACCTTCCGTGACTTGTTCGACGGCGGTAAGGCGGAGCTTGTGCTTGATGACCCGCAGGATGTTCTTGAATGTAACATCAATATCAGGGTTCAGCCCCCCGGAAAGAATGTTCAGAATATCGACCTTCTTTCGGGCGGTGAAAAGGGTCTTGCCGCAATTGCGCTTCTTTTCGCAATTCTCAAGGTTACTCCCGCGCCGTTCTGTATCTTCGATGAGGTTGAGGCGGCGCTTGACGATGTCAACGTTTCCCGTTACGCATCTTATGTGCGCAATATGACGAATAACACCCAGTTTATTCTCATTACCCACAGACGAGGCACGATGGAAGAAGCCGATATGCTCTACGGTGTAACAATGCAGGAAGAGGGCGTTTCAAAGCTTCTTGAGCTGAAAACTGCCGAAATGGCAAAAAAACTCGGTCTCGAATAAGAATATTAATAACAATGTTACAAATATACGCGATTTTAACGCTGTTTGTATCTTGATTAAAAATTTTTCTTATGATATAATTTTAAAGTAAAATATTTCTAAGCGGTAGAATCCGCTTAAAAGGGAGGATATAAAATGTCAAACCACGGTATTATCACTTACCCCGATGCCAGAGCTGTTCAGAAGCAGCTTGACGATCTTATCAAAAAACCTATTTACACAATCAGCCCCGAGGCTCTCAAGAATTATGAATCAGAGTATTTTGATAAGAAATGCGCAAAGTCGAAGGCAATGATTGAAGAAGCAAAGACAATCATCCCCGGCGGCGTTCAGCACAACCTTGCTTTCAACTATCCGTTCCCCCTCGTTTTCACAAAGGCTGAGGGTGCATATCTTTACGATATCGACGGCAACAAATACTATGACTTCCTTCAGGCGGGCGGTCCCACCGTTCTCGGAAGCAATCCTCCCGCAGTCCGTGAGAAGGTTATCGAGCTTCTCAACACCTGCGGACCTTCAACAGGTCTTTTCCACGAATATGAATATAAACTCGGCAAGAAGATTGCAGAGCTTATCCCCAACGTTGATATGTTCCGTATGCTCGGTTCAGGTACAGAAGCTTGTATGACCGCTATCCGTGTTGCACGTCTTGCAACAGGCAAGAAGAAGATTCTCAAGATGGGCGGCGCATACCACGGCTGGTCAGATCAGCTCGGCTACGGTATCCGTGTTCCCGGCTCAAAGTGGACTCAGGCAACAGGCGTTCCTCTGTTCTGCTTCAAGGATACAGAAGAATTCTTCCCCAACGACCTCAATGACCTTGAGAGAAAGCTCAAGGCAAACAGACTCAAGGGCGGCACAGCTGCTGTTATGCTTGAGCCCGTTGGTCCCGAAAGCGGTACAAGACCCGTTGACAAGAACTTCTGCAAGGGCGTTGAAACTCTTTGCCGCAAGTACGGCGCACTCCTCATCTTCGACGAAGTTGTTACAGCTTTCCGCGTAAGCATGAACGGTGCTCAGGGCTACTTCGGCTGCTCACCTGACCTCACCATCTTCGGTAAGGTTATGGCAGGCGGTTATCCCGGCGCAGGCGGTCTCGGCGGTAAGAGAGAATATATGAAGTATCTCGGCGCAGGCCTTGATGATACAGGCAAGAAGATCAAGAAGGCATTCTGCGGCGGTACAATGAGTGCTAACCCCCTCAGCTGCGTTGCAGGTTACACAATGCTTGAAGAAATGGAAAAAGCTGATGCTTGCTACAAGGCAGCTCAGATGGGTGACAGAATCACCGCAGGTCTTCAGGAAATTATCAAGAAGCGTGATCTTCCCTTCGTAGCATTCAACCAGGGTTCAATCTGCCACCTCGAAACAGTTGGTACTCTTAACTTCTCCATCAACTGGAAGAAGCCTTGGGGCATCCCCGGCGTTCTCAGCGCAACATCCGCTCGTAAGAAGGAAATGACTCACATGGGTGCTGCTTATATGGCAGAAGGTCTTGTAACTCTCGCAGGCAGCCGCCTTTACACAAGTGCAGCTTACACACCCGAAATGATTGACGAAGCTCTTGCAGCATTTGACAGAGTATTCGAAAACATTGTTTGCCTCGAGAAATAATTTAACTTAAGATGCGGGGAGCGGCAAAACCGCTTCCCCGATTCTCCGAAAGGAAACATAAAAATGGATGTTTTAACCGCTAAAAAGCTCGTCATCGAAGCAGGCGAAAAGCTTGTTGCAACAGGCCTTATTGCAAGAACCTGGGGTAACGTCAGCTGCCGAGTTGACGAAAAAACTTTTGTTATCACTCCCAGCGGCAAGTCATATATCGGCCTCACTCCCGATGATATTGTTGAGGTTGCAGTTGAAACCCTTGAATGGGGCGGCAGCGTTAAGCCCTCATCAGAAAAAGGCATCCACGCCGAGGTTTATAAGGCATTCCCCGAAGCAGGTTTTGTTATTCACACTCATCAGAAGGTTGCTTCAGTTATCAGCACACTTTCAGAGGGTATTGATAAAATCACGGGCGAAGCAGAAAAGCTTATCGGCAGCAAGGTGCTCATCGGTTCTTACGGTCTGCCCGGCACAAAGAAGCTCAGAAAGGGCGTAACAAACGCTCTGCATATGTCACCCTCAAAGGCTGTTATTATGGCTCACCACGGTGCTCTTTGCTTTGGCAAAGACAGCGATGAGGCTTTTGACGTTGCCAATATGCTTGAAAACGTTTGCACAGATTATATTCTTGCAAATGCAAAAGAAAAACTTGGCGTAAAAGCAGACACATTAGAAGAATTTTGTTCAAAAATGGCTGACCTGCTTGCTAAAAGTAAAAAAACAGTTGAAATTGATAAATCCTTGATATATAATAGTTATTACGATAGAGAGAACGGCAAAATCATCTTCAAAAATGAGGCTGACGGTTCTGAAATCACTATGGATATCATCACTTGCCACTGTTCAGGCAGCATCGGCGGTTCAGCCCTTGCTCACCGTGAGATTTATCTTTCAAATTCAAAATTCAACCATATTATTCATAACGCATCAAGCGAAGTTGTGGCTGTTTCAAGGCTCCATAAGCCTATGAAGCCCCTGCTTGATGACTTTGCTCAGATTTGCGGCACCAAGGTTAAATGTGCAACCGAAGATAATTGCGGCAAAAAAATCAAGGGCAAAAACGCAGTTCTCCTCAAGGATAAGGGCGCACTCTGCTGCGGCTCCGTTGAGGGAGATGCACAGGCCGTTGATATGATTATGAGCAAAAGCGCACTTGCCCTTCTCGGCTCAAAGGTTTTCGGCAAAGCAAAGCCGATCAACCCTGTTGAAGCCAAACTTATGAGAGTTGTTTATCTCCTTAAGTATTCAAAGAAGGCAGAACAATAATTTAAACCACTACCATCTTTTGTCCCCCCCGTTTTATACGAGAAAAATCCGAGGAAGAGATATGCTCTCTTACCTCGGCTTTTTCTTTTTTATAATACAATCAAATATCTTTGTATAAGATTTTATGTGAAATATCCTTGCAATAGTTCGCTGAAAAAGCGACTGAATTTACGCAAATGACTGCAAACAAAGATGGCTAATTGTTCCGGTTTTTAAACAAAGGTTGACAGATTGAAACAAAAGTGCTAAAATTAACATATCCGTATAACAGTTGTTATACTGAACAAATTTTGAAAGGATGACAAAAAGATGGATTTCAACGCAATTCTCAACACAGTTGTAGAAGCAGTTAAGAACATTGACTGGGAAAAGGTTATTGCTACAGTTAAGGACATTGCTGAAAAGGCTATGCCCATCATCGAAAAGGTTATCAAGTTCATCGCTGATAACGTTGGCTAATAACTAAAAGAAAAAAGACCGCCGATTCGGCGGTCTTTTAATTTTTAAAACTTAAATAAATTCCAGGGCGTTTCGTCGGGAAGCGGCGCTGTGAAGCAGAGCTTCTCTTTGGTGTTTGGATGAGCAAACTCAAGCTTATAAGCAAACAAAGCAAGCTTGCCTGATCCGCCACCGTATTTGCCGTCACCAAGAAGTGGCATTTTTCTTGAAGCAAACTGAACTCTTATCTGGTGAGTTCTGCCTGTGTGAAGCAGAATATCAAGCAACGAAAGGCTATCTTTTGTTGCCTTTTTGATGAATTCAAGAGAAGCTTCCTTAACACCTTTTCTGCTTCGTTTAACGGTATACGTTTTGTTTTTTTGCCTGTCGTGAAAAAGCAAATCCTTGAGCACACCCTCATCTTCGGGTTCGCCTTGCACAACGGCAAAATAATGCTTTTTCATTTCGCCGCGTGTTATTTGGGCAGAAAGCTCTGCCGCCGCCTTTGAGGTTTTGGCAAAAACCATAATGCCCGTTGTTTCTTTATCGAGCCTGTGAACGGGGTAAGCTTTTGCGGTAGGGTCGGTACGGCTGAAATATTCATCAAGCAAGGCAACCAAATCGCCTTTGCCGCCCTGGCTCTGAAGCCCTGCAGGCTTCAGACAAACTATTATAGACTTATCTTCAAATAAAATATCCGTCATCACGAAAGCTCCGCTTTGCGCTTTGCACTCTTTTTCAGTGCTCGGCGTATACCGTCCATAACCAGCCAGAGCTGACTGGCGATTTTGGTGGGAGATTCACGCATACCTGTTCTGAACCATTCCGAGATAACACCAATCCACGCATATTCATAGAACGATGCGATGAATTCGATATCTTCTTCCGGCACGTCAAGGCCTGATGCTGCGTTTGTTACAACGTTAATCATAATGTATTTGCAGGCTTTATACATATAATTTTCAAGATATTCATAGCTTCGTGACGAACAGATGTTGCCGATAAGCTTTTTGTGTGAATATGCAATGTTTGCTACCTTGATAAGACCTTCAATATATGAGCCTGTTGTATTGTAGCTTTCAACAATTTCGTTGAGTTCCTTTTTGAAAATTTCCTCAAGCAGGTCATAGATATCGCTGTAATAATAATAGAAAGTGTTTCTGTTAATGCCGCAAGCATCAACGATATCTTTGATTGTGATTCTGTCAAACGGCTTTGAACTAAGCAGTTCGACAAAGGTTGAGGAAATGAGCTTTTTTGTGTCTTTTTGCACAACCACCCTTCCTTTCGGTTTATAAATCTTTTGTCCCATAAAATCTTGCCTGTTACAAGATTATATAAATTGTATCACAAACGGTCGAGTTTTTCAAGCAAGGGAGGTCTTTTTATCCCATTTGCACAATGAAATGGCTAGGTTGTTGGTTAATATAACAATAAAACCATCGGTTTGTTTTGAGCATAACCGATGGTTTTTCTTTATACAAATCTTTTGATTATAACGATAATGCGACCTTTTTTTGAAACGGAGGAGCAGTCTTCAACAATTATTCTGCCCTTTCTGCGAAAAACTATCTTGTCGCCGCCGCATATTTTTTTATCGGCTTTCAGACATTCGGAATCGTTAACAAAAACCACTCCGCTTTCGATAGCCTTGCAGGCATCGCCTCTCGAAACCTTGAATGCGTTTTTAACAACGCTGTCAAGACGCATTGAAGAAACTGTGAAACTGTCTTCAACGCCCGTTGCTTTTTCGGTTTCGGTTACGGTTGGGGCAGAAACAACCTTTGCCTTGAGCGAGCCTCTGCCGGCTTTGCAAAGATTTTCTGCAATATAATCAGCCATATGAGCCAGAACTGCAATTTTACATCCGTTTTCATTAACAATGATATCGCCTGTCATTTCTCGCCTGATGCCCAGCGACATCAGTGCACCGAGATAGTCTCGGTGGCTTAGCGGCTTTGAAAAACGGTCTTTTTCAACTTCAACAACTGCAAGCGGATTATCGTCGGGATTTTCGCTGAAATATGAGCAGAGTGACTCGAAATCGTCAGCTTCAATATAATAAGGAAGCATAACGGCGGCAACTCTTTCTGCATCATCAAAAACACCGTAAAAAACAGTTTTTGCTTCGCTTTGCGGTGAAAGATGAGTCGCAATAACCGAACGTTCACGCATATCGAGAAATGCGGTGCAGGTTATCATTGAATTGTCACGGCATTGCCTGACCTTATCTTCATATTTTGCAATCAGAATTTTATCTTCAGCAGTCATCACACATTTTCTTTCAGCTTGCGGCGGCTGATCGGACGGTTTGAGCCGATAACGATGTTGCTGCCGAACTTGATTTTTATTTTTGCGGGTTTCTCTGCTTTTTCTTTGCTCACGTAAACGTTGCCGCAACCGAAATGAGATTTGAGAGCAGAGGAGATATCCTTGTTGATTTCAAAATTCTTTGTGGCAAGCGGTTTTGTCCATTTTTCTGTTATTGCATCAAAGTTATCCGCATCAAAATCCGCAGGTTCGGGATTACCTGTGTAAAGATAGCCGTTGCCCGAAGGACCTTTATAATCACCGAAGAACCAAGAAATTCCGTTATCGCACATTGCGGTGAGGGCATAATCTGTGTTTTCGCCCGAACGGAGCTTGCTGATAACAATCGGGATGTTTCTTGCTTTGATATCTTTGAGTGATTTTATAAGAGAATCGGTTTCGAACGTTGTGTCAAAATGAGAATAAAGACCGTAAGCGATATTCTCAAGCGGCTTATCAAAAACAGGAAGCTCATTTGCAGAATGAGGTGACTGCATAATAAGGATTCTGTTGGGGTCAACGGTGCGGACAGCCTTATAAAGTCTGAGATAGAATTTATGAAGCGCATCTGTTTTATCTTCCCAATCAGCAACCTTGATAAGAGGTCTGTTAAGCAGGTCAAACGCCGCAACCGCAGGCTCGTCCTTATAATGAGCGGCAAATTGAGTCCAGAGCCTGATAACTGCATTGCGTGCTTCAAAAGCGGCTTTTGATGAATCAAAAAGAGTGCAGGTGCCGTTGTTGCCTTTTGCCGAACCGTTGTTCTGGAATCCGGGTGCGGAATGAAGATCAAAAACAACGTAAAGACCTGTTTTGCGGCATTTTTCAACAATGCCGTCAAGATAATCAAAATCAACGTCGCCCTTGCAGGTTTCTTTTTTGAAAAGATTTCTGTAGCGCAGAGGAATTCTCACGCAGTTTGCGCCGAGCTTCTTGATTGCCTTCAGGTCGGCAGGAGTGATGAAGTTTTCATTGAAGGTCTGCGTGAGTTTGCGTGCACCGTAGCGCCCGAAACGCTCCTCAAAAGCTTCAAAAATATCGTAATTCGGTGCGTCAGGCTCCATACCGAGCTTCTTGAAGAAGAAAAGTTCATCGTTAAGGTTAATTCCCTGCAGATGAATAAGGTTGCCGTTTTCAGCGCGGAAGCAACCGTTTTCTGTGTGAAGAATATCGTTTTCATCAAGCGGCTTGGGAAGCATATTGCGAACAAGACCGATAGCGATCGGAACACCTGCCGCAACAGCGCCTGCAGTTGCGCCTGCCGCCATAAATTTTGTGCCTGTGTTCAAAGCAAACCCTCCTTGGTCAAGTGAGTAGACCTGAGTTTTTTATAAATAAGAATCAGCAGAGTCAGCGCCGCAATTCCGGTTGCGGCACCGCAGGAATCAACAAAAAGGTCAAAAACTCTGCAAGCCCTGCCTTCAACAAAAAGCTGGTGGAATTCGTCGGTTGCCGCATAAACCGCTGTAAGAATAAAAGATATCATCGGTTTTGCCGAGCCTGAAGATTGATAAAGAGCGTTATAAATCAGAACGGCAAGCCCTGCGAATTCAAAGAAATGTGCAGTTTTTCTGATAAAAGAAACAACCGAAAGGGGTAAACCGAGAAACGTTGTGAAATCATCACTCACCGTTTGTGATGCATCGCCGCTCTGTGCTGAAAAGGCAAAGATGATTGCCATACACAATGCGACCAGAATCCATGAAACGGTGATAAGAAAATATTGTTTTTTTGTTTTTATCATCAGTCGTACCTCTTTGCGCTGATGAAACTTACAGATGATTCGGAACCGAGAAAGATAATTCCGTCTGCATCCTTATGCACAACAAAGCGGCTTGAACGGGAATAAAGCGGATAGCATATTGCGTTTTGCAGAATAAAATTTTCTGCATTGAAGCAACCTGCAATCATATCGTCATAGCTTTCGGCGGCAAGTAAATCGCTTATGATGCCGTCATAGCTTGCTGATTTGAGGTTGAAGATATTTCCGCCTGTAAGTGATGCGAGAAAATCGCCTGCGTTTTCGTAGCGTGATTCAATGCTTGTGAGAGCAATCTGGTAATTGCCTGAGGCAACGGCTTTTGAGATTTCTTCGGTAGAAAGGTTCTCAATTGTTATGCCGATGCTGATGCCGAGAGTTTTTTGCCAGATCTGAAGCTGTTGCCTTACCGAAGCGTCAAGCCATTCGGGGCAAAGCACCTTGAGCTGAACGGATTTCTTGCCGAGAGCATCAAGACCTTCTTGCCAAAGCGAGGCAGCTTCGGTCAAGTTTTGCTCAACCTTTTGTGTTTGTGAGCCAACCTGTTTTCTGAAAGAGGTTGAACCAACGATACAGCTGTTTGGAACGAAACCGCTTTGCGGTGTGGCAGTTGAAGTTTCGGGGAAAAGACTGCGATCAATTGATTTGCACATTGCAAGGCGGACAGACGTGTTACTCAAAACGGGATCGGCACAGTTGAAAACAAAGCCGAGAACCGAGTTTTCACTCTCGCTGACTGTTGTGCAGTTTTCGGGCATAGGGCAATCGGGAGGCAAAAGAGCTGCGGTTGCACTGCCGTTTGAAATTTTTTTAGCAACGGACTCCTTGCTCGGATCAAACGAAAAAACAATTGAAGCAGGCATAACCTCAAGGTCACCTGCGTAATAACTGTTGCGTTTGGCGGTCAGAGAGGTTTCGGAATCCCAGGAGCTGATATAGAAAGGGCCGTTGCAGAGGATGTGCTTGTGGCTCAAGCCGTATCTGCCGTTCATTGCATTGAAGAAATCTTTGTTGCAGGGCATAAATACGCTTTCGGTCAGCCTTTCAAGAAAACCGTCGGTTTTCTCGGTGAGCTTGATGACGAGCGTGTGGTCATCGGGAGCGGTAACACCGAGAAGGTTTTCGCTATAGTTATTATAGAAAACTTCGTAAGCGTTTTCTATAACGAAAAGTCTGTGGGCATTGGGTGAGCCTGTTTCAGGCATAACGGCTCTTTGAAAAGCAAAAACAAAATCGTGAGCCGTTATCTTTTCGCTTGAGAATCGCTTATAAAAATCTTCTCCGAATTCACTTTTTAATGCGGTGGGGCAAAACCATTCGGTGCCTTCTTTGAGCTTGAAGGTATATGTTTTGCCGTCAGGGGAAATGCTCCAGCTTTCAGCTATTCCGGGAATAATTTCACCGTCTTCATCAAAGCGCACAAGACCCTCAAATGTGTTGTTGATAACAACCATTGCGTTTGTGTCGTTTGCAAACTGCGGATCAAGGGTTGACGGAGATGCACTCAAAGGATAGGCAATGGATTTGCCGCTGCCTTTAGGTGTGCAGGAAGAGCACATAAGCAGAAGGATAACCGCCGTTACCGCGGCAATCAATCGCTTCATTGGTTTTCCTCCATCCATTTTGCAAGCTGGTCGGCAAGCGGATTGCTTGATGCTTTGGCTTTTGATTGCTGCTGCATATATTTTGCAACGTCGCGTTTGCCTGCGCCTGCGCTTTCTTTTCTTTTTTCAAAATCCGTGAGCTTTTCTCTGTAACCGCAAACGCAGAAGAACGCTTTCTTATCGCCTTCGCCACGCATTTCAAGCTTTTTATGGCATTCGGGGCAACGTGCGTTTGTGATAACGGTGATGCTCTTGCGGTAGCCGCATTCTCTGTCCTGACAAACAAGCATTTTTCCCTTTTTGCCGTTGACTTCGAGCAGATATTTGCCGCATTCGGGGCAAGGCTCACGGGTCATATTATCGTGTTTATATTTTGCGTCACCTGTTTTAACTGCACTCACAAGAGAGGTTGCATAGGTGCGCATTTCAGCAACAAACTGCTTATCGTTTGCACTTCCCTTGGCAATAAGTGAGAGCTTTTGCTCCCAACGGGCGGTGAGCTCTGCCGATTTGAGGTCGGGCGGAACGATTTCAATAAGCTGTTTGCCTTTTGAAGTGGGGTGGATTTCTTTACCCCTTCTTTCGATGCAGAAAGAATCAAAGAGCTTTTCAATTATATCGGCTCTTGTTGCAGGTGTGCCGAGACCGCCTGCAGTTTTGAGAGCATCGCGAAGTGTACCGTCGTCAACCTGACCTGTGGGGTTTTCCATAGCGGTGAGGAGGGTTGCTTCGGTATATCTCGGGGGAGGTGTTGTTTTGCCTGCACAGATGCGTACTTCTTTGGGGAATGCGGGAGCACCCTGTGAAAGAGCAGGCAATGACTGTGCCTTGATATCATCGCTGTCATCATCGTCATCAGCAAGAGAAGAATCATAAAGAGCCTTCCAGCCTGCAGATTTGACAGCCTGACCCTTTGTGTAGAAATTATGCTTACCTACCGTGATTTTGACCTGCATCTCGTCATATTCAAACGGCGCGCTCAAAACAGCAAGAAAACGTCTTACAACAAGATCATAGATATGTCTTTCTTCACGTGTAAGCTTGTTGAGGTCAACGTATTGCTCCGTAGGGATGATTGCGTGGTGGTCGGTGACTTTGGCATCGTTTACGATATATTTTGTGGGAATCGGCTTTGCACGCAGAATCGCGTTTGCGGCATCCTTATAGGGGCCGATTGCAACCGCCTTAAGCCTCTCGGGCAGGGTGGCGGCAACGTCTTTCGTGATATAGCGTGAATCCGTTCTGGGGTAGGTAAGGAGCTTATGGGTTTCATAAAGGCTTTGCATAAGTGAGAGAGTCTGCTTTGCGGAATAGCCGTATTTTTTGTTTGCATCACGCTGTAATTCCGTCAGGTCATATGCGGCGGGCGGAGCCTTGAAACGGTAAACCTTTTTAACTTCGGTGAGAACACCTCGTTTGTTTTTAACGTCGTCTGCAATCTGCTGAGCCTGTGCAGCGTCAAAAAACCTTGCCTGATTGCGTGAATCTTTATAAAGAGCGGTGTAGCCGCCGAAATCCGCTTTAACGGTGAAATAATCTTTGGCACGAAACTTAAGAATTTCTTCCTCACGCTTAACAATCATTGCAAGGGTAGGGGTCTGAACTCTGCCTGCAGAGAGCTGTGCGTTATGCTTGCAGGTAAGAGCTCGGCTGACGTTAAGACCGACAAGCCAGTCAGCCTCAGCTCTGCACTGAGCGCTTTTATATAAGTTATCATACTGCGAAGCAGGCTTAAGAGAGGCAAAACCCTCACGGATAGCCTTGTCGGTCTGCGAAGAAATCCACAGGCGGAGCATCGGCTTTTTGCAGTTTGCTTTTTTGATAATCCAACGCGCAACAAGTTCACCTTCGCGACCTGCATCGGTTGCAATAACAATCTTATCAACCTCGTTGCTGCCAAGCAGAGAGCTCACGGCTCTGAATTGCTTTGAGGTCTGACCGATAACAACAAGCTTCATCTTTTCGGGAAGCATCGGCAGGTCATCCATGCGCCAGGTTTTATATTTTGCATCGTAGCCTTCGGGGTCAGCAAGGGTCACAAGATGACCCAGCGCCCAGGTAACGATATATTTGTCGCCGATTATGCAGCCGTTGCCGTTCTTTTTGCAGCCCAACACACGGGCAATATCTTTGGCAACGGAAGGTTTTTCAGTTAGGACAAGAGTTTTGGACAAAAACGGTCACTCCGTTCGGTTGATTTTATATTACATTATATTCCATAATATATGATATCAAAAGAGAATAAAAACAATATTCTAAATTAGAAATATAAGAAATTTAATATTCTGTCTTTTTGCTGAAAAACTTGCCGATTTCACCCATAACAAGGGGCATAGAAGAAAGAGCGCCAACAACGAGCCATTGAATTGCATTGAGAGGCACGGTGCCGAAAAGTGCAGAAAGAGGAGGGATGCAAACAACCGCCGCCTGCAGGGCAACGCATACCGTAACGGCAACGTTCATTATCTTGTTTGAGAAAACGCCTGTTCTGAACAGGGATTGGGAAGAGCGGGTGTTGATTGCGTGCGAGATTTCGCAAAAGCTTAAGGTGCAGAACGCCATTGTGCCGCCAACACCGCCAAAAACGAAGTTACCGATTGCGTGCGCAAGCAACGTCAGCGCACCAACCAAAGCACCTTCAAGCGTAATATCAAGCCATAATCCGTCGGCAAAAAAACCGTGGCTCGGTGGCAAGGGTTTGCGGAGCATAATATTTTTTTCTGTTTTTTCTGTGCCAAGGGCGATTGCAGGCAGAGAATCGGTTACAAGGTTGACCCAAAGAAGCTGAATAGGCAACAGGGGTGCGCTGAAGCCGAGAATTGATGCAATAAAAACGGCAAGTATTTCACCGATATTTGTGCCGAGAAGAAAATGAACGGCTTTTCTGATATTATCATAAATTCCTCTGCCTTGTTCAACAGCTTTGACTATTGTTGCAAAGTTATCGTCGGTAAGTATCATATCTGCCGCATTTTTGGCAACGTCAGTTCCGCTTTTGCCCATTGCGCAGCCGATGTCAGCCGCTTTGAGTGCAGGAGCATCATTAACTCCGTCGCCCGTCATTGCAACAGTTTCGCCCCTTGCTCGGAAAGCTTTGACGATTCTGACCTTATGCTCGGGTGTTACTCTTGCAAAAACACGGCAATTTGCAACTGCTTTTTTCAGTTCGTCATCGGTGAGTTTATCAAGCTCAACACCTGCCATGGCGGTTGTTGATTTGTCCGCAATTCCGATTGATTCGGCAACGGCACGTGCGGTTGCAATGTGGTCACCCGTAATCATAACGGGTGTTATGCCTGCTTTTTTGCAAACGGCAACCGCTTTTGCTGCTTCGGGTCTTGGAGGGTCGGTCATACCGATAAGACCTGCAAAAACAAAATCTTCTTCTCGGCTGTCGTGGTTGCTGTCAGCCATTCTGTAAGCAACGGCAATAACGCGGAGAGCTTTTTTAGCCATACTCTCATTCTGCGAAGCAATCATCGTTTTTCTGTTTGCACTCAAGGGTAATTCGCCGTTTGCGGAGAGATATTTTACACATCTCGGCAAAACAACGTCGGGTGCACCCTTGATAATCAGCATATTTTTGCCCTCAACGGAGCAAACAACAGACATTCTTTTTCTTTCGCCCGAAAACGGGGTTTCGTATTGACGGTTATACTTTGCAGGGTCGGGTTTAATGCCGGCAGATTTTGCGGCGGCAACTATTGCCGTTTCGGTGGGGTCACCCGTAACCTCGGTTATTTTGCCTTTTTTGATTTTTTTGGCATTGCTGCAAAGGGTTGCATAAAGAAGAATTTTATGTGCAGTTTCATTGTCGGAAGAAATCTCGCCTGAATGCGAGCAGATTTTTGTGACGGTCATTTTGTTTTGTGTGAGAGTGCCTGTTTTATCGGAACAGATTACCGTTGCGGCACCGAGAGTTTCAACCGCAGGAAGAAATCTGATAATAGCGTTGCTTTTTGCCATTCGCTGAACACCCATCGAAAGCACAACCGTAACAACTGCAGGCAGACCCTCGGGGATTGCCGCAACCGCTAGGCTGACGGAAAGCATAAATGACGGCAGAATACCGCTTCTGCGGATAATTCCAAGCAAAAAAACGGCGGCGCAGATAGCAACTGCGCCAATGCCCAGAGCCTTGCCCACTTTTGCGAGCCGTTGCTGAAGCGGTGTTTGCGGAGATTCTTCGGCAGCAAGCAGGTTTGCGATTTTGCCTACTTTTGTGTTCATTCCCGTTTCTGTAACAATCGCCGTGCAGTTGCCTGCCATAACGGTTGTTGAAGAATAAATCATATTTTTGCGGTCTGCCTGGGCGCAGTTTTCGTTAAGAACAATATTCGCTTCCTTGGCGCAAGGGACTGATTCACCTGTCAATGCACTTTCCTGCACACGCAGAGAATTGGAAGCAATCAGTCTTGCATCGGCAGGTACCATATCACCGCTTTCAAGGCAGATGATATCGCCTTCAACAAGTGAAGAAGCGGGGATACGTTCACTTTTTCCGTTTCTGATGACCGAAGCGGAGGGTGCCGACATTTTTTGAAGAGCTTCAATTGCTTTTTCTGCCTTTTGCTCCTGAATAACACCGATAAATGCGTTCAGTACAACGATTATCAGAATAACTATGGGCTCAACAAAATCACCGTTGCCTTCAAGAAATCCTGTTGCAAAAGAAACGATGCAGGCGATAAAAAGAATTATTACGCAGAAGTCCTTGAACTGCGCAAAAAATCGGATGATGAACGAGGGCTTATCGCGTGCTTTAAGCGTATTTGTTCCGTTTTTCTCAAGCCTTTTGGAGGCTTCAGCTGTGCTGATGCCGTTTGTAATATCGGATTTAAGGGCTTGCGCCGTTTTTTCGGCAGTCATTGAATGCCAATTCATACCATCTCTCCCTTTTAAATATATAGAAATATATTCGGAAGAGTATAAAAAAATCACCTTCGGGCAATCCCGAAGGTGAAATACTGCGTTATTCGGCTTTTAATTTTTCAAGGCAGGTTTTGCAGATAAACTTACCTTCAAATTCGGCAAGATCTTCTTCAGCTTCGCAGAAAATGCAGTTACCAACCGCTTTTTTCAGAATGATTTGCTTTCCGTCAGAAAACATTTCAACCTTGCTTCCTTTTTCAACAATGTTGAGCTCTTTTCGAAGTTGCATAGGGATAACAACTCTGCCAACAGAGTCAATTTCACGCACAAAGCCTGTAAACATCGGTTATCCTCCTTGAATTATTTTCAATATGCAATATACCATTTTTTTGTTCAAATGTCAATCAAACAGTGGCGCGGATAAAATAAAAGCTCCTTGCCGAAGCAAGGAGCAAATCTTATTTATTGAGGTCGATTCTGCCGTAGAGAGAAGCGCCTGCTGAATCTGAACGGGGAGCTCTTGTGGGAGCTGAGGGCTCACTCTTGCTGTAGCTGCCTCTGCCGCCCTTGTTGTAGCCGCCCTTATTATAGCCGCCTCTGCCGCCTTTGTTGTAACCGCCGCTGTGTGTGGGCTTAACGCCTTCTTCAAGGGTGATAACAACCTTGCGGTCACCGTCGCTGCCTACGGAGTGAGAAGTAACGCCTTCAATCTCCTGAACAGTTGTGTGAATAATGCGACGCTCATAGGGGTTCATGGGTTCAAGAACAACGTTTCTGCCGTACTTTCTTACCTTTGCCGCATTCTTGCGAGCAAGTGAACGAAGAGTGTTTTCTCTCTTTTCGCGATAGTTGCCTACGTTGATTGAAACTCTTCTGTAATCCTCTGTGCCTCTGTTGATAACAAGGCGTGTGAGATACTGAATAGCATCAAGTGTTTCGCCTCTTCTGCCGATAACCGAACCGTAATCGTCACCGCAGTTGATTGAGATGCGAACGTCTTCATCATCAGCCTCTACGCTGATTTCAGCGTCGTTAACGCCGAGACTTTTGAGAATTGTGAGAACATAGTTTTTTGCTTTTGCGAAGGGATCGTCTTCAAATTCAAATGAAGCCTTAACCTTTGCCTGTGAGCCTCCGAAAAGGCCGAAAAGAGCTTTCTTTTCTCTTTCGAGAACTTCATATCTAATATCTGCATCCTCAGGAGCTTCAAGAGCTCTGAGAGCAGCCTCTTTTGCTTCTTCAACAGTTGAGCCTGTGCCGATAGCTTCTTTAATCAAAAGTTTCACCACCAAAATTATTCGTCTTTTTTAGCTGCAATGCGCTTTGCATTGTCTTCTTTTGAGCGGCGTTCGATGGTTTCGTCAATCATAAGTCTTGCAAGAGTCTTTTTGGGACTGTAGAAATAACCGATAATTACTGTTGAAATGAATCCGAACAGACCGGATGCAATCCAATAAACGCCGATACCGATGGGATAGTTGATAACGAAATAAAGGGATAACAGGGGCATACCAAACATCATGCAGCCCATCATAGGACCAGAGCCTGCAGCGGGATTCTGCTGCTTCTGCTTAATCATTGAGTAAACGCCTGAAAGCATCGAAGTGAGGAATGAGAGGATGGGAACAAGCCAAACCCACTTTGAAACGCCGTCATCCGTAGGCTTAACGCCGAGGGAAATTCCGAAAATCTTGAAATTAACGTTTTCAATTGCGGTGAGAGTTGATTCCTGAACACCTGCAAGTTTGCCCTGTTCAAAGAGCTCTCTGAGCTTGCCGATATTTTCCATAACAAGAAGCTCAGTCTGAATGCTGTTCTTTTCTAAATCAACTATACCCTTGAGGGCGTTTGTGAGAAGACCAACTTCTTCTTTGCTGATATGGAGGAAGTTTGTGAGCGGATAATAAATCGCACCGATAAGACCGAAAAGAATAACAAACTGAATAAGCATAGGTGTGCAACCTGCGCCCATAGGATTATAACCCTCGCGCTGATAAAGAGCGGTGGTTTCTTCCTGAATCTTTCTCTGGTCGCCAGCGTATTTAGTTTGAATCTTGCGGATTTTTGACTGAATTCTCTGGGTTTTTGCCATGCCCTTCTGCTGAGATATAGAAGAAGGAACGGTGAGAAACCTTGTGATAAGGGTAAGCAGAATAATCGAAACGGCGTAGCTGCCGAAACCGATTGTCTGATAAATCAAATCAAGCAAAAATCCGAAAGGTATACCGAGCACCTGATACATTATTTTTTATCCTCCGAATGTGAGTGTTTCTTGGGCGGCACCAAATCAACGCCGCCGGGAAAGAGGGGGTTGCACTTGAGAAGCCTTTTAACTGCAAGGAAAGTTCCTTTGAAGGCTCCGTGAACCTCAATTGCTTCGATTGCGTATGTGGAGCAGGTCGGATAATACCTGCACATTGGCGGGAACAGAGGCGAAATGCGCCTGCGGTAAAAGCGGATAAGAAGTAGAAGTAGTTTTTTCATCAGAAATTCTCTCCCGCCTGATTTCTGATTATTCCGAGCTCCGTTAAATGCGAACGCATAACGGGGGTGAGATCGGTGCTTTTAACCTTTTTGGTTTTGAACCTTGCAACAAACACAATATCCCAGTTGCCGCTGCAATCGGGTGAAACCGAGGAGAATGCCGCCCTGATAATACGGCGGCATCTGTTTCTCTCGACTGCGCTGCCGAGCTTTTTGGCGGCTGTGATGCCGATTCGGCAGCCAAGACCTCTGTTTTTTACAGCATAGGTCACCAAGGCGGGGGAGGCTTTAACTTTTCCCCTGCCGTAAGCACGGTTAAACTCGGTATTCTGTTTTAAGGTTACCGGGTAGGACATCTTTTAACATCCCTCTCAGAAATTAATAAGAGAGCTGCTTTCTGCCCTTTGCTCTGCGGCGGGCAAGAACCTTGCGGCCGTTTCTGTCAGCCATTCTCTTGCGGAAACCGTGTTCCATCTTGCGATGACGCTTTTTGGGCTGGTAAGTTCTTTTCATTTTTCTAACCTCCGTTTCAGTTTTGGATTAACCGACATTTGCCGGAAACAATCGGCGAAAAGCCGATTATCGGGCATAACTAACCAAGGGTAAAATACCCCTCGGAATACACATTATATAACAGCTTGTGTGCGAATGTCAACAATTTTTTTATTTAATGTAAAAAACCTTTCTTTTTGCTTGAAAAAATCAAGGGTCTATGATATACTCTACAATGTATCATTATCAGTAAAATGCCGGAGTAGCGGGCTGAAACAGGCCTGATGCTTCAGCTTACGGGATAAATTGAAAGAATTATAATAACAGAGGAAGGTTGTTAATTGATGGAATCCGTTAAGGATATGTGGCAATTGGTTTGTGAAAGCCTTAAAAAAAGCGTTGGCGAAGTTATCTATGATATCTGGTTCAAGCCGCTTGAAATATTGAGCTTTGACGGCACAAAGGTTGAAATTGCGGCAGGCAATTTTATGAAAAAAATCATTGAGCAGCAGTTTTATCAGGAGCTTAAGGATGCTTTCAAGTCTGTTATGGGCTTTGAAATTGAAGTTGTTCTTATTGATCCCGAAGAAGCCGCCGCAAAAACAGAAAAAGAAACTGAAGCAAAGCCTGCAGGCTCTGTTATCAGCATTGAGCAGAATACGTTTGAAACTTTCGTTGTAGGTTCATCAAACAGATTTGCTCACGCTGCGGCACAGGCGGTTGCCGCCACTCCCGGTGCGGCATATAACCCGCTTTTCATTTACGGTAACTCGGGTCTTGGCAAAACACATCTTCTGCGTGCAATCAGCAGTGAGATAACTGCCAAGAATCCCAATGCCGACATCATTATCACAAGAGGCGAGGAGTTTGTTAACCTCATCGTTGGCGGTATCAATAAAAATAAGATGAACGAAATTCACGAGAAATACAGAAACTGCGACGTTCTGCTTGTTGACGATATTCAGTTTATTGCAGGTAAGCCCTCAACGCAGGAAGAATTCTTCCACACTTTCAACGCTCTCACGCAGGCAGGCAAGCAGATTGTTCTCACTTCTGACCGCTCACCCAAAGATATCGAGGTTCTTGACGACCGTCTGAGAAACCGCTTTGAGTGGGGACTTATTGCTGATATCCAGCCGCCTGATATTGAAACAAGAATGGCTATCATTCAGCGCAAGGCAAACACTCTCGGTCTTGAACTTCCCGATGATGTTGTTCAGTTTGTTGCAGAAAAAATCAAGGCAAACATCCGTCAGCTTGAGGGTGCGGTTAAAAAGATTAACGCGCTGGTTAACATTGAAGGTGCGGCAATCAACATTGCGATGGCACAGAATGCAATCAAGGATATTATGAACGACAGCAGACCTGTTGCTTTTGTTGTTAACAAAATCATCACCGAAACTTCAAGAACTTTCGGTGTGCCGCAGGGCGATATCATTTCAAAGAAGAAGGATGCCAAAACCGCAAAGGCGAGACAGGTTGCGATTTATATTGTAAGAACAACAACCGATCTTACCCAGAAAGAAATCAGCGAATATTTCGGCAACCGTGACAGAACAACGATTCTCTATTCTGCAGACCTTATCGCACAGGAAATTGAGAAGGACCCTGCTCTCAAAAAGACGGTTGACAACATAATCAAAAACACAAGCGAGCAGTAATTTTCGAAAAATCGGAATACATTTTATATATAGAGGTACACGATGGGATTATTCAAAAAAATTAACATAGGTCTCAAGAAAACCAGAGACAATATGGCAGGCGCAATCAATGCCGCTCTTTACGGCAAAAATGAGATTGACGATGAGTTTTATGAAGACCTTGAAGAAATTCTTGTTATGGCGGACGTTGGCGTTAACACCGCAACAGAGGTTGTTGACAGACTGAAGGATTCAGTTTTTAAAAAGAATCTTCACAAGGTAAAAGATGTTAAAAAAGAAATCCGCAATATCGTTGCCGAGCTTCTCAGCGGCGGCGAAGAAATTGATATGATTACCGTACCCTCGGTTATCCTTGTTATCGGTGTTAACGGTGTTGGCAAAACAACGTCAATCGGCAAGATGGCTGCTATGTTCAAGGAAGAGGGCAAAAAGGTTATCCTCGGTGCGGCAGATACTTTCAGAGCGGCGGCTATTGACCAGCTTGAAATCTGGGCAGACCGCGCAGGTGTTGATATCGTTAAGCACAAAGAGGGCGCAGACCCTGCCGCAGTTGTTTTTGATACAATCAGTGCAGGCAAGGCAAGAAATGCCGACATCATTATTTGCGATACCGCAGGCAGACTCCACAATAAAAAGAACCTTATGGAAGAGCTTGCAAAAATCTACAGAGTTATTGATCGCCAGCTTCCCTATGCCGACCGTGAAATTCTGCTTGTGCTTGATGCAACAACGGGTCAGAATGCGGTTAACCAGGCAAAGGAATTCAAAGAAGTTGCCGAAATTACAGGTATCATTCTCACAAAGCTTGACGGCACCGCAAAGGGCGGCGTTGTGCTTTCAATCAAGAATGACCTCAAGGTGCCCGTTAAGTTTATCGGCGTTGGCGAAGGTATTGATGATCTGAGACCCTTCAACCCCGCTGCTTTTGCAGACGGACTGTTTGAAGAAGACAAAGATGAGGAATAATAAAGGTATGGATTATATTATAGCAACCCACAATATGAAAAAGAGAGATGAGCTTCAGCGCATTCTCTCACCTCTCGGTATCAGGGTGCTTCTTGCAGAAGAAGCAGGTGTTGAGCTTTCTGACGTTGAAGAAACAGGCACAACTTTTGAAGAAAATGCTTTTCTCAAGGCTGAAAGCGGTTGCAGAGAGAGCGGTATGCCCTGCCTTGCAGATGATTCGGGCATTGCGGTTGATTATCTCGGTGGCGCACCCGGTGTTTATTCTGCAAGATATGCAGGCGAGCCCTGCGATGACGATGCAAACAATGCCAAGCTTTTCAGCGAGCTTGACGGTGTGCCTGACGAGCAGAGAGGTGCCGCATACGTGAGCGTTGTTTGCTGTGTTTATCCCGATGGCAGAAAGCTTTTTGCAAGGGGCGAATGCAGAGGATATATCGGTCACGATCTTATCGGTGACGGTGGCTTCGGTTATGACCCGATGTTTTATCCCGTTGAATATAACGGTGAAAAGACAATGGCACAGCTCACTGCTGCTGAAAAAGATGCTATCAGCCACAGAGGCAAGGCTGTTCGTGAAATAGCAAAACAGATTGGAGATATAAAATAATGACAGGTAAAGAAAGAGCCGAATTCAGAGCAAAAGCGAATACGCTTGAGCCGCTTTTTCAGATTGGCAAGGGCGGTATGTCGGATGCTCTGATTGCACAGGTTTCAGATGCTCTTCGCAAAAGAGAGCTTATAAAAATCAAAGTGCTTCTTGAAAGCGCACCCGAAACACCCCGCGAGTTTGCCGATAAGCTTGCCGCCGCAACAGGCAGCGAGGTTATTCAGGTTATCGGCGGAAGTATTGTTTTCTATAAAGAAAACCCCGAACTCGGCAAAGAAACAAAGAAAAAGCCTGCCAAGAAGGGTAAGCCTCTCTCAAGAGTCAAGGCAAAAAGAGCGGCCGCAGCAAAGCGTGAGGCTGCTGAAAAGAAACAGAAAAAAGATTTTTATGCAAAAAAGAGAACTTACGGCAGCCGATGACGCATAAAAGACGCAATTCAAAAGCAAATCTGTTTCAAACAGACGGTTTGCTTGTAAAATTTGCACAAAAACAAAATATGTTGCAAAAGGTGCAACAGTTTTTGAATATTGACACACTAATTTAATGTATGATATAATCGCCTCCGAGTGTGGCGGTTGAGGTTACACTTATGGATAAAGACAGCGGCATCAAAATGGTTGCCCAAAACAAAAAAGCATATCATGATTATTTTGTGCTTGAAAAGCTTGAAGCAGGTCTTGAACTCTTCGGCACAGAAGTCAAATCAATCCGTCAGGGCAAAATCAACCTCAAGGATTCCTGGTGTTTTGTCAAAGACGGTGAGATGTTTGTGAACGGTATGCATATCAGTCCCTATGAGCAGGGCAATATCTTTAACCGTGATCCTTTAAGAACAAAGCGTTTGCTTCTCCATAAGCGTGAAATCAGAAGATTTTATGCTCAGGTCAAGCAGGAGGGTCTTGCGATTGTGCCTTTGAGTGTTTATTTCAAAAAAGGCAGAGCAAAGGTTGAGATTGGTCTGTGCAAAGGTAAAAAGCTTTATGATAAACGCGAAGTTGCGGCTAAAAAAGATGCGCAAAGAACCATCGAACGCAACCTTCGCAGATAAAACCTTCATAACCATATCAATATGGGGATGAAAGGATTTCGACGGGGGACCCGAGCCCGGATAAGCGAGTAGCGGTGCGGGACCGCTATAAAATCCGCAATTTTCAAATTTAAACGACAACAATAAAGTTGCTCTCGCTGCTTAAATAAGCAGCCGTCTCTGTGCGGAGGACTGCGGCCGCATAAGAGGCGTCGATCAGCAGTGAACGTGAACGGGTAACGGCGGATAGCCCGTCATGAATAATCTGTCTACTGAACGCAAGAGCCTGTCCGGCGGCGCTTGCGGGAGGG
Organism: Acutalibacteraceae bacterium; assembly: GCA_045633805.1. Taxonomy (GTDB): domain Bacteria; phylum Bacillota; class Clostridia; order Oscillospirales; family Acutalibacteraceae; genus CAG-177. The sequence goes on from JAZQYY010000046.1 coordinate 22,182, forward strand.
AACGTTAAAAGACGGAATACACTCGTAGAAAGTCCC
>JAZQYY010000047.1:0-97467 GCA_045633805.1 Acutalibacteraceae bacterium
TGGTCAAACTGACCGGGCAAAAATTCAACTGCAAAAACTGTTGCACCGTCAACGTCGATATCAGCTGTAGCAATATCAAGCTGAGGCTCTGAAAAAACAGTTTTGATAGCATAATCAAAAAGCTCTTCTGTAATATTTTCCGCATCATAGCGGTTGAAAACACGTACATCCTCAAGCCTTTCAATACCAAGAAGTGTGCGTACATCACCTAAAAGTGATTTTGCCTCGTTGGCACGCTCAGATTTCTTTTCAACAAAAACTCTAAATACCATTTAACTTACTCCTTTCACCCTATAGCCGCAAGTGCTTTTGCACCTATATCGTGACGGTAAAATGCATTACCGAAGCTGATTTTATCCACAAGGGCGTATGCAGAATCTATAGCAGACTACAAATCACCCTCAACAGCAGTTGCACCAAGTACACGACCGCCGTTTGTGAGAAGCTTGCCGTCTTTAAGAACTGCACCTGCTACGTAAACGTTATCATTTATTTCAGCAGGGATAGTCATCTCAAAGCCTTTTTTATATTCTACGGGGTAACCCTCAGATGCCATAATAACACAGCAAGCACTCTTTTCGCTGAACTTAACCTCAGTCTCTGCAAGAGTACCGTTTGTTGTTGCCTGCATAATCGTAAGAAGATCACTTTCAAGCAAGGGCAACACAACCTGAGTTTCGGGGTCACCGAAACGGCAGTTATATTCAATAACCTTGGGACCGTTTTTAGTTATCATAAGACCAAAGTAAAGGCAACCCTTGAAGGTTCTGCCTTCAGCGTTCATTGCGTTGATTGTAGGCAGGAAGATTTCTTTCATGCATCTTTCTGCAACGTCTGCTGTGTAATAGGGGTTGGGAGCAATTGTGCCCATACCGCCTGTGTTAAGACCCTTGTCACCGTCAAGTGCACGCTTATGGTCCATTGAAGAAATCATCGGCACAACTGTCTTACCGTCTGTGAATGAAAGAACCGAAACCTCGGGACCCTCAAGGAATTCTTCAATAACAATCTGATTGCCGCTGTCACCGAACTGCTTGTCCTCCATAATGCTCTTAACGGCATCGCAGGCTTCTTCGCGTGTCATCGCAATAATAACACCCTTGCCGAGTGCAAGACCGTCAGCCTTTATAACTGTGGGGATGGGAGCGGTTTCAAGATAAGCGAGTGCCTTTTCGGCATCATCAAAAACTTCGTAAGTTGCGGTGGGGATACCGTATTTCTTCATAAGGTTCTTTGAGAAAACCTTACTGCCTTCGATGATAGCAGCATTCTTTTCGGGGCCGAAGCAGGGAATACCGAGCTTCTGGATTTCGTCAACCGCGCCGAGAACAAGCGGATCATCGGGAGCAACAACCGCAAAGCCGATATCGTTATTTTTTGCAAAATCAACGATGCCGTCAATATCCTTTGCGCCGATTGCAACGCACTCTGCATCAGCGGCAATACCGCCGTTGCCGGGGAGCGCATATATCTTTTCAATTTCTTTGCTTTCTTTTAACTTTTTAATGATGGCGTGCTCGCGTCCGCCGCCGCCAACAACAAGTACCTTCATAATTTATCAGCCCTCCGTAATTTCTTTGCAGACTTTTTCAACCGAAAGAGGAAGGATTATCCATTCAGCCTGCTCCATAACTCTCTTCTGAAGAATTTCAGGAGTATCGCCGGGCTGAATCTCAACCGCTTTCTGCATTATAATCTGTCCGCCGTCGGGAATTTCATTAACAAAGTGAACGGTTGCGCCCGTCACCTTAACGCCGTAATCGAGCGCCGCCTGGTGAACTCGCAAGCCGTAAAAGCCTTCGCCGCAGAATGAGGGAATCAGCGAAGGATGAACGTTGAGAATTCGCTTCTCAAAATGAGAAGTGAATCTCTCGCTCAGAATGCTCATAAAGCCTGCGAGCACAATAACGTCTGTGCCGTTGGCTTCAAGAAGCTCAATAAGTCTGCCCTCGAAATCGGGGGTTTCTTTTTTAATAACCGTTTCGGTCTTTATGCCGGCATTCGCCGCTCTTTCAAGAGCATAAGCGCCCTCTTTGTTTGAAATAACAAGCGTAATCTCACCGTTTGCAATAATGCCGCTCTTCTGAGCATCGATAAGCGCCTGCAGATTTGTTCCACCGCCGGAAACGAGAACGGCGATTCTGGCTTTTCTGACCATGGGATTATCTCCTTTGATTTAGCAAATAACAACCTTTTCGTCTGACTCGATGATTTCGCCCATAACGTAAGCGTCTTCACCGTTAGCCTTAAGAACTTCAAGAGTTTTTTCTGCATCTTCAGCAGCAACAACGATGCTCATACCAACACCCATATTGAATGTGTTGAACATATCTCTCTCGGGGATGTTACCTGTTTTTGCGATAAGCTCAAAGATGGGAAGAATGCGGAGTGCAGACTTATCAATCTTTGCGCCGAAGCCGTCGGGAAGGCTTCTCGGAATGTTTTCATAGAAGCCGCCGCCTGTGATGTGAGAAACAGCCTTGACTGTAACTTCTTCAAAAAGAGCGGTCATGGGCTTAACGTAAATCTTTGTGGGTGTGAGAAGAGTTTCGCCAACTGACTTGCCGCCAAGCTCTGCAACGGGAGTTTTGATATCTGCATTCTCAACGTCGAATACCTTGCGAACAAGTGAGAAGCCGTTTGAATGAACACCGCTTGAGGGAAGAGCGATAACAACGTCGCCTGCCTTGATCTTTGTATTGTCAAGAACCTTATCCTTGTCAACAACGCCTACGCAGAAGCCTGCAAGGTCATATTCGTCGATGGGATAGAAGCCGGGCATTTCAGCTGTTTCGCCACCGATAAGAGCAGCGTTTGACTGAACGCAACCTTCAGCAATACCTGAAACGATTTCAGCAATTCTTTCGGGAACGTTTTTGCCGCAAGCAATATAGTCAAGGAAAAGCAGGGGCTTTGCGCCGCAGCAGATGATATCGTTTGCGCACATTGCAACGCAGTCAATACCAACGGTGTCGTGCTTATCCATAATGAAAGCGAGCTTTAACTTTGTGCCAACGCCGTCTGTGCCGCTTACGAGAACGGGCTTTGAGATGCCTGTGAGGTCAAGCTCAAAGAGACCGCCGAAGCCACCGATATCAGACATTGCGCCTGCAGTGAGAGTTCTTTTGATGTGGGTTTTCATAAGTTCTACCGCTTTGTAGCCGGCTGTAATATCAACGCCTGCTGCTGCATAGCTTTCGCTGAAGCTTTTTTCCATGATTTATTCCTCCTGTGTTGAATCACATTATTTCTTTAATTATTCTTTGCCTGTCCAGCAATATGTGCAAATGCACTCTTCGGGTAAACCGATTGCTTCAATCAGACCCTTAACGCTCTGATAACCGAGTGAAGCAAAATTGAACTTTTTGCAGATTGTATCAAGAAGCTTCTTGCCTCTTTCGGTTGAAGCATCTGCATATTCGTCGATATGGTTGTCACCCTCGGGACCTTCAAGCTCGTGGATAACTCTTCTTGCGATAAGATCGTCAATCGAAGTGTTTCTTGAGAAGTTGAGGTATTTGCAGCCATACATAATGGGCGGGCAGGCTGAACGCATATGAACTGCCTTTGCGCCGTTATTATAAAGGAACTCAACCGTTCCCTGAAGCTGGGTGCCTCTGACGATACTGTCATCAACCAGAAGCATGCTCTTATCCTGAATATTATCGTGAACGGGAACAAGCTTCATTTTTGCAACCTTGTTGCGTTCAAGCTGGTTTGTGGGCATAAAGCTTCTGGGCCAGGTGGGGGTATATTTAACAAACGGTCTTGCATAGTTAATGCGGCTTCCGTTTGAATAACCGAGTGCGTGTGCAACGCCCGAATCGGGAACGCCGCTGACAAGGTCGATATTTTCGGGGCGGGTTGCCGCCTCATCCCTTGCCATAATTTCGCCGTTTCTGTTACGCATAACCTCAACGTTAACACCTTCATATGTTGAGTTGGGGTAACCGTAATATGTCCAGAGGAATGCACAGATGCGCATCTTTTTATGGGGCTTTGCAAGAGTTTCGATACCGTCGGGTGTGAGTCTTACAACTTCGCCGGGGCCAAGCTCTTTAGTGAATTCATAGCCGAGCTTTTCGAATGCAAATGATTCAAACGAAACGCTGTGACCGTTTTCATCTTTACCGATGATTACGGGCAGACGTCCGAACTTATCTCTTGCCGCAAGAATCGAGCCGTCCTCTTTGAGAACAAGAACAGAGAGCGAACCCTCGACCTTATCCTGCGCAAACTTGATACCTTCAACAAAATCGCTCTTCTGGTTGATAAGAGCTGCAACAAGCTCGGTGGCGTTGATTTTGCCCGAAGTCATTGCGTTGAAGTGACCGCCGCTGAAAGAAAGGAACTGCTGAGCAAGCTCCTCTGCATTGTTGATGCAGCTGATGGTTGAGATTGCATAAACGCCAAGACTGGAGCGGATGATGAGCGGCTGAGGATCGCTGTCGCTGATACAGCCGATGCAGGCGTTGCCGTGCATTTCATCAACTATGCCCGCAAACTTTGTGCGGAACGGTGCATTCTCAATGTTGTGGATATCTCGCTGAAAGCCCTTGCTCGCATCAACTGCAGCCATACCGCCGCGGCGAGTGCCGAGGTGCGAATGATAGTCCACACCGAAAAATACGTCCAGAACAACATCACGCTTTGATGTTGCGCCAAAAAATCCTCCCATAGGATACCTCCGGAAATCAGTTGTTGAACTGTTCTTCTATCTTCTTGTTTGCGGCAAGAACCTTCTCGGTTGCCGCTGCTCTTGCATCTGCAAGCTTCTTTGCAAGCTCTGCATCTGAAACTGCAAGAATCTGTATTGCCAACAGGGCGGCGTTGACTGCACCGTCAATTGCAACAGTTGCAACGGGGATGCCTGCGGGCATCTGAACTGTTGAAAGAAGAGCGTCAAGACCGTCAAGAGTTGATGCTTTTACGGGGATACCGATAACAGGCAGAGTTGTGTTTGCGGCAACCGCACCTGCAAGGTGAGCTGCCTTGCCTGCGGCGGCGATGATTGCGCCGAAACCGTTATCGATGGCGGACTGTGAAAAAGCCTTTGACTGCTCGGGTGTTCTGTGAGCCGAATAAACGTGAACCTCGTAGGGTACGCCGTATTCCTTGAGCGTTGCAATAGCTTTTTCAACAACAGGCAGATCACTGTCACTGCCCATGATGATTCCAACTTTTTTCATGAGAAATCGTCCTCCTTATTGTGTGTCCGAGGCAAAACTGCCTGATTGTAAAACTAACCTTGTCTATTATACTATATATTTAAAAATTATTGCAATACTTTTCATTATAAAATTTGACAGAAAAATGTCTGTTTGTTTTGTAACTAACAACAAAACGCATCACACAAACAAAACCTTTGCCGCAAACTATTGACACTCGCTCTTTTATGTGGTATATTGTAAAAAATATGAACGAGTTATCCCGAGTACGGTCTGCCGTGCTTGGATTTTTTTATGTTCGGAGGATTTTAAAAGAATGGGATTCACTTTTTCGTTTTTCTTCAACAGCATTCTTCTCGGAATCGGTCTTGCGATGGATGCCTTTTCGGTTTCGCTTGCCAACGGTCTTAACGAACCCAAAATGAAAAGCGGCAAAATGCTTGGCGTTGCAGGAATTTTTTCTCTTTTCCAGTTTGCAATGCCGATGATCGGATGGGTCTGTGTTTCAACAATCGCACAGTATTTCACCGCATTCGAAAAGCTCATCCCCTGGATTGCTCTCATCCTTCTGGGCTATATCGGCGGCAGTATGCTTTATGACGGAATAAAATGCAAGGATTCCTGCGAAGAAAAGCCTGCAGTTGGTTTTTCGGCACTTATCGTTCAGGGCATCGCAACGTCAATCGACGCACTTTCAGTCGGTTTCACAATTGCCGACCACAACCTCATTCAGGCTCTTATCGCCTGCCTTCTTATCGGTGTTGTAACGTTTTTCATCTGTTTTGCAGGCATTGCAATCGGCAAAAAAGCAGGCACAAAGCTCACCGGCAAAGCAGGCATTCTCGGCGGTGCAATCCTCATTTTTATCGGTCTTGAAATCTTCATAACAAGTTGGTTCTGATATTGATTTAATCTTTTTGTTATGATACAATAAATTGCAGAAAGGCGGTGGAACTATGCCCAGAAAAGATTCGCGAAACACAAGAATGAAAATCATCAATGCCGCTTGGGAATTATTCTATGAAAACGGCTATGAAAGCACAACAATCGAAGATATTGTTGAGCGTTCCGAAACCTCAAAAGGCACGTTCTATCACCATTTCAGCGGCAAAGATGCGTTGCTTTCAACGCTCTCATATCTTTTCGACGATAAGTATGAAGCCCTTGAAAGTGAAATCGACCTCAACGGAGATGCCTTCCAGACCCTTCTGATGCTCAACAAAGAGCTGTTCTTTATGATTGAAAACAGGATTTCGCTCGACCTTCTCGCAAGAATGTATTCAACCCAGCTTGTAACAAGCGGCGATAAGCACCTGCTTGATAACAACAGAACATATTTCAAGCTTCTTCGCAAGGTTATCATTCACGGTCAGCAAAACGGTCAGCTCCGCTCCGATATTTCCACAAACGAAATTCTCAAAGCATACGCTCTTTTTGAAAGAGCGCTCCTTTATGACTGGTGCATATGCAACGGCAACTATTCACTTTGCAACTATTCACAATTCCTTTTGCCGATGTTCCTTAACGGATTCAAAGCATAAAGTCTTTTTTTGATAAAATTTTGAGTATAATATATGTTCTTCTAAAAACACCTTGATTTTCAAGGTGTTTTTTGTTTTTACAATTTATAAGTATTAACTTTAGTCTAAAATTAAGTCGGTATTGCATATATGTTGATAATCTGTTAATATACTTTTACTTTAAATCATTAAATCGGAGGAATTTTTTATGACTTCTCAGCTCGTAGCATTTGTTTGCTACTTCCTTGTAGTTCTCGGCATCGGCCTTTTCTTCTTCTTCAAGTCAAAAGGCGAAAACGAAAAGGACTACTTTCTCGGCGGCCGTTCAATGGGCCCCTGGGTTACCGCATTAAGCGCACAGGCATCGGATATGAGCGGTTGGCTCCTTATGGGCTTCCCCGGCAGTATCCTTGCTTTCGGTATGGGTCAGGTCTGGATCGGCATCGGTCTTGCACTCGGCACAGCTGCCAACTGGATTTTTGTTGCCCGCAGACTCCGTAAGTTCTCACAGGCAGCGAACGATTCAATCACTGTTCCCCAGTATCTTTCAAACCGCTTCCTCACAAAGAGCCCTGCTCTTCAGATTATCAGCGCGGTTGTTTTCCTTGTTTTCTTCACCATTTACGTTGCATCAAGCTTCGTTGCAGGTCAGAAGGTTTTCCTTCAGGTTATCCCCTCACTCTCTGATAACGCAGCTCTTCTTATTTTTGCAGCAATCATCATTGTTTACACTTTCCTCGGCGGTTTCAAGGCCGTTTGCTGGACAGACTTCTTCCAGGGTCTTATGATGCTCGTTGCACTGCTTGCAGTTCCCTTTATGCTTCTTGCAGCAGACGAACTTGATTTCAGCGTTTTCAGCAACGCCACTGACACAGCGTTCAACCTCAATCCCTTCGCATCAAGCTGGAAAGACATCGTTTCAGGTCTTGCATGGGGTCTCGGTTATTTCGGTATGCCCCATATCATTGTAAGATTTATGTCAACAAAGAACTCAAAAGTTCTTAAGAAATCAGCAACAATCGGTATCGTTTGGGTTGTTCTCACCCTCGGCGCCGCTATCGCAATGGCTATTCTCGGCCACGCTTATCCCACAACCGCAGCTCTCGTTGAAAGCGGTAACCAGCAGCTCATCTTTGTTACACTCGCTCAGAAGCTCTTCCCGCCCTTCGTTGCAGGTCTTCTTCTCTCTGCTATCGTTGCAGCCGCAATGAGCACAGCGGACTCACAGCTTCTTGTTGCATCATCATCATTCACAAGCGATATCTACAAGCCCGTTTTCCGCAAGAAGGCTTCCGATAAAGAAGTTCTTTGGGTCGGCAGAATCGTTGTTCTTATCATCGCTGTTATTGCTTATTTCATCGCAAGCAGCAAGAGCGAAGGTGCACAGAGCATTATGACTCTTGTTGATAACGCATGGGGCGGCTTCGGTTCAGCTTTCGGTCCCGTTATCATCCTCTCACTTTTCTGGAAGAGATTTACATACAAAGGCGCTATCGCAGGCGTTGTTTGCGGTGCTCTTGTTGATATTCTCTGGATGGTATTCCTTTCATCAACAGGTATCTACGAACTTCTTCCCGGTTTCATTGCAGGTGCAGTTGCAGCAATCGTTGTTTCACTCATCGACAAAAAGCCCTCAAAGGAAGTTGAAGCTCTCTTTGATAAGGCAGTAAGCGCAGAAATCGAATAATCAAAATTATAATCAAAGCCCCCGATGTTCGTTTGAACTTCGGGGGCTATTTATATATTAATGATAATAAGCAACACACTTTAAAATAAAAAAGAACGAAGAAAAATCCTCGTTCTTTTTTGGAGCTGATAGTCGGACTCGAACCGACGACCTGCGCATTACGAATGCGCTGCTCTACCAACTGAGCCATATCAGCAAATATCAAATTCTGCAAGCTATTATATGACATTAGTGCAAATTTTGCAAGATGTTTTTGGCATTTTTTGCTTTTATTTTTCTGCCGTCACAATTTAGCCACAAAAGCTTTACAATTTCTCTATTATAAATTATTAATCTGCACTTGATTTTATTCCCGCAATCCGTTATTCTATATATTGTAAACGGCACCGCCGTTCCATCACGAGCCGCAGGGTGTGCGGCTTCTCACGGAGGAAATAACCATATGATTAAAAAGACTATCGCAATACTTGCTGCCTTTTCAATAGCTTTTGCTTTTGCCGCTTGCGGCAAGCTTGAGAAGGAAGAAGCAACAACAACAACCAAACCTGCAGCTTCAAATCCTCTCGGCGAAATGCCCGATCTTAACGAAACCCAGCTTTTCGTTCAGGACGCCGAAGGCAACACCGTTCCCGTTGTTACTCAGGTTGATGAAAACGGCAATATATATTATGAATATACCGATTCAGAAGGTAACAGCATCACAAAAACAGATACAGAAAATCTTGTCGGTGTTACAAAGTTCTCTAAAGAAGAGCAGGAACAGATTGAAGAAATCTATAAGGATTTCCAGGAAAACCCCGACGCTATCTATGAGCAGGGAACAACTGAAGGCCTCAAGCTCTATGACGGTGTTATTCCCGAAAGCATGTTTGTGAAAGCAGACGTTAAGCTTAACGCCGACGGCAAACCTGATCGCGGTGATACAGCGGAGCTTGAAAAGATTTTTGAAGGCAATAACTTCACCTTCAAAGTTAACGTTCGCAGCACAGTTGACGGCAGCACAATGGAAACTCCCATGAGCTGGATAAAGAGCGGCAACAATATGCTCATCGAGGTTGTTGCTCCCTTTGACGAAACAGGCAAGGCAATCAAGGGCAGCATCCTTTATAAAGATGGCAAATGCTATATGATTATGCCCTCAATGAAGGTATATTATGAAGTGCCCCAGGATATGGCAAACGAAATGTTTAACCCCGAAATGTTTGACGAAGCTCTTGAGAGCACAGAGGTTGCAGACGATAACGTTTACAAAGCATCATACAACGTCACTATCAGCGGCAAAACATATTCCTGTGACGTTTTCGAAACCAAAGACGGTAAAACAACAAACAAAAAATACTATGATGCCGAAGGCAACATAGTGAGAACAGAAATGATTTCGGGCGAAGACGTAAACATCTGGGAAATCATTGAGCTTTCAAACAAAGCTGACTCTTCAAACTTCGTTATTCCCTCGGGTCTTATCAACGTATCCGCCTTCCTTGAAATGTAATTTGAACTTATGAAAAAATGTGCTTTAATCACAGGCGCTTCCGGCGGTATCGGCAAAGCAATTGCGCTCCGCCTTGCGGCAGACGGCTTTGACATTGCCGCTTGCTACCATACAGATGAACAAAGCGCCGCAGAGCTTGGAAACGAGCTCAAAAAGCTCGGCACAAACTTCAGACTTTATAAAGCTGACGTTGCCGATTACAAACAGGTTGAAGATATTTTCACAGACGCCGCCGAATATTTCGGGGGCGTTTCTGTGCTTGTCAACAACGCAGGCATAGCCCAGCAAAAGCTTTTCACTGATATAACAGAAGATGATTTTGACCGCATATGTGCCGTCAACTTTAAAAGCGTTTATAACACCTGCAAGTTTGCCGTGCCCTATATGGTGAACCAAAAAGACGGTATTATCATCAACATTTCTTCAATGTGGGGTGTTTGCGGTGCATCGTGCGAAACGGTTTATTCCGCAACCAAAGCCGCCGTTATCGGCTTTTCAAAAGCCCTCGCAAGAGAACTTGCCCCCAGCGGTATACGGGTGAATTGCATCGCTCCCGGTGCAATTGAAACAAAAATGAACAATAATCTTTCGCCGAGCGATAAAGCCGATTTTGCAAATGAAATTCCGATGGGCAGATTCGGCACACCTGACGAAATCGCAGGTATCGTTTCATTCCTTGCAGGCAAAGATTCCGCTTACGTCACCGCTCAGGTCATCACTGCAGACGGCGGCTTAATCTGAAATGCTATGCATAATGCCGAATTTTGAGCATTCTTTTTAGTCATTCTTAACTATTGATTTAAGCTCTTTATTATGTTAAAATTTTATATATTGTAAAAACTCTCAATTGGAGGAAAAGCATTATGGCAAACTGTCCTAAGTGCGGTCGCAAACTTACATTATTTGATTGGCGTCCTAACTGCCCTGGATGTGGCGTTAACCTTGTTTATTACGGTCTGGAGGATAAACTTCTCGACGAAGCTGATGCAGCAGAAGCAGAGCACGCTAAACTTCAGAAAAAAATAGACAGAGTAAAGGCAGCTTTCGCAGGCACAAAGCTCAACATCGTCAGAATCGTTCTTTCGCTTCTTCCCGTTGTTGCTCTTCTTATTCCCCTTTGCGAAGTTTCCTTTAAGGCTCCCTTTATGGGAGAAAAAACAACAGCTGTTAACCTCATTGCTCTTATCGACGTTTTCTCTAACCTTGATTTCGACGGTCTGTTCGCAATGCTTGGCAGTGCAACCCTGAGCACAACATTCATCGGCTATGCGGGTGCTCTTCTCAGCCTTGCTCTTTCGCTTGTGTTTGTTCTCGTAAGTCTTTTTGCTCTCATTGCAGCTTGCGGTCCCAAGGGTAACGTGAGAAACATCACTCTCAACAGCGTTGCAATTGTTCTCTCTGTTGTTTCAATCGTTTTCTTCTCAATCTTCTCATCAAATGCAGCAAAGGTTTTCCCCGGTTTCCTTTCAGGCAAAATCGGCGTTGGCATCTTTGTTTATATCGCAGCTCTCCTCGCACTTCTTGTTCTTAATATCGTTATTGCCAAAAAGGGCACACCCGTTAAGTATAAGCAGTGCTACGTTGGCGGTATTCCTTCTGACGAATACTTTGAACTTGTTGAAAAAGGTACACCCAAAGAAGAAATCCGCAAGATAATGAACGAAGCTCTTGATGCTATCGAAGCAAAGAAAGCAGCTGAAGAAGCAGAAAAGCTTGCAGCAGAAAAAGCCGCCAAAGAAGCTGAAGAAGCTGCGGCAGTAAAATAAAATAAACAATATTTCGGGAGGCTTCACTTGAAGACCTCCCGTTTATTACGAATTTTTTAAAAAGGTTGTGCAAAAATGACATTCATCAATCAAATTATCTCAAGCGTTCTCGTTCCTGTTTTTATGTGTCCGTTTCTCCCCTTTATTCACATCGCAAAGATTTTCAATCAGCCCAAAGAGCTGATTTCTCTCAGTGCAAATAATATCGGCAGCGAGAGCGACCCCATCTATTTAACAGCACACAGAGGCATCACCGCAGTTGCCCCCGAAAACTCACTCCCCGCTTACGAAAAATCCGTTGAGCTCGGCTTCTATTCAGCCGAATGCGATATCAGGCTCACCAAGGACGGTCATTGGGTGCTTCTTCACAACCAGGATGTAAACGGACGTTTCTGCCAGATGGGTGCAGTTGAAGATATGACCCTTGAGGAAGTTAGAAAGCTTCGCTTCAAAAACGGTTCAAGCTTCTGGGCTTACGAAAATCTCGGTATGCCCACCCTTGAAGAATACCTCGACGTTTTTGTCGGCTCATCAACAAGACCGCAGATTGAAATCAAATCAGAAAACTTTGATATGCTTCACACCATCCTTGAAGCAGTTGAAGAAAGAGGTCTTACAGAGCAGTCAATCATCATCTCTTTTGACCTTGAACAGCTCAAGGCAATCAGAGCTCTTGACAAGGATATCGAGCTCTGGTATCTCATCGATAAGATTGACGAAAAGAACATTGCTGAAGCAAAAGAGCTTGGCAATACCTGGCTTTCACCCAACCTTGCCGCAAACGATACCGCAAGCATTCAGCTTGCAGTTGATAACGGCATCGGTCTTTCATTCTGGACTGTAAACACAATTGAAGACGCAAAAATGCTCTATGATATGGGCGTGCGTTATATGGAAACAGATACTCTCTGCTATTAATTTAACAAAAGCAAAAAGCGCAACGGCTTAGCCGTTGCGCTTTATTTTTTTACTGTTGGAATCTGCTGAGGAAGGCCTTTGTTCGCTCGTTCTTCGGGTTCATAATAACCTCTTCGGGCGAACCGTGCTCAACAATAACACCGCCGTCCATAAAGATGATTTCGTCCGAAACGTCTCTTGCAAAAGCCATTTCGTGGGTAACGATAACCATCGTCATATTCTCCGCCGCAAGACCTTTGATAACCTTGAGGATTTCGCCTGTAAGTTCGGGGTCAAGAGCGGAAGTGGGTTCATCAAAGAAAAGAATATCGGGCTTCATTGCAAGCGCTCTTGCAATCGCAACTCTCTGCTGCTGACCGCCTGAAAGCTCGCAAGGATAAGCATCCTTTTTCATTTCAAGACCAACCTTGCGAAGAAGCTCCATTCCCTGCTCATCAATTTCAGCAAGAATCTGCTTCTTATTTGCCTTGTAATCTTCTCTGTTCTTTGCCTGAAGCTTAACCGCGAGGGTTACGTTATCAAGCACGCTGTATTGCGGAAAGAGATTGAACTGCTGAAAAACAAGGCCGACCGAAAGACGGTTTCTGCGAATTTCTTCCTTTGTGAATTTATGCTGATTTTCGCTGTCAAAAACAACGTTGCCGTTAACAATAATCTGACCTTCGTCTGCGGTTTCAAGCGAGGTTATGCAACGCAGGAGCGTTGTTTTGCCGCTGCCCGATGAACCGATAACAGAGAGCACACCGCCCTCTTCAAGCGAAAAACCGATGCCGTTAAGAACGTGGTTGTTTCCGAAGCTTTTATGCAAATTTTTAACTTCTAATATTGCCATACTTAACTCCTGAAATAGCTCAACTTCTTTTCAACCTTGCCGAGAACAATGGTGAGAAAACCAACAAACACAAGGTAGAAAACACCCGAGAAGAACAGCGGCCAAATCAAAGCCTTGGTGGCAGCAAGTTCGTTCGCGTTTTTAACAATTTCACAAACCATAATGCAGTTTGCAAGCGCAGTATCCTTGATGAGAGTGATAATCTCGTTTGACATCGGCGGAACAATGCGCTGAATAACCTGCTTGAGGATGATTTTTCTGAAAACCTGCGATTTTGTCATACCAAGCACGTGACCTGCTTCATACTGACCTTTTGATATGCTTTCAATGCCGCCTCTGTAAATTTCAGAGAAATAGCAGGCATAGTTGATTGTGAACGCAATCAGAACAGCAACTATTCTGCCGGCGTCCGTGATGCCATACTGAATAAACACGTCACGGTCAATCTGACCGAAAAGCTGATAATCAAAAACCAGACCCGGCACGTAATAGATAATAAAAATCTGAAGCATAAGGGGAATGCCGCGAACAATCCACACAAAAACTTTTGATATTGATTTGATAACTTTGTTCTTGCTCATTGAGCAAAAAGCTATAGGCAAACCAAGCGGTGCGCCGCAAAGCAGCGTCACCGCAAAGATAAGCAATGAAATTTTAAAGCCGTCGAACAAAAACGCCGTGACTTCTAAAAATGACATACTAAAACTCCAATTAGACTACTGTAAAATTATTTCTGATCTGAGAAATCTGTGATTGCTGTTGTTGCAACGCCGTATTTCTCTGCAAGCTGTGCAATTGTGCCGTCAGCACCAAGCTTTTCAAGCTCTGCGTTAACCTTAGCTGTGAGGTCGCTGCCCTTCTTGAAGCCGATTGCATAGTATTCAACGTCGCTTGAAAGAGAATCAACAACCATAAGGCTTTCAAAGTTGCCCTTGCCAACGTAGCTCTTTGCAAGCTGAGCGTCAACTGCTGCAAAATCCTGTGTACCTGCGTTAACTTCCTTGATGCAATCCATCTGTGCGGGTACGCCCTTAACAAGAGCTACACCCTCAAAACCGTTTGCATATGTTTCGCCTGCTGAACCTGTTTCTGCTGCGCCGAATTTACCAACAAGATCTGCTGCTGAAGCAATGCCTGAATCCTTCTTAACAACGATAACCTGGCGGTTTTCCATATAGTTATATGAGAAATCAACCTTTTCTGCACGAGCAACACCATCATCATCCTTTGTGTTGCAGGTGAAACCGTTCCAGATGCAATCGATTGTGCCTGAATCAAGGTCTGTGTATTTGTTTTCCCACTTGATTTCTTTGAACATAACTTCATAACCGAGGTTGCCGAAAACTGCCTTTGCAAGCTCTGTATCGAAACCAACAAGCTCGCCGTTTTCAACATAGTTCATGGGTGCATAATCTGTGTAACCAACAACGATAACTTTCTTTTCTTCCTCTTTAGCCTTGCAAGCACCGAGAACGAATACCATTGAAAGTGCGAGGAGAAGTGCAATTATTTTCTTCATAAAATATTACTCCTTTTCAGCTGAATAACAGCTATTATTGTGGTAATACATTATCATATTAAAGCAAAAAAGTCAATCAATTTCCGCCTTTTCGTCACTTTTATATATATTTAATAGAATAATACCGATATTTTATTGATTCCGTTGCCCAAAAACCGATTGACAACCGCCCCGAAATCTGCTAAAATAGCAGAGCGCTAAACAGAATATACGGAGAGTTGTCCGAGAGGTCGAAGGTGCAGCACTCGAAATGCTGTGTGGGGAAACTCACCTAGGGTTCGAATCCCTAACTCTCCGCCAGAAAAAGTCATTACAGCGTCAGCTGTGATGGCTTTTTGTTTTGTTTAGGGATTCAAAGGACGAGCGGTACAGAGCAACAGTCCGGTGGACTGTTGTGACCGCGAGCGACCAAGCGCCCGCAGTCGCGCGAATCGAATCCCTAACTCTCCGCCAGAAAAGATACCGCAGTTGATACAATCGTATCAGCTGCGGTATTTGTTATTTATCTGTGAAATAAATATTTATTTGTAACAATTCGTCAATTTATTCTTACAATAAGGTCGCTTTCGGGGTAACAGCAGCACGGATGTATAAAATTAAACTGCATATCCGCTATACGGCGCTTATCTTCGCCCTCAGGTATATAAACCTTACCGCTGACAAGCTTGCTTCTGCAAAAACCGCATTCGCCCGTGTGGCATCTTGCGGGAACTTCTATGCCTGCGCGTTCAAATGCACAAAGCACGGTTTCGTTACTGTTTGCTTTAATTACCGTTTCTTCGCCACGGTTGATAACCTTAATGTCGAATTCTCTTGCTTCTTCCGTTGCTTTCTTGCCGGAGGAGAACACCTCAAAGCGGATATATTTCTTTTCCAACTCCAATTTCGGGAGCTCTGCTTCAAGGAATTTATATAAGCCGCCGGGGCCGCACACAAAAATACTGTATTTGCCTTCGGGCGCATATTTTTTGATGATATCAGCACCGACAAAGCCTTTTTCATAGCCCTCTTCATCGCTGTGGCTGAGCACGTAGACAACATTAATTTTTTCATTCTTTTCAGCAAGCGAATCAAGCTCTGCCTTGAACAGAATTTCGTCTGAATTTCTGCAGCCGTAAAGCAAGGTGAGCGAACAATCCTCATCACCGTTTCCGATTGCTCTCGCAAGTGAAAGGAAAGGTGTTATACCGCTGCCGCCTGCAATGGCAACTATTGTTTCGGCATCTCTCAAAGGGCTGTAAGTCATATTTCCTTCGGGGGCGTAAGCGATAACTGCATCGCCGACTTTCCAATTATCAAGGATATAATCGGAAACAAAGCCGTCGCTGATACGCTTGACGGTTATCTGATATTCTCCGTTCAATGCGCTTGCAGGAGAAGAAGCTATTGAATATGAACGGGTAACAACCGAGTTGCCGATTTCAAGCCTGAAGGTAAGATACTGACCAGCTTTGAAATATGCAAGCGGTGCAGACTCGCTTTTGAAATAGTAGCTTTTTGCAATATCTGCATGCTCTTCAATTCTGCTGATAATGAGTTTCTGCTCTTTGGGATGAAGAGTCTTTGCAACTTTGTTTACACCGAAATCATCTGTACGAGTCGGCAAAACTGCAGGAGCACTGTTTATGAATTTTTTTCTCTCAGTCAAAAACTTTACTGTATTTATACTGTCTTTGAGGTTGCCGTTAACAGAAAACTTTTTCTTGCTCATCACTTTGCCTCCTTTTCCATGGCGAGGATTGCATTCTTTGCCGCCAGATTACCTGTCGTGTAGCTGGGTGAATAACCCATATGTCTGACAGTATATCCGCCTGCAAAATAAAGGCCGGGCATACCTTTTTCAATCAGGTCAAAAACAATGCGCTTAACGATGCCGTCTTCCTTGCTTGCTTCATATCCGTAAATAGTTCCGGCAGGAGCATCGGTATATCGTGCATAGGTCATAGGTGTTGCAACTTCAATTTCTTCAATATAATCGCGGATCGCAATGCCTGTTGCTTTTTCAAAATTATCTATCATTTTCTCTGCAAAAGCAGTTTTTGTTTTATGGTAATTCTCAGCGGAAACCTTGCTCCATTCATCGCCTGCAAAAATAGAAGTCATATAAAGTATGCTTGTGCCTTCGGGTGAACAATCGTCAAAAGCTCTGTTGAGGCACACTGTTGCCTGAACGTCGTTTGTTTCGATTTTTTTGCTCAGCTCATAGCACTGTCTGTTATCGTTGTTGGGATAGATAAAATAGGTGTGGTTATTGAGCCCGAGTTCGTCAGCAGAACGGTTAAGACCAATAAACACCGCAAAGCCTTTCGCAGACAGCGTTCTTGCATTCACCTCTTTTTTGAACTTCTCAGGCACGTCTTTTTCGTCCATCAGCTTTGTGAATGCGTTATACGGAGAAGCGTTGCAGATTATCGCCTTGGCATTAATCTGCATACCGTTATCAAGAATAACACCTGTTGCGGCGCCGTCCTTAACAATTATTTTTTCAACGCTTGTGTTAAACCAGGCTTCGCCGCCGTTTTCGGTAAATGCTTCAAGCAAAGCTGTGCTTATCTGGTGGCTTCTGCCTTTGGGAACAACCGCACCGTCTATGATATATGCGTGAAGCATTGTGAAATAGTGAATAACGTTCAGCTCATCCGTAGGCTGGCCGAGATAGCACCAATATCCGTTGAATATATCTCTTGTTGTTTTGCTTGCTCCGAATGCCTTGAGCACTTCATCAACAGAATAGTTTGCAACTTTAAGAAACTCAGTATGCTCAGAAAAGATTTCTTTTATCATCGAAGGCTTGAAATCAGCGATATTGTCTACAAAATCCAGGGTTTTTTCAATGCTTTCAATAAGGTCAAAAATCTTTCTGACAACAACCGAAGAGCCGGGATCGTATTCTTCAAGCTTGTTGATAAAAGCCTCTTTGCCCAAAGGCATTGAATAATCGCACTTGTCGTTTTCGTTTAATGTGATCAGTCTGAATGCCTCGTCAAGCGAAACCCATTCTATCTTGTCTGCCGCACCAACCTCTTCAAAGATTTTCTGAAGCGGTGATTTTCCTGTTATGGGACCTACACCGCAAAGCTCGTGCAGCGATGCTTCAAATTCAAACCTGCCTCTTACAAAGCTTGTAGCAAAGCCGCCCGGAAGATTATGGCGTTCGATAAGCAGGGTCTTTTTGCCTTCTTTGGCAAGACGTGCTGACGCAACAAGTCCGCCGTTGCCGGCGCCGATAACAACTGCATCATAATTCTTTATCATATCTACACTTCTTTCATAGCAAAGTCTTTGTTTGTTTATATATTTTACCATAATTCTTGTAAGCTTACAAGTGATTTTATTAATGCATTAAAACAAAAGTGGTTAATTTTGTCAGAATATGTATATTAACTCTCCGCAAAAAGAGCAAATACCGATGAGGTATCTGCTCTTTTGCTTTATGTATTAAATTCAAGCTTGTTTTCACCTGAGTGCAAGGGTGTTTCTTTACCCGCAAAAACGAATTTTGCTTCGGTGTTTTGCGGTATCGTAACCTCAAAGCTTACCGCACCGTTTTCGTTTTTATAGCTTACGGCTACCTTTCCTTGCGGAGTCTGAATACTGCCGCTCATTCTGCCGAAACGGTTTGTTGCCTGCGGTGCGATTACCAGCGAAGCATAGCCGGCAGATTCTTCCGTCTGCTTTATGCCCAGAAGATATTCAAAGAAATACGCAACGGGCGCACCGAACATCGGGTGGCTGTGGGAGCGGCTTCGGTTGCTGTCCCAATATTCGTGGAAGGTTGTTGCACCGTTTCTGCGCCAATGCTCATATCCCTGATCGCCGTTATTGGTAAGCAATGAAACTGCAAGGTCGGCATCGCCCTTTTCAAAAAGCAAACGGGTAACGATATCGGTTGCAAAAATACCCGTATCATAATATCCGAGCTTCCTGTAATATTCCGCCATATTTTTATAGGTGTTATCGTTGCCCAGACCAATGTCAACGGCAAATGAATTCGCGCCCTGAATGTTCATAACAAAGTTATCGTCAAATGTATTGAAATATGCGGCATTGATAACACCCTTGCGGTAAGCGATTTTTTCTTCGTATTCTGCGATGTCATCATCCTTGCCGATGAGCTTTGCGATTTTGCACATCTGACCGAGTGATTTAACCATAAAATAGGTGTTGACCATCGGCGCAGGAAGAAACACCTGCTGATTATGCGAGGTTATATCTCTGTCGGGATAAAGAATATTCGGTCCACACCAATCGCCCAAACACCATTCGCCCTTTTTATCGCTTGTAACAAGACCGAAATCCGAATGAGCTTCAAGATAATCGATATAGCGTCTCATATTTCCGTAATATTTTGCAAGAATATTTATATCGCCATAATGCTTATATAACTGATAAGGCACCTCAACAATTGCGCTTCCCCAACCACCGGGGCCGCCACCGCTACGGATATAAGGTGCGGTATATTGGATGTGTCCGCTGATAACGTCCTGACAGTCGGCAATATCCTGCAGCCATTTTTCATAGAGCCTTCTCGCATCAAGCACCGTCAAAGCAGCATTGCAGGTGAGCTGACCGTCACCCGTATATCCTCGTCTTTCAAGGTGAGGACAGTCGGAAGGATGACCCGTGTGCATATTGCAAAGCATTGTGTGCATAAAGGTTTTGTAAGTCCAGTTCAGCGTTTCGTTATCGCAATCAAAGGTTGAATTCACAGGCACGTCGGCATGAACAACTTTAACGCATTCGGGAATCGCATTACCCTTGACTTTGAAATATCTGAAGCCGAACCAAGCAAACTCAGGCTGAACAACACGCTCTGTTCCGTCTGAAATAACCGTATATTGCTGACCGTGCATATGCTCGGGGTCGAGAGTGCCGTCGGGCATAATTTCTTCTGCAAAATCAACGCATATTTTTTCGCCCTTTGCCGCTTTGATTTTAAGCACGGGATAGCCCGTTGTGTTTTCTCTGCAATCAAACAAGGCGCCGTCTGCCGTTTCGTTTATCAGCTTAACGGGAAGCTTATCGATAAGCTTATCCCACGGACAATCCGTTGTGCAATATTCGGTGTTCAAAGGTTCTGTCAGAACAGCATTCTGCCAATCCGAATCATCAAAATCGGCATCAACGCAATCAACTTTGCCAATTAAATCATGATGCTCATAGTGGATAAAATTGCAACTGCTTACACAGCCCTCACCCACGCGGCAATTTTCGTCCGAAATCACGTAACTCACACCGTTTTCATCTTCAACAGTAAGGCAGAAGATGGCTTTCGGCAAACCGAACACACGCCACTCAACGGTATACCATCCGCCGCCATAGTGAAGAGCAAGTGTGTTTTTGCCGTCTGCAAGCAGATGCGTAACGTCAAACTGCGGCACGTATATTCTGTGACCCGAAATCACCTCATCCACAGGGTCGCAGGTGTTTTCAAAATCCGATGAAACAGGCAAAAACGTGTCGGGATTTATGCATTCTCCGTTAATATAGCATTTAAAAAAGCCAAGCCCCAGAACGTTAAGCGTTGCTTTTTTTATGCCTTTTATATCAAAACATCTGCGCAAAACAGAAAAAGTTTCAGGTGTACGCTCGGGTGCACCGATCCATTTGGCATTTCCAAAGAAATATTCCTGCTTCATAGCAATCTCTCCTTGATTGTTCTTTTGAAAAAATTATAACATACAAGCTGCAATATGCAAATGTTTTTTTCAATACGGCAATGCCGCAAAACCGCACCCAAGCCTTGACGATTATTTATCTTTTTGATATGATAACATTTACAGTAAAACATTTCAAAGGAGAACGGCTATGAAAAAGCTTCTTATTGTTGTTGATATGCAGAAGGACTTTGTTGACGGCGCTCTCGGCACAGCCGAAGCAGTTGCCATTGTTGATAACGTTGTGAGCAAAATCGAAAACTTTGACGGCGATGTCATCGCCACTTACGATACACACCCCGAAAACTATATGGAAACCCAAGAGGGCAAAAATCTGCCCGTGCCCCACTGCATAAAGGGCACTGACGGCTGGAAGCTTGACGCAAAAGTTCAGGCGGCTCTTGATAAAAAAGGATTCAAAGCAATCGAAAAACCCACTTTCGGCTCTGTTGCTTTACCTGAATATATCAAGGCAAATTATAACCCTGCAGAAATTGAAATTGAGCTTATCGGTCTTTGCACCGATATCTGCGTTGTTTCAAACGCTCTGCTGATGAAAGCGAATTTTCTTGAAACAAAGGTCAGCGTTGATGCCGCTTGCTGCGCAGGCGTTACCGTTGAGAGCCACAATGCCGCACTTCTCACAATGAAAATGTGTCAGGTTAACGTTATTGAATAACTCGGAGGTATATTATGTTTGATGCACTTAAAGTAAAAAACGAATGCGTTGAATGGATAAGAAACTTTTTTGAAAATAACGGCAAGGATTGCAACGCAATTGTTGGCATTTCGGGCGGCAAAGACAGCTCCGTTGCCGCCGCACTCTGCGTTGAAGCCCTCGGCAAAGACAGAGTTATCGGCGTGCTTATGCCCCAGGGTGAGCAACACGACATCGATAAAGCATATATGCTTGTTAACCATCTCGGAATCAAGCGTTATGAGGTTAACGTTAAAGCTGCCGTTGACGGTGTGCTTAACAGTCTGCCCGAGGATTTGGCAATCACCGCCCAGACCGTGCAGAATATTCCCCCGAGAATCAGAATGACAACTCTCTATGCGGTTTCGCAAAGCTGCAACGGCAGAGTTTGCAACACCTGCAATCTTTCAGAAGACTGGGTTGGCTATTCCACACGTTACGGCGATTCCGTCGGTGATTTTTCACCTATGAGCAATCTCACCGTTACCGAGGTCAAGCAAATCGGTCATCTTCTCGGACTGCCTGCAGAGCTTGTTGAAAAGGTTCCGATTGACGGTCTTTGCGGCAAAACAGACGAAGAAAACCTCGGCTTCACTTATGCGGAACTCGATGTTTATATCCGAACAGGCAAAATCGAAAACGAAGCAACCAAAGAGCTTATTGACAGAAGACACAAAGCCAACCTCTTCAAGCTTCAGCTTATGCCCTGCTTCACACCTGAATTTTGATAAATACGCATTACAAAATTGACATATTGAGGTTTTTTATGAAAGTATTAATTTATTATCCTGAAAACAAATTAGGTATGAGCGATTTCAGAAAACCTGATTATAAAAAACTTGCAGAAAGAGCTCGCAATGAACTCGATGGAAAAATTCCGAATTTCGGGAACATGGTCTGGTTACAGGGTATAATTTCAGAAATATCCACTTCCCACTGCGATTACGAGTTCGGCTACGATAATCTGTCTGAAGATTATATAAATAACAATTATGATTGTGTTTTGATGCCTTTAGCCAACTGTTTCCATGCCGGCTGGGTAAAGTATATGGAAAAGAGAACAAGCCATATAAGCAAATTAAAAATTCCCGTTTATGTTATTGCTTGCGGTGTGCAAGCAAGTTCTTACGATGAGCTCAATGAACTCACAAACGCAATCAGAGAGCCTGCAACAAAGTTTATAAAATCTGTTTATAACACCGGTGGCGAGTTTGCCCTGAGAGGCTATTTTACTGCTGAGTTTTTTGAAAAACTCGGCTTCAAAAACGCAGTTGTAACGGGTTGTCCTTCAATCTTCCAGCTTGGCAGAAACCTTAAAATTTCAAACGATAAGGTTAGTGAAAAAGACTTCATTGCCACAATTAACGGAACATTTAAACTACCTGTTTTAGACAAAGATATCAAGAAATCAGATTACATATGTCAAGACATTCACGGAAAAATTTTGTATGATGAAAAATATTTTAAAGAAAACAATTTTGATTTAAGACGCATTTTGAAACACACCAAAAGAGGTGATTACGATTTATGGCGAGCAATTGCAAACAACCGGGTAAAGTTATTTGCGGATACTCAACAATGGATGAGCTATTATGTGCATAACAACGTCAGTTTTTCTTTTGGTAGCAGAATTCACGGCACAATAATACCCATTCTTTCACAGGTGCCTTCTTTGTGCTACACTAAAGACGCCAGAACCAGAGAAATGACCGAGTTTTTCGACATCCCCCACATAACACCATCCGAACAGCCGTCAAAACGCAGCTTATATGATTGGTATTTACAAACAGATTACAGCAAGTTTAATGCAGAGTTTGAAAAAAGATTCGATGCTTTTGAATCCTTCTTGCAAAAATGCGGTTTAGTTGAAAAAATCAATCAAAATAACATATTTATACAAAGAACAGCAGACGGTTTTGAACTCCCCGAAATCATTAACCAAAAAGAAATCGATAAATTAAGAAGAACAATAAGTAAAAACAAGTTAATTATATTTGCTTTAGATGCAATCTACAGAAAATAATTTAAAAAGGCTGTTTCACGATTGAAACAGCCTTTTATCTTGTTCTTTTATTCTGCCAAAAATGCATCAATTTCGGCTTGGATTTCTTTAACCAGCGCATTTATCGCCTGCTGCTTTGTACCTGTGAGTGTGCAGCCTGCCGCACCCATATGTCCGCCACCGCCGAGTCTGCCGCAAATTGCGGAAGCATCGATATCGCCGTGAGTTCTGACCGAAGCCTTGAAGTTTCCGTCTTTAAGCTCACGCATCGTAACGCCGACAAGCACACCCTCAATCTGGCGGGGAATGTTTGCAAGGCGGTCAACCTCGCTCTCATCCGAGCCGCTTTTTGCATACATATCCTGCATAACGCAAATGAATGCACAGCGGTCATCGCAATAAAAACGCATGCTCTCAATTGCAAGCTTTTCGAGCGCTGCAAATGTTTTTGTTTTGGTTTCAAAGAAAACCTGAATGATGTTATAAGTATCCGCACCCAGAGCCGCAAGCTTTGCCGCAATTTCAAAAGTTCTTACACTTGTATTTGAAAAGCGGAAGCAACCCGTATCCGTTGCAACGCCTGTGAAAAGGCATGATGCAATCTGAGGATTGAACTGTGTTTCAAGCTCACAAAGAAGCAAATAAATCATCTCTGCGGTTGAAGCAGACTCGCCCTCAAGCCATATCTGCGGTGCATAAAGCACGTTTGAGCCGTGATGATCAATGCACAAATCGATTTTGCCTTCATAAACACCCTCAAACTCTCTGCCAAGAAGCTTGGGATCGGCAATATCGATTGCAACAATGAATTCGGGTTCAAAATCATCATTCTCAAAGCCCTCAAACATAAAGTTGAAAGCCGCGGGAATGGGATCGCCGCACTTAACGGCAACCCTTTTGCCCATCTGCCTGAGAGCACGGGCAAGAGCCGTTGCACTGCCGAGGGTGTCACCGTCGGGGTGACTGTGGCTGAGCAGAAGAATATTCTCTTTTTCTTTAAGAAGCTTTGCAGTTTCCTTTAAGCTGATTAACATCAAATAATTCTCCTTTTTTAAGAAAAATCAAATTATGCTGATTATTCTTCCTCTGTGTCTGTTATAACCATACCGCCGAGTGTTCTTGCGATGTCCATACCCTTTTCGATTGAATCATCTGCAACGAATTTAAGCTCGGGTGTTTTGCGAAGATGAAGGCGCTTTCCAACTTCTCTGCGGATAAAGCCCGTTGCGCAGGTCAGACCTTTAACAGCAAGTTTAGCTGTTTCAATGCCCTCGATTGCGCTGACGTAAACCTTTGCAAATGATGCATCGGAGCTGATATCAACGTTAACAACGGTAAGCATAACGTCTCTGACTCTGGGATCTTTGAGCTCGCGGATTATAGCCGCAAGCTCTCTTTTTATATCTTCGGATACTCTGTCGATTCTGTACCCTGCCATATTATATCATCCTTTTAAAAGAATTAATCTCTGTATTCTTCGGTGATGAAGGCTTCAAAAATGTCGCCTTCCTTGATATCGTTGAACTTATTCAGACCGATACCGCAGTCATAGCCCGAAGCAACTTCCTTAACGTCATCCTTGAAACGGCGGAGTGAAGCCATTTCGTCTTCAGCAACAACAATACCGTCTCTGACAACGCGGATTTTTGCGCCTCTTGTGATTTTGCCGTTGATAACGTGGCAACCTGCGATGTTACCGACTGACGAAATCTTAACAACCTGACGAACTTCAGCCTTACCGATATCAACGTCTCTGAACTTGGGAGCAAGCATACCCTTGATAGCTGCTTCAATTTCTTCGATGCAGTCATAGATAACTCTGTAGCATCTGATTTCAACGCCGTCACGCTCTGCATTGTCTGCGGCAACGTTATCGGGTCTTACGTTAAAGCCAACGATGATAGCGTTTGAAGCGTTTGCAAGCATAACGTCGCTTTCGCTGACTGCGCCAACACCTGAATGGATAACCTTAACGCGAACTTCATCGTTTGAAAGTTTTGCAAGGCTCTGCTTAACTGCTTCTGCCGAACCCTGAACGTCAGCCTTGATAATGATGTTAAGGTCTTTGAGCTGACCTTCCTGAATAGAAGCAAAGAGGTTATCAAGAGTAACCTTCTGGTATTCCTTGAACTGTTCTTCCTTTGCCTTGTTCTTTCTCTGCTCAACAAGCTCTCTTGCAAGGCGTTCATCCTTAACTGCGTCAAAGCCGTCGCCTGCCTGAGGAACTTCGTCAAGACCCATAATTTCAACGGGAACTGAGGGGCCTGCGGTTGTTACCTTTCTGCCCTTATCATCTGTCATAACTCTTACACGGCCAACCGATGTGCCTGCAACAATGATATCGCCTGCGTTGAGTGTACCGTTCTGAACAAGAAGGGTTGAAACGGGACCGCGGCCCTTATCAAGTCTTGCTTCAATAACAACACCCTTTGCCGAGCGGTTGGGGTTAGCCTTGAGCTCCTGAACTTCTGCAACAAGAAGAACAGATTCAAGAAGGCTGTCAATACCCATTCTTGTGTGAGCTGAAACGGGAACGCAGATTGTATCGCCGCCCCATTCTTCGGGAATAAGCTCGTGCTCTGTGAGCTGCTGAAGAATTCTGTCGGGGTTAGCTGTGGGCTTATCCATCTTGTTGATTGCAACAATAATCTGAACGCCTGCAGCCTTTGCGTGGTTGATAGCTTCAATGGTCTGGGGCATAATACCGTCGTCTGCGGCAACAACAAGGATAGCAATATCCGTTGCCATTGCACCTCTCAGACGCATTGATGTGAATGCGGCGTGACCGGGAGTATCAAGGAATGTGATTTTCTGACCGTTGAGGTCAACTCTGTAAGCACCGATATGCTGTGTGATACCGCCTGCTTCTGTTGAAGTAACGGATGTGTTTCTGATTGCGTCAAGAAGTGAAGTTTTACCGTGGTCAACGTGACCCATAACAACAACAACGGGATCTCTGGGAAGAAGGTCTTCTGCAGCGTCTTCGCTGTCATCGATGATTCTGTCTTCGATTGTAACAACAACCTGCTTCTCAACCTTTGCACCGAGTTCTTCTGCAAGAATCGCTGCTGTTTCGTAGTCAAGAACTTCGTTAACGGTTGCCATCTGACCGAGCATAAAGAGCTTTTTGATAACTTCAGCGGCTGTCATCTTGAGCATTGCTGCAAGTTCACCAACTGTGATTTCTTCAGGCAGTTTAAGCTGAAGCTGGGGCTTCTTTGCTCTTTCAGCGGCAATTCTCTTGAGTCTTTCTGCCTCTGTTTCTCTTCTTGAGGAGCGCATACCCTGCTTTCTGTACTGCTGGCTCTTCTGCTTGATTTTCTGCTTGCTTACGGAATTATCGTGCTGCTGAGTTTTGTTTGTGGGAGCAATGTGCTCGTATCTCTCGTTATATTTATCGAGATCAACGTTGCTTGCTCTTGTATCGATTGTGCGAGCTTCGCCCTTTGTTCTGGACTGCATGGGCTTATCTTCTTTTTTCTTTTCGGGCTGAGGAGCCGCCTTCTTCTGGGGCATGGGAGGCAGTTTGTTTGCGTTTGCATTTGCCTTCTGCTGCTGAGGAGCAGGCTTCTTATCTGCAGGCTTTTCTTCTTTCTTTGCGGGAGCCTGAGGCTTCTCTGCCTTTTTCTCTGCAGGCTTTTCAGCCTTCTTTTCTTCTTTCTTTTCGGGAACAGCCTCTGCCTTGGGCTCTTCTTTTACTTCTTCTGCAGGAGCTTCCTCTTCTTTTTCAGCCTTTTTCTTTGATGTGGGAACGAAATTGAAATATTCGTTCAGATCCTCTGTCTGGTTTTCTTTTGTGAAAGTCTCAAAGATAAGATCAAGCTCATCTTCTTCGAGAGCTGTCATATGCTTTTTCTGACCGTCAAAATATTTGCCGAGCAAATCAACAACTATGTTGCTCTTAATATCAAAGTCTTTTGCGACTTCGTGTACTCTGTATTTACTAATCATTCAGTAACCTCCCCTGATGTGTTCAGAAGCCCAAGCATGGATTTTGCAAAGCCTTCATCGTTGACTGTAAGCACCGCGGACTTAAGCCCTGTGGCGCGTCTGATATCTTCCATTGTTGAATGCAGAATTCTCACCGGAATATCTCTGCCTTCAAAAGTTGCTTCTCTTTCTGTTTCGAGTCTCAGTCTTTGCGATGAATCGCTGCTGAGTAAGCACAAGCGCGCGCTTTTGCTTCTGATTGAACCTATTGCACCGTCATGCCCGCAACTGAGTTTGCCTGCCTTGCGGCTCATACCCAAAAGAGAGAGAAACTTAGGATTGTCCGTCATTTTTAAGTTCATCCTCCATTTTGTCATAAACTCCGTCCGGTATAGCGCAGGAGAATGCACGCTCAAACCTTTTGGCCTTTCTTGCTTTAACAAGACATTCGGCATTATGGCACACATAGGCACCTCTGCCGGGCTTTTTGCCTGTGAGGTCAAGCGAAACTTCGCCTTCGGGGCTTCTTACAACCCTTACAAGCTCTTTTTTGGGCTTCATTTCGTTACAGCCCGTGCATTTTCTCATCGGGATACGGCGGGTAGGCATCGGTTCAACTCCTTATTATATTCAGGTATATTGAAAATTATTCGTCAAAATTGATAACTGCTTCTTCAGTTTCGGGGTTAATATCGATTTTCCAGCTTGTGAGCTTTGCGGCAAGGCGGGCATTCTGACCCTTGTTACCGATAGCAAGTGAAAGCTGGTTGTTGGGAACAACAACTCTGCAGGAGTGTTCTTCTTCGCTGAGAATTTCAACAGAAATAACGTCTGCGGGAGCAAGAGCAGCTGCAACAAACTCTGCGGGGTTTTCGCTGTAGCGAACGATATCAAGCTTTTCGCCGCCGAGCTGGTCAACAATCTTGTTAACACGGGCGCCTCTCTGACCGATGCAAGCGCCAACGGGATCAACGTTTTCGTCTGCGCTGTAAACTGCAATCTTGCTTCTTGAGCCTGCTTCACGGGAAACGGACTTGATTTCAACCGTGCCGTCAAAAATTTCGGGAACTTCACTCTCAAGCAGTCTTCTTACAAGACCGGGATGAGTTCTTGAAATTGTTGCTCTGGGACCCTTTGTTGCATCTCTGACTTCTGCGATATAAACCTTAACAAGATCGCCCTCTTTGAAGTTATCTGTGGGAAGCTGCTCTGTGCGGAGAAGTCTTTCTGAAAGCTTGCCGATTTCAACGAAAGCATCAAGAGTTTCAGGATCAATCTTTGAAATCTTTGCAGTAACAATTTCCTGATTCTTGTTCTGGAATTCTTCTCTGATCTGACCGTGTTCAGCTTCTCTGATAGCCTGGCGGAGAATGTGCTTGCCCTTTTCAGCGGCAATACGGCTTACTTCTTTTGTTTCAAGCTCGATTTCAATGATATCGCCTGCAAGAGCGTTCTTCTTGAATCTCTGAGCCTGCTCAACAAGCATATCCTCATCGGGGTCAACGATTTCGGAAACAACGTTTTTGCGAACAAAAACTCTCATATCGTTCTTATCCTTATCGATTTCGCAGAAAACGATATCTTTGTTGTTATAATCTCTTTTAACTGCTGTTACGATTGCTCTCTGAATACCCTCAAGAAGAGCATCTACCTGAATGTTCTTCTCTTTACCGAGAAGCTTGACTGCCTCAAAAAATTCGCTGTTATTCATTTTAGTAACCAATCCTTTCACTCTATATTCAAGGTTTAATTAAAAACTGAAATCATCAAGCCTGATTTTGCTTGCTTCTTTTTTATCAAAAACCAGTGCATTGCCGTCTTCAAGACGAAGGGTGATTGCGTGGCCGTCAAAATTCTCAAGGATTCCGCCAAAATCTCTCTGACCGTCAACAGCTCTGATGAGCTTCACCTTGATTTTTTCGCCCTTGCAAGCTTCAAAATGCGCATCGCGCACAAGCTCACGCTCAATGCCGGGTGAAGAAACCTCAAGACAATAGCTCTGCTCAATGGGGTCTGCCTCATCAAGAGGCTTATCAATTGCACGGCTCATATTTTCGCAATCCTCAATTGAAACGCCGCCGTCTTTATCAATAAAAATACGCAGGAACCAATCAGCGCCTTCCTTGACAAATCTGATATCCCAGATGTCAAGACCAAGCTGCTCGGCAATGGGGGCTGCAATTTCCCACACAGCCGCAACGGTGTTACCGCCTTTACCTTTTGCCATGGTAAAATCCTCCTTTTTTCTTTTTGAGAATATTGTTTTTTGCATAAACAAAAGAGCGGGTCGCCCCACTCTCAATCAAAACTAAATCCTACTGTTGTTATTTTAACACACCGCATCAAAAATATCAAGCATTATTTTTATAATTACATCATTATATGTGTTTTTCGTTAATTTTCGTGTAAAATACATATTGATATAGCGTCTGTTTAGGTATAAAATGATATAAAATCTGTCCAATTCTCAAGGTGAAACAAATGATTATAGACTTTCACACCCACTGTTTTCCCGATAAAATTGCAACAAAGGCAATGGAAATTCTTTGCAAGCGCTCAGGAATAATCAAGCCCTTCCATAACGGCAGCCTCGATTCTCTGCTTTCTCTTCAAAAAGAAAACAGGGTTGACTATTCGGTTGTGCTCAACATTGCAACAAATCCGACCCAACAGAAAAACGTTAACGATTTTGCAATTTCGTTGAAAGACGTTGAGGGTATTATCCCATTCGGCAGCGTGCACCACGAAAGCTCCGATGCACTTTCAGAGCTTGAAAGGCTGAAAGAAAACGGAATCAAAGGCGTTAAGCTCCATCCCGATTATCAGGGCTTTTTTGTTGACGACCCGAAGATGTTTCCCATCTATGAAAAAATCGGTGAGCTTGGTCTGATAACCGTTTTTCACAGCGGTTTTGATATCGGTTATCCCGAGCCCGTGCATTGCCCTCCCGAAAAACTTGCAAAGGTTTTGCCGTATTTTGACGGTGCACCCGTTGTTGCCGCTCATTTCGGCGGTCTTTGTGCACGCCCCGAAACGCTTGAACATCTTTGCGGCAAAAACGTTTATCTTGACACCGCCTATTGCTACGGTATGCTCACACCCAGAATGGCAAAAGAGCTTATCGACCTGCACGGTGCAGACAAAATTCTTATGGGAAGCGACGCTCCCTGGAATGCTCCCTGGCAGGATATTGAACTCGTTAAATGCTTCGGTCTTTCGGAAGAAGATGAAAAAGCAGTTCTCGGCGAAAACGCGCGAAAACTGCTCGGCTTATAATTATCTGAGTTCGTCAAGTGTCAATTCATATGCAGGCAAAAATTCTTCAAGAAAAACTTTCACTTCGGGTAAATCGAGTTTTTCAACACTTTCTCTCACGCCCTCACCTGCCTTGGTGAATTCCGTGTTGCCTGCCTTTTTTTCTTCAAGGCACTTGATATAGGCGCTGATTTTATCTGCCGCCTTCACAAGCTTCCATAAATCCGCATCAGCTTCATTGGCAATCAGGAACGGTGCAAACTCGCTTCTGAAATCCTCGGGAAGCATCTCAACAAGGCGTTTGCAAGCATTATCCTCAACTGTTTTATATGCCGCCCTTACTTCTTCGCTGTAATATTTTACAGGTGTTGGCATATCACCCGTGAGGGTTTCGGGCATATCGTGATAAAGCCCGAGAAGTGCCGCTCTCTCGCAGTTATAACCTTTGCCGAAACGCTTGTTGCCGATAACCGCAAGCGCGTTTGCGATAACCGCAACCTCAAAGCTGTGCTCGCTGAGATTTTCGCTGTGCTCATTTCTCATCAGAGCCCATCTGTTTATATATTTCATTCTTGATGCCATTGCAAAAAAACCGTAGCTCATAAGTATCCTCCGAAATAAATTAACAAAATCATAACACAAAAGCCTTGTTTTTGCAACGGCGAAAATGTATAATCCGTTTAAAGAATAAAAATTAAGGAACGTAAAATGAAACTTTGTCTTGCCTGCTTCAGAAAATGTGAAGATTCCGTCACAAGCTGTCCGCATTGCGGTTACGGCACGGATTCCTTTGTCCATTCGTCACAGGCACTCCCCATCGGCACTCTTCTCTGCGGCAGAATCGCAACAGGCAAAGCCGAAATAAAAGACAAAAATACCATAGCTTATTTTGCTTTTGACAAGCAAACCCAAAAACCATTCAAGCTTGAGGAATACTATCCGCAAGATCTTGTTTCGGGCAGAAGAAACAATAAACTCATTTTCAAAAACGAAGAATGCGCTGAAACTGCAACGGGAGAAACAGTAAATTCTGATAGCGACAGTTTTGCAGAAAACAACACTTATTATCGCATTATCAGACCTGCTCAAGCCGTTGATGCTCCTGCTCAAAGCAAAAAAACCGCAAGAGAAAAGTCAAACAAAATTTTCAAAAACATTGCTTACATTTCGGCAATAATCTGCCTTATACTGAGCATTTCGTATCTCACAAACTATTATATAATCGAACCTTGGAAGCACCGCCAAAACACCTCGGAACTTCATAACCTTCTTCAGAATACGGTTACAACCGCAAACGGAATTGATCCTCTTGATGAAATAAGAAAAAGATACCCCGGCGTTGATTTCCCCGACGGAATGAACCCCAATTATGCCGAGCTTTATTCAATCAACAATGAGTTTGCAGGTCAGCTCACAATCAGCGGTCTTGACGCGGACTTTGCTCTTATGCAGACCGATAACAACGATAAATATCTCACCGTTGATTTTTACGGCAAAGCTACCAAATACGGTCAGCCCTATTTTGATTACAGAAACGATATAAAAAATCTTGGCAGAAACACAATCATTCACGGTCACAATATGCGAAGCGACGATGAGATGTTCGGCTTTCTTGAAGAATACAGAGATATCGAAACCTTCAAAAAAGCTCCGACCATTGAGGTTAACACTCTTTACGGCAACCATACCTTCAAGATTTATGCCGTTATCATTGTTAACAGTAACGTCGAACAGGATAACGGAAGACGTTTCTATTATAACTTTGCCAATGCAACCGACAGCGAGTTCGCAGCTTACATAGAGGAGCTTGACAAACGCAAGCTCTATTCAACGGGTGTTGATATCACTCCGCAAGATAAAATTCTGACCCTTTCCACCTGTTGCTATGATTTTTATGACGCCCGCCTTGCTGTTATCGGCAGACTTGTTCGTGAGGGCGAAAGCACACAGGTTGACACCTCTCTTGCTTCAACAAATAAAAGCCCGAAATTTCCGCAGGCTTATTATGATGCACAAAACAAAACCAACCCTTACAAGAACGATGAACACCTTTTTACTGTGAGTTAATGCGCACAGCGCAGCTGTTCACAAAGCATTCATTTGTGCAACTTTAACAATTTATCGCTTTAAAGCGATTTTTTGCTGGAATCGGCTTGACAATCGATTTTTATGGTGCTATTCTAAAGAAAAATCAACCCCACAGAGGTTTACGAAATGAAAAACAACGTTTTCACAGCTGCATACTTCTACTTTTACTTTATCAAGTCAACTTGATAGGGTTTGGTAGGTTTTGCTGAAAAACGGGAAATAAGTTTAATTTTAAACACCGCAGTGAAATTTACACTGCGGTGTTTTTGTTTTTGGAGGTAACATTATGGTAGTAACAGTTAAAAAAGGAACAGACGAAAATCAGATTCAGAATCTTATCGAATGGCTCAGAAGTCTTAACCTTGAAATCCACCGCAGTGAGGGTGAATACGATACGGTTCTCGGTCTTGTTGGTGACACAAGCCACGTTGATATGGATCTCATCAGCGGTCTTACAATTGTGAGCAACGTTATGCGTATCAGCGAACCCTATAAAAACGCAAACCGCAAATTCCACCCCGAAGATACCGTGATCGATATCAACGGCTTCAAAATCGGCGGCGGCAACTTTCAGTTTATTGCAGGTCCCTGCTCCGTTGAATCGCCCGAGCAGATATGTTCAATCGCAAAGGATATCAAATCGGCAGGCGCAAATTTGCTTCGCGGCGGCGCATTCAAACCCAGAACTTCGCCCTATGCTTTCCAGGGCATGAGAGCCGAAGGTCTTGAGCTTCTCCGAAAAGCAAGAGCAGAAACAGGAGCTCCGATTGTTACCGAGATTATGGACCTTTCTCACCTGCCCCTGTTTGAAGACGTTGACGTTATTCAGGGCGGAGCAAGAAATATGCAGAACTTTGAGCTTCTCAAAGAACTCGGCAAAACAGATAAACCCATCCTTCTCAAAAGAGGTCTTGCCGCAACAATGGAAGAGCTTCTTATGAGTGCCGAATACATTATGGCAGGCGGCAACTCAAAGGTTATGCTTTGCGAAAGAGGCATACGCACCTTTGAACATTACACAAGAAACACAATGGATATCTCTGCAATTGCTCTGCTCAAAGAAAAAACTCACCTGCCCATCATCGCAGACCCCAGCCATGCGGCAGGCATTTCAAGAATGGTAAGACCCCTTGCCCTTGCGGCGGTTGCGGCAGGCGCAGACGGACTTATGATTGAGGTGCATAACGACCCCGCCCACGCTCTTTGCGACGGTCCACAGGCACTCCGCCCCGAGGAGTTTGCGAAAATCGTTAAAGAAGCAAACGCAATCAGAGAAATTATGACAAAGTTTTAAATCCTTTCAAGAGGTGATATTATGGTAATCGGTGTTTCGGGCCTCGGTCTTATCGGCGGCTCGCTCGCAAGAGCTTTCAGCGAAAGCGGCAAACACGAGGTTTACGGTTTTGATATAAACAGAAGCTCTCTTCTTGCCGCAAAGCTCATTGGAGCAGTCAAAGATGAGCTTAACGAAAAAACAATTTCAGATTGTGACATAATTTTTGTTGCACTTTACCCCCAAGATACTGTAGAATATATAAAGAAGAACGCGCACCTTATAAAGAAAGGTGCAATCGTTGCGGATTGCGGTGGTGTCAAAAGACCCGTCTGCGCCCCCTGCGAAAAAATTGCCGCAGAAAACGGCTTTGAATTCATCGGTGCACATCCGATGGCAGGCACGCAGTTTTCGGGCTTCACCCGCTCAAGAGCCAATCTTTTCAAAAACGCAACGATGATTGTTACTCCAAGAGAGAATACGGATATCCGCATTCTTCATAAGCTCAGGG
This sequence comes from Acutalibacteraceae bacterium, assembly GCA_045633805.1. Taxonomy (GTDB): domain Bacteria; phylum Bacillota; class Clostridia; order Oscillospirales; family Acutalibacteraceae; genus CAG-177. Next base: position 34,316 of record JAZQYY010000047.1, read on the forward strand.
GTGTGCTTGACGATGCAGGCTTCGGCGAAGTCAACTTCACTTCGCCCGAGGAGCACGACCGGATAATCGCATTCACCTCCCAGCTTCCTCACGTTATTTCAAATGCTTACGTCAAAAGCACAACGGCAGTCAGCCAGAAAGGCTTTTCGGCAGGCAGCTACAGAGATTTAACTCGCGTTTCAAAGCTTAACGAAAAAATGTGGACAGAGCTTTTCTTTGAAAACAAAGACAACCTTATTCACGAGATAGATTATCTTGTTGACCGTCTTTCGGAATACAGTCAGGCACTCAAGGATAATGACAAAGAAGCCCTTGCGGCACTTCTCAAAGAAGGCACAGACAGCAAAATTCAGGCAAAGTAGGTTTTGGTTATGAAAACTATCAGAGTTAATGCATCAAACGAATATGACGTTATTATCGGCTCAGGTCTGCTTGACTCCCTGGGCGAAAGATGCTCTGCCCTGCTCGGCAAAAGCAAGGCGGCAATCATAACCGATTCAAACGTTGCCCCCCTGTGGCTCGATAAAACAGCCGCAAGTCTCAAAAATGCAGGCATAGACGTTGTGACATACGTTTTCCCTGCAGGTGAAGATTCAAAAAACAAAGAAACACTTTTTGATATTCTTGAATTCCTTGCGGAAAACAAGCTCACCCGCACCGATTTTGCCGTTGCCCTTGGCGGCGGTGTTACGGGTGATATGACAGGTCTTGCCGCTTCGCTTTATCTGCGCGGTATTCCTTTTGTGCAGGTGCCCACAACTCTGCTTGCGGCGGTTGATTCATCCGTTGGCGGCAAAACAGCCGTCAATCTCACCGCAGGCAAAAACCTTATGGGTGCATTTTATCAGCCCGAATTGGTTTTATGCGACACCGACACACTCTCAACCCTTTCACCCGAAACCTTTTCAGACGGTATGGCAGAGGTTATCAAATACGGCGCAATTTTTGATGCAGAGCTTTTTGATGCCGTTAAAGGCGGAAACGTTTTGGGCAATATCGAAAACATAATCGCCCGTTGCGTTGAACTCAAACGTGACGTTGTTGCAAAAGATGAGTTTGATAAGGGTGACAGACAGCTTCTTAACTTTGGTCACACAATGGCGCATTCAATTGAAAAATGCAGTGATTTTGAAATCTCTCACGGCAGCGCTGTTGCAATCGGTATGGTTATTGCCGCAAAAGCAGGTGCAAAGCTCGGCTTCAGTAACGAAGACTGCACCGCCGCAATCATTGAAGCAAACAAAAATAACAATCTGCCCTGCGAATGCGATTTTGCTCCCGAGGCTCTCGCAGATGCCGCACTTTCGGATAAAAAGCGTGCAGGTGATTCAATAGCCTTCGTTTTTCCCCGAAAAAAAGGCGAGTGCTTTCTTCAGAAGCTTTCAGTTGATGAGATTTATAAAATTGCGGAGTGTGTTTTATGAACGTTCAGATTTTCCCCGTTGCATTGAGCGGCACAATCAACGGCATAGCTTCAAAATCCTTTGCTCACCGCGCACTCATCTGCGCCGCACTTGCAAAGGGTGAAAGCAAAATAAAAATAAATGCAAGCTCCGATGATATCGACGCAACGGTTGATTGCCTGCAAAACCTCGGTGCTCAAATCGAGAAAAGCGGTGACGTTTATACCGTTAATCCAATAAAAACTCCGCTTGCAAATGCAGAAATCAACTGCCGTGAAAGCGGCTCAACAATCCGCTTTCTGCTCCCCGTTATCTGCGCACTCGGCACAGAAACAAAAATCAATGCCTGCGGCAGATTGCCCGAAAGACCTCTTTCTCCGCTCAAAGAAGAGCTTATAAAAAACGGTGCCGCAATATCAGATTCTTTTCCGCTTGACGTTTCGGGCAGAATCGGTTGCGGCGAATATTCAATAAAAGGTAACGTAAGCTCGCAATTCATAACAGGTCTGCTTCTGGCTCTTTCTTTTGTTTCGGGCGAAAGCAGAATCAATCTTATTCCGCCCGTTGAGTCAAGACCCTATATTGATATCACGCTTGACGTGCTCAAGCAATTCGGCGCACAAATCAAAGAAGAAAACAACGTTTTTTATATAAACGGAGGCACTCTTACAGGTCAGGATTTCACAGTTGAAGCCGACTGGTCGAATGCCGCATTCTGGCTTTGCTCGGGTGTTGAAGTGCAGAATCTTAACCCCGATTCGGTACAGGGAGATAAAGCCATCATCACCGTGCTTTCCGAAATGGGCGCAAAAATAACAAAAACAGAAAACGGTTTTGTTGCTGACGTTTCGGCACTTCACGGCTGCAGAGTTGACGCTTCGCAGATTCCCGATGCCGTGCCCGTTATTGCGGCGGTTGCGGCAACCGCAAACGGCGAAACCGTAATATACAACGCACAAAGACTCCGCCTTAAAGAAAGTGACCGCATCAAAACAACGGCATCTATGCTTTACTCGCTCGGTGCACAGGTCAAAGAAACCGATGACGGTCTTATTATCAGCGGCAAGCCCTCGCTTGCAGGCGGTGTGACAGATTCCTTCGGTGACCACCGCATCGCAATGGCAGTGGCGGTTGCGGCGCAGAAATGCGAAAACCCCGTAACAATCACAAACGCAGGTGCCGTTGCAAAATCATATCCCGCATTTTTTGAAGATTATAACAGTCTGGGAGGTAAGGCATATGTCCTGTAACTTCGGCTCAAAAATAAAATTAACTATCTTCGGTCAATCCCATTCGCAGGCAATCGGCTGTGTGCTTGACGGTATTCCCGCAGGCATAAAGCTCGACTTTGACCGCATCGAGGCTTTTATGGCAAGACGCGCGCCCGGAAAAAACGCAATGTCAACCGCACGCAAAGAAGCGGATAAGCCCCGAATTGTTTCGGGTGTTGTTGACAACGTAACCTGCGGCGCTCCGATTTGCGCAATCATTGAAAACTCCGACGCTCACTCGGGTGACTATGATAAGCTCCGCAATCTGCCCAGACCTGCTCACAGCGACTTCGCCGCTTATATGAAACACAACGGCTTCAACGATATCCGCGGCGGCGGAAACTTCAGCGGCAGAATGACTGCTCCCCTTTGCTTTGCAGGTGCTGTGTGCGCACAGATTCTTGAAAGCAAAGGCATTCACGTTGGTGCTCACATTGCTTCAATCGGTCTTGTTGACGATGAAAGGTTTGACCCCGTTAACGTCAGCAAAGCAGAATTAGACTGCATCAAAGCCAAAGATTTGCCCGTTATCTGCGATAACAAGGGTGAAGAAATGGCTCAGTGTGTTGCAGATGCCCGTGCAGATGGCGATTCACTCGGCGGCACTGTTGAATGCGCTGTTATCGGACTGCCCGCAGGCATCGGCGACCCGATATTTGACGGCATTGAAAACAAAATCAGCTCCGTTGTTTTCGGTATCCCTGCAGTCAAGGGCATCGAATTCGGCTCGGGCTTTGAAGGCAGTATGCTCAAAGGAAGCGAAAACAACGATGAATTCATCTGCGAAAACGGTGAAATAAAAACAAAAACAAATAATCACGGCGGCATTCTGGGAGGCATCACCTCGGGTATGCCCGTTATCTTCCGCTGTGCATTCAAGCCCACTCCCTCAATCGCTAAAGAACAGCAAACAGTTAATCTTGCAACCAACGAAGCCGAAACACTTGTTATCGGCGGCAGACACGACCCCTGTATTGTTCAGCGTGCAGTGCCCTGCGTTGAAGCGGCAGCGGCGGTTGCAATTGCAGATTTCATTTTATAATCAGGTGATAATATGGATATCAACGAACTTCGCCAGGAAATTGACAGCATAGACAAACAGCTCACCGAGCTTTTTGAAAAAAGAATGAAAACCGCCGCAAACATTGCGGCTTACAAAAAAGAAAACGGACTTGCCGTTTATGACAGAGAGCGTGAACGCAAGGTTTTCAACAAGGTCACGGAAATGACCTCACCCGAAATTCAGAGCTACACAAAAACGCTCTATCAGACTATTTTTGATCTGAGCCGTTCATACCAGAAAAAACTGATGAACCCCGCTTCAGATCTCGTAAAAATGCTTGATGAGGTTACCGCTTCAACTCCCCTCCAAAGACCCGACAGAGCTGTTGTTGCCTGTCAGGGTGTTGAGGGTGCCTATTCACAGTTTGCCTGCGATAAGCTCTTTGCTTATCCCTCGATTATGTATTTTGCAGGCTTTGAAGACGTTTTTAAAGCGGTTGACAGCGGTCTTTGCCGTTACGGTATTCTGCCGCTCGAAAACAGCACCGCAGGCTCGGTCAATTCAGTCTATGACCTGATGAAAAAATATAAATTCTATATCACTCACAGCACAAAGCTCTGCATCGGTCATTCGCTTCTTGCTCCCGTCGGAACAAAGCTTGACGATATCAAAGAGGTTTTCTCTCACGAGCAGGCACTCAACCAGTGCTCGGATTTCATCAAATCAATCGGCGCAAAGGTGACCGTTTGCAAAAATACAGCCGCCGCCGCAAAAATGGTTGCCGAAAGCGGCAGAAAAGACTGTGCCGCCATCGGCTCAAAGGATTGCGCCGAGCTCTATTCTCTTAAGGTTCTCAAAAGCGGTGTGCAGAACACGGATAACAACTACACCCGTTTTATCTGCATCTCAAAAACACCCGAAATTTATCCCGGTGCAAAAAAGACAAGCATTATGCTCACAATTCCTCACAAGCCCGGTTCACTTTATAACATAATCTCAAAGTTTGCCGCACTCGGTCTTAATATGACAAAGCTTGAAAGCCGCCCCATTCCCGGCAGTAACTTTGAATTTATGTTCTATTTTGATATCGATGCTTCCGTTTATTCAGAAAACCTCAAAGCTCTTCTCGGAGAGCTTGAAAGTGACTGTGAACAGTTCAGCTATCTCGGAAGCTACACAGAAGATTAAGGTGATTATTTTATGTTTGGATTATTGGGCAGAAAGCTTGGGCACTCGCTTTCGCCGCAGATTCATTCGCTCCTTTGCGATTATGAATATAAGCTTTACCCCACAGAGCCCGAAAATCTCGATGATTTTTTTGCCGACAAGCGTTTAAGCGGCTTCAACGTTACCATTCCTTATAAGGTTGAAGCATATAACCGCTGTGCCGAGCTCTCCGAAACCGCAAAAAAAGCAGGCTCGGTCAACACCGTTATCCGCCTCCCTGACGGCTCGCTTTACGGAGATAACACGGATTATTTCGGTTTTCTTTATATGGCAAAGAAAATCGGTTGCGATTTCAGCGGCAAAAAGGTGCTCATTCTCGGCTCGGGCGGTGCAAGTCTCACGGCACAGCTTGTTTCTGCCGATGAGGGTGCGAGAGAAATTATTGTTGTTTCACGAAACGGCGAAAACAACTATCAGAATATCAGCCGCCATTTCGATGCCGATATCATCGTTAACACAACCCCCGTGGGTATGTATCCCAACAACGGCGAAGGGCTGATTGATTTAACTCAATTTAAGAACTGCAAAAAGGCTATCGACCTTATCTATAACCCTGCAAACACGGTTTTTCTGCTTGATGCAAAAAAGCTAGGCATTGACTGCGTTAACGGTTTGCCGATGCTTGTTGCACAGGCTTTGCGTGCGGCAGAAATTTTTACAGGCAAAGAAATTCCGCTGACCGAGATTGACAGAATTCACGATATCATTCTCGGCAACCAAAAAAACATAGCTCTCATCGGTATGCCCGGTTGCGGCAAATCAACCATAGCCCGTTTGCTTGCAGAAAAAACAGACAGAGAATGCGTTGACACCGATTCGATTGTTGAAGAATGCGGCGAAAGTATTCCCGAAATTTTTGAAAAATACGGCGAAGCTGAATTCAGACGTCGAGAAACTCAAGCCGTTAAAGCCGCGGCAAAAGAACACGGCAGAATCATTGCAACGGGCGGCGGCGCAATTCTCAAAGAAGAAAACCGCATTGCTCTCAAAGAAAATTCAACCGTTATTTTTCTGAAATCCGATATTGACCGCCTTGCAACAGACGGCAGACCGCTTTCGAAAGACGTTGCGGCACTCAAAGAAATGTATGCAAAGCGTTTGCCGCTTTATTTTGAAACGGCAGATATCGTCATTGACGTTGACCCCGACCCCGAAGAAACTCTCAGGAGGATAAAATTATGAAAATCCTTGTTATAAACGGCCCGAATCTCAATATGCTCGGCATTCGTGAGCCTGCAATTTACGGCGCGCAGAATTACGAAACCCTTTGCAATATGATTAACGCTCACGCCGCCGAAAAAGACGTTGAGGTCAGAATTTTTCAGTCCAACCACGAGGGCGCAATCGTTGACGAAATCCAATCGGCTTACGGCAAAATTGACGGCATCGTTATCAACCCTGCCGCTTACACCCACACAAGCGTTGCAATTCTTGATGCGCTCAAATCAGTCGGTATCCCTGCGATTGAGGTTCACATTTCAGACGTTTCAAAACGTGAAGAATTCAGACAGATTTCTTATGCGGGTATGGCTTGCGAAAAATCATATATCGGTCTCGGCTTTGACGGCTATCTGCAGGCGATGGATTATCTGATTAATAAATATGCATAAAAAAAGCGGGTGTTTTTTGACACCCGTTTTTATTCTTTTTTGTTTACAAAACCCCGTTGTTATGATAGTATTTATTTATTATAAAGCAAAGCAGGTGTGCAAAATGAAAGCTAAAATTACCCTTGCAAAAGAATTCCGCATAGGCGATATTGATAAAAGAGTCTACGGTTCATTCGTTGAGCATCTGGGCAGAGCCGTTTACGGCGGCATCTATGAACCCGGTCACCCCACTGCAGACGAAAACGGCTTCCGTCAGGACGTAATCGACCTCGTCAAAAAACTTAACGTTCCCGTTGTCCGTTACCCCGGCGGCAACTTCGTTTCAGGCTATAATTGGGAAGATGGCGTCGGCCCCGTTGAAAAAAGACCCCGCCGCCTTGACCTTGCGTGGGGCACAACCGAGCCCAACACCTTCGGCACAAACGAGTTTATGAAATGGTGCCAAAAGGCAAATGCAGAGTGTATGATGGCTGTCAACCTCGGTACAAGAGGGCCCGACGAAGCCAGAAATCTTGTTGAATACTGCAACCACAAATCAGGCACATATTGGTCAGATTTAAGACGTTCGCACGGTGTTGAAGAGCCTCACAACATCAAGCTCTGGTGCCTCGGCAATGAAATGGACGGTCCCTGGCAGATGGGCGGCAAAACCGCCGTTGAATACGGCAGAACTGCACTTGAAGCTTCAAAGCTTATGAAGTGGACAAGCCCCGATATTGAAACCGTTCTTTGCGGCTCGTCAAGCAGAAATATGAGCACCTTCGGCAAATGGGAAGCCGAAACACTTGAAATCGCTTATGACAGCATCGATTACGTTTCGCTTCACCAGTATTACGGCAACCACGACGACGATATCCAGTCCTTCCTTGCCCGTTCGCTTGAGGTTGACGATTTTATCTATTCAATCATCTGTACCTGCGACTACATAAAGGCAAGAAAGCATTCAAAGAAAAAAATCAACCTCTCGTTTGACGAATGGAACGTATGGTATCACTCCAACAACGCAAAATTCGAAAAATGGAGCGAAGCTCCTGCCCTGCTTGAGGATATCTATAACTTCGAAGATGCTCTTCTTGTCGGCTCGCTTCTCATCACCTTCCTTCGCCACTGCGACAGAGTAAAGATTGCCTGCATTGCCCAGCTTGTTAACGTTATTGCTCCCATCTTCACCAAAACAGGCGGCGGCGTTTTTGAGCAGACAACATATTTCCCCTTTATGCATATGTCAAACTACGGCAGAGGCTCTGCACTTCTTCCGCTTGTTGATTGCCCCAAATATGATTGCAAAGCTTTTACAGACGTTCCTTACATTGAAACCATTGCAACCTATGACGAAGAAAATGAAGAAATGGCAATTTTCTGCGTCAACAAGAGCCTTGACGAAAACGTTGTTCTTGACGTTAACCTTATGGATTTTGACGGCTACAAACCCTGCGAATTCATCGCAATGGACGGCTACGATAAGAAAGCCGAAAACTTCTTTGATAACGTTAAGGTTAAGCCTCATAACAATCCCGTGCCCGCAATTGACGGCACACAGATGACTGTTGAGCTCAAGCCCCTGAGCTGGAACGTTATCAGACTTAAGAAATAACAAAAAGAATGCATCACCCGTTAAAGGTGATGCATTTTCTTTTTATTCACTTATCATTTTGTTCATCAGAACACGCATAAACAAGCCGCCCTGAACCGTTCTGTGGCGGAAAGAAACCCATCTGCCGCTGACGGTATCGTACCAGTCGCTCATCGGCACTCTTGACGTTGTTTCGTTATATGCATCCCAAAGCGGTGCAACGTAATCGGCAAAAACCTTGTCATCTGAAGCCATTGAAGCTGTCCACACAAGCCAGTCAGATTTTGTGTAATCTGCTCTGCTGTCAAGCGGCATACCGTACTTGTTGAAATGTTTCATATTGTCGGCAATTTCCGCATCCATAAATTCCTGTGAGAAAAGTCCGCTCTGCCATGCTCTGTTCCAGACCATATTATATTTCATCGAGTAAGAATCGGGGCGGTCAAAGGCGAGCTTTGTTGTTCCGTCGGCATTTACGGCAGTGTTCATCCAGATATCAGCCATCTTCTCTGCCTCTGCTCTGTAAAACGCGCTCTTTTCTGCGTTGCCGAGCATATTCATAATAATCGCCATTCCCTGAAGACCCATAATTGCTTTAAGTGAAAGATTGCAGTTATGAGCAAGGTGACCTGCAAAATCGTCGGTGCAAAGCTGGTGACCGGGGTCTGCACCGTATTTAATAAGGTAATGACACCACTTTTCAAGCAAGTCGATATGCTTCGCGGCAAAATCGGCGCTTCCTGTTGCAAGAGCAACGTTCGCTTCCATAACAAGCATATTGCCGCACTCTTCAACGGGCATCTGCCATTTTTCCTGATTGTCGCCATAAACCTGACCGTTAAGAAGCGGATACTGACCCACGTCGTGCGGTGCATAATCAAACTTCCACGCATCACTCTCGGCATACTTATAAACAGGGCGCATCATACCCTTGACAAGTTCGGGGTTATAAAGAAGATACATCGGGGTTGACGGATAAGAAACGTCAACCGTTGCCGCACAACCGTTGGAGTTGCATTCCTTTGAGATATAAAGAATATCTCCGTTTTCATCAAGTGCAAGCTTGTGGGCTGCAATAACCTGACGGTATGAAAGTGCAAGAAGCTCGGCATATTTTTCGCCGCCTGCGGCAAAAGCATCGTCATAAAGTTTCTTTGAAAAATCATCGCATCGCTCGCAAAGCTCTGCATATTCTGAAGCCGCCTCAGCTATTGCATCAAGAATGCTCTGACCGTCTTTATTCCACCAGGAACGAAGATGCTTGCCAAAATATTCAATGCTCTCAATATCGTCATATGCAATATAATACATAAGCGACTGATTTTCTTTTATCGGTGCAGAAATTTCAATCTGCTCATCACCGAAGACCTCAATTTCCCTGCCCTGTGCCTCGGCACTGTCTGATGCAAGGTAAAGGTATCCCCAATCAATGCAGACCTGATCGCCGCTACGGTTAAGCGGTTTCTGCTCGGCATTGCCCATTTTCATAACCGTTAAACCGTTGTGGCTGATGTTTTCAACAACAATAGGGCTGTCAATATCTTCGTCAAGGCAAATTTTTTCGCTTGCCGAAACGCTGATTTTAACCTCGTGTTCCTTGCCGTCATTTGATTGATATTCAATCTCCAGATACGAAACAGGTCGTGTAAGCAAACGGTAATCATCAGGAATAAGCGGTGTGAGAAACTTGACGTTAAGCTTGACCTTTTCGTTTTCAAAAACTGCGGTTGTTGATAATGCATCGATATCAAGCGCAGTCTGTGTCAGCTTTCTGATATCTCTGTGATAGCCGAGAAAAAGACGCTTTTCGCCGTCTATTTCAGCTATGCCGATAATAGAATTTTCCTTGCCCGACCAATGCTCTGTTTCAACGTGGTTAATGCAGGAATCGGGTGACCAGATTGAAATAAAAGGGTCAATGGTAACAAGCGGAACAGAAGGGGCTCTGAGTTTCATTTTTATCATCCTTTCCAAATCGGATTTTACCTGTTAATTATATAATATATCACCGTTCAAATCAATCTTAAAAAGAAAAAACTCCGATGAAAAATCATCGGAGCTGGCACCCCCTACGCGAATCGAACGCATAACTAATCCTTAGGAGGGATTTATTATATCCATTTAACTAAGGGGGCTAGTATTCAGTTGTATTGAACGGAAACCATTTTATCAAAAAGGTTTGGCAATGTCAAGAAATTTATGCTGTAACGCAAAACCGCCGAAGCATTTCTGCCTCGGCGGTAAATTTTTTATTCGTCTTCTGCAAGAGCCTTTGCTTCTTCGATAACCTTTGATGCAACCATTTCGGGGGCTGCTTCATAGTGGTCAAACTCGAATGCAAAATAGCCTCTGCCGATTGTTACGGAGCGAAGAACTGTTGCAAAGTCGCCCATTTCAGCCATAGGAACTTCCGCGATGAGTTCCTGCATCTTGGGATCATCTTCGCAGGGACCCATACCAAGAACGCGGCCTCTTCTCTTTGTGATATCACCCATAATATCGCCGAGATTGTCGCCGGGCATATAAGCCTTGAGTGCGCCGTAGGGCTCAAGAAGCTTGGGATTAGCCTGAGGCATACCGTTCTTATAAGCAATCTTTGCAGCCATCTTGAATGCCATTTCGTTTGAGTCAACGGGGTGAGATGAACCGTCATAAAGAGTTGCTCTCAGACCAACAACGGGATAACCTGCAAGGGGACCCTTGAGGATAGCTTCGCGAAGACCCTTTTCAACTGCGGGGAAGAAGTTCTTGGGAACGGAGCCGCCAACAACTCTTTCTGCAAATTCAAAGCTGTCACCATCGATATGTTCGAATTCAATCCAAACGTCACCGAACTGACCGCTACCGCCGGACTGCTTCTTGTGTCTGCCCTGAACGGCAACTTTCTTGCTGATTGTTTCTCTGTATGCAACTCTGGGAACGCTCAGATCAACTTCAACGCCGAACTTATTCTTGAGCTTTGTAACAACTGAATCAAGATGCTGTTCACCAAGACCTGAAACGATCTGTTCTTTTGTTTCGGTGTTTGTTGTGTAGCTGATTGTAAGATCTTCTTCTGCAAGTCTGTGAAGACCGGAAGCAATCTTATCTTCTTCACCCTTCTTCTTTGCCTTAACAGCCATGGGAAGGCAGGGCTTGGGGAAGTTTACGCCCTTAAGCTGGAAGGGCTTCTTGGGTGAGCAGAGAGTATCACCTGTCTTAAAGCCCGAAAGCTTTGTGACAACACCGATATCACCGGCAAGGATAGCTGATGCTTCTTCTTGCTTGCCGCCCTTGGGGAAGAGGAGTTTACCCATTCTCTCGGTTTCACCTGTGCGCTCATTATAAGCGGGTGTATCGGGAGTGATTTTACCTGAAATAACCTTGAAGTATGACATCTTACCAACGAAGGGGTCAGCAACGGTCTTGAAGCAGATAGCTGCAAGGTCGCCGTTTTCATCGCAGGTAAGGTCGCCCTCTGATGCAACTGAAGCTGCGTCGGGAGCTGATTGAACGATGCTGTTATTGATAAGGTCAACAGCTTCAAGCTGATAACCTGAGCAAGCATAAACAGGGCAGATATCGCCTGCAAGGATACCTTCCTTAAGACCTCTGTCGATTTCTTCATCGGTAAGAGGTTCGCCGTCAAAGAATTTCATCATAAGCTCTTCGTCTGCACTTGCAACAGCTTCGATGAAAGCTTCTTTCATTCTGTTTGTTCTTTCGTCATTTTCGGGCATGGGAGCGTCTGAACGCTTGCCGTCTTTATATGAGAAAGCTTCGTTTCTTGAGAAGTCAACGTAAGAAATAACCTTGTCGCCTTCAACGTAAGGAACAACAACAGGGCAAATCTTGTTGCCGTATTCTTCCTGAAGAGAATCGAATGTTTTATAGAAGTGTGCATTTTCACCGTCGCAACGTGTGATAGCAAACATCTTGTTGATGCCTCTTTCTGTTGCAGCCTTGAATGCCTTTTCTGCGCCAACGTCAAGTGTGCTGCCTGAAGCAAGAACGATAAGAGCTGCACCTGCTGCACGCATACCTTCGCTCATACCGCCTGCAAAGTCGAAGAGACCGGGAGTGTCAATAATATTGATTTTTGTGTTTTTCCATTCAAAAGATGCAATAGCGGAAGCTATTGAAGTCTTACGTCTTTTTTCTTCTGCATCAAAGTCAAGCACTGTGTTGCCGTCTGCAACTCTGCCAAGTCTGTCTGTTGCTCCTGAAATATAGAGCATAGCTTCTGCAAGAGTTGTTTTGCCTCTGCCGCTGTGACCGGCAAGCACGATGTTTCTGATGTCTTTTGCACTGTAGGCTTTCAAAAGAATTTCCTCCTTAAATACGCTCTGCAAAGCAAGAAAATCTCTGCTTTGCGGCGAAACTGCCTTTGGCAGTTAAATTTCAGTGTTTTAACTTCAACGAATTAAAGTGTCACATTAAATGTGATTATATCACAAAAGTTTTACCATTTCAATAATTTTTTTGTGATTTTTTATTAAAATTTAAATCTAATTTGGAAATTTAAGCTTCTTTTTATTCTGTTTTTAAATTTTTATCTTCGTTTTTTGTGCTATCTTCACAAATTTCGCTTTCTCTGCCCCAAAGGCGGATTATGCCTTCGCTGTTAAGCGTTTTGAGCAACACAAGGGTAATGGGAAGCGCAAAAAGACCGATTATGCCGAAAAGCTGAATACCGATATACATACCTGCAAGAGTGAGCGTGGGATGAATGCCAACGTTCATTGCAACAAGATGTGGCTCGATTACCTGGCGGATAATGGTGATAAGAACGTAAAGAACAACCAGACCTATAGCAAAAGGTATATCGCCCATAATAAAGCTGTAAATTGCCCAGGGAATAAGCACGGTGCCCGTGCCGAAAACAGGCAGAATATCAAGCAAGGCAACTATAATTGAAATAACAATGATGTGTGAGCCTTTGTAAATGCCGAAAAGCTGCAAAAGATTAAGACCGATTGCCACCTCTGCAAAGGTTATGAATATAATGGTTGTGTATGACTTTATCATTTTGCCCAGAACGTTGCTGAAAAGCTCCTTTGTCTTAACAAGAGCATATTCGGTTTTGGGCGAAACATTCCTTTTTATCATGCCGACAACGTTGTCGTAATCGGCTGTGATAAAAAAGCAGGCAATGATGCTCACAAGAAACGCCGTGAGAAACCAAGGGATGCGCTTTGCAACGTCAACAATACCGCCGATAGGACCCTCAAGCATAGAAAAATCAAAATTCTCGGTGATTCCTCCGCTCAAATCGCCAAGACCCGAAAATCCTTCTTTTGCCGTTCTTGCGATAAGGTCGTGCGAAAAACCGTTTATTGATTCCGCAAGAGAAGCTTCAAGCTTGTTGGGCAAAAAAGATATCGTATCCAGCAGCCAGAGGCGAACGGATTCGATTGTGCGCGGCAAATCGTTGATTTTATGAACAACAAATTCGCCAAAGTCTTTAAACTCTGCAAAAAGCTTATAGCCAACAAGAGCAATTGCACCGGCAAAAATCGCAAGCAGAAAAGCAACAATCACAATTGAAACTGCCTTTTGCGGAATTTTTGTTTTTTGCGAGATAAATCTGATTGGTCTTTGCAGAATCAGCGCAATAAGAAACGCAATAACAAAGGGTGCAACAATATCCAGCGCATATTTCATAAAGAAATAATAAGCAACCGCAAGCACCGAAAAATATGCTATGTTAATCAGCGTTGACTTTCTTTTTTCTGTTACAGTCACCTGTGTGACACCTCCCGAATAAAACGAAGCCATTTTTAATGCTTTTATTTTTTTCAGTTTACACCATTTTGAATAAAAAGGCAATTAAACTTTTTAAAAATACATAAAAACTTAACAAACTTTCTTTTTTCTCTTTATTATTTCGAAAAAGTATGATAATATATATGCAATTATTATTTTTTAAGAAAGGAAGTGCATTTGATGTACGTTGCCATTATGGGTTACGGAGTTGTTGGCTCCGGCGTAGCAAGCCTTCTTAAAAAGAACCATGAGCATATCCTCAAAAAAAGTTTGCAGGATAAAATGGAACTTAAATATATTCTTGACCGCCGCACCTTCCCCGGTGACCCCTATGAACATCTTGTTGTTTCCGATTTCTCAAAAATCGTTGAAGATGACGAGGTTAAAATCGTTGTTGAAACAATGGGCGGTCTTCACCCCGCATATGAATACGTTCTTGCAAGCCTCAAGGCAGGCAAACACGTTGTAAGCTCAAACAAAGAGCTTGTTGCATCAAAGGGCTGTGAGCTCCTTAAGGTTGCAGAAGAAAACAACGTTAACTTCCTGTTTGAAGCAAGCGTTGGCGGCGGTATTCCGATTATCCGTCCCATCAGCCAGTGCCTTGCAGCAAACGACATCAACGAAATCGCAGGTATTCTCAACGGCACCACAAACTTTATTCTCACAAAGATGATAAGCGACGGTATGACCTTTGACGAAGCTCTGCTTCTCGCCCAGAAAAACGGCTATGCCGAGCGTGACCCCTCCGCAGACGTTGACGGATTTGATGCTTGCAGAAAAATCTGCATTCTTGCCGCTCTCTGCTACGGCAAGCACGTTTATCCCGATTCGGTTTATACCGAGGGTATCCGCAAAATCACACTTGCAGACGTTGAATATGCAAGAATCTGGGGCGGTGTTATCAAGCTCATTGCAAGAGCAAAGCTCCTTGAAGATAACAGAGTTGCCGTTATGGTTTCTCCTGCTTTTGTTCAAAATCACAGCCAGCTTGCAAGCGTTGACGACGTTTTCAATGCAATCCTCGTAAGAGGTGACGCAATCGGTGACGTTGTTTTCTACGGCAAGGGCGCAGGCTCAATGCCCACCGCAAGCGCCGTTGTTGCAGACGTTATTGACTGTGCAAGACATATGACAGGCAAAAAGTTCTTCGGTTGGCAGGACAGCACAGACGGTTACGTTGCCGACTATCTTGAAACACAGTCAAGCTTCTATATCCGTATGACAGCTGACGATACCGCAGCCGCACTCGTTCAGATAAGCAAGGCTTTCGGTGAAGTTTCAATTCTCGCAAGAGCAGATGCTCCCGATGGCGAAATCGCATTTGTAACAGGTATGTTCAGCGAAAAAGAGCTTGCAGATAAGCTCGCTGCTTTCACCGGCGCAAATGCTGAATCAGTTATCAGAATCACAGATTATTAATCCTTAATGGAGGTTTCTTATGGCACTCATTGTTCAGAAGTTCGGCGGCAGCTCCGTTGCCAATGCCGAAAGAGTTATGAATGTTGCCCGAATCGTTACAGATACCTATAAGGAAGGCAACGACGTTGTTGTTGTTGTTTCCGCACAGGGCGACACAACAGACGACCTTATTGAAAAAGCAAAAGAAATCAACCCCGCCGCTTCAAAAAGAGAAATGGATATGCTCCTTGCTTCAGGCGAACAGATTTCAATCGCCCTTCTTGCAATGGCAATTGAAAAGCTCGGCTATCCCGTTTGCTCTCTTCTCGGTTGGCAGGCAGGTTTCTCAACAAACTCCGTTTACGGCAGCGCAAGAATCAAAAAGGTCAGCGCAGATCGCATCAAGCTTGAAATCGGCAAAAAGAATATCGTCATTGTCGCAGGCTTCCAGGGTCTTAACAAATATGACGATATCACAACCCTCGGCAGAGGCGGTTCAGACACAAGCGCAGTTGCAATTGCCGCTTCAATGCACGCAGACCGCTGCCAGATTTTCACCGACGTTGAAGGTGTTTACACCGCAGACCCCAGAAAAGTCAAGGGCGCACAGAAGCTCAACGAAATCACTTATGATGAAATGCTTGAGCTCGCAACTCTCGGCGCACAGGTTCTCAACAACCGTTCAGTTGAAATGGCTAAAAAATATAACGTAACGCTCGAGGTACTTTCAAGCCTTGTTCGTAAGCCCGGCACAATCGTTAAGGAGGTTACCACCATGGAAAAAATGCTCGTCAGAGGCGTAACAAAAGATACCGACGTTGCAAGAATCTCAATCATCGGCGTTCCCAACGTTCCCGGTATTGCTTATAAAATCTTCGGCAAGCTTGCCGCAAAGAACATCAACGTTGATATCATTCTTCAGTCAGTTGGCAGAGGCGACACAAAGGATATCACCTTCACAGTTGCAAAGTCACACGGCGATGAAGCTATCGAAATTCTCAAGAACCTTGACCTCGTTGCAGGTCTTGACATCGTTTGCGACACAGAAGTTGCAAAGGTTTCAGTTGTTGGCGCAGGTATGGAAACACATCCCGGTGTTGCATCAACAATGTTTGAAGCTCTCTTTGAAGCAGACATCAACATTCAGATGATTGCAACAAGCGAAATCAAGATTTCCGTTCTTATCGACGCAAAAGATGCTGACAAGGCTGTTGAAGCTGTTCACAACGCTTTCATTCCCGTTATCAGCTAAATAAAATGCATAACAAAAAGGAGCTGTAAAAACAGCTCCTTTATTTTTTACCATATTACGTTTACCGTTAAACCGTCAACGGTGTAGCTCACGTCTTTTCTGTAATGGTTATCTATTGATTCGCAGAAAGCCCTGAGCATTTCTTCGTCAGCCATAACAACGCTGAATTTAAGGGTAAGTGTTGAGGGGAAATACATTCTGCCGTTAAGGCGGAAGCCGTTTATCCACCAATGCTTCTGCATCGGCTTATCAACAAGAAGTTCATCGCCTGCCCATACCTGCATAGACATATCAAGCATCTGCTCATCGCTTACACAGTTATAGAAAGTTCCGGATTTTTCTGCTTCTCTGTTATAAATGCCAACCTCAGCGCCGTTTGTGATAACGTAGTTGCCCTTCCAAATCTGAATCATCCATTCCTGACCGGCATAGTCAAACTTGAAGCGGCGGGTATTATAATTGAAGAACCAAGGCATTGAGTTTGCTGCAACGTCATAGAAAAGGCAGAAGCCGAAGTTGCGCATCCAACAACCGACTGTTGCATACATCGTCATCTCTTTGATGTTGAAATTAAAGCCGATACCGCACATACCCGAATCATCAACGTTTGAACATTCGCCTGTTACGGTGTTTATATGAATGCCGGGTGAAGATTCTTCCTGTGTGCCGTCTTTATAGGTGAAACGCATCATCACTCTGTAAACTTCACCGCTTTCATCAACAGGCTCCGCATAGAGCTCGCATTCTTCGATGATGCTCATATATACACCGAGGAAATGAAGCAGATTGCCTTTGAGCGATTCGCCGTTTGCATGGGCTTCATCACGTGCGGCAAAGAATTCCGCACGCATCGCGGTTGTATCCAGGTTGAATGTGTTTACAACAAACTCTGCAGGTTTATTGATATCGGGCAATCTCTGCAAAACCTCTGCCATATCAAAGCCTGTTCTCTCAAGAGCATAATCGCTGATTTCCTGAATATAAGAATCAATGGTAACGTTGAAATGCTTTTTCGGCTGCAAAAACTGACCCGTGAGAATTCTTTTGATTGAGGTTATAAAACTCGCAAAAGCCATATACTGCTTTGTGGTGATTGCGGGATAGCCGTCTTCAAGAAAGCTGACGTAATCCGAAACGCTCATAACCTCTGCGGTTTCAACAGCCTTTGTTTCTTCTGCCGCAACGGGTAACACACCAACCGTCACGGTCATTATAAGCGACATTATCAATGCAATTATTCGTTTCATATTATTGTCCCCCTTTTCTAATTGCAAAACCGCATAATATTATACATTATATTACAGATTAATGATATAGTTAATTTTAACAAAATACCCAAAAACAAAAGCTTGCAAAGCACCCGCCTTGCAAGCTTGTTTTTTTAGGACAAGTTATTATTGAGTTTTAAGGCTGAATTCGGAGTTCAGCTTCTCATAGTCTGTTTTATAACTGCCTGTGTTTGCATAGTTTGACGCAACCTTGATATAGCAGCTTTCTTCATCAACAACCGCGGCAGAATTGCCGTAAGTTCTCTTTGCTACCGAAAAATAAGATTCGTTGAAATAAAAGCAATGTGAAGCTTCTGCTTTTTTGTTGCCGTTTTCATCGTACTCAACAACAACATATTCAAGATATTCGTCTGCAGGCTTGTAGCCGACTATCTTTTTATTTTCAACCGAAACACCGAAGGATGCCATAATTTTATTCTGATTAACAGCCATGTCACTCTGGCTCACGTTTGTGTCAAGCTTAACCTTGACTTCTTTTTCAGATTTTGCACAAGATGCCGTTGAAAAAAGCATTATCACAAGAAGCGAAACGATAAGAATTCTTTTCATTATGTGATTCTCCAATTATTTTTTATATGCCTGAATGCCACCCTTTTTATCATAAAGTTCTGCGCATTCCTTGCAAATCTTGAGTGAAAGCTCAATGCATTCGGGGCTGATATTATCCCAGCTGTCTTCTCTGGTATGATAATATTTCTTGGGGTCATGGTTTACACCGCAGAAACCTGCAGCTTCAAGACCTTCCTGTGTGAAAGCATCTGAATCGATAGCGCCGGGATAAAGCTGAGTTCTGGGCATGTCAATGCCGCAGTTAAGACCTGCTTCTCTGATAAGGTCGCCGACTGCCTTGCTTGAATATACGGTGCCTGTGCAACCGATATTGTAAATCTGAAGCTGATCAATTTCACGCATTGTATCCATAGCGATAAATACTGTTTCGGTATCAAGCATCTCCTGCTTATGCTTTCTTGCAAAAGCTCTTGAACCTCTTATGCCTGCTTCCTCTGCGCCTGCAAGAAGGCAGCAAACCTCTGTGTTTTCAAATCTTTCGTCATTGTCGTGCATGTCCTTAAGAACAGCCATTGCAATATAGTTTGCGCTGAGGTTATCGTTTGCACCGTCAACAATAACTTTCCAGTTAATGAAGAAAATGATAGCGATAAAGAAAGGAATGAGGCAAAGCATAACTATGCCGAGAACCTTCCACACGCCGACAATTTCAGGGGCAACAAAACCGTTCATGATTGTTTTAACCATCATAGCAACGCTGATGCCGAAAGCGACAAACATACCGATAATCGCGCCTGCCATAACGGGTGCAAGAAATTTGATGCCGCCGAGATATGTATAAGTCCATTCAGGAGAAGCATCTGTGTGACCGCCGAAGATAATGCGGCGCTTAACTTCACCTGTGGGCTTTCTGACTGCGTAAACGTTTCTTGAAACCTTTTTGGGGAAGAAAATATCAACAAACTCTCTGTAGAAAAGGAATTCGATAATAAACATAAGCACTGCAAGGACCATGATAACGGTTGAAACTATGCTCAGCCATGCAGCGTATTTTGCAAGCCAGAAGAACGCAACGGAAAGAATACCGAAGATTGCCGCAATGGGAATAAATCCCATAAAAGCTTTAGGATGAATTTCAAAATCCTCCATAATAACTTCGTCTGAATATTTTTCAAGTTCTTTCTTAAAGAACGCCTGCGCATCTCTTTCAGACTGTGTGCCGGGAGCTCTGTTTTTAAACTTTTCGCAGACCTCTTTGATACCGTCGGTCATATACTTTAACGTTTCTTTTGATACTGTTTTTGCCATTGGTTTTTCCCCTTTCGCTAATATACTTCAATTATATAATATCTTATCAAAATGTCAATAAATAAAATACGAAAAAATCTCCGCACCGTAAGGCGCGGAGATTAATTGTTACTTACTGTTCGATTGTTGCGGGATCTGTTCTGTCAAGCTCATACTTGAGGAAGCTCTCATAGCAGAATGTGAAGGGAGTTTCTTCAAGACCTGCAAGTGTGCCTGCGCCTGTAACGGCAGTTTCAATGTTTGCGCGCTTGATATATTCGATAGCTGTGATCTTATCGTCTTCACGGTTGGTTGTGATGATAAGCTGGCAGTTATCATATGTAACGGTGGGGTCTTTTACAACAGTCATAAAATCTTCTGCTGTTGCAAGTTCATCAAGAACAGCTGCTTTGATGTCGTCCTGCTTAAGACCCTGGTTGTAAAGTGCTTCAACCATTTCGGGAGCAAAAGCGTCCTTGAGAGTAACTGTTATTGTTCTGAGGGGACCTTCGTCAACGCAGGTAACGCTTTCAACGTCTTCGATTGTGAGAGCTGCAAGAGCATCAAGAGGAAGAATCTTCTCAAGCGCAACTTCGTTATATTCTGTTTCGCCATCAAAAACAACAATCTGACCTGTCTTATCCATGCCTACATACTTGGTGGGGTTTTCAACCTCTTCTGTGGGGCCTGTGATAAGCATATAGTTTGAAAGAGTTTTGATTGAAGCGTTGAGAGTATCGTTATCGCTGAAGGGGATATCCTCATCGTTTTCGTTCTTTGCCTTTGTGATACCCTTTGAAAGACCAATCTTAACCGCTGCCTTAGCTGTTCTGAGCTCGTTGATGGGTGAAGGATCGGTTTCGGTATCTTTTGTTAAATAATCAAAAATGGTGTTTGTATTGTTTTTTGCCTCTTCAGGTGTGTAGGTGGGAAGAGTCAGAACTACGCCTGCCTCGTCAACTTCGGTACGGTTTTCAATCGGAAGAGGAGTTTTAACCGCATAGGTTGTTTCTGCTTCTTCCTCTGACTGACAGCCTGCAAAACCAAACAGCATTGTCAAAGTAAGGATAACGCTTATGATTGCGAGAATTTTTTTGCTCATTGTTAAATTTCTCCTTTCGCAAGCGGCTTTCGCCATTGCTATTCTTTGATTATATCATATAACTTTGCAATAAAACAGAAAAATTTTCAAAAACAAAAATTTTTGTCATATGCTTATAAAATGGTTGTTGATATTTGGTGATATTGCCCAATCAATCAAACGTTAAGACCCTTTTCGTCATAAAGGAACATTGTTTCAAGGCAAATATCAACGCCCGCTTCAATGGCTTTGAGATCGAGATTCTCGTGAGTATCAAGTCTTGTATGGTAATAGCGTGCAGGTGCGGGATCCATAGCCGCAAAAGCAGCCGCCTTCATGCCGCACTTGCTTTTTGAAACAGCCGCAGCATCGGTTGCGCCGAGTGAAACAGGCTTGAAGGGGAGATCATAGCCTGCAATTTTACCGCCCTCTTTGATAAGATTGCAAACGTCTGCATCGTTTGTGACGGTGAAGGTCATATCCTTATTATAGATAGCCATAAAATCAAAATCACGGATAGTGTCCAGAGCGATGAAAACTGTTTCAACGTCTGCAAGGTCTTTGCCGTGCTTTTCGCAGAAATCCTTTGAACCTCTGAGTCCGATTTCTTCCGAACCTGCGCAAAGAGCCCAGACTTCTGTGTT
Organism: Acutalibacteraceae bacterium; assembly: GCA_045633805.1. Classification (GTDB taxonomy): domain Bacteria; phylum Bacillota; class Clostridia; order Oscillospirales; family Acutalibacteraceae; genus CAG-177. The sequence continues at coordinate 55,609 of JAZQYY010000047.1, forward strand.
TTCAAAACGGATATCGTGGTCTTTGAGATATTTGAGCATCGCGATTGATGCAAAGCAACCTGTGAGGTTATCGTTTGCACCTTCAACAATGCGGTTCTTATCATAGAAGAAAGATGCGGAAAGGAAAACAACAACAAATGCAAGGAGCACGTAGCTGATGATATCAACTGCCTTTGCTCCGATGAATGCAGGGTCTGCAATGCACTTTGCAATAACAACGATATCACAGACAAGAGTTGTGATTATGCCGAGAATGCTGCCGCCGATAACGGAAATAACCATGGGAGGTCCGCCGTAATATGTGAAGCGCCATTCCATTGAGGAGTCAGCGTGACCGCAGAAGATAATGCGGCGTTTTGTTTCGCCCGAAGCTTTTCTGTAGCCGTAAGCGTTATATGACTTTTTCTTCTTCATAAAAGGATCAAGGGTTTCTTTGTAGAAAAGGAACTCGGTGATGATAAAGAAAAGACAAACAAAAACAAGACCAACTGAAACCAGAAGAAGCTGGTAAGCGAGGTTAAAAAATGCAACCGCAAAGAAAAGAGCGGAAGAAATTGTCATCAGAATGATTGAGAGAGGAATCCAACCGAGAAACGCCATAGGGCTGACGGTATATTCATCCATACCAACCTCATCGCAACAGGTCTTGAGGTCTTCGGCCATATATTCAACAGCCTTCTTTTCCTGCTCGGAACCTGCAAAACGGGGGCCTATTTCTTTGCACACCTTTTTGATGCTTCTTGCTGTGTAGTTAGCGTACATTCTTCTTTCGGAAGGATAATTCTTTACGCTTTCGTTTGCTTTCAAAACAAACATCTCCTTTCTTTGCCGATGCGGCATATGTATGATAAAACTGTTAAATTTTTTCAAGCGTTTGACAATCGCACCGAATTGGTATAGAATTAATCCAGACCAACCCGACGGAGGTAAACTATGAAAAAAACTCTTTCCGCCATTCTTTTCGGTATTGTTGCCGTTGCGGTTATCGGATACGGAATATTCGTTATGGCTGATAACAACAAACCTCTTGATATCGACGCACCAAAAAACGATAACGACGGCACGTCTTCTTCAGATAAGGATTTCAGCTTCAGCGGTATTTTTGATTTTACCGAAACAACCGATGCTCCTTCGCTTGATGAAACTGAGCCCGATACAACAAATTCTTCTTCAGAAAAAACCACGGCTTCTTTAAATACACCTGTGATTGAAGATTACGCATATTCTTACGCAGGCTTTATGCCCGCCTATGCTGATATGAACGTTTCAGACTGGCGAATGATTCTCGTTAACAGAGATTATATTCTGCCCGACGGATACAAGCCCAAGCTTGAAAACGCAGTTGACAGCGGTTTCGACGATATATATCTCGACGAGAGAGTTGCCCCTTATTATAATGAAATGTATAAGGCTGCTTATGCGGACGGTGTTCATCTTGTGCCGATTTCGGGTTACCGCTCGGTTGACCGCCAGAAAAACAATTTTGAAAGAAAAATCAACACCTATATCGATGCGGGTTATTCCAAGGTTGAAGCAACTCAAAAAGCCGCAACAATCATTCTGCCACCCGGCACAAGCGAACACAATGCAGGTCTTGCAATGGATATCTGCAGCCTTGAACAGAATTTTGAGGAAACCAGGGAATTTGAATGGCTCTGCGAAAATGCCGCAGACTACGGATTTATTCTTCGCTACCCCGAGGATAAACAGGATGTCACAAAAATCATTTATGAACCCTGGCACTGGCGATATGTTGGTGTTGAAGCCGCACAAGAAATGAAGGCAAGCGGCGAATGCCTTGAGGAATATCTGGGCGTTGCTTAAACTTTATGCGAGTTACCTGCTTCGCCACCCTCTGATATGTTTTCACGTTTAAGAACAACAAGAACAGTCTTAAACATAATTTTAATATCGAATAAAAAGCTCTGTTTTTCGACGTATTCTTTGTCGAACAGGGCTTTTTCTTTTGCCGAAAGCATATCTCTGCCGTTAACCTGTGCAAGACCTGTTATGCCGGGTCTGACAGAATAAACGCCAAGCTCTTTTCTTATCTGCCTGATTTCCTTTTCTTCGGGAATCAGCGGTCTGGGGCCAACAAAGCTCATTTTGCCCGTAAGCACGTTGAAAAGCTGAGGCAATTCATCGAGGCTTGTTTTGCGCAGAATTCGTCCGCTCTTTGTTATAACGGAATTTGCTTCCTTAAGGTCTTCGGTTGCGGTGTTGCGTGTGTTGACCTTCATTGTGCGGAACTTATAGATATAGAAAAGCTTGTTATCCTTGCCCACGCGGTATTGCTTGAAGATAACGGGATAACCCGAATCAATCAGCACAACCAGGGCTATTATGAGAAACACAGGAATCAGCGCTATAATAAGCAACAGGCTTACCGTGAAATCAAAAATTCGTTTCATTTTACACCTCGTTCAGCAGATGTAATCTGTTATTTTTTAGACCAGAAAATATAGTCTGAAATCAAAACCGCTCTCACGGGCGCACCGTCAAGACCGTCATAGAGAACAGGCGGGGCAAACAAGAAATATTCGCCCGGCTCAACCCTTGTCAGATCAAGACCCTCGAGGATCGCAACACCTTCGCTCAAAAAAGCTCTGTGCGGACCCGTCTGGTTGCCCTTGCTTCCGACAGAAAGAGAATCCGTGCCGATAAGCAGGGTGCCTCTGTCTGCAACCTCCTGCGCAGAAGAATCCATAAAGAAAGCTCTTCCGCCGCCCTTGATGAGAAGCCTTTTGCAGTTTTCGGGGAAATATCTGTCAACGTAGTCGCCCGTTATAACTCCGCCCGGCACTTCAATAACAGTGCAAGGACCGATATAAGGTTCAAGCGCCATTTCGTCAATCGATATTCCGTTTGGCAAAAAGTGAAGCGGCGCATCTGCGTGCGTGCCGTTATGCACACAGGCGTGAACAACCGAAAGGTTGCATTCCGAGCCTTTGCCGATTTCGGCAATCTGCTCCGCCTCGGGCCTCGGGTCACCGGGATAAACCTCGGAGGCAAAAAACCGTCTGGTTATATCGATGAACTCCATTTCGCCGCCTCCCCTCTGTTTCGGAAACAAAATTTATTTCTTCAGCGATTCCATTTTAAGATAAGCGTTGATGAAACCGTCAATATCGCCGTCCATAACAGCGTTGATATTGCCTGCTTCAAAACCTGTGCGGTGGTCTTTTGCGAGAGTATAGGGCATAAATACGTATGAACGAATCTGGCTGCCCCATGCAATTTCTCTCTGCTCGCCCTTGATATCGTCAATCTTATCAAGATGTTCTCTTTCTTTGATTTCGATAAGCTTTGATTTGAGCATCTTCATTGCAACTTCTCTGTTCTGGTGCTGGCTTCTCTCAACCTGGCAAGCGCAAACAATGCCTGTGGGTATATGAGTAATACGAACGGCAGATGAAGTTTTGTTAACCTTCTGTCCGCCTGCACCGCTGGAACGGTAATAGTCAATCTTGAGATCATCGGGGTTGATTTCAACCTCAACGGTATCGTCGATTTCAGGCATAACTTCAAGCGAAGCAAATGATGTGTGGCGTCTGCCCGAAGCATCAAAGGGAGAAACTCTTACAAGGCGGTGAACGCCCATTTCGCCCTTGAGGTAGCCGTAAGCATTTTCGCCTTCAACAAGAAGAACGGCTGACTTAAGACCTGCTTCATCGCCGTCAAGGAAGTCAAGCATGCTTACCTTGAAGCCGTGCTTTTCGCCCCAGTGCTGATACATTCTTACAAGCATCTGGTTCCAGTCCTGTGCCTCTGTGCCGCCTGCACCTGCGTGGAAGGTGAGAATGCAGTTCTTTGCATCATATTCACCCGAAAGCAGAGTGCTGAGAGTCATTGCTTCAAGCTTTGAGATGAAGCCGTTAACAGCGTCCTTGCATTCATCAAGCATCTCAAGGTCTTCTGCCTCGTCTGCAAGCTCGATGAGCACGAGTGCATCGTTATATTCACCCTCAAGTGAGTTATAAGCGTTGATTTTATTTTTGAGCTGGCTGATTCTCTGCTGAACCTTCTGTGAATTTGCAAGGTCGTTCCAGAAGCCGTCCTGCGCAGTCTGCTCCTCAAGCTCTGCCGCCTCCTTGCTCATTGCATCAAGACCGAGAGCATCGCGAAGCTGCTGAAGCTTTTCTTCATATTCAAGAACAGCAAGCCTTAATTCTTCAAACTGAATCATAAAAAATCTCCTAATGCATAATTTTTCATAATGTATTATAACTAAAAAGATGTCACTTGTAAAGCCAAAAATTATTTTAAACATTATTTTGTTAATTTTTAAAATAATAATTGAAATTTTTCAAAGAATTAGTTAAAATGATATAGAATATACTTTTCAGAAAGCGTGAAACCACAGATGAATTATTACGGTCTGCCGTGCCCGGTGTGCGGCGAGATTATGAAAAACGATGACGATATCGTTGTTTGCCCTGAATGTGCAACACCGCACCACCGCGAATGTTGGTTCAAAAACGGTAAATGCGTCAATCACGAGCTTCACGGTGAAAACTTTGTCTGGTCCGCAGGAAAGGCAAAAACCGATACCGAAGAAACCGCAGAAGCGCCGCAAAACGACGTTTCACAAAATGACGATATTTCACCCGACAGTATTATATGCCATATCTGCGGCAGCGAAAACCCTGCCGATGCCCTGCATTGCGGCAACTGCGGCGCCCTTTTCGGAGAAGCTGCAGAAAACGAAGAGGCACAGAAGGCTTGTCCGTTCTGCGGAGCAACCAACCCCGCCAATGCCTTGCATTGCAGTAATTGCGGCAACTTTTTTGCTCAGGATGCCGAAAACGCATTTTTTCAGAACATCGGCATTGATGAAAACGAAAAAATCGGCGATTATACCGCAAGCGACTATGCTCTCTACACCCAGCTCAACGCAAAAAAATATCTGCCCAAATTCCGTAAAATTGAAAGCGGAAAGATGACCTTCAACTGGGCGGCATTTTTCTTTGGCGCACAATGGTTCCTTTTCAGAAAAATGTATAAAATCGGCATTATTCTGATGATTGTTTTTGCTTCCGTCACAATGATGTGCACTCCCGTTGCAAACAAGCTGTTGACAGCTTACGATGAAATGACTGCAGAGGTCACCGCCCTGCAAAACGAAAGCAATCAAGAAGCAGCAACCGAAGCCGCCGTCAATGCCGAAAGCGAAAAAATAATTGCAAAATTCACAAAAGATTCAACCGTACCTTCTCTTATTCTCGCCGGTGTGTGGCTAGCTGAAAGCCTTGCCTGCGCACTGATTGCAGATAAGCTCTATTATAAAAAAATCAATTCAGATTTAAAGCTTATCGATGAAACGGTTGAAGACAACAGTGTTCGCAAAATTATGATTGCCCGCAGAGGCAGCGTTTCATTCCTTGCATTCTTTGCAGGCTCTTTGGGGCACGATGCCATTCTCAGCCTGTTTGTTTTATTAGCAGAAAAACTGTCATCACTATTTTAAGGAGATGTTAATATGAAAGTCAGAAAAGCGATTATCCCCGCCGCAGGTCTCGGCACAAGAGTTCTCCCTGCTTCAAAATCAGTTCCCAAGGAAATGCTGAATATCGTTGATAAGCCTGCAATTCAGTATATCGTTGAAGAAGCTGTTGCCGCAGGTATTGAAGATATTCTTATCGTAACAAACAGAGGTAAGGGTGCTATCGAAGACCACTTCGACCACTCCTTTGAGCTTGAAGCTCAGCTCAAAGGTAACCCCTCAAAAGAAAAGCTTTATGAAGACGTTAAGGCTTGCGCAAACCTTGCAAACATCTGCTTTGTCCGCCAGAAAGAAACAAAAGGTCTTGCCCACGCAATTCTTTGCGGCAAATCTTTTGTTGGTGACGAACCCTTCGTTGTTCTTTACGGCGACGACGTTATTGTTTCCAAAGACCCCGCAACTGCACAGCTTTGCCGTTGCTACGAAAAATACGGCAAGGGCATTGTTGGTGTTCAGGAAGTTCCCGAAGAGCTTATCAGACTCTATTGCACACTTGGCGTTTCCCCCATTGAGGGCGAAGACAGAGCAATGAATTGCCGCGAAATTATTGAAAAGCCCACACCTGAGCAGATTCTTTCTCTCTATGCAATTCTCGGCAGAGTTGTTATGCCCCCCGAGGTTTTCGGTATGATTGAAAAAGGTCTTGCCGCAACGCCCGAAGGCAAGGAGTTCTATTTCACCGACGTTATGATGGAACTCGGTATGCAGGATAAGCTCATCGCATATGATTTCGAGGGCGTAAGATATGATATGGGCAACAAGCTCGGCATTATGAAAGCCAACTGCGAGGTTGCTCTTGACCATCCCGAAATCGGCAATGATTTCAAAGCATACCTCAAGGAACTCGTTAAAACATTCTGATAACAAAAAGCCTGCACAGACCGTGCAGGCTTTATTTATTGATTAATATATAAAAAACTCGCCCCGATTAATCGGAGCGAGAATTTTTTTTGCGGTTTTAAATTAGTCTTTCTTTGATGACTTAACTGCAACTGCAACGCTGCCTGCAAGAGCAAGAAGAGCGATTGCGGGAACAACTACGCCACTGCCTGTGCTGGGGATTTCATCATCAACGTTAGCGGGCTTCTTTGTTGTTTCGTCGCCATCATCAACTGATGTTACGCCTGAGGGGTTAGTAACAACTTCGTCATCTGCCTTTGTTGTTTCGCTACCCTTTGTTGTTTCGGTAGCCTTTGTTGTGTCTCTGGGGTCTCCGAGGTCAACTTCAGTCTGCTTTTCTGTTGTTGTTTCTGCAGCTGTTGTAGCTGTTGTAGCTGTTGTTTCAGTACCTTCTGTGCCATCGGGTTCAGCAAATGCGCAGATTGTGAGTGTGCAGATTGAAATTGCTGCAACGATGATTGCAAGAAGAAGTGAGATTGTCTTTTTCATTTCAATTACCATCCTTTTTTTATTTTACTTTTGCGAACCATATACAATTAGATATTATACTAAAATATACCCGTTTGTCAAGCGGTATATTTTGTTTAAAGAAAGAAAAAATATTAAAAATTAATTAAGAGGTGTTTTATATGAGATTCAGTTTTGGTGAAGAAAAAAAGAATTGCCGTCGATTCCCTGTTAAAACTCCCGTTAATAACGCAGAGCCCTTTGCAGATATCCCCTCTGACGTTAACGGCAGCTACACGGGCGTGCCCTATGATGCAGAAGATAACGAGCCCGTTCAGGATGCTGACGACCTTTAAATCAGCCGAAAATGCGGCGGCGGAGCCGTTGTGCCTTCGGCTCCGCCAAACCACTCCATCTTTTGTTCCGCCCTTCGCATACCCTTCCCCAAGGGTATGGCGGTTTATAAGAACTCCACAATATGACTCTTACCATCCATCCTGAGAGCCGTGGAAATTCAAACTGATTAAGAATTTTTTGAAATCTCAACGCTTGCGATTCTTGTTTCTTCGCTGATTGAGAAAGCAACAATCTTGTCACCTGTTATACTGTAGAAAACGTCACCGATGCAAGTGCCTCTGACAGCCGTTGCTTCGTCTGCTTTCGTTTCGTGGTTAAACCAACCGACAGGCTTGATATCACCGTCTGCAAATCTGAAAAGTGCATAGGAAAGAACGTTTTCTTTTGTTCCTGCATCTTTTCTGAGCACGGGAATACCGAGAATTTTTTCATCCTGCATTATCATAATGCCTTTGCTGTCAAAGATTGATATGCCGCTTGAAATATCCGAAAGATTATATAAATCAAGGCTTCCGGGGTTAAGAGGGTCGCTCAGATCAAGCAATCCGATATTGATATCCTTCAGAATATCACCATAATTTTCTGCACCGATTCTGATTGCAAGTTCATCACCTGCGCTGAAAAGCTTGTCGCCTATTCCGCTTGCAGTAACGACCTCTGTTCTATGAGGATTTTTAAGGTCTGCAAGGCTGATTACCATTGTGGCACCGGTCTTACCGCCCGAAGTGATATAACAATTCTGACCGTAGAATTTTGTGCTTTTTATTTTTTCGCCCGGGAAGATTCCGTCAAGCTCGCTCACAACCTCCATTTTTCCGTTAAGAACATAGAGCCTTGTGCTTTCTGCACCTGTTGCAACAACCGTAAGCCAACCTGTTTTTTCATCAACAACCGGGTTGCCGGGCAAGAATCCCTTAACCGCATAAGAGCCTGCGAAATTAACCGTTGATTCACCGATATCAAATCTGTAAATCTCCGTGAGATTTGCGTGAACACCGTTTTCATCGGGCTCAACCGAAATAAAGCTTCTCGAAACCATAACCGAATCGCCGCTGATATAAAGTCTGCCGCTGATACTGCCGAAAAACGCAAGGCAATCAACAGGCTTTGCAAAATCCTCAATATCAGTTACGGTTATAAAGGTGAATGCTGCTTCGGGGTCATTGACCGCCATAAATATATCTTCCGTAAAGGGCATTTTCTGCACGCCGTCAACACTGTAAACGGGAATTGAATCCTTTTGCGTTGCCGTGACTGCTTTTTCGGTGATAAGATAAAGACTTCCGCTTTCCGTTATACCCGAAACAATATATTTACCGTCCTGAATATGCTCGCGGATTTTTTGCGGCTTATTGGGGTTGCTTATGTCATAATAAAGCACCGAAGTTGTGCTTTTGCCGTAAGCCGCCTTATCCTCCATAACGTATGAATCGCGGCCCATAACGGCAATGAGTTTGTTATCCTTAAGATAAATTTCAATGCATTCATCAATGCTGTTTGAACTGCTGTTATCTGAAAGAACAACGGTTGAAACAACCGCCATTTCTTCTGCAGGCAGAGCTTTGATAACCGTAACGGTTTCCTCTTTGCCCTTGTCAGTTAATGCCGAGCCTGCAACAAAAAGATATTTGCCGTTGCTTTTAACAATATCCGCCTTCAGACCCGTAAGTGTTTCAACAAGATCTCCGCCCGCCTGATATGCGCTGACAGTCGATTCAAGGATAACGGAATCATCAATCACAAAAGTATTGATATTATTACCCGAAGAAGCATTTGTCACCTGTGTTGAATCGGTTTTGCCCGAAGAATCCTGCGTTGCGGCAGGGATATTGGGTTTATCCTTCTGTAAAGCATTCTGCACAGCCTGCTCGACCTCATCATAACTGCTTAACTTAACAATAAGATTCTCTGCATTGTAGTTGCCGTACATCGGCTCTGTGCCGATTATCTTTACATCCGTGTTGACTCTTGCAAACAGCACGCTGACAACGATGATTGCAACTGCGGCAGCCGCCGTTGCAACTCTCTGGATAACCGCCGCCGAAACTCCCGTTTTTGGTGCGGTGTCCCTTGCCGCACCGATATCAATAACGTTACCCGTTCTATCGGAAAAATCCTTTTGTTCGCTTAACATCTCAATAATTTTCTCTTTTCGCAGATTCTCGGGAACCTCGGTGTTAACCATATCCTGTTTCAGCAGTTCTTCAATATGTTTGCCGTTTTTCTTCATCTTTCCACCCCCCTTTCGCTGTTGTTATCAAGCAATGCTTTGAGTTTTTTCAAAGCACGCCTCTGTTTTGAACGCACCGTTGCAGAATTGATGCCCAGAATTTCCGCAATTTCGTGGCTGCGGTAATCGCTGACCACGCTGAGCAAAACAATTTCTCTCTCTTCTTCGCTGAGCTTTGCAAGAGCCTGCTTCAGATCAACCGAAATATCAAGGTCGTTGCATTCTGCAGGTTCTTCATTTTGCTCGCCGTCAAGATAAACGAGCGTTCTTTTTTGCCTGTTTTCTGTGTAATGCCGTTTGCAGGAAGCACAAAGAATTTTAAAAAGCCAACCCTTGAATGATTCCGCTTTTTTCAAAGAGCCGATTTGCCTGAATGCCGCAAGCACCGCTTCCGAAACAGCATCCTGCGCCAGCTCTTCACTGCCTGTTACACAACAAGCATAATAATACATTTCTTTGTAATAGAGTTCATACAGCTCGCCGAAAGCTTCGGCGTTACCGTTTTTTGCAAGAGTAACGAGTTCGTTTATGTGAGCGCTCAAAAATCGACCCTCCTTACCGCTTTCATATAATAAGTGTATCCAAAAACGATTTTTGTTGCATTGATTTAAAATTTTTGATAAAATTATTTCATCACGGAATACTATACAGGAACGATAAAAATAAAGCAAGGTGATAATTGTGAATAAAAAACTCTTATGCGCCGTTTTTGCCGCACTGATTACACTCTCTTCCTGTGCAGTCAACGCCAATCTTGAGCAGCAGGAAGCCGAGGTAAAAGTGACCGTTGCCGACACGGAACGCACTCAACCGATCGAATCTTCAACGGTTCCGATTACCGAAGCAGCAACCGAACCGCCCGTAACCGAGCCGTCAAAGCCCACCAACCAATCATCGGGACTTTCAAGAAAAAAGCGTGAGCACAGCTACGGTGTTGCAAAAGACGGTAAGCCTCACGGCATTTCGGTTGATGCGCAGAAATATTTTGAATCTCTCGGCACCAAAGCATTCTGTCTTGACACAAAAACAGAAGAAAAAGTTCTCTATCTGACATTTGACTGCGGCTGGGAAAACGGTTGCACAAGCATAATTCTTGATACACTTAAAGAAAAGAACGTTCCCGCCGCATTTTTCTGCACACTTGACCACATTGATGCGGAGCCCGAATTAATCAGAAGAATGATTGACGAGGGACATATCGTCGGCAATCACTCCGCCAACCACCCCGATTTTTCACAGATTTCGCGTGAAAAAATGACGTCCGAAATCAAAGAATGTGAAAACCGACTTATCAGCGATTTCGGCTACATCCCCGCTTTCTTCCGATATCCCGAGGGAGCTTACAACGAAGATTCGCTTGACCTTGTTGATTCTCTCGGTTATAAAACCGCTTTCTGGTCATGCGCCTACGCTGACTGGGACGTTGATAACCCAAAAGGCGGTGATTATGCCTTTGAAACCGTAACGGCACGTCTGCATCCGGGTGCAGTTATCCTGTTGCATTCCGTTTCGCCCGATAACGCAGAGGCTCTTGGCAGAATCATTGATTATGCCCGTGAACAAGGTTATGAGTTCAGGGCTCTTACCGATTTTCCCGTATAACAGACAAAGCTTGCATCAATCGGTGCAAGCTTTTTGTTTTTATTTCTTGAAAGCTATGTGGTTTTGTGCTATAATTCCGTTATCACAATCTGAAAGGCTACAGATATGACAGGTATAATCATTCTTGATAAGCCCGGCGGCATAACCTCATTCGGTGCCGTTGCAAGGGTGCGCAGAATATGCAGCGAAAAGAAATGCGGTCACAGCGGCACTCTTGACCCGATGGCAACGGGTGTTATGACGGTGCTTCTGGGCGGTGCAACCCGCTTCTGCGAGCTTCTTCCCAGCCACGATAAAGAATATATCGCAACCTTCCGTCTCGGCATCACAACCGATACTCTTGATATAACAGGCAAAGTTCTTACCGAAGCACCCGTAAACTCAACCAAAGCCGACGTTGAATCTGCACTCGAAAGCTTTGTTGGCGAAATCAGCCAGCTTCCGCCGATGTATTCTGCCGTTTCGGTCAACGGTCAGCGCCTTTATGACCTTGCAAGGCAGGGCATCGAGGTTGAAAGACAGGCTCGCAAGGTTATCATTTATTCTGCCGACCTTCTTGAAGCGAACGAAGAATCAAACGAATACAAAATTTCGGTTGCCTGTTCATCGGGCACTTATATCAGAACTCTCATCGACGATATCGGCAAAAAGCTCGGTTGCGGTGCGGTTTTAACAACTCTTCGCCGCACAAGAGCTAACGGAATGAGCGTTGAAAACGCAGTTACGGTTGAACAGCTTGAAGCTGCCGCGGCAAACGGCGAACTGGATTCCGTTGTTATTTCAGTTGAAAAAGCGCTTGAAAGCTACCCCTCCGTTCAGGTTACCGAAGCACAGGCAAAACGTTTTTCAAACGGCGGTGAGCTTGACCTCAACAGAATCAAAAGTCCTAAAATGTTTGGCTATTACAGAGTTTATGACCATAACGAAAAATTCCTTGGTCTTGGTGAAATATGCGACAGCGAAAACCTGCTTGTCAAAAGGGTTTACGTTGAAAAATAAAAAAGCAAAGCGGAGTGTTTTGAATGCACTCCGTTTTTGTTTATATTGCCTAATTTTAAGCTCTAAAAATTTACACCTTCAAAAAGATATTATTCTTGAAATAGCTTATATATTAAGTATAATTAAAGGTATACAGGGTTTATCGCTTTAATGCAGTATAACACCCCGATTTCAAAACAAATCCGTTTATTGCAAAGGAGATAATATTATGAGCGAAAAAATCAGAATCGGTATTATCGGTTGCGGCGGCATTGCAAACGGCAAGCACCTCCGCGCTATTTCAAACATTGATTTTCTTGAGCCCGTTGCTTTCTGCGATATCATCGAAGAAAGAGCAGTTGAAACCGCAAAAAAATTCGGTTCGGCTGATGCAAAAATCTATACTGATTACAAAGAGCTTCTCAAGGACGAAAGCATTGTTGCCGTTCACGTTTGTACCCCCAACCGTTCACACAGCTTCATAACAATCGATGCTCTTGAGGCAGGCAAACACGTTCTTTGCGAAAAGCCTATGGCAAAGACCTATGCAGAAGCAAAGGCTATGTATGAGGCTTCCGTCAGAACAGGCAAAAAGCTTTCAATCGGCTATCAGTCACGTTGGAGAGATGATTCACTCTATCTCAAGCAGTGCTGTGAAAACGGCGACCTTGGCGAAATCTATTATGCAAGAGCTCTTGCTATCCGCAGAAGAGCCGTTCCCACCTGGGGCGTATTCCTTAATGAATATGAACAGGGCGGCGGTCCCCTTATCGATATCGGCACTCACGCTCTCGACCTCACACTCTGGATGATGGATAACTATAAGCCCAGAATGGTTGTCGGCACAAAATATAAGAAACTCGGCGACCAGAAAAACACCGCAAACGCTTGGGGTGACTGGGATCCCGAAAAATATACCGTTGAAGATTCAGCTTTCGGCTTTGTTGTTATGGAAAACGGCGCAACAATCAGCGTTGAATCAAGCTGGGCAATCAACATTGCAGACCCCATTGAAGCTTCAACTCTTCTTGCAGGCACAAAGGGCGGCGCTGATATGTTTGACGATCTTCGCATCAACTACGTCAAGAACGGCAGACAGGTTATTGAAAAGCCCAACTTTGATGCAGGCGGCGTTGCATTCTACGACGGTGCAAGCGATGACCCCGCAGAGCTTGAATGCCGTGCATTCTATGACGCTGTTATCAACGATAAAGAAGTAAGCACAAAGCCCGAGCAGGCAATGGTTGTTACAAGAATTCTTGAAGCAATCTATGAATCCGCACAGACAGGCAAACCCGTATATCTTACTGACGAGGAATAATAACTATGAAAATTGCAGTTCAGGTCTATTCGGTAAGAGACCATATAAACGATACCGAAACTCTTTTAAAGGCTCTTGAAGAAATCAAAAAAATCGGCTATGACGGCATTGAATTTGCAGGCTTCTTTAACACAGATGCCGCAGTAATCAAAGCAAAGCTTGATGAAGTCGGTCTTGTTGCAGTCGGTGCCCATATGGGTCTTGACGATTTCAGAGCAGATAAAATGGAGCAGACAATCGAATTCATCAACACCATTGGCGCAAAGGCAGTCGGTGTTGGCGGCGCTCCCCATTCAACATACGAAGAATCGGTTGAAACAGGCGACGTTCTCGGCGCAGCTCAGAAATATGCCCTTGAAAAATACGGCATAAAGGTTTATTACCACAATCATTGCGAAGAATTCGTTGCTCTTGAAGACGGTCAGCTTCCCATCGATATCATCGGTGACAGATGTTCACTTGAAATCGACACCTACTGGAGCTTCCACGCAGGTGAAAACAACCGCGAACTTCTCAAGGCTAAAAAGGATAATATGCCTCTTATTCACGTTAAAGACGGTATTGACGGCAAGCCCATGGCTCTTGGCGAAGGCAACTGCGATATCCCCGCTGTTATCGAAACAGCAAAAGAAATCGGTCTTGAATGGATTATCGTTGAAAATGACGATCCCGTTCCCACAGGCTTCGAGGATATCACAAGAAGCATGAATTACCTCAAAAGCATTATTTAAGGAGAAAAACAGATGAAACTCGGCGTATTTACAACTCTGCTTTCAAACCTCTATCTTGAAGAGGCTCTCAAATATTTCAAATCACTCGGCATCGAGATGGTTGAAATCGGTTGCGGCGGTTACCCCGGCAACGCTCACGCAAACCCCGAAGAACTGCTTGCAGACGAAGCAAAGCTTGAAGAATTCAAAGCTCTGCTCAAAAAATATGACGTTCAGATCAGCGCACTTTCCTGCCACGGTAACCCCGTGCATCCCAACAAAGAGATTGCCGCTGATTTTGATAAGACTATCAGAAACACAATTCTGCTTGCAGAAAAGCTTGGTCTGAGCCAGATCAACACGTTCTCCGGTTGCCCCGGTGACTGTGAAACCGCAAAGTACCCCAACTGGGTAACCTGCCCCTGGCCCAACGATTTCGGTGAAATCCTTGATTGGCAGTGGAACGAGGTTCTTATCCCCTATTGGAAAGACCTTGTTGCTTTTGCAAAGGCTCACGGCGTTAACAAAATCGCACTTGAGCTTCACCCCGGATTCTGCGTTTATAATACAGAAAGCCTTCTTCGCCTTCGCGAAGCAGTCGGCCCCGAAATCGGCGCAAACTTTGACCCCAGCCACCTTATCTGGCAGGGTATGGATCCCGTTGCCTGCATCCGCAAGCTCGGCGATGCCATCTTCCACTTCCACGCAAAGGATACAAAAATCGATAAATATAATACCGCAGTCAACGGCGTGCTTGATAACAAGCCTTACGGTGACGAAATCAACCGCTCATGGATTTTCCGCACAATCGGCTACGGCAATGATAACGCTTACTGGAAAGAAATCATCTCAAACCTTCGTATGGTTGGCTATGATTACGCAATCAGCATTGAGCACGAGGATTCACTTATGAGCCAGAACGAAGGTCTTTCAAAGGCGGTTTCGTTCCTTAAGAACATTATTCTCACAGAATCCACAGGTGAAATGTGGTGGGTATGATAATCCCTTTTGAACCGAGGCGAAATTTCTGATGATAAACAATAAATTTGGCTGTGCAGTTATCGGCTACGGCGGTATGGGCAATTGGCACGCAAGAAAAATTAAAGATGAGCTCGGCGAATATGCAGAGCTTATCGGAATATACGATATTAATCCCGAGCGATGCGCTCTTGCAGAAGAAAGAGGCATTCACGCCTATTCCTCAAGAGAAGAGCTCCTTGCCGACGAAAGAATTGACCTTGTAACAATCGCAACGCCCAACGATGTGCACAAAGAAATTGCCGTTGCCGCTTTGGAGGCAGGAAAAAACGTTATCAGCGAAAAGCCCGTTGCAATGAACAGCACCGAGCTTGAAGAAATGATTGCGTGCGCCAACCGCTGCGGCAAACTTTTCACCGTTCACCAGAACAGACGCTGGGACCCTGACTATCTGACAATCAAAAAACTTATGGCAGATAATACTCTTGGCAAAATCTTCAGAATTGAATCAAGAGTTCACGGTTCAAGAGGTATACCGGGCGACTGGCGCAACCAACCCGAACACGGCGGCGGTATGCTGTTTGATTGGGGTATCCATCTTCTCGACCAGGCGCTTATTATGACCCAGCCCCGAAAACTCAAATCCGTTTATGCAGAACTCACTTACGTCACAAACGAAAAGTGTGATGACGGATTCAGAGCAACTTTGCTTTTTGATGACGGTCTTTCGTTCCTTGTTGAGGTTGCAACAAGCAATTTCATTGAGTTGCCGTTGTGGTATGTGCTCGGTGAAAACGGCAGTGCAGTTATTGACGATTGGGATTTCAACGGAAAAATCGTTAAAGTCAGCGACTGGGAAAACCGCGATGCAGTGCCGATTGTTGCAGGCGCAGGCATCACAAAAACAATGGCACCCCGAACCGATGATACCATCAAAACGTATCCTATCGAAATCGAAAAAACCGATTGGATTGAATATTATAAAAACGTCTTTGCCCATCTTGAAGGTAAAGAGGATATCATCGTCACTCATAACCAGCAGCACAGACTTATGCGACTGATAGAAGCAATCTTTGAATCAGGCAGAGAAAACAAACTTGTAAAATTTGAAGAATAATCAAAAGAGGGCCGCCAAAGCGACCCTCTTTTCTGTTATCTCTTTGTGTCAGAATGTTTTCAACGCAACACTTAATCACTCAATAATATAGCATTCGTTGGGTGAATCCTCTGTGCGGATATTATTCCAGGTTTTGTAACCGTACCATCCGCTGACCTGTGTGCCGTCTGAGAAAATAACAGTCATATCGGTTATCTGACCGTATCTTACTCTTGAACCGTAACCGACAATTTTACGGAAATAGAAGCGTTTGCCGGGTTCAAAAGGACCAAAAAGCTGACCTGTAAACGAGGTAAGACCCGTTATATCATCGCGTGCAGGATTGCCGTAAACGTCAAAATATTCAAGCTTATAGATTATGGATTCAATTTCTTTGTCTGAAATGTTTCTGGCACCCCATGAAAGGTAGATACCGTCTGCGGTGTTGAAAATCAAGCGAAAATTTCCAATCATATAACAATGCTGACTGAAATAGCCGTGAACAAAGGTGTTCAATTCTGCAAGAGTGTCAATAGGCGCACTCAGAACAGTTTCAATGGTAACAAGCGTTTTTCCGCAACGGATACAATTGCCGTCCGTGCCCGCCGTGCAACCAAGTGCCTCGCCTCTTATTTCGCCGCAAACTCTGCATTCTTCGGGTTGTGTGCAGGTTGCTTTTTTATATGTATGCTCACCTGTTGCGCCTTCCGTTTCACCGCAATCTTTGCAGGTTTTGGGAGCAAGACAGGTTGCATTGCTCCACTGGTGAACGTGTGCCGTTGTTCCTTCTGTAACAGGCACGGTTGAAATCTCTGTTGCGCTTTCAGCTTCTGTTCCTGCCTCTGTAACTGCAACCGCTTCTGTTTCAGCTTCGGTAACAGCAGTTTTGTCTGCAGGTGTGTTTGTTTTTGTGTCACTGCAAGCATAAAGAGATAAACAAATCAGAATCGCCGTTATTAATAGTGCTGCTTTTTTCACAATATACCTTCTTTCTAACCAAAAGTTCAATAATAATAGTATTATATTATGTTTGTCGCAAAAGTCAATAATTCATAGCAGCCCTTGCCTTTATCTCCAGAACTTTCTGTCCAGACTTCTGTATTGAACAGCGGTTGAAACATGCTGAATGTCAATTGTTTTTTCATTCTCAAGGTCTGCAACCGTTCTTGCAACACGCAGAATTTTGTCATAAGCTCTCGCTGAAAAATCAAGGCGTTCAAACACCTTTTCGAGCATTGCCATTGCTCTTGCCGTAGGTCGGCAGAATTCCCTTGTAAGTGCCGCATCCATTTTGGCATTGCAGCTCACACCGCTTCCCTTAAGCCTTTCCTGCTGAATTTTTCTTGCCGCATTAACTCTTTTTCTGATTTCTGCGGAACTTTCAGACGGCATACGGCTTGAAAGCTTTTCAAAATCAACGGGCGGAACTTCGATGTGGATATCTATTCTGTCAAGCATCGGGCCCGAAACCCTTGCAAGGTAACGTTTTGCCGCACCTTCGGGGCAGGTGCACTCTCTTTTGGGATGACCGTGAAATCCGCAGGGGCAGGGATTCATTGCGCAAACAATCATTGCCGAGCAAGGATATGTGAGCGATGCGCTTGCTCTCGAAATTGTAACCTTGCCGTCTTCAATCGGCTGGCGCAAAACCTCCATTGCAAGGCGCGAAAACTCAGGCAACTCATCAAGAAAAAGTACACCGTTATGTGCAAGCGAAATTTCGCCCGGTCTGGGAATGGCTCCGCCACCCGAAAGACCTGCAGGCGAAACGGTATGGTGCGGTGAGCGGAAGGGCCTCTGTGTCATAAGCGAAACACCCTCGGGCAGAGCTCCCGCAACTGAATAAAGCTCCGTTGTTTGCAGACTTTCCTCGAACGTCATATCAGGCAGAATTGAAGGCAATCTTTTTGCAAGCATACTTTTGCCCGTGCCCGGAGGGCCAACCATTATGATGTTGTGTCCGCCTGCCGCGGCAACCTCAAGAGCATACCTTGCCTGTTGCTGACCCATAACGTCTTTGAAATCGGGCAAAGGCAAAAGATTTTCCTGATTGCAGCTCATATCAAATTCAACGGGCATAAGCGTTTTTTCTCCCGTCAGATGTTCCGTTACCTCTTTGACGTGGTTGACCGCATAAACCTCAACACCCTCAACAACCGAGCATTCCCTTGCGTTTGCAACAGGAACAAAAACTCTTTTTATGCCGCTGTTTTTAGCCCTGATAACCATCGGCAGAGCACCGTTGACCCTGCGCACAAGACCGTCAAGCGAAAGCTCTCCGATAAACGCACAATCATCAATATTCACACGAAGCTGTTCGGTGGCTTTTATAATCGCAATAAAAATCGGCAAATCATAAACCGAGCCCTCTTTGCGGATATCGGCAGGCGAAAGGTTGATTGTCACACGGCTCTGCGGAAAAGTAAATCCGCTGTTTTTGATGGCGGAGCGCACTCTGTTTTTTGATTCGCTGACCGCCGCATCGGGCAGACCAACCATTTCGATTCTGGGCAGACCCTGACCACAGTCAACTTCAATGCCGACCATATAGCTGTCAATGCCGAAAAGACCCATACTGTTTATGCGTGAAAACATATGCCACCTCCGCAAATTCTTTTGATTATATTACCATAATCCTCCTAAAAACTCAATATAAAAATAAAAACCGCAAGCTCCGTGAAGCCTGCGGTTTTGCTGTTGTTTTATTTATTCTTTGATGCTGCTCTCTGGATTGCCTTTGTGATTTCAACAATCGGAATAACAAGGAATGCAAGACCGATTGAAATTGCATATGCCTTTGCATCAAGGTGAGTGAAGCTGAAGATGTTTGCAAGGAAGGGAATTTCGATAATTGCAGTTGTGAGAGCGAGCGATGCCGCCATAGCGATAAGAAGAACAACGTTGTGTGACTTCTGACCGAATTCCATAGCAACAACAGAGCCTCTCTGTGAGCGCATATTCCATGAATGGAAGATTTCGCACATTGACATTGTGAGGAATGCCATTGTCATACCTTCGCCGCTTTCTGCGGGATTGAAGAATACGAGCTTGCCTGTTTCAAGGTATTCACCTGTGAAGAAAGCTGCAAGGGTGAGGATTGTTACAAGAACACCCTGATAGAAAACGTCAATACCCATACCGCCTGCAAAGATGCCTTCTTTGCTCTTTCTGGGTTTTCTGTTCATAATATCTCTCTCGGGCTTTTCAAGACCGAGTGCAAGAGCAGGGATACTGTCTGTTACGAGGTTAATGAAAAGAAGATGAACGGGCTTGAGAATTGTGAAGCCGAGAATTGTTGCGGTGAAGATTGAAAGAACTTCCGAAAGGTTTGAACCGAGAAGGAACTGGATAGCCTTTCTGATGTTATCATAAATTCTTCTGCCTTCTGAAACTGCTGAAACGATTGTTGCAAAGTTATCGTCTGCAAGAACCATATCTGCAACGTTCTTTGTAACGTCTGTGCCTGTGATACCCATACCGACACCGATATCGGCACTCTTGATTGAGGGAGCATCGTTAACACCGTCGCCTGTCATAGCGGTAATCATACCCTTTGCACGCCAAGCGTTAACAATTCTTGTTTTATGCTCGGGCTGAACACGGGCATAAACTCTGAATTCTGCAACTCTTTCTGCAAAATCCTCGTCGCTGATTTCATCAAGCTGTGCGCCTGTGATTGCGGCGGAACCATCTTCAATAATACCAAGCTGAATAGCAATTGCAACCGCGGTATCCTTGTGGTCACCTGTAATCATAATAGGTGTGATACCTGCGGAGCGGCATTCTTCAATAGCAGCCTTAACCTCAGGACGGGCAGGGTCAATCATACCTGTAAGACCGATGAAGGTGAGATCATTTTCAAGAGCTTCGGGAGAATAATCAGCAGGAGCTGAATCATAATCTCTGTAAGCAACTGCAAGAACGCGAAGAGCCTTGTCAGCCATTCTCTTGTTATCTGCAAGAACGGCAGCTTTGATTTCTTCTGTGAAAGGAACAACCTTGCCGTCAACAAGTGCGTTTGTGCACTTCTTGAGGATTTCGTCGGGTGCGCCTTTGGTGTACTGAACAATGCCTTCAGCCGTGTTATGAACGGTGGACATCATCTTTCTGCCTGAATCGAAGGGAGCTTCGCCTGTTCTGGGAGCACCTGCAACAAGGTCGTTCTTGTTCATACCGAGCTCGTTTGCATAGTAAACAAGAGCGGCTTCTGTGGGTTCACCTGTAACAACGCCGTCGGCGTCGATTGAAGCATCGCAGCAAAGAGCCATAGCCTTTGCAATAAGATTTTCGTCATCGCCGTAATGGTCAACAACGGTCATCTTATTCTGTGTGAGAGTACCTGTTTTATCGGAGCAGATTATCTGTGCGCAGCCGAGAGTTTCAACGGCGGTGAGCTTTCTGATAATCGCATTCTTCTTTGACATATTGGTAACGCCGATTGAAAGAACGATTGTAACAACCGCGGCAAGACCTTCGGGGATAGCCGCAACCGCAAGCGAAACGGCAACCATAAAGCTTTCAAGGAAAATGTGGAAGCTCAGACCGTCACCGAAATATGCGGTAATAACCTGGAATGCAAGAAGAACAACGCAGATGCCGAGAACGAGGAATGTGAGAATTTTTGAAAGCTGTGAAAGCTTGATCTGAAGAGGAGTCTGACCCTCTTCTGCCTGTGCGATAGCATCGGCGATCTTACCCATTTCGGTATCCATACCTGTTGCAACAACAACTGCTTTACCTCTGCCGTAAACAACTGTTGAGCCCATATATGCCATATTCTTTCTGTCGCCGAGGGGAACTTCGCCGTTGTCGCCGCCCTTAAGAAGAGCAATAACCTTATCAACGGGAACGGATTCACCTGTGAGTGCAGCTTCTTCAATCTTCATGCTTGCGCACTCAAAGATACGGCAGTCTGCAGGAACAGCGTCGCCTGCTTCAAGAATGATAACGTCGCCAACAACAAGGTCTTCGCTGCGAACGGAAACAAGCTTGCCGTCACGCATAACCTTGGACATCGCCGCCGACATTTCTTGCAGGGCTTCAATTGCGGCTTCTGCCTTGCTTTCCTGAACAACACCGAGAACTGTGTTGATGATAACAACAACCATAATAATGATTGTGTCTGTGGGAACGGTGATATGACCTGCTTCAACCCATTCTGTGATTGCCGAGATAACAGCGGCAATGATAAGAATAATAATCATCGGGTCTGAAAGCTGTTCAAGCACACGCTGGAACATAGTTTTCTTTTTGCCTTCTTCAAGCTTGTTCTTGCCGTTTTCGGCAAGTCTTTTTTCAGCTTCGGCAGAAGAAATGCCGTTTTCGGAGCTCTTGACGTGGTCAAAAACCTTGTCGACCTGTTCAAGATAGAACTTCATTTTGTTCATTCCTTTCTGATAATAATCCCTGCAAAATGCAGAAAACAGGATATAAAAAAGACCTTTGACAGAGAAAGCCACTCTGTCAAAGGTCTTGCTTCCATTGGGTGATTGCCAGATGCGCATATCTGCGCAACGGTTGTTGACAAGCACAAGGCAGAGCCTTCAAGCTACTCCCCTTTAACTATTATGTATTATAACAATAAAAATATTTTGTGTCAACTGCTTTTTGATACTATTTATCGATATAAATCTACACGATGAATCCGCCAAGCGAATCTGTCAGCGCAACGCACATGCCCTGATACATACAGCTTTCATACGTTTCCTTCTGCTGAAGATTAACGAGAATGCCGTTGCTGTTGCGGATTGACGGGAAAGTTCTGTTTAGAGAACCCGTCACTCTTATCGGTGCATCAACCTCATAGCCCTTCGAAACAAAACCGATGATTGAATTGCGAAGGTCATCAGCTTCACCCTGCGCTTCTTTCACAAAAAATGTGAGCAGATACATTTTTTCGCCGTTAACTGCATTTGCCGTGAAATCATCAAGCTCTTTTGCGGTTTTCTCCCATTCATCAATCAAAGCAAGCTCCTGTTCGATTGTAAAAACAGGGTTCTGACCCGTTTCGCCTTTAGTATATAGTCTGTTTGCTTCATTGAAAACGTCAAAAAGCGCCATAACCTGAGGCTTCAATGCATCGTAATCTTCAAGCGTTTGGCAGATACCGTTCAGCACGTTGCAAAGACTTTCAACCTGCCCGTCAAGACCGTCGGCTGATAAACTGCCTTCTTCACGGATTTCGGAAGCGGTTCTTTGCCATTCCTCAATTTTTTCGCGGCTGAAATTCGTTCGCATATTTGCATAATTTGCGTTGATATCCTTTCGCAAACGAATGTAATCTTCAACCTGCTCAGATTCTTCGCCTGTGCAGAAGAAAAGATAAACTTCTGCCGCATCAAGCTTGCCGCTCATTGCCGCCTTGCTTGCCGCCGCAAGAAACAACGGTTCTTTGACAAACAAAAACACCGTCACGGCAGTAATCAGGGCAATAATAACCCCAACCGCCGTTACAATCTTTTTTGAACTGCGGTCTGCATTGGTATTCGGATTGTTTTTGTTTTCTGCCATATTTACACCAAAACTTTAAACTATTTTACCCGAAAGAGGGGCTTCAAGAATTCTGTCCAGCTTCATAACAGCCTTACCGCCAAGCTGAGCAAGAGTTTCAATTGAAATAAACTGCTCCAGCGTATCCTTGATTCCGCTTGCAACGTTCTGAAGCGTGGGGTTGCTCTCGGGCACAAGAGTTACCGTGTTATCCTTGAACGTGAGAGTGATTCTTCTCTCCGCAACCGATTCAAGCGGACGCATTCTTATCTGAAGCGAATCCTCTGCAACCCAAGCCGCAGAGCTCACCGCTGTAAAATCAATGCCGCCGAGATGAATCTTGCTTTGTCTGTATTCACCGTCCATACCGCAAACGATTGTGTTATGCTCCTTGCCCTCGTCCCAGGTCATCGTGCACTCGTTTTCACCGAAATCAAGAACAACGTTATCGATGTTGCCCGCTCTGTTTGCAGACATATAAACAACTGCAAGCGGAAGCATTGAGAGCGGCCAACCGACTGCGTTAAGAATGGGATTCTTGTTGAATTTGATTGTTTTACCCTTTATGAATTCCTCGGTGATGCTTCTGGGAGCAGCAGGCAAACACTCAATCGGTGAAAGCTGAAGCTCTTCTTTTTCATAAGCATCGGAGGGTTTGAAACGCTTGGGTTTTATGAACATATGCGGAACGTGGCGGAAGATTGCATCTCTTGTTTTCTGCTCAAAAACTTCACTGCAGTTAAAAACAAGTACCGCATCGTAATCCTCAAGAACAATACCGAACTGCGAAAACATTCCGTCTGCTCTGTAACTGTTTTTGAAAGCGTTGCGCCAGAAGAAATAGCCGTAGCCGCAAACACAGTCGCGGTCTTCGTTAACGTCGTTGCGCACCTGCTTTTTCGTTGCTTCTTCAACGTACCATTCGGGAATAACCTGCACACCTGCATATTTACCCTTCTGATGAAGGCAAAGCATAAATCTTGCAAGCTCATCGGTTGTTATGAACAAGCCCCAACCGCCTGCTTCAAGGCCCTGATGGTCATGCTCCCAAAACGGTCTGCGGTTGATGCCCAGAGGCTTGAAAAGCCTGGGTGTGAGGTAATCAATAACGCCCATTCCCGTAAGTCTTTTGATAATCGCGCAACACATATATGTATTTTCGCTGATATATCGCCAGCTCTGACCGGGCTTGAACGCCCATCTTGCATCAAAGAAATCCTTGACCCATCTGTCTTTGGTTTTATCACTCAGCAGACTGACGTCTTTGCCGGCTGTCATAGTCAGCAAATGAAAAACCGTCATCGATTCAAGCGTTTCGTTATATTTTTTGGGCCTGAATTCGGGAAAGATATCAATTACCTTTGTATCAAGAGTCAGCAACCCTTCGTCAACGGCAAAACCGATTGCGATTGAGGTGAAGCTTTTGCTGACAGAATACATTGTGTGCGGTGTTTGCGGATTAAACGGATATCTGTATGCTTCAAACGCAACCTTACCTTTTCTCATCAGCATCATTGAATGCACTTCAATGCCGCTGCGGTCAAAATCATCGATAAGCGCTTTTATCTCGTGCGAGCTGATGCCCACCTGCTCCGGAAATTTAGCTCTCGGAATAACCTTGCTTTTTCTGACTGCCATAATCACAAGCCCCTTTCTGTTAATTGTATATATATTTACTATAGCACAGTACGCACAAAAAAGTAAATATCAGCTTCAGAAAAAAATTTTCAAAAATTATCAAACAAATGTTTGCATTTTCAGAACATTTGTGCTATAATGTGCTTGCATGAGTGTTTTTAAGTGATTTTAATGCGTTTTCAGAACAATAATATACGAAATGAGGAAAGTTTATGAAACCCATAACCCCCATTCAGCAGAGAATTTATGAATTTCTTGTGGAAAGAGCAAAAGATAATATGACCCCCAGCGTGCGCGAAATCGGCGCGGCTGTCGGTCTGCGTTCAACGTCATCCGTTCAGGCAAACCTTGATGCGCTTGAAGCGGCAGGTTATATTCAGCGTCCTCCGATGCTCAAAAGATGCATCAGAATCGTTGGTCAGGCGGATAACGTTACCCACGTTCCCGTTCTCGGCACGGTAACCGCAGGTGCGCCCATTCTTGCCGTTGAAGAAATTGAGGGTTATCTGCCTTTCTCAATGCAGGGTGCGCAGGATAAGGAGCTTTTCGCCCTCAAGGTCAGAGGCGAAAGTATGCTCAACGCAGGTATTCTTGACGGCGATATAGTTATTGTCGAAAGAACTCCTGCCGCACGCAACGGTGAAATGGTTGTTGCCCTTATCGAAGACGAAGCAACCGTTAAAACTTTCTACAAAGAGGACGGTCATTTCAGACTTCAGCCCGAAAACGACGCTTACACACCTATCATCGTTAACGAGGTTGTTATTCTGGGTAAGGTTATCGCAAGCTACAGATACTATTGATAATTAAATTTTCGCTTATTCCCATTTTTTATTCAAAAAAATTAACTGCCGGTAATCCGTTTGAGATTATCGGCAGTTTTTTATTATTCTTTTCACTTTCCGCTCATATAATCAAGAACTCTTTCGATAAGACCCAGACGCTTTTCACCGTTAAGGAGTTTAACGGCAATATGCGGTTTGCCGCCGCCTGCGCTGACAACGAGTCTGCCCTTGAAATGCGCCGCCGCAAGCGAAACTTTCTGCATATCAAGGTTGCTGATTCTGAAAATAACTCTGTCGCCCTGCATCGTGATTTCATAAACGTCGTTATCAGCCGCCTTGCCTCTGAGCAAGGCGATTTTTATAAGCCCCTCAACGCTTTCGGGCGGATCACCGAAACGGTCACAAAGCTCATCGATAACGTCTGCGGCATCATCATCGCTCTTGATATCGGCAATTCTGCGATAAATCTGAAGCCTTTGCGGAACGCTCGAAATATAGTCATCGGGTATATGCGCATCAATGGGCAAATCAATAACGCAATCTTTTTCGGGCTTTGACGGTGCTTCGCCTTTTTCTTCGCTTATCGCCTGCTCGAGAAGCTTGATATACATATCGTAACCAACGGTTTCCATATGACCGTGCTGATTCGCACCGAGCACGTTGCCTGCGCCTCGGAGTTCAAGGTCACGCATAGCGATATGGAAGCCCGAGCCGAATTCCGTGAATTCTCTGATTGCATCAAGCCTGCGAGTTGCGATTTCGGTGAGTTCTTTTCCTCTTGTAAAGGTAAAATATGCGCTTGCTCTGCGTGATGAGCGTCCGACTCTGCCTCTTATCTGATGAAGCTGAGCAAGACCCATACGGTCTGCGTTTTCGATAATCAGCGTGTTTGCATTGGGCACGTCAACGCCTGTTTCGATGATTGTTGTGCAAACAAGAATATCAATTTCGCCCTCAAGAAGTCTGCGCCAGACTTCGCTAAGCTCATCTTCGCTCATTTTGCCGTGCGCAATTCCTATGGTTGCATCGGGCAGCATAGCCTTGATTTCAGCAGCTTTGCGCTCAATTGTTTCAACTCTGTTATAAAGATAGTAAACCTGACCGCCTCTGCGAAGCTCCTGCTCCATTGCCTGAACAAGCACGGGCAGATTATGCTCGATAACGTAGGTCTGAACAGGTAGTCTGTCCATCGGTGCTTCTTCAATAACCGACATATCCCTGATACCTGTCATCGCCATATTCAGCGTTCTGGGAATAGGCGTTGCCGTTAAAGTGAGAACGTCAACGGTAGGATAAAGAGCCTTTAATTTTTCTTTCTGAGCAACGCCGAAACGCTGTTCCTCATCAACAATAATCAACCCTAAATCGCGGAAGGTTACGTCTTTTGAAATAAGTCTGTGCGTGCCAACAACAACGTCAACAGAGCCTCTGCGCAGACCTGCAATTGTTTTATCAATCTGCTTTTTGGTGCAGAAGCGTGAAAGCATACCCGCTTCAATCGGGAAGCCCTCGAAACGCTTGAGAATCGTCTGATAGTGCTGAAGCGCAAGAATGGTTGTGGGCACAAGAATTGCGCACTGTTTGCCGTCTGCAATGCATTTGAAAACGGCTCGCAGAGCAACCTCCGTTTTGCCGAATCCAACATCACCGCAAAGCAATCTGTCCATCGGATAGGGCTTTTCCATATCCTTTTTGATTTCGTGAATGCAGCGCAGCTGGTCATCGGTTTCAACGTATTCAAACCTGCGCTCAAAATCGCTCTGCATATCAATATCTTCGGTGAATGCGTGACCCTGCATTTTGATGCGCTTTGAATAGAGTTCGATAAGCTCTTTAGCCATATCCTTGACGGCACTCTTGACCCTTGAACGGGTCTTTTGCCAATCCTTGCCGCCGAGTTTGCTGAGCTTTAACGGCTTATCGTCGCTCTTGGGACCGATATATTTTGAAACCTGATCAAGCTGAGTTACGGGCACGTAGAGATTATCGCCCTTATCATATTGAATTTTGATATAATCTTTTTTAACACCTGCGGCATCAAGGCTCTGAATACCTTCAAAAATACCTATACCGTGTGCCGAATGAACAACGTATTCGCCTCTGTGAAGCTCGTTGAGATTGTTGAATGCGTGCTTTGCCGACTTTTTGGAAGCCGACCTTGTTTTGGTTGAAGCGGTTTTGCCTCTATAGGTGATAAGCGTGAACTTTGCGCTCGGATATTCAAAACCCGCCGAAAAACTGCCGGGCATAACGCACACCGTTTTTTGCGGAAATTCCGCAGGCGGAACGGGACAATAAAGAGCAGGTATCCCCTCGTTTTCAAGGTCATCAGCAAGGGTCTGCGCCGCCTTTTCCGTTCCCGCAATAACCGCGCAGGCATGACCAAGCCTTGAACGCAAAGCGCTTAAATCATCAATAATAGCCGCAAGTGTGCCGTTCCACGGCGCAACCTGCTTGGCGGTGAAAGTTACAAGATCCTTGACGGGTGTGTCAAAGCTGCCGCGCGGCAGGTTATCAAGGTAAATCGCACCGTCTTCATCATAAACCGAAATAAGCTCGTGCGGCTGAATACCAAAGCGGTCAAGACCTTTGCAGAGTGTACCCTCCTGAAAAAGACCTTTCACCGTTTCGTTAAGAAGCTGACACGATGCCGAAAACTTATCTTTTACCGAGAAGCTCTCGCAAACAAAGAGCATCGCATCCTTGCAATAATCAAAAACGCTTGCCGCCTCGGGATAAATCAGCGGCATATATTTATCGGCAGAAGAAAGCCTTACGCCGTTCTGAAGTTTTTCAATATCCTCGTTGAGATAACGCAGAGCATCGCCCTTGATTCTGTGGGCTTTTATATGATTCTCAATGATTTCAAGCAGTTCGTCATCTGAAACAAGAACTTCTCTTGCAGGGGTAATTCTGACCGCATCAAGGTTGCCGCCTCTGCGCTGTGTTTCGGGGTCAAAATATGCAATACCGTCAACGGCATCGCCCCAGAATTCAACGCGGCAGGGCTCTTTTGAATCGGGCGGATAAAAATCAAGAATACCGCCCCTTAAAGCGAACTGGCCCGGTCCGTCAACCTGTTCGCTGCGGATATATCCGCTTTTCACAAGCTTTTCGCAAAGCTCGCCCGTATCGTATTCTTCACCGAATTTTATCTCAAAACTGTTGCGGAAAAGGTTTTCGGGCGGCACGGTGAGCTGCATTGCCGCTTCTGCCGAAAAAACAACCGCATCATAATCCTCCGAGAGCAATTTATCAAGCACACTGAGCCTTGCGTGTTCATATTCTCTCGATGCGGTTTCGCTTGTTCTGAACGAAAAATCCCTTGCGGGGTAAAGCAACGCTCTGATGCCGAAGCCTTCAAGGTCATTCTTCATTCTTGTTGCCTGCGCCTCGTCGGGCATAAGAACAACAGCCCTGCGCAGGAGTCCCATGCAGAGCGAAGCAATAACGTGCGCCTTATGGATATGCGAAAGACCCGTTACGCCCATAGGCAAACGGTTCTTCTTCACGTCGGTAGCGAGCGTCATAAACTCGGGTATTGATTTTGCAATTTCGGTGTAACAGTTCATATAATTTTTCTTTCTTCCATATCACGGATAAGAACGTCCAGATCACCGTGATAATAACAATGTCCCTGCATGCCCGTGGCGGCAGCGCCGTCAATGTTTGCCTGAACGTCATCGATGAAAAAACATTCCTCGGGTTTTAGAGAAAAGGTTTCGTAAAGCTTTTCATAGATTTCTTTTTCGGGCTTAAGAAGCTTGTGGTCAGCTGAAATTATAACGCCGTCAAAAAGCGAAAGAGCGGGAATTCCGCTTCTTCTCTCGTGAAAATCCGGCGAAGCATTTGAAAGCAGATAAATGCCGAAGCCCTTTGCTTTGAGCATTTCAACAAAGCCGTACATTCTTTCAAACACAGGCATATAAGGATAATAGTTATCAACCATTTCGCAGGTTTTCTCAAAAACCTCCGCAGGTATATTATTCTTCACCTTCTGCATAATTTCGGCAGGAGTGATAATTCCTCTGTCCTTATCAGCCCACAGCTGATTTCTGTAAACTTCTTTGAGAAGAATGTCGGCAGTTTCTTTATCAAACATACCGTAAACAACCTTTTCGGGGTTATAATCAATCAGAACCCCGCCCATATCGAAAATTATATTTTTAATCATAATTGTGTTTCTCCGTTTTGCAAGCTTCGCACTAAATAGTAACACTTTACACCTCGGTTAGTCAAGACGATATGCCATTTAAAATTATATACTTTTATTAAAAAATGATGTTGAAATTATTAATTTATTATGATATTATATCATCATATATGATAGAATTCGTGTATTCTGTCTATGTACGAAATCCAAAAGGAGTGTCAGGAAAATGAAAAAAACTCTCAAAAGAGTAATCAGCCTTGTTCTTTGCACGGCTATGCTCGTTTCGGTTGTTGCTTTCTCAGGTACTGCAGTTGAACCCACAGCTTCAAACGAAACAGTTTACACAACATGTAACGGCGAATGCGGTAACTGCCCCGTTATCGTTCTTCCCGGTATCAACCACTCTCCCACATATCTTTATGATGATGAGGGCAATCCCGTTAATGACAGCAACGGCAGCCACATCGGCGGCACACTTCTCATTCTCAACCTTGACGGCGTTCTCAAGGAGCTTCCTAAGGTTGTTCTCAGCCTTTTCGCAACTCTCGCTCTTCAGAGAAACGTTATGCTTGATGACGTTGCATATGACGTTGCACACGCAGCTTTCGCATATCAGCAGTGCAATGACAAGGGCGTTTGCGACGATAGCCTTCAGACAAAGTATTGGGATTACCCCCTTTCCGAGTTTGATAAGCACGAAGACGGCTACGACCTTGACTGGGTTTACAGAATGGTTCCCATGAAGCCCCTCGTTGACGTTATCGGCGAAGATCACACTTATTTCTTCACATTCAACCTTGTCGGCGATCCCATGGAATCAGCTGCAAAGCTTGATGAATACATCCAGACAGTTAAGGCACAGACAGGTCACGATAAGGTTAACCTTCTTCCCGTTTCACTCGGCGGCACAATTCTCACCGCTTACCTTGAGCAGTTCGGTCACGAAGACGTTAACGCAATCGTCAATGCTGTTGCTTGCCTTGACGGCACAAATCTTCTTGCAGACTTTATGGCAAGAGAATGGAATCTTTCTCCCGAATTCTTCTATCACGAATTCATCTCAAACATTTTCGTTGAATCAAACGGCGCAGGCACTCTCGGTTACCTCATCAATATTCTTCTCCGCATTATCCCCGAATCAGGCATCAACGCTCTTCTTTCAGGCGCAATGAGCGGTATTCTTGATACAATGATGCTCAACTGCCCCCAGTTCTGGGCAATGCTTCCCAAAGCCAGATATGATGATCTCGCAAAGAGATATCTCAAAGATAAGCCCGAGCTCAAAGCAAAAACAGATGCTTTCCAGCAGGCAAGACTTGACCTTGAAAAGAATATCCTCGCAGCTGTTGAAGACGGCGTAAGAGTTAACTTCATTTCAGGTTCAAACCTCAACCTCGGCGAAGAAATGTATACATATTTCGGCATCGTTGCTTCTTCAAAGAAGGTTAACTCCGACGGTATCATCGACCTCAGCTCAACAACCCTCGGCGCAACAGGTGCCGCAGGCGATGCAACTCTCGGCGATAACTACAAGCAGAAGAATCCCAGCAAAGAATATCCCGAATACAGCTACGTTTCACCCGACAAAATGATTGACGTTTCAACAGCCGTTCTTCCCGATAACACTTGGGTCTTCCTTGACCAGTATCACGAAGTTGGCGACAACGACGTTGTTCTTAACCTTGCAAAGGCTCTTCTTCTTGAAGAAATTGATGACGTTCATTCAGACCCCGAAAAATATCCTCAGTTCAACAACAAGGTAACAACCAAGTACGTTCGCCGCTGGAGACTTGCAGACGCATATGAAGTTGACCGTTCAACTCTCACAGCTGAACAGATTACAAAGCTCGATAAGGCTATCGCTGACGGCGAAGCAATCATCTATGCAACCGTAGCTCCCAAGCAGGAAGTTGTTGACGCAGCTGACAGAGCTCTTATGGAAGTTCTTCACGAAATCGGTTACCCCGGCTACGAAAACATTGACGAAGAAGAAGCATCCGTTGCTGACGGCATTCTCGAAACAGTTCTCGGCACAATCAGCAAAACTTTTGTTGACATCTTCGGCAGCAAGAGCTATATCGATTTCTTCATCGACCTCATTGCAGGCGCAGTAGCAAAAATCTAAGCCAAAAACATTTAACCGCCCGTTGGATTTACCAATGGGCGGTAACTTGATAAAAACTCAAACGGAGGTACTGTTATGAAAAAGATTATCTCGGTTATCCTTTCGTTAGCTCTTGTTATTTCGGTTGCAGCTGTTGGCGGTGCAAGTGCGGCACAGCCCGTTGCAACAGAAGTTCTCACCGAATGCGGCGGCAACTGCGACGTTTGCCCTGCAATCGTTGTGCCCGGCATCGGTCAGTCCAACGTCTGGCTTCTTGACGATAACGGCGATTACGTTCTTGATGCAGACGGCAACAGAATCAATTGCTTCCCCGGTTATTTTAACATCGCCAAAATCGTTACAAAGGTTCTTATCCCTGCGCTCCTTTCTCTTGTAACACAGAGCGACCTCGGCCTTTCAAAAGCTCTCGCGGAGGCACTTGCAGGTGCATTCTATATGAACTCATCCGATTTCGACGGCAAGGCACCCGATTGCGTTGAGGTTGAAAAATATCCTTATTCCGTTGCAGAATGCAGCGAATATGAAAAAGAACAGATTTATAACAACATTCCTCTTCAGGATTATGCAAATCAAGTTGGCGAAGACCACCTCTATTATTTCGCATACAACTCATTCGGCAACAACATCGATATCGTTGATGAGCTTTATGCTTTCATTCAGCAGGTAAAGGCTGAAACAGGTCACGATAAGGTTAATATCGTTCCCATCAGCATGGGCGGCACCGTTGCAAACGGTCTTCTCGATTATTACCCCGAAGTTGTTAATGACCTTAACAAGGTTGTTTATATCGTTCCTGCGCTCAACGGCTCAACAATCGTTGGCGACGTTATGACAAAGAACATCGCTTTCCTTGATATCGAATATCTCTATAACGGCTTCCTTGAAGGTCTTATGGGCGAAGAAGATGCAAGAATGATTGAAGTTATTGCAAGAATTCTTCCCGACGAGCTTCTTGCAAAAGCTCTTGACACAGCCGTTGACAAGCTCCTTGCAGACGTTTTCTCAAAGAACACAAATATGTGGGCTCTTCTTCCTCAGGAATATTATGAAGAAGCTTCTGCCGAGCTCCTTTCTGCTCCCGAATATAAGAAAATCAAGGAGCAGACAGACAGATACCACGTTGCACAGGTTAACTCAAATAAAAACATTCAGAACCTTGTTGATAACGGTGTTCAGGTTTTCAACATCGTTGACTATGATTTCCCGCTTTATAACATCGGCAATGCCTGGAATGCAGATAACGCTGACGGTGTTATCCAGCTCAGTTCAACAGCAATGGGCGTTCATTCCGCTCTTGTAGGCGAAACTCTTCCCGAAGATTACGTTCAGCAGAACACCTACTGCGATGACCCCACACATAACCATATTTCACCCGACAGAGTTGTTGACGCTTCAACAGGTCTTCTGCCCGACACAACCTTCTATTTTGACGGTCAGGCACACGAAAAGACCGCAAGAAATGACGTTATCATCAAGCTTGCAACAGAGCTTCTTGCAACAGATAACATCACGGACGTTTATTCAACTCCCGATTATCCACAGTTCAACTACGCAAGAGATGCAAGAGGTCTTAAGAGTCGCATACTCGCCGCAAACAACGCTCTTGCAACCGTTGCAATGAGCGATGCCGACAGAGCCGCTCTCGAAGCCGCCGTTGCACACGGTGAAATCGTTGCCAACAGAACAGCAAGCGAAGAAGGCGACGTCAAAGCCGCCGAGGATGCAATCCATGCAATCCTTGTCAAAATCGGCGTTTATGAAGCAAGCGTTGAGGAAGAGCCCTCAACCTTCTTCACAAATCTCAGCCTCTGGCTCTATAAGAATTTCGGCACAGCAGGCTTCTCGGAATACCCCGAAGTTGTTGCAAACAGTCTTCTTGCCGCAATCAGCCATTTCTTAAATCTCATTCTTAACATCAAAATCGCATAAACAAAACAATAATCGGGCAGTCACTTGACTGCCCGATTTTATTTTTATATCAATTGAACGTATTGCGCCGTAATATAAAGCATAATGATAATTGCAAAGATCATCGGCACGTTAACAAAATATGCGCTCAATTTTGAGTTTGTATCAAGCTGAATCTGCGCGCCCTCAAGCTTTCTTCTGCCTCTGACAATGGCAAAAATAACGGAGCCGATAATGCAGATTGCATAAAGCATAACCTGCGAAATATTCCATAGCGCATTGAGCATTGCTTCATCGGTAACGTCGGCTATCAGGAATTCAATCGCAACCGAATAGATGTTATTACAAAAGTGAATCAGCACGCCTGTCCACACACTGTTTGTGATGCAAACGGCATAGCCGATGCCGATACCTGCGATAAAAGCAAAAGGCGCCTGCACAAGGTTACCGTGAAGAATGCCGAAAACAACAGCCGAAACAACAATTGCAAACTTATCACCGTATCTGCGAAGCGGCTGCATAACAACACCACGGATTGCAAACTCCTCAACAAGAGCAGGCACAACCGCAACCGAAACGGCATATAATATTCTGCCTGCAAGAGTTTCGGGCACGGTATATTCTGGCGAGGTAAGGATTATTCCCGAGATTTTCGAAAGCTCAACAAAAACACTTGTGATATAGTTACCTGCAAGGCATATTAAAAAGCCAAACGGAACCACCGAAAACATCAGCGGAAAACTGTTCGGGCGCTCAAACTGCAGGGTTGTGAGCATTTTTCTTTTATGAAGTATATATCCGCCCAGAGCAAAAGGTACAAGCAGCCCTATAACCGACATAATGATGCTCACAAGGCAACGGAATTCGGGACTCTTGAAATAAACGGAATATATCGGTTCCATTGAAACGGGCAGAGAAAGAACGTTTTGCAAAACAACGTAAAGCACTACGCTTGCACCTGCAACGCTGCCGATAAACCTTATCCTTTTGCGCTCCTTTATTTTGCGAATAAGTAACTGCGCCTGATCAACAAATCCAAATCCGCCGTTCATATTTTGCTGATAATAAAAATTCAAATCAAAACCACCGTAAAAAGCATATTTTGGACACTATCTACAAATAGTATAATATATTATACCCTAAAATTCTATGCAGCACAAGCGCATAAAATTAACTAATTGTTAAAATTTTGTTGTAAATTATTAAATTTTGGTGTAGAATAATAATTTGTATAAAAGTATATTAAACACGCTAAACAGCCGCAAAAGCATATTTTGTTTTTGCGTTTACGGAGGATAGTATGAGCAAAAATTTAACCCAGGCAGAACTCAAAGAAATGATTTCGGGCAAGCTCTCCCATCTTTTCGGTGTTTCACCCAAGGATGCCACAAACGAGCAGTTTTACAGAGTTCTTTCCACAATCGCAAGAGATATGGTCAGAGAATCCAGAAGATCCTTTGACAAAAAGTCCATGGAAGCGGGCCAGAAAAAGGTCTATTACCTTTGCATGGAATTCCTTATGGGCAGAAGCCTTAAAAACACACTTTATAACCTTAACCTTACCGACACCGCAAAATCCGTTCTCAAAGATTACGGCGTGAGCCTTGATAAGCTCTATGATTGCGAGCCCGATGCGGGTCTGGGCAACGGCGGTCTCGGCAGACTTGCAGCCTGCTACCTTGATGCACTTGCAAACCAGGGCTACAGAGGTATGGGCTATTCAATCCTTTATGAATACGGCATTTTCAAGCAGAAAATTATTGAAGGCTGGCAGACCGAGATGCCCGATTTCTGGCTTCCCGGCGGTGAAGTATGGCTTGTTCCCAGAGAAGACAAAACCGTTCTTGTTAAGTTTGAAGGCACGGTTGAAGACGCATGGGATAAACATCATCACCACGTTGAACTCAAAGACTGCAAAACAGTCAAAGCCGTTCCTTATGATATGATGGTTGCGGGCAAAGACGGCAAAAGTGCCGCTGTGCTTCGCCTTTGGTCAGCAAAGGTTGACGGCATCGATATGGCGATGTTCAACCAGGGCGACTATATGAGAGCTATGGAAGAAAAGGCTATGGCTGAAGTTATCAGCAAGGTGCTTTATCCTGCCGATAACCACCCCGAGGGCAAAAGTCTTCGTCTTCGTCAGCAGTATTTCCTTGTTTCCGCTTCTGTTCAGGATATCGTCGCAAGACACCTGAGAGATTACGGCTCACTTGAAAATTTTGCTGAAATGAACGCAATCCACATCAATGATACTCACCCCACAATGGCAATCCCCGAGCTTATGAGAATTATGCTCGACGAATGCGGCTACAGCTGGGACGATGCATATGCAATCGTTGAAAAGGTTTGCGCTTATACAAACCACACCGTTATGGCAGAAGCTCTTGAATGCTGGGGCGAAGACCTCTTCAAGCGCCTTCTTCCCAGAATTTATCAGATTGTTAAAGAAATCGATAACCGTTTCAGAAGAAAAATCTGGGATGCAACAGGCGATGCAGGCAAGGTTGAAAGAATGGCTGTTATCTCTAACGGCGCTGTCAGAATGGCTAACCTCTGCGTTGCGGTTTGCCACAAGGTAAACGGTGTTTCAGCTCTCCACAGCCAGATTCTCAAGGACACAATCTTCAACGAATTCTATAACCTCGAGCCCGAGAAATTCACAAACGTTACAAACGGTATTGCTCACAGACGTTGGCTTTGCCAGGCTAACCCCAAGCTCACAAGCCTTCTCACAGAGCTCATTGGCGACGGCTTTATCTATAACGGCAGTGAACTTATCAAATTGCGTGAATATGCAGACGATAAAGCTGTGCTTGATAAACTCGGTGAAATCAAGCTCGCAAACAAAGAAAACTTTGCAAAAATCGTTAAGGCGAAAACAGGCATCAGCCTTGACCCCACTTCAGTTTTCGACGTTCAGGTAAAGCGCCTTCACGAATATAAGCGTCAGCATCTCAACGCTTTCAACATTCTCGCAAAATACCTTGAAATCAAGGCAAACCCCAACGGTGATTATACACCCCACACCTATATCTTCGGCGCAAAAGCCGCTCCCGGCTATTATATGGCAAAGAAGATTATCGAGTTTATCTGCGCACTTGCAGACCTTATCAACAATGACCCCGACGTGAACGGCAGACTCAAGGTCGTTTATATGGAAGATTACAACGTTACAATGGCTGAAGCTCTTATGCCTGCGGCTGATATCAGCGAACAGATTTCTCTTGCAGGTACAGAAGCAAGCGGCACAGGCAATATGAAGCTGATGATGAACGGTGCAATCACTCTTGGCACAATGGACGGTGCAAACGTTGAAATTTATGATGCAGTCGGTGCAGAAAACATCATCATCTTCGGTATGAACACCAAGGAAGTAAACGAGCTCAAGCGCGACGGTTACGTTCCCATGAATTATTATAACAATAACGCCGAAATTCATAATCTCATCGAGTTTATCAACAAGGGTATCGGCGGCAAGACGTTCGGCGAAATCAGCAACACTGCAATTTATCACGACCCCTATATGGCTCTTGCAGATTTTGCAGATTACAGGAACAAGCAGAAAGAAGCTGTTGAAATCCGCAAGGATATGGACAGATGGAACAGAATGTCACTTATGAACATTTCGGGTGCAGGCGTGTTTGCTGCTGACCGTTCAATCAACGATTATGCGCGCGATATCTGGCACGTTGACCCCGTTAAGCTTCGCTGATAATATGACTGACCGTGATTATATGAATCTGGCAATCGAACAGGCAAAAATTTCGGCATCGGAGCTGGAGGTGCCCGTCGGTGCGGTAATTATCCGCAACGGCGAGGTGGTTTCTGTTGGGCGCAACCGTCGCGAAACAGATAAAAACGCCCTTGCCCACGCCGAAATTGAAGCCATCGACCTTGCCTGCAAAAAGCTTGGCGGTTGGCGGCTCTGGGAATGCGAAATGTTTGTTACCCTCGAGCCCTGCCCTATGTGCACGGGAGCAATCATCAACTCCCGCATCCGCCGCCTTGTTTACGGTGCAGGCGACTATAAGGCAGGCTCCTGCGGCTCTGTTGTTAACCTGTTTGATTTGCCTTATAACCATAAGCCTGAAGTTGTTTCGGGTTTTATGCAGGAGGAATGCTCCGCTCTGCTGACGGAGTTTTTTGCCGACCTGCGCAAACGCAAAAAACAATCGGAGAAAACCAATGAATTTTGAAAAAATTCTTTTTGCAATTGAAATAACGGGCACAATCGCTTTTGCGATAACAGGCGTTATAACCGCCATTGAGAAAAAGCTTGATATCCTCGGTGCCATCGTTCTCGGA
Organism: Acutalibacteraceae bacterium; assembly: GCA_045633805.1. Taxonomy (GTDB): domain Bacteria; phylum Bacillota; class Clostridia; order Oscillospirales; family Acutalibacteraceae; genus CAG-177. The sequence continues at coordinate 93,134 of JAZQYY010000047.1, forward strand.
ACGGTAACTGCCGTTGGCGGCGGTATTCTGCGCGACATCATTCTCGGCTATCTGCCCCCTCTCGCTTTCAGAAACCCCGTTTATGCCCTCACGGCAATCGCAACGTCAATCGCGGTTTTTGTTATCGCATTTTTCGTTGGCAAAAAAATCGTTCAGCACTTTGAGGTTTATTCGCAAGTTATCAATCTCTTTGATTCTCTCGGCCTTGCCGTTTTTGTTGTTGCAGGTATCAACACGGCATCTGAATGCGGTTTTGGCGATAACGCCTTTCTCTCAATTTTTGTTGCCGTGCTCACGGGTTGCGGCGGCGGTGTGCTTCGCGATATTCTTGCAGGCAGAGTGCCTAAAATCCTTCGCAAACGGGTTTATGCCCTTGCAGCAATCCTCGGCGCGATAATTTATTATTATCTTCTCGAATTCGGCATTTTTTCGCAAACAGTTTCAATGCTTATCGGCGCAGGCTCCGTTCTGATAATACGCGTTCTGGCAACGGTTTTCCATTGGAATCTGCCCACAATAAAAAACATAGACGAATAAAAAAACGCATCGGATTAACCGATGCGTTTTTTGTTTTTTATTGAATTCAAGCGGCAGGAACAATAATGTATCCTTCTGCCTTTTCAGCCTTTGCAACAATGTCTTCATAGGTCATTCCGCTGACCGTTTCGCTGTCGCTGTAAATAATTTCAAACGTTGCTTCGTTTGCAACTTCGAGCTTGTATGTGCCGTAACTTCCCGCCTCTGCGGCTGTGCCGAATGCCGCCGCATCCTCATAAAACTTATGAATCTTCATAACGGTTGCGATTCCGTCTGCATTGGTTTTAATCTCAACGTAATTATCGGATGCAACGCTTTTAAGAACAATAGTTTTACCGGCAATGGCGCTGATTTTTGTTGTGCTGATGCTTTCTGTAACCGTTTCGGTTACGGTGGGCTCTGTGGGCACTTCAACGGGCTCTTTTTTGTTACAGGCTGCAAAAGCCAGAAGCGATGCTGAAACAAGCATTAAAGCTAATATCTTTTTCATTTTTATTTCTCCCGATTATTCGATAACTGTGTAACCGTTATCTCTTACTCTCTGAAGCATATCGTCATATATTTCGTTTGCAAGATAGGCATTATTTGTGTATTTATAAATGATAAGTCTTAATGAAGCGTCCGAAGTTTCATATGCAAAATTCGCCTTGGGGTCGATGTTTGAAACAGCTCTGTCAAAAGACTCTGTTGTGGGAAAATAAACGTATCTCTTCCAGCCTGAATATTTACCGTCTGCACCGAAGGTGATAATCTCATAGCTGACTTTCATACCCTCATAATTTTCGTTGCTTGCATAAACGATTCTCTTGTTTTTCTCGGTCTTACCAAGTTCATTAAGGGTATCCTGCTTATCCTTGATAATGTTTTCTTCCTGCTTTATTGACGCGGCAACGCTTGCTTCATATTTTGCATAGTTTTCTGACTGTGAAGCCTTGAGCGCAGCAAGAGATTCTTCGGGTGTAAGCTCTTTTTCTTTGCACGATGCAAGAGCAAAAAGAACCGCAAAAATGCCGATAACGGCTACTATCTTTTTCATAAATAACCTCCGAGTATATTTTTACACTATATATTAGGACATATTTTTTCAAAATTGTCAATGCTTTTGAATAAATTTAAAGTTTGTTAAAACAGTTGCAACCTCTCCGAAACAACCCGAAAGCGGGTTTTGCCGTGTTTTTTGAAAAAAGAATTAAATTCTCACTATAAAACCTTATTTTTGCCTGTTTGATTTGTTGACAATAAACAATATATCTGTTAAAATAAATTGATTATATTTATAAGTAGGGGTTTCAGCCCTTGCTGTGACAATAAAAGGAGGCAATTAAAATGACTGATTCAAGAACCCTTGCGTATATCAATCTTTACGCAGTGCTCGGTTCCCTCGAAAACCTCTGCGAGCTCGCTCCCGAGGCAAGCAGTCTGCTGACAAACAAAAAGCCCATCTCCATCGGCTTTGAAGTTAAAGGCGGCCCCAGCGCCACAATCACCTTCAAAAACGGCAGATGCAGAATGGAGCAGGGTTGCACAAAGTGCGACGTTAAGCTCCCCTTCAGCTCTTGCGAAAAGTTTAACGGTCTTATCGACGGCACCGTTACTCCCATCCCCTCAAAAGGATTCCACCACATCGGATTCCTTCTTAACAGTTTTACAAAGCTGACTGATCTTCTTTCAAAATATATGAGACCCGATCCCGAAGATCTCAAGGATCCCGATTTCTTCAGAATCAGCACTCTTCTTCTTCTCAACACAATCACAGTTGCCATCGCTCAGATCGGTAACAATGATGAAATCGGCAAGTTCTCTGCAAGCAATATGGTTGACGGTGAAATCTCCTTCAGCATCAAGGGCGCCGCTTCAACAACAGTCAGAGTTAAAGACCACCGTCTTCTCGGCATCAAAAAGGCAAGCGAAAACCCCAGAGCTATTATGGAATTCAGCTCCATTGAGCTTGCAAGAGACCTTTTCGACGGCAAGGTTAACGCAATTGCCTGTGTAGGTTCGGGTGATATCGTTATGAAGGGCATGATTTCAATGCTCGATAACCTTAACAGAATTCTTGACAGAGTTGCTCTGTATCTTGCATAAGGAGGTAAAGAGAATATGAGTATGAAAATCAACACACACGCTAAAAGCGCCGAACTCTTTCAGAGAGCTGCAAAAGTAATCCCCTCGGGTCTTTACGGCCATCAGGGTCCTGCAGAAGGCTGCTGCATTCCCGTTTCTGCTTATCCCCTTTTCAGCCAGAAGGCAGAGGGCTCATATTTCTGGGACGTTGACGGCAACAGATATATCGACTATATGTGTGCTTACGGCCCCAACGTTCTCGGTTATAACGACCCCGACGTTGACAGAGCGGTTCTGGAGCAGATGAAGATTGGAAACTGCGTAACAGCTCCCTCAACAATAATCATTGAATTTGCAGTGCTTATGGTTGATACTGTTGCATCCGCAGACTGGGCATTCTTTGGAAAGAACGGCGGCGACACAACAACAGCTGCAATTATGACTGCAAGAGCTGCTACTCACAGAAAGAAGATCATCTTCGTTAAGGGCTATTACCACGGCGTTGCTCCCTGGTGCCAGAAGATTGACTATCCCGGCGTTATCCCCGAAGACGTTTCAAACAACCTCTACGTTGACTGGAACGATTTTGAGGGTCTTGAAAGAATCGTTAACGAAAACGAAGGCGAAATCGCCGCTTTCATTTCAACACCTTATATGCACGGCAACTTTGTTGATAACGTGCTTCCCGCAGAAGGCTACTGGCAGAAGGTTCGCAAGCTCTGCACAGACAAGGGCATCGTTCTTATCGTAGACGACGTTCGTTGCGGTTTCAGACTTGACCTTGCAGGCTCCGACCATCACTACGGCTTTGAAGCTGACCTTATCTGCTTCTGTAAAGCTCTTGCAAACGGCTGGAACGTTTCAGCTCTTTGCGGTAAGGATTGGCTCAAGAGCGCAATCAGCGGTCTTTCATACACAGGCAGCTACTGGATGAGCGCAGTTCCCTTTGCAGCAGCTATTGCCTGTATCGAAAAGATGAAGAAGATTGACCTTCCCAAGATTTGTCTTGAAAAGGGCACAATGCTCACCGAGGGTCTTAAGGCTGCCGCAACAAACAACGGCTTCAACCTTAACGTTTCGGGCGAGCCCGCACTCTTCTATCTTATGCTTAAAGACGATAACTCGCTTATGCTTCACCAGGAATGGATTGCTGAAATGGTTAAGAGAGGCATTTATATGACCAACCACCACAACCACTTCATCAACGCTTCACTCACTGACGAAGACGTCAAGCACACAATCGAGGTTGCTGAAGATGCATTCAATACTCTTCGCAAGAATCACCCCGAACGCAGATAAGTAAATTTACGGCAGAAGCCGTATCAATACAATAAACTTTAAAGGAGGAACTTTCCTATGGCATTAACAAAACAGGAATGGCTGATGCTTGAAGAAAAGGCTAACGAACTTCGTAACCTTTGCCTTGACACCACTTTCTGGGCAGGCAGTGCTCACATCGGCGGCGGTATGAGCGTAATGGATATGCTCACCATTCTCTACTACAAGTACATGAAATATGACGTGGCTGACCCTCAGTGGGAAGACAGAGACCGTTTCATTCTCAGTAAAGGTCACGCAGGCGTTGCTCTTGCAAGCCTTGTTTGCCACGTAGGATTTGATGACAAAGAAAAGCTTAAGACATTCAACCTTTCAAACTCAACAATGGGTATTCACCTTGATTCAAACAAGGTTAAGGGCATTGATGCTTCAACAGGTTCACTCGGTCACGGTCT
>JAZQYY010000048.1:0-56340 GCA_045633805.1 Acutalibacteraceae bacterium
TTTCGGGCGGTGACTCGGTCAACGCCGTCATTTCTTGCCATATATAATTTTTCTCCTTTCTGCGATTTGTGTATACACTGCAAGCCACAGGGGTTTCACTTCTGCGGAAGTGTAATAACCCACTATAACACTTTCATACGTGCCGTCTGCAAAGTGCCGTGGGCTGTCTGCGGACAGAGGGCAGGTTTGCGGCTCTTGCGAGAGCCTCGACGAATTTGAACCCCGAAAATAATTGTTGCAAATTCGTGAACCGCTCAAAATTTCTGCTGCAATTTTTTACAGTTCCGTGACGGTCGTGACGATGGTGACGATAGTTTTACTACCGCTAAATTCATCGTCACAACCGTCACCATCGTCACGCTTCAGAAGATATCAATTCAAAATTGATTCTTCTTCCGTCGTGGTTACGGCTGTTTTCGTATCGGATTCCGAAATCATTTTCAAGATTTCCTGCACCGATATTTAACTTTTTTGTGAGTGCATTCGGCGGAATATCGAGCTTTAAAATTTCAACAAGTTCTGATGCCGTTCCGCTCCATTTCGGATTTTCATTTATGATGAATTCTGAAATTTTCAGAACAATCGGGTCGGGCGGAGATTTCCATAATTCTGTTTCGGCATGGTCCAGATCCCAGAAAAGTTTTTCTTGATTTCTTACAAGATAAAGTTTCTGATCGCATTGGTCTCTGCCAACAATATCGAGGGTTGCAGTGCTGTCCGTTCGCTTTTCTTTTTGAAGAATAAAAGCTCCGTCAGCGCAACCGAGAATGCCTGTTGTTCCCGATATCATATCGAATTTATCCGATGCTTGTTGCTTTCTTGTATGATGAACAATAAGTAAACAAAGCTCTTTTTGGTCAGCAAATTTTTTGAGATTGCCAACGCATTCATAATCGTTGGCATAACTGTATGTGTCGTTTCCACCTTGTCTGACTTTTTGCAGAGTATCGATTATGATTATCCGAGTATCGGGATGAAGATTAATAAATTCTTCTAACTGATCTTCAAGACCTTCGCCAAGCTTTTTTGAAGTGATAGCAAAATGTAAATTTGCAGTTCCGTCAACTCCGAACATTCTGCACATTCTTTTTTGCAAACGTCTGTGGTCATCTTCAAGAGCGAGATAAAGAACGGTGCTTTGCTTGACTTCATAATCCCAGAGCTTCTGTCCAGTTGCAATATGATAGGCGAGCTGTGCAACGAAAAAGGATTTACCGACCTTCGGTGCACCTGCGAGGATATATGTTCCGGGATAAATGAGATTCTCAACGATTGCGGGTTTATCATGGTAAACCTCGTCGAAAAGCTCTTCGAGATTTACCGTCGGCAGAAAATTTTTACTCGACTGTTGAGTGAGCTGACTGCCCAAAAGTCTCAGCCGTTCTTTTTTGGCTTGGGACTTGATTTCCGTTTCTTCAGGTGATATACTGTTATTACATTTTGAGGGTGACTGTTCACCGTCTGCGGCAACAGACGGAGCTTGAACAGTCATTTTTTCATTTAAGGGTAACAAGATTATGCCCCCTTAAGTGAATCGATTGCTGATGTGATTCTTGAAATTAAATCAATCAAATCAACATCTACGTTCTGACCCGCTTCAATGCGTTTCAGCTCTTCGGTTACCGCAGAAAGCTCATCTTTGATAGCCTTGTATGTTCTTGAGTTCGGGTGGATTATAATCTGATTGCTCAGCAGAGCTTCGGTAATGTAATCCTGCTTTGTGAGTCCCGAAATCTTAACAAGAGAATTCAGAAGATTACCTTCTTCCGGAGAAACTCTGAAAGAAACATTAACGCTGCGGAACCTTCCGTAGTAATCAACATTTTTTGCTGACATAGTTTTTCACGTCCTTTCTAAATCTAATTTTTGTGCAATTTCAATTTGTTTTGATGGGAACAGGTGAGCATATCGGTATGTAATATCGATGCTCTCGTGACCGACTCGGTCTGCAATTGCAAGTGCGCTGAATCCCATATCAATCAGAAGTGACACATGACTGTGTCTTAAATCATGAATACGGATTTTTTTAACACCTGCATCTTTTGCACCTTTCCTCATTGTGTAATGAAGAGCAGTTTTTGATACTTGAAACAATCGGTCTTTTTCTCCGATACCGTAAATGCTTTTAATGTATTCCTGAATCTCATCACAGAGAAATTGCGGCATTTGTACTGTTCGGTTGCTTTTGAGAGTTTTGGGGTCAGTGATAACATCCTGACCTTTAATTCTCTGATAAGATTTGTTAATGCGAAGGGTCTGTTTTTCGAAATCGAAATCTTCTATGGTCAGCGCAAGCATTTCACCCAATCGCAATCCGCACCAATACAGAATTTCAAAAGCATAAAAAGCTGTAGGGTTGTCCATGATGGCTTCGGAAAATTTAAGATATTCTTCCTTAGTCCAGAACAACATTTCTTTTGCTTTTTCTTTGCCCATGTTTCCTGCTTTTGCTGCAGGGTTACTGCTCAAATCATAAAATCTTACAGCGTGATTAAAAACTGCGCTGAGCTGATTATGAATTGTTTTTAAGTAAACAGGGGAATAGGGTTCTCCGTTTTCATCACGGTGAGCCATCATTGTGTTCTGCCATGCGATAACATCTGAAACTTTGATTTCGTTCATCTTTTTGTCTTTGAAATACGGGAGTATTTTCTTGTCAAGAAGATGATTTTTCATAACCCAAGTGTGTTCTTTTAACCTGCCTTCCAAATCTTCTTTGTAAAGATCCACGAAGGATCCGAAGGTCATTCCGAGGTCTCCTGTTTGTCTACAGAGAAACTTTCTTTCATATTCCTGAGCTTCTCTTTTTGTGTTAAAACCTCGTTTGAATTTTCTGCTTCGTTTTCCTGTCCAATCGGTAGCATAAAATGAAGCGTACCATTTTCCGTTTTTGTCTTTGTAAGGGGGCAATTACTGTTCTCCTTTCTGCTGATTTGCTGTTGTGTTCATACCGTAGAATCTTTCTTCAAAGAATTTACGGCTTACTTTGCCGGTCACAACCATAAAACCCTTTTCTGCAAGTTCTGCATTCAAAGCTTTTACAACTTTGTTTGCATAAGAATAAGATACTCCGAGTTCTGATGCGACGTCCTTGGTGGTAAGCATATACGAAATGTTCATTGTTTCACCTCCTTGTGCGAAATTTATCGAAAAAGCACGAACAGATGTTCTGTGCCTTACAGCATAATTATAGCCACCTGTTGACAAAAACGCAATGGTTTTGTATTATATTGTTTAGAGTGATTTATATTTGCTAAAATGCTTGGGATATTATTGTCAAAAAGGAGGCATTTATGAAAAGGGATTATTCACGGTGCTTAATGACTGATTATGATTTATATTTAATAGATAGAAGCAATTCGGATGAAATAGTTGATGATTATTTTCAGAACTATGTAGTTTTTGACAATGTAAAAAAGGAATTTTTCGTAGAAATAGATTTTCAAAAAGAGTATCATCATATGTTCGGTTTTATAGAACAATATGATATGATGATGAATGCTGATATCAAAAGTAAACTTGCAAAACGTTATAAACCTTATCCGCCGGGATATTTGAGCTTTATTGAGAGGGAAAATAAGAAGTATTATAATATCCTTATCAATTCATATGATATAGAGAAGTATGATTTTTCAAGAGATACATTTTATAGAAATAATCGTCAATATTTTGTAAGACCATATCTGAATGTTTTAAGCGGGCATAAGGTTAAACTTTCATATGGTGAAGGAATTCTTGACTTCATATATGCAGACTTTTTTTCGTCTTGTTGGGATCAATATGAAAACTTTGTTTGCGATCCCCGAGAAGATGATTATGACAGTCGATACCATAATTCCGAAAGTATAACCGTTTATAATGAGCTTCAGGATAAAGTGGAGCTCTTATATGACTTTGAAAGAACAATGCACTCCGTTTATAAGATTGTATATTCTTCAATTTACACTGCAATATGTCCTCCCAGATTTGAAAAGGACTTTGATCCTTATGTAGTTATTGAGTGGTATGCAGATCGTTTGCAGGTTGTTCAAAGTGAATTTTTATGGTTGATTGAATTCTGCTATGACGAAGACTATCTTCCGGAAATCCTCGGAAAGATGACACCCCAAGAAAGATTTCATCTTTTTAAAAAAATTCACAGACATAAGCTTGAAAAACCCAGGAAAGAAATACTTTCTTTTGTTCGTACTTCGGCATACGATGAAAATGATTGTGATATAGAGAAAAAAGAAGCAGTTGAATTCGCATTTAAATATGATCAGACAAAATTTTTAAGGAACTCAAAACTTTCGCTTGAAGAACTTTTGGATTATACGATGAGCAAACGTGAAGCGGTTGTAAAATATGCCTTCAGTTCTGTTTTTGAGTTGCTTGAGCTTGAGTTTTCAAAAATGCTTGAAACAAATATCAGATTTAAAAAGTGTAAACGTTGCGGAAGATATTTCGTTGTGAAAGGGAACTATAATACTAATTATTGTGACCGCATAGAAAACGGTTCACGTTATACTTGCCAAGAGTTAGCTGCCACAGAAAATTACAAAGCAAAGCTTGCAAACAATAAAGCTTTGTCTATATATAATAAGTATTACAAACGATACAGAGCTCGTGTTAAGGTCAATCAGATTAAAGAGCCTGATTTCAAGGATTGGAAACTTAAAGCTTTGGTTAAGCGTAATGATTGCGATAACGGAACAATTTCACCTGAAGAATACGAAACCTGGAACGAATCCTACTTCCCAAACCGCAAGAAAAAGGAAAACAAATAAAAAGAACCCTCTTGTATGATTAAGCGTTCATACAAGAGGGTTTTCCTCAATTATGAAATTAGTGGGTAGTGTTTTGCCGTATCATTTCGACCTGCAGTATCAAAACTGTATCATTTTGAACTTTCAAGTCTCGGAAACGGCTATAAATAAGGGGTTCAAGCCCTTACTGTATTATTCCCACTCGATTGTGCCGATGGGCTTCGGTGTGAGGTCAAGAAGAACACGGTTGATGCCTTCAACCTCGTGAGTGATTCTGTCTGTGATGTGGTGAAGAACGGGGTAGGGGATTTCTTCGATTGTTGCAGTCATAGCGTCCTTTGTGTTAACGGCGCGGATGATTGCAGGCCAGCCTTCATATCTCTTATCGTCTTTAACACCAACGCTCTTAACGTCGGGGATAGCGATGAAATACTGCCAAACCTTTTCTGCAAGACCGCAGTTATCAAATTCTTCGCGGAGAATTGCATCTGCTTCACGGAGAGCGTGAAGTCTGTCTCGTGTGATTGCGCCAAGGCAACGAACGCCGAGACCGGGGCCGGGGAACGGCTGACGGTAAACCATTGCGTGGGGAAGACCGAGAGCTTCGCCAACAACTCTTACTTCGTCTTTGTAAAGAAGAGCAACGGGTTCAACGAGTTCCATCTTCATATCTTCGGGAAGACCGCCAACGTTGTGGTGAGCCTTAACGCCCTTGGATTCAATAATGTCGGGATAAATTGTGCCCTGACCGAGGAATGAAATGCCTTCAAGCTTCTTTGCTTCTTCGTCAAAGATTTTGATGAATTCGTTGCCGATAATCTTTCTCTTTGTTTCGGGGTCTGAAACATCCTTAAGGAGGTCAAGGTAACGGTCTGTTGCGTCAATATAAATAAGGTTTGCATCAAGCTCTTTGCCGAAAATTTCGATAACCTGCTCGCTTTCGCCCTTACGCATAAGACCGTGGTTAACGTGAACGCAAACAAGCTGTTTGCCGATAGCTTTTATGAGAAGAGCCGCAACAACTGATGAGTCAACACCGCCTGAAAGAGCGAGAAGAACTTTTTTATCGCCAACCTGAGCTCTTACTTTTGCAACCTGATCTTCGATGAAAGCGTTTGCAAGCTCGGGAGTTGTGATGCGGGCCATTGATTCGGGACGTACAATGCTTTGCATAATTTTTTACCTCCGTTATTTTTAAATCATTAATTTAATCAGTTTGTGTAGTTATCGAAATAACCCTGAACAAGAACAACGGGGGTGCCTTTATCGCCCGAGCCGCTTGTGAGGTCACAGAGTGAACCGATAAGATCTGTGAACTGACGGGGAGTTGTGCCCTGTGCAGCCATATTGCCAACAAGGCTGCTGCCGTCTTTTTCTTCAATCTTCTTGGAGATAGCTTCTTTAAGAGCGTCGCCGCTGAGATCTTTGAAATCGTTATCTGCAAGGTACTTGAGCTTGAGTTCGTTGGGTGTGCCGCTCAGACCTGCTGTGTAAGCGGGAGAAACGCAGGGGTCTGCGAGTTCCCAGATTTTGCCCTGAGGATCCTTGAATGCACCGTCGCCGTAAACCATAACCTCAATGTTCTTGCCGCTTGCAGCTTTAAGAAGCTCCTGAGTTTTGTAAACGAAATCTGTGCAATCTTTGGGGAAGAGCTTGATTGAATCTTCTGTTGACTTGTTTGAGCCGAGAAGACCGAATTTCTCGTTATAGCCGCTGCCGTCAACTGAAGATGTGAGAATATCGTCAAGACCGCAAACAACCTTTGCGCCTGCTGCTTTGAGGATTCTCTTTGTTCTTGCTCTTGTGTGAATATCGCAAGTGAGAATGCAGTCTGCATAGTCAAGAATGCTCTTTGCCTGGTTAGCAAAAACGATTTCTGCTTCTGCGCCTGCTTCTGTGATAATCTGTGTGTAATAATCAACGTAGTCAACGCCTGTGAACTCATGCTTGTTTTCGCCGAAAAGTTCACGGTATCTTTCGAGTGAAAGAACGTCGCTGTAGGGGTTGATGCCTGCATCGTCGAGCTGGTCATAGGTGAGAAGGTGATTGCCTACTTCGTCGCTGGGATAGCTGAGCATAAGAACAACCTTTTTGGCGCCCATTGCAATGCCTCTGAGGCAAACCGCAAAACGGTTTCTTGAAAGAATGGGGAAAATAACGCCGATTGTTTCGCCGCCAAGCTTTGCTTTAACGTCTTTTGCAATTGCATCGATGCTTGCGTAGTTGCCCTGGCTTCTTGCAACGATTGATTCAGTAACAGCAACAACGTCTTTATCGCGAAGCTCAAAGCCGTCGATTTCAGCTGCTTCAACAACGCTGTTGCAAACTATCTGAGCGAGGTCATCGCCCTGACGGATGATGGGGCAACGGATGCCTCTTGAAATAGTGCCTGTTCTTCTTTCCATTATGAAAGTCCCCTTTAAAACCAGACCGATTTTTGAAAAATAAGCCCGGAAAAAATTTTTTACAAGATATTGTATCACTCTTTTTTTTAGAAATCAAGTAGTATCATATATAAATGTAGCATAAAATTTTTGCCGTATTTTTTTCTGTTTGACGGCAAAAATACCAATGGGTGATGTTTTGATGAAGTTTATGTTAATATCGGCAATAATCGGTTATCTTATCGGCAGTGTTAATTTTGCGGTTATTTTATCTAAAATCATTTACGGAAACGATATAAGAAATACGGGCAGCGGCAATCCGGGGGCAACAAATGCGGTTAGAATTTACGGCAAAAAATTCGGGCTTGCAGTGTTTTTGTGTGATTTTTCAAAAGGTCTTACAGCTGTTGCGGCGGCAAAAATAATTATCGGCTTAACAGGTGCGCCTTATGAAGCGATGCTTGCGGCGGGCTTTTTTGCTCAACTCGGTCATGTTTTGCCTGTTTTTCACCGTTTCAGAGGCGGAAAAGGAGTCGCAACTGCGGTGGGGGCGGCTTTTGCACTGATGCCTTTGACCGCGATAATTCTGCTTGTTCTTTTCGGTATAATACTGTGGACAACAAAATACGTTTGCCTTGCATCGGGAATTTGTGCGGCGGTTTATCCTGTTTTGGCTTATTTTATGAGTAACGTCAACGAAAGCGTGAACTGCGTTTTTGCCACGGCCTGTGCAATGCTTATTCTTATCCGCCATCTTACAAATTTTGAAAGACTCCGCAGGGGAGAAGAAGGTAAAATTAAATAAAAAGCGGTTGCCGAGATATCTTTTCGGCAACGGTACATAAAGAAAATGAAAATATTCCGTTATTTGCTCTTGACAAAAATGATAATTGAGTATATTATATAAAAGCACTTTAACGCATAAAAGCTTTAAAGCTTTAAATGGCGACGATAAAATTGTTGTTTACATTTGCGGTTTTGTGTGTTATAGTAAATGATTGTGTGCATTATTATATGGTTATTAATTTATATGTAATATAGAGAAAAGGATTGAAAAGAAATGCCTATCACCAAATTTCTTGAAAAAAATGCAGAAATCTTCAAGGATGATATAAGCCTTGTTGAAATCAACCCTGAAATTCAGGAAAAGAGCCGTGTAACCTGGCGTGAATATTCCCTTATTGAGCAGGGCTCAAAGGGCGACGGCAGAAGCGAAATCACTTGGGAAGAATTCAATAAAAGAGCAAATCGCTTTGCAAACTTCCTTCTTTCCAGAGGCATCAAAAAGGGTGACAGAGTTGCAATTCTTCTTATGAACTGCATCGAATATCTTCCCATTTACTTCGGTATTCTCAAGACAGGTGCGCTTGCAGTGCCGCTTAACTACCGCTATACAGCAGAAGAAATCAAATATTGCCTTAAGCTTTCAGAAAGTGACGTTATTGTTTTCGGTCCTGAATTCACAGGCCGTATGGAGCAGATTTCAGACAGAATTCCCAAGGTTAAGCTTCGCCTTTACCTCGGTGAGGACTGCCCCACTTTTGCAGAAAGCTACAATCAGCTTGTTACATACTGCACTTCAAAGAATCCCGAGATTGAATTGAGCGACGATGACCACGCCGCAATCTATTTCTCATCGGGCACAACAGGCTTCCCCAAGGCAATTCTTCACGCTCACAAGGCTCTTGTTCATTCCTGCCTTGTTGAGCAGAATCATCATTCGCAGACAAAAGATGACGTTTTCCTTTGCATTCCTCCGCTTTATCACACAGGCGCAAAGATGCATTGGTTCGGCAGTCTTCTTGTTGGCGGCAAGACCGTTCTTCTCAAGGGCGCAAAGCCTGACAGAATCATCAAAACCGTTTCGCAGGAAAATTGCTCAATCGTATGGCTTCTTGTTCCGTGGGCTCAGGATATTCTTGACTCAATTGAAAGAGGCGATATTGAGCTTGATAAATACAAGCTTGACCAGTGGAGACTTATGCACATCGGTGCACAGCCCGTCCCCCCCAGCCTTATCAAAAGATGGCTCAAATATTTCCCCAACCATCAGTACGACACAAACTACGGTCTGAGCGAATCAATCGGTCCCGGCTGTGTTCACCTTGGCGTTGAAAACGTTCATAAGGTTGGTGCAATCGGTAAGGCAGGCTACGGTTGGGAAACCAAAATCATTGATGAAAACGGTAATGCCGTTGAAAGAGGTGAGGTTGGCGAGCTTGCAGTTAAAGGCCCCGGCGTAATGCTTTGCTATTTCAACGATGAAAAGGCAACTGATGAAACCATTCACGGTGAATGGCTCTATACAGGTGATATGGCACAGGAGGATGAAGACGGCTTTATTTATCTTGTTGACCGTAAGAAGGACGTTATTATTTCAGGCGGTGAAAACCTTTATCCCGTTCAGATTGAAGATTTCCTTCGCAAGCACGAAGCAATCAAGGACGTTGCGGTTATCGGTCTGCCCGACGCAAGACTCGGCGAAATTGCCGCAGCTGTTATTGAACTCAAAGAGGATTGCAAGGCAGACGAAGAAGATATCAATGATTTCTGCCGTGACCTTCCCCGTTATAAGCGTCCGCATAAGCTGATTTTTGCCGAAGTTCCCCGTAACCCCACAGGTAAGATTGAAAAGCCGAAGCTTCGCAAGATGTATTGCGGCGAAAGCCTTGTTGCAACACAGGTTGAAATGAATGTGAACAAGTAAAAAATATTGTATTCACTATTGTAATTTGTCGAAATTAATTATATAATATTTAATTATTAATTTTGTTTCTTTAAAGATTAGGAGGATTTCGGTTGAAAAAACTGTTTTTAGGTAACGAAGCAGTGGCCAGAGGCCTTTATGAGGCTGGTTGCCGTGTAATTTCAAGCTATCCCGGCACCCCCAGCACAGAGGTAACTGAGTTTGCTGCTACATATGATGAAATGTTTTCAGAATGGGCACCCAACGAAAAGGTTGCCATGGAAGTTGCTTTCGGCGCAAGCGTTGCAGGTGCACGCTCATTCTGCGCAATGAAGCACGTTGGTCTTAACGTTGCGGCTGACCCGCTTTTCACAGCGTCTTACACAGGTGTTAATGCAGGTATGGTTATCCTTGTTGCTGATGACCCCGGTATGCATTCATCACAGAACGAGCAGGATTCAAGACACTATGCTATGGGCGCAAAGGTTATGATGCTTGAGCCCTCGGATTCCGCAGAATGCCTTGATTATGCAAAGAGAGCATTTGAGCTTTCAGAAAAATTCGACACCCCCGTTATTCTCAGAGTAACAACAAGAGTTGCTCACTCAAGAAGTGCCGCTGAAATTGCAGACAGAGTTGATAACGGCCTTAAAGAGTACACAAAGAATCCTCAGAAATACGTTATGGTGCCTGCAAACGCAAAAGGCAAGCACGTTGTTGTTGAGCAGAGAATCCTTGACCAGATTGCATACTGCGAAAAGGAAGCCGTCGAAAACGGCCTCAACACAGTTGAATATAACAGCAAAAAAATCGGCGTTATCGCATCGGGCATCTGCTACCAGTATGCAAAAGAAGCTCTCGGCGAAAACGCATCATATCTCAAGCTCGGTTGCGTTTATCCGCTTCCCGTTGACCTCATAAAGAACTTTGCCGCTGAATGCGAAAAGGTTTACGTTCTTGAGGAGCTTGACGATTATATTGAAACTCATTGCCGCAAAAACGGCATTGAAGTTATCGGCAAAGAAGCATTCACTCTTCAGGGTGAATATTCACAGAGCCTTATCGCAAAGGTTATCCTCGGCGAAGAAAAAGAAAGCCTTAAGACCGACGTTAACATCGTTCCCAGACCTCCCGTTCTTTGCGCAGGTTGCCCCCACAGAGGTCTTTTCTATGCTCTTAAGCAGCTTAAGGTTACCGTAAGCGGCGATATCGGTTGCTACACTCTCGGTGCTTCACAACCTCTCGGTATGATTGATACCGTTCTTTGCATGGGTGCATCTGTTTCGGGTCTTCACGGCAGAAACCTTGCTGACCCTGCAAATGCAAAGAAGAGCGTTGCAGTTATCGGTGACTCAACCTTTATCCACTCAGGTGTAACAGGTCTTATCAATATCGCTTATAACGCAACCGATTCGGTTGTTATCATTCTTGATAACTCAATCACAGGTATGACAGGTCACCAGCAGAACCCCACAACAGGTTATAACATCAAGGGTGAACCTGCAGCAGCGGTAAGCCTTGAAAAGCTTGCGGCAGCAGTTGGTATCAACACGGTTATTGTTGTTGACCCCTATAACCTTGAAGAAACAAAGAACGGCATTCAGCAGGCTCTTGATGCTGACGGCCCTGCAGTTGTTATTTCAAGAAGACCCTGTGCTCTTCTTAAAACAGTTAAACATAATCCGCCTCTCAAGGTGAACAAAGATAAGTGCAAATCCTGCAAAATGTGCATGAAGATCGGTTGCCCTGCAATCAGCATGAAAGACGGCAAGGCTCAGATTGACTTCACACAGTGCCTCGGCTGCAACGTTTGCAGTCAGCTTTGCAAGTTCGGCGCAATTGAATAAGGAGGAGAACGAAGATGAATAAATCAATTATGATAGTCGGCGTCGGCGGTCAGGGCACCCTGCTTGCCAGCCGCATACTCGGTTCTGCTCTGCTTGATTGCGGTTATGACGTTAAGGTATCAGAAGTTCACGGTATGAGCCAACGCGGCGGTTCCGTTGTAACTTACGTTCGTTGGGGTGAGAAGGTTGCTTCTCCCATCATCGAAAAAGGCGAAGCAGATATCATTCTTGCTTTTGAACAGCTTGAAGCTGCAAGATGGATTGAATATCTTAAGCCCGACGGCAAAATTATTGTTAACACACAGCAGATTGACCCCATGCCCGTTGTTATGGGTGCGGCTGAATATCCCGAAGGCGTTATTGAAGCTCTTAAAGCTTCGGGCGCAGACGTGCAGGCAATTGATGCTCTGCCCCTTGCGGTTGAAGCGGGCACAGCAAAAGCTGTTAACGTTATTCTTATCGGCGCAATGGCAAAGAGTATGGAACTCGATAAGGAAATCTGGATTAAGGCACTCAAAGAGAGCGTACCTCCCAAATTCCTTGAACTTAACCTTAAAGCCTTTGATTCAGGCTACGACGCATAACCCAACCCCCGAAAGGAAGCGAAAAAATGAAAAAGTATTTCCATCCTGAAATTGAAACTGCATCGTATGAGGAGATGCGAGCTATTCAGAATGAGAAGCTCGTTAAGCAGGTAAAGCACGTTTATGAAAACGTTGAATATTACCGCAACCTTATGGACGAAAAAGGCGTTAAACCCGAAGACATCAAATCGGTTGATGATCTCCACAAACTGCCTTTCCTCACAAAGTCAGACCTTCGCGATGCTTATCCCTACGGTCTTCTTGCAACTGACCTCAAAAACTGCGTAAGAATCCATTCAACAAGCGGCACAACAGGTCGCAGAGTTGTTGCTTTCTACACACAGAACGACGTTGATTTGTGGGAAGAATGCTGCGCAAGAGCTATTGTAGCGGCAGGCGGCACAGATGAGGACGTTTGTCAGGTTGCTTACGGCTACGGTCTTTTCACAGGTGGATCGGGTCTTCACGGCGGTTCGCACAAGGTTGGTTGTCTGACTCTTCCCATGTCATCAGGTAACACGGAGCGTCAGATTCAGTTTATGCAGGATCTTCACGCAACAATTATCTGCTGCACACCTTCATATGCGGCTTATATCGGTGAAAGCCTTAAAGAAATGGGCGTTTCACCCGATGACCTTGATCTCAAGGCAGGTATCTTCGGCGCAGAGCCCTGGACAGAAGAAATGCGCCGCGATATTGAAAAATCACTCGGCATTAAAGCTTACGATATTTACGGTCTGACCGAAACAAGCGGCCCCGGTGTTGCATTTGAGTGCGAAGCTCAGAAGGGTATGCATATCAACGAAGACCACTTCCTCGCAGAAATCATTGACCCCGAAACGGGTGAAGTTCTTCCCGAGGGTTCAAAGGGTGAGCTTGTTTTCACAAGCCTTGATAAAGAAGCCTTCCCGCTTCTCAGATACCGCACAAGAGATATTTGCGTTCTTTCAAGAGGCGAATGCTCCTGCGGCAGAACTCTTATCAAGATGTCAAAGCCCATGGGCAGAAGCGACGATATGCTTATTATCAGAGGCGTTAACGTGTTCCCCTCACAGATTGAAACCGTTCTTATCAAAGAAGGCTATTCTTCAAACTATCTTATCGAAGTTGACAGAGAAAACAACACAGACACTCTTGACGTTTTTGTTGAGCTTAACCCCGATCAGTTCTCTGATACAGTAAAAGATATCACTGCAAAAGAAAAGGCTCTTGCAAATGCAATCAAGATTATGCTTGGCATCAATCCCAAGGTGCATCTTGTTGCTCCCAAAACCATCACAAGAAGTGAAGGCAAGGCAGTAAGAGTTGTTGATAAGAGAAAGCTTCACGATTAATTTAAGAGAGGAGAAATTGAAATGAGCGTTAAACAGATTTCTGTTTTCATTGAAAACAAAAAAGGCAAGCTTGCAGAAGCAACAAGATTTATTGCAGACCACAATATAAATCTCAGAGCGCTTTCAATTGCCGACACACAGGATTTCGGCATTCTGCGCATCATCTGCGATGACCCCAAGAACGCACAGGCTGTTCTTAACGAAGGCGGTTTTATCACAACCGTAACAGACGTTCTTGCCGCTGCAATTTCAGACACTCCCGGCAGTCTTGCAACAATTCTTGAAGTTCTTTCAGATGCGAATGCCGTTGTTGAATATACGTATGCATTCAACTCCTCAAAAGCGGGCGCATATATGATTTTCAGAGTTGACGATAATCAGGTTGCCGCCGCCGCACTTGCAGGCGCAGGCATCAAAACCGCAAATCAGGAAGATTTGTTTTAATTGAACAAACAAAAACCCCGTATCAGCCAATCGGTTGATACGGGGTGATTTTTTATTTGTGATAGAGCTTCTTTGTCTGATATCTCGGCTCGCAGGTGAGATTCATACCGATTTTTCTGTAAACGTCGGCATCAACCTGTGAGAGGATAACAGTTGAATGGGCTTCACAGTCTTTGAGAAGCTCAATTGATTCAAGAGCTTTCTTAGCAACGGGGTTTGTGTTTGCGCTCATTGAAAGAGCAATGAGTGTTTCGTCTGAATGCAGTCTGGGGTTGTGACCCTTGAGAATGCCTGTTTTGAGTTCCTGAATGGGCTCGATGATTGAAGGTGCAATCATAAGAAGCTCTTCGGGCAGACCTGCAATTGCTTTTGCCGCATTTAGAAGTGCGGCTGAAGATGCGCCAAGCAGGTTTGAAGTTTTGCCTGTAACAATTCTGCCGTCGGGAAGCTCAATTGCAACCGCAGGCTGACCTTCTGTTTCGGCGCTTCTGTCGGCGGCGGCTTTGATAACGGCTCTGTCATCAACGCTTACACCGAGCTGATTCATAAGGCTCACAATTTTGTCAACGGCGGTCTGCTTGCCTCTGCCCATTCGCAGGTCACACATCGCGTTGAAATAGCGGCGGATGATTTCTGCTTTCGAAGCTTCTCTTACAGCTTCATCGTCGCAGATGCAGTTACCAACCATATTTACACCCATATCTGTGGGTGACTTATAGGGACTGACGCCCTCGATTTTTTCAAAGATTGCATTAAGAACAGGGAAAACCTCAACGTCACGGTTATAGTTAACGGTTGTAACACCGTAAGCTTCAAGGTGATAGGGGTCAATCATGTTAACGTCGTTGAGATCTGCCGTTGCGGCTTCGTAAGCGAGGTTAACGGGGTGTTTGAGAGGAAGATTCCAGATGGGGAAGGTCTCAAACTTTGCGTAGCCTGCTTTAACTCCTCTCTGGTTTTCGTGATAAAGCTGTGAAAGGCAGGTTGCCATTTTGCCGCTGCCGGGGCCGGGAGCGGTGATAACAACAAGAGGTCTTTCGGTTTCAATATAATCATTCTTGCCGAAACCTGCGTCGCTTACGATGTGAGCAACGTTATAAGGATAGCCCTCGATGTTATAATGAATAAACACTTTAACACCAAGCTGTTCAAGCTTTGATTTGAATGCAAGGGCGGCGGGCTGACCGTTAAACTGTGCAAGAACAACACTGCCAACAAAAAGACCCGCACCTCTGTAAGCATCAATAAGGCGGAGAACGTCCGCATCATAAGTTATGCCAAGGTCACGGCGGATTTTGTTGCTTTCGATATCACTTGAGTTGATAACAATAACAACCTCAACGTCGTTTGCAATGTGCTTAAGCATCTGCAGTTTACTGTCGGGAGCAAAACCGGGAAGAACTCTTGAGGCGTGGAAATCATCAAAAAGCTTGCCACCGAATTCAAGATAGAGTTTGCCGCCGAATTCGTTGATTCGCTTGCTGATTTGTTCAGATTGGCATCTGATATAAGCCTCATTATCAAAACCGATTTTCTTCAAGACCTAACACCCTTCCTTAATACGCAAAAGCGTAATTCTTCAACTAATTTAATATTATATAACACTAAAATATTTTTATCAAGTGAAAAGCAAAAAATATTTAAAAAATAAAAATACAGTAATATTTTGTCGGATATAAAAAATCCTCCTACGGCATTTGCCGCAGGAGGTCTTTTAATTACTGCTCGGATTTATCGTTATTTTTGCGATTGGCTCGCCAGTTTTTGATTTTGGGAGTTAACTTGAAAAGTCCGTAACCGAGAGCAAATGCGCCGTATACAGCCAAATCAATTGCTCCTGATTTTTTGCCTTTTTCAAAAATCACCTTGTCGGCTTTTTTATCATCAAAGCTTGTTTTTTCAAAGCCGCTTTGCTCGGCAGGGATTTCTGTCAACTCAAAATCAGATTGCATTGCATCGGCGTTGTTTTCTGATGCATCGGCGCAGGGCGGAGTCTGTGTTTCTTCAAGCGCTTTCTGCTGTTCCTTGTTTTTGCGAAGAATGCTGAAAAGAGCTGCAACGAGAAGCATAAGGATGAGAGTTGCTCCCGAAATCATAAGACCGATTTTGAAGCCCTTCTGCTCATAAGAGATTTCAATATCGTGCTCGCCTGCAGGCAGGTTGAAGCAGAGATATGCATCTTCAAGTGCAAGGTAATCCTCTTTGCTGATTTCTTTGCCGTCAATTTTAACTGTCCAGCCTTCATCGTAAGGAATTGACGTGTAGAAAAGGCAGTCTTCCTTGGCGGTAACTGTGCCTGTGATTTTTGTTTCTTCAAATGAAGTAACGTTGAGCTGACCTTCTTTGAGTTTCTGATAGCCCTCGTTAAGAGCGGCATCGTCAACGAAGAACGGATAGAAGCTCATATAGCCGTAATCCTTATCCTTGACTGTGACAAGAACCGTAACTGTTTCGCCGGGAGTCACGATGCCGAGGTCATAGATATAAGGTTCGCTTGTGTTCTGAACGTAGGATTTATCACCCTTGACAATGGTGACCTGTTCAAAAGCCTGTGAATCTGCATAAAGGTAGCAGTGGCGTGTTTCGGGAACGGTCAGCAGGAAGGTTGCTTCGCCTTCGCCTGTGTCAGGCTTTGTGAAATAGATATCACCCGTGTCAAGACCCGAAGTGATTTCGTCAAACTGGAAATAATAAACGTCGCTTATTGTCATCATCTTGAAAACGTCTGCAACGCCTGTTGCGTGTTCAAACCATTCGTTCTGAACCTTGAACGGGTTGGTGTGACCCGAATACCAGAGCTTGACCGATCTGTCAACCGCAAAGCCGATGGGCAGATAATATTCGTTTTTGTAAGCGGTGAATTTGCCTGCAGACATAAGCTTTGTGTAATAATCGTCTGCAACGTCAACCTCTGTTGTGTTATCAACAACGTATTTGAGGGAGTGCATCATATTATAAACGGGAGTCTGCAGATTGTAGGTATAGCTGTTGATATAGTTGCCGAACATACCGAGATTGCTCTGCATATTAGAGAGCTTTTCATATGCCATTGAGGAGAACGTTGAAATGCCGTTATAGCCATACCACGCAGGGTCCATTCTTGCGCGGCTGTCAAGCAATTCCATTCTGTAAGTGTCGTCGCCGTCGTATTTATCGAGATTTTCTTTGAGTGTAACAAAATCCTGATAATCGCCTGCAAAAGCACTCTTGGGCTGATTCATGCTGTAGCGGTCTGTGTTTGCGCAGGCTATTTCGCCGATGATACAGCAAAGAAGAAGAACCGAAACGGCTGACTGCTGATACTTGCTGTCTTTCATAAGAGCAAATACAAGGCAGTAGGTAACAACAAAAATAAGGCTGATAAGGATTGTGATATCCTCAACGTTCTTTGAACCGATTTCCTGAACAAGGATAATCGCAATCATTACGCCCACGCCTGCACCCAGAATGCCTCTGCCGCTGAATTCGTTGAGCCTTGTGAATGCCTTATGGGCAAGCTTGAGCAGAATGAAGCAATACATAAATGAGAAGCGGTAGGGAAGATCGTTGGGGTAATGGAAGCCGTGCCAGATATAATTGAAAATGTTAAGGTTGAAGCTGAAGAAAAGCAGACCAAGCATAAAAACGTAAGCCGCTTTTTCTTTGATTGTGACTGACTTTGTGAAAAGATAAAGAGGAACGAGAATAAGCGTTGCCATACCGCAATAAACGTTTGGCAAAACGTCGGTTCCGCTGCTGCGGATGGTGGGGTCTACGCTTGCGAGGTGGTTTGCAAGAAAATCGAAAATCGAGAAATATGATCTCCACTCTGTGGGGAAAGTGCCTGACGTTGCGGAGCAGCTTTTAAGAATAAAATAAACGGGCAGAAGTGCAAATGCAACAAGGCAGGCGGCGCCGATGCTTGAAAATGCAAAAGTGAAGCCGCTCTGCAAAAGAACGTTGCCTTTGACTTTGTCAATAAACTTATATTTTTTCTTGCCGTTTTCGCTGAGGGTATAGGGTGTGCCGTCTGCAACAGAAAGAATCTCGTGGTTTGAGAAGAAATAAACGATAAAATAAATCACCGAGAAAATGCAGACCATATATCCCATATAGTAATTGGTGATAAGTGCAAGGGCAAGCATCGGGATATAAAGCTTGGGGCTTCGCTTGTTGATGATATTTTCAATACCCAGAATGATGAGCGGAAAATATACCATCGAGTCAATCCACATAACGTTCCAGTAATATGCAACAAAATAGCCGCACATTGCATAGAGAATACCGAATGCGGCGGAACTGAAATCGTGTCTGCCGTGGGATTTTTTCAGATAATAGGTGAATGCCGCCGCCGCAAGAGCCGCTTTGGCAACAATCATGCTTGCGATGGCTTCGGGCATATTTTCGTGGCCGAAGAGAAGCATGAATATCATACTCGGGCTTGAAAGGTAGTTAAAGAAATTGCCCATAAAGGGTGAGCCCAGACCTGTTCGCCACGAATAGAAAAAGCTCTCAAGGTTTGTAACCCTGTCATAAAGCTCGGCAAACAAGGGGCCATACTGGTGATAAAGGTCCATTCTGAGAATTGTTTTTTCGCCAAAGGGGAAAAGCTCATAGCAATAATAAACAAGCATCATTATGCCTATTGTGCAGAGCATTGCAAGCCAGCAATAGGAGTTGCCCGCAAAAAAACGGCTCAGCAAGGATTCTTTTCTTAAAGAAGAATCTTTTTTCGCCATAATTAACCTCCGGATTATTATTTTATTCTTAAACATACACAATATATCATATTATTCTCTTTATTGCAAGTGAACAAACTATTAAATAGTTGTTCTAATCAGGGACAAGAAGCCATATATATTAGCAAAACCCGAAAGGAAAATAGAGGATGAATAATGTGTCAAGGTTTGAGCAGGCGGTGAATGTGTTAACACCGCGGATTTCGGAACTTTTGCTTAAGCTTACTGATGAAGAGAAAAACAGCATCAGAGAAATCCGCCTTCGTGTGAACAAACCCGTTGCGGCAATAACGGCAGAGGGGATATGCTTTCTGCTTGAATCGGGCAGGTTCACACGGATTTATTCCGAGATTGCCGTTAAAACAAGCGAAAAAGACGTTGAAGATTCCTTCAACCGTATCTGCGGCTATTCGGTTTACAGTTTCAAGGATGCAATTAACAGGGGCTACGTTACCGTCAGCGGCGGTCACAGGGCAGGGGTTGCAGGCACGGCGGTGACCGAAAACGGCAAGGTTTGTTCCGTGAGAAACATAAATTGCATCAATCTTCGCATAGCAAGAGAAATAAAAGGTTCGGGCGAAGAGATATTTTGCCGTTGTTTTAAAAACGGATTAAAAGGTTTGATTGTTGCAGGACCTCCTGCAAGCGGAAAAACAACCGTTTTGCGTGATCTTGCGAGGCTTCTTTCGAGTGATGAAAAAGGCTTGCTTGCAAAAGTTTTTGTTTGTGATGAAAGAGGAGAAATCGGGGCTGTTCATTGCTCTGAACCGCAGAACGATATCGGAATCAACACCGATATTATAACCTCTTACCCTAAAAGCGAAGGCATACTTATCGGCTTGCGTTCGTTTTCACCCGATATAATTATCTGCGATGAAATCGCAACCGAAGAAGAAGCGGCGGCGATTGAATCGGGTCTTTGCGGCGGTGTGCATTTTGCGTTAAGCATTCACGCGGAAAACGAAAGGGATTTGCGCTCAAAACCGCTTTTCAGACGGCTTGTGCAAACGGGATGCTTTGAAAATATTGTTTTACTTTCAGGCACGGATGCAGGCAGAGCAAAAGCTTTTTTGAAAGGGAGCGATTTCTTTGGTTAGGCTTCTTGCGGTGCTTTCGATTGCGGCGGCGTTTGCGTTCGGTGGCAAATATCTTGCATTTGTTGCCAATGAAAAAGCAGAGATTATCCGTGAAATTCTTCAGATGATTAACGTTATCGAAACAAGGCTTCGGTTTAACGCAACACCCGTTTCGCAGTTGCTTTTGCTGATTGAAGAAAGCGGTTGCAAAAGGCTCGGTTTTATCAAAGAATGCAGAATCGAAATTGAAAACGGTTGCGCTTTTGATAAAGCATGGGAAAAGAGTATCAGAAACTCAAGCCATCTTTGCTCGCTTTTACCTGAAGATACAAAGCATCTGATTGCTATGGGTGCGGATATCGGTGTGACTGATATTGAAGGTCAGCTTGCCTGTTGCGGTTATAACAGACAGATTTTTGAAAAAAGTCTGTGTGAAAAAGAGGAGAAGAGCAGGCAGAGCTCAAAGCTGTTTCCGCCGCTCGGAATTCTTCTCGGCATATCTGCGGCAATGTTTCTTTTATAAATTCAGAGGTGAAATATGGAAATTTCTGTTGTTATAAAAATCGCATCCGTCGGCATTATCGTTGCGGTGCTGAATGCAATTCTTGTTCGCTCGGGCAGGGATGATTATGCTTTGATAACCATTCTTGCAGGCATTGTTGCCGTTCTGATGATGCTTTTGCCGCAGTTTGCCGATTTACTTTCAACGGTCAAAAACATAATGGATATATGATATGGATATTGCAAAAATTGCGGCGGCAGGTATATTAACGGCAATAATTTATGCCCTTGTGCGCCAACTTAAGCCCGAATTTGCTCCGCTTGTTGTTCTGGGCGGCTCAGCGGTTATTCTTGTTGCGGTTGCCGAAAGATTTCTTGAAGCAAGCCGCACCGTTGACGAAATGATGGAGCTTGCTGGGCTTGAAAAAGAAAACGTTTCAATTCTTATGAGGTCGCTCGGCATATGCGTTATAACGCAGTTTGCGGCTGATATTTGTTATGATAATTCAAGCTCTGCAACTGCGGCGGCGGTTGAGCTTGCAGGCAGGGTGGGCGCAATAACGCTTGCCTTACCAATGCTTCAGGCGGTTGCAAAGCTTGCGTTGGGAATGATGGAATGATTAAAAGGATTTTAGCGGTAACGGCAACGCTGTTGCTGATTCCGTTATTCAATATTCAGGCTTGTGCAAACGAAAACCCCGATGCTCAGCAGTATTATGATGAGCAATTTGCAGCTTCGGGTGCGTCGGAGCTGTCGGATTACCTTGATAAAGAAACAAAAGACTATCTTGAAAAAATCGGTTGTTCTGAAGCTGATAAAGAAAGTATAATGTCATTTTCTCTCAAATCTGTTTTTGACGTGCTTCTTGATATGCTCCGCACAAACGTCGCCGAACCGCTGAAAGGTTGCCTGACCGCTTGCGGAGCGGTTATGCTTGTGAGCGTTTGCGCAGGCTTCTTTCCCGATGATGAAAAAACAAAGGGCGTTCTTAATCTTATCTGCGGAAGCTTCGTGACGGTCAGCGTTTTTGTTCCTGCTGTGTCAGCTTTGCGTTCGGGTGTTTCTGCAATGACGCTTTGCGCAGGGTTTGAAAAAGCTTTGATTCCCGTGCTTGCGGCGGTTCTCACTTTTTCGGGCAATCCTGCAACTGCACTTTCTTATCAGGGTGTGGCTTTTACGGCGGCACAGGCGGTTGAAGCTTTGTTCAAAAATACTGTTCTGCCGCTCACACTTATCACAGGCGTTATAGGAGCTGTAGGCGCTTTTTTGCCAACGCTGAAGCTTTCTGCGGTCAGTGATTTGCTCCGCAAAACAGCGCAAACGGTAACGGGTGTTGTTGCAAGTCTTTTCACAGGCTTTATTGCAATGAAAAATATCGTTGCCGGCTCCGCGGATACTCTTGCCGCAAAGGGGATAAGGCTTGTTACGGGTGCGTTTGTGCCTGTTGTGGGCGGCGCGCTCAACGAAGCATATTCAGCTCTCACGGGCAGTCTTTCGCTTATGAAAAGCGTTGTGGGTGTTTACGGCATAATTGCGGTGGCGGCAATGGTAGTTCCGTCGATAATCAAGCTTGCCTTGTGGGTGCTTGCAATGCGTGCGGCAGGCACGGTCAGCGAATTGCTCGGCAATTCACAATGTTCCGAAATTCTGAAGAATATTTCATATATGTTTTCTATGCTGAATGCGATGCTTATTTTTTCTGCGGCGGTGTTCATTTTGTCGTCGGGTATGGTAGTAGGCTTGAAAACGGGAGGTTAAAATGGATTTTCTCAGGCAATGGGCAATAAGCCTGATAATATGCGGCATAGGTGCAACGCTGATCAGCTTGCTTTCACCGAGAGGAACAATGGAAAAAACGTTGCGCGCGGTTATCGGCATTTTTGTTGTCAGCGCGGTATGCTTGCCTCTTACAAAGCTGAAAAATGCAGACGAAATTCTGCCTGCTTTTGTGTTTGAAAACGATGCGAATTACTCCCGAAATCTTGAAGATCAGATGCTTGATGCCTGTAAAGACACGGTTGGAAAAGTCATTGAGGAAACGGCAAAAGAGATGAAAATAACGGAATATGACGTTGATGCCGATATGCAAATAAATGAGGGTTGCTGCATAATAATACAGCATATACACATCAAGGTTTATGCTTGTAATTCTGTAGTTTCAGCAGAATTTGAAGGGCTTTTGCAAAACAAACTCGGTGTTCCCGTTTCGGTTGAATGTGGATAAAAGGAAGGAAAGCGCATTGAATATTGCCGAAAAAATCAACGAAACAATAAAGCAAATAAGCGAGAAATCACGGCTGAGCAAAAAGCTGCTTGCGGTTCTTGCTTTGTTTGTTGCGGGGCTTGTTGCATTGCTGTTGAGTGAATTCGTTCAAGGATCGGACGACACCTCAACTCAGGCAACAACGACATCGCAAAGAGCGTCAACCCAGGAGTATGTTCAAGCTCTTGAAGAACGTTTAAATTCAATAATATCAAGCATTGACGGCGCAGGCACGACGCGTGTGATGATAACACTCGAAAGCGGAAACGAAGACGTTTATCTTCATAATTATGATTATGGCGAGGACGTTGATGAGGGCGGTATGGGCAACAGGGAAGTTAAAGATGAATACGTTATTGTTGACAGCGGCGGTGCCGAAAACGGCATTGTTGTGCGCGTTGAAGAACCAAAAATAAGGGGAGTTGCGGTTGTTTGCGAGGGAGGCGGCAACGCATATGTTAAAGAGCAGATTGTTTCAACCGTTACCGCTTTGCTGGACATAAGCTCGGCAAGGGTCAGTGTTGCAAAAATGAACTGAATATAATTATGCATATACAAAAAATATTCATCGGAGGTATTTCTTATGATTCTCAAAAAAAGGCAGCTTTTGCTCGCCACCCTGGTCATTGCTTTGGGTGCTGCAGTTTTTATCAACCGCTATTATACTGCGCCGAAAGCCGAATCAGCCGCAAGCGCACAAGCAGGCGCCGAAACGCAGCAAACTGCAGATAAAGGCGCAAATCTCGGCGATGCAAGATATGTTATTTCAACAGACGTAACCCTTGACGATGCCGCGGCGCAGGCGGTTGCAAGCGAATATTTTTCAAGTGCAAAGCTTCGCCGTCAGACAGTCAGAGATGAAGCGGCTGAAGCTCTTAACGACATCATCAAAGACGATGATTCTGCGCCTGAAGCGGTGGCGAAGGCTACCGATGCGTTGACTGAAATTTCAAATTCCATCGTGCTTGAGGGCGATATTGAAAACCTGCTTTCTGCAAGGGTGGGTTGTGAAAGCCTTGTTATTTTGAACGCAGGCAATGCCGAGGTGATTGTTGAAAACGGTTCGCTTGATGAGGTTTCGGTTATTAAAATCAAAGAAATCCTTATTGAGCAAACAGGTTACACCGCCGATAAGATCTCGATTGTTGAAATGGAATATTAAAAATATTCATTTTTTCTGTATATATTCATAAAATAGTGTTGTATTATTATAAAAATAGTGTTATAATGAAGCGAATAAAATTCCCGGAGGGATAATTATAATGCTTACAAGACGTGAAGAAAGAGAACAGGCATTCTTTTTGGTGTTTGAAAAGGAATTCAATTCCGAAACAGAGCTCAAGGAACTTTATGACCTTGCGCTTGAAACCGAAATCGTTGGTGAAAGCGAATTCGTAAAAGCCCTTTCGTTCAAAACGTGGGAAAACATCGAGAGCATTGACCCTGTTATTGAAAAATACTGCGTTGGCTGGAAGATGAGCAGAATTTCAAAGGTGGCTCTTGCGGTGCTTCGACTTGCTGTCTGCGAAATTCTTTATTTTGACGATATTCCCGTTGGCGTATCAATCAACGAAGCAGTTGAGCTTTGCAAAAAATATGCTTCCGATGACGAAAAATCTTTTGTCAACGGTATTCTCAGCTCCGTTTCAAAGGAAGAAAAATAATGCTTACTCTCGGAATAGATACAAGCAACTACACAACCTCCTGCGCGCTTTATAACAGCGAAAGCGGTGAGGTTGTTCAGCAAAAGCTTCTTCTGCCTGTCAAAGAGGGTGAAAAGGGTCTTCGCCAGAGCGATGCCGTTTTTCACCACACGGCAAGATTATGGCCGCTTGTTGAAGAGCTTTTCGGCGGCAAAAAAATTGCCGTTGATGCAATCGGTGTTTCTGAAAAACCGAGAGATGCCGAGGGCTCATATATGCCCTGTTTTCTTGTTGGCGTTAATGCCGCAAGATGCGTTGCGGCTGTGACGGATAAGCCTGTTTACGGCTTTTCGCATCAATCGGGTCATATTATGGCGGCGCCTTATTCTGCAGGCAGACTTGACCTTAAAGATAAAAAATTCATTGCCTTCCACGTATCGGGCGGAACAACAGAAATGCTTCTTGTTTCACCGAATGCAGAGAGGGCTTTTGATATTGATATAATCGGCGAAACGCTTGACCTCAACGGCGGACAGGCTGTTGACAGGGCAGGGGTTATGCTCGGCCTTAAATTCCCTTGCGGCAAGGAGCTTGAAAAGCTTGCACTTGCAAGTGAAAAAACTTTTAATCCCAAAATTTGCGTCAAAGACGGTAACTGCAGTCTTTCGGGGCTTGAAAATCAGTGTGCCGCAATGAACAAAAAGGGCGAGAGTGCAGAAGACATTTCCCGTTTCTGCCTTGATTTTATCGGCAAAACAATCGAGAAAATGACAGAGTATGCGCTCGAAAAATACGGTGACTTGCCCCTTGTTTATGCAGGCGGCGTTATGTCAAATTCCATTATCAGAAAACGTATTGAGAGCAAGTTCAATGCGGTGTTTGCAAAGCCCGAATTTTCCTGCGACAATGCGGCAGGCGTTGCCGTGCTTGCGGCGCTGAAAGGGGAAGCAAATGGGTAACGGAGTTGTTCTCACCGTCAGCCAGCTTAACAGATACGTTAAATCAATCATTGAGCAGGATTATAACCTGCAGACGGTGTTTGTTCAGGGTGAAATTTCAAATTTCACAAACCACTATAAAACGGGTCATTATTATATGACTGTCAAAGATGAGTTTTCATCAATCAAGGCGGTAATGTTCAAAACGGCGAATATGCGCCTTAAGTTTATGCCTGAAAACTCAATGAACGTTATTATCCGCGGCAGAGTTTCTGTTTTTGAGCGTGACGGTCAGTATCAGCTTTATATTGATGATATGCAGCCCGACGGCACGGGAGCATTGAGCCTTGCTTTTGAACAGCTTAAAAAGAAGCTTGCAGCGGAAGGTCTTTTTGATGAATCTCGCAAAAAGCCGATTCCGTCATTTCCTCAAAGAGTCGGTGTTGTAACTTCGCCAACGGGTGCGGCTATCCGCGATATCATCAACGTTATTTCAAGGCGTTTTCCGCTTGCGGAGCTGATTCTTTGTCCCGTTGCGGTGCAGGGCGATTATGCCGCACCGCAGATTAAAGCGGCTATAGAGCTTTTTAATTCCGAAAATGCCGCAGACGTGCTGATTGTCGGCAGAGGCGGCGGCTCGGTTGAAGAATTGTGGGCATTCAATGAAGAAATCGTTGCAAGGGCGGTTGCCGCAAGCGATATCCCTGTTATTTCTGCGGTAGGTCACGAAACGGATTTCACAATCTGCGATTTTGCGGCAGATTTAAGAGCACCCACTCCCTCAGCCGCGGCAGAGCTTGCCGTGCCCGACAGTTTTCAGCAAAAAGAAATGCTTTCGGCGGCGGCATACAGAATGCAGTCTGCCGTTGAGGACAGGCTCGGTTTTGAGCTTGCCCGAATTGAACTCAAAAAATCAGCCCTTATGAGGCTTAATCCCAAAAACTATATTGATTCTTTGCGTGTCAGATGCGACAAAGCCGCAATGGCGATGGATTCCGCCGCCAAACAGGCGGTTGCCGAAAAAGCAAAGGAGTTTTCTTCTCTTTGTGCGAAGCTTGACGCAATGAGTCCTCTCAAGATTCTTGCAAGGGGATACAGCGTTGCTTCAAAAGACGGCAAAATTCTGACCGACGCGACCTGCGTTGAAGCAGGCGATAAAATAAACGTTACTCTCAGCAGAGGATGCCTTGAATGCGAGGTTGTTTCTGCATCAAAGGACGGTTGAAATGGAAAAGATTAATTACGAAAAGTCTGTTGCAAGACTTGAAGAAATTGTTGATAAACTTGAAAACGGCAACCTTTCTCTTGAAGAAATGATGAAGCTTTATGAGGAGGGCACGGCTCTTGCTGCAAAATGCGCAAAAAGTCTTGATGCCGCCCAGCTTAAAATCAGCGAGCTTTCATCGGGAAAGGGTGCTGAAATATGAGCTTGTTTGAAGAAAGAAGCCGTGAATATGCCGCTCTGATAAACGCGGCGGCGGCTGAATATATGAGCGCAAAAGCTTTTGCAGGCAGAGAATCCGCAGGTCTTGACAGAATGCTTGAGGCTATGGCTTATTCTCTTGAAAACGGCGGAAAGCGAATCAGACCGATGCTTGCACTTGAATTTTGCCGTGTCTGCGGTGAAAAGCCCGAGAAGGCAATTCCGTTTGCTCTTGCACTCGAGATGATTCATACCTATTCGCTTATTCACGATGACCTTCCCTGCATGGATGATGACGATATGCGCAGAGGCAAGCCTTCAAGCCATAAGGTTTTCGGTGAAGCAGATGCTTTGCTTGCAGGTGATGGCTTGCTGACCCTTGCGTTTGAAACCGTGCTTTCAGCCCCCGATATGAGCGGTGAGCAGAAAGCGGCGGCAGGTCTTGCTCTTGCAAAAGCGGCAGGCTGTGCAGGTATGATTGCGGGTCAGGTTATGGATCTTGCAAACGAAGGCAAAAAAGCTCCGCTTGAAGAAGTTGCAAAAACGGACAGGCTCAAAACAGGTGAACTTATAATGGCGGCGGCTTCAATGGGTTGTATTGCCGCAAATGCCGACGAAGAAAAGCTCAATGCCGCACGTGAATATTGTGCCGATATCGGTCTTGCATTCCAGATTGTTGACGATATTCTTGACGTCACAAGCAGCAGCGAGGTGCTCGGCAAACCTGTTGGCAGTGACGGCGAAAACGAAAAATCAACTTATGTTTCTCTTCTCGGTCTTGAAAAATCAAAAGAAATGGCAGATGAGCTTACCCAAAAAGCAAAAGCCGCTCTTTCTGTTTTCGGTGATGAAAAAGAATTTCTTTTAATGCTTGCTGATAAGCTTGCGGACAGGAATAACTGATATATGAATAACAATTCAGTCGAAAATTCGATATTGAAAAACATAAACAAGCCCTCGGATTTGAAAAATCTTTCGGATGCCGAGCTTGAATTGCTGTGCACAGAGATAAGGCAGACCCTTGTTGATACGGTTGCATCAACGGGCGGTCATCTTGCCTCAAACCTTGGCACGGTTGAGCTTACCGTTGCCCTTCATAAGATGTTCAATTCGCCCGAGGATAAAATCATCTGGGACGTCGGTCATCAGGCTTATGCTCACAAGCTTCTCACGGGCAGAAGGGATTCATTCTCAACTCTTCGCACCGAGGGTGGCATATCAGGCTTTGTTAGACCTGATGAAAGTGAGCACGACAGCTTTTATGAAGGTCACGCAGGCACCTCTGTTTCGCAGGCGGCAGGTGTAGCGGCGGCGAATGCCGCAAAGGGCTCAAAGAATTTTGCAGTTGCGGTTATAGGTGACGGCTCATTCGGTAACGGTATGGTTTATGAGGCTCTCGATCACGCAGGCTCAACCAAAACAAGGCTCATCATTATACTTAACGATAATGAAATGTCAATTTCGGAAAACGTTGGTGCAATGGCAAGATACCTTGCGGTTGTCAGAGCAAAGCCCGAATATTACCGCTTTAAGGCAGGAACCGAAAAGGCTTTGAGAAAAATTCCGCTTGTGGGCAAATCGCTTTCAAACCACATTTTCAAACTTAAGAACACTCTTAAAAATATTATCTATTCCAGTTCGTTCTTTGAAGATCTGGGATTCAAATATATCGGTCCCGTTGACGGTCACGATATAAGCCACCTTTGCGATGCAATGGACAGTGCAAAGATGGTTGAAAAGCCTGTTATCATTCATATAAACACAATGAAAGGCAGAGGCTATGACCATGCTGAAAATGCGCCCGAAAAATTTCACGGTATTTCAAAATTCGATATAAATACGGGTGAGCCTGTGCAGGCTTCGGGCAGTTATTCTGCCGAATTCGGTAAAATCCTTTGCGATTTTGCGTCAAAGGATAAACGCATCTGTGCCATAACTGCCGCAATGGCTCTCGGCACGGGGCTTGATGATTTCTCAAAGCAATATGCAGATCGTTTCTATGATGTCGGTATTGCCGAAGAGCACGCCGTTACCTTTGGCTCAGGTCTTTCGGCAGGCGGTATGCTTCCCGTTTTTGCGGTTTATTCAACCTTCCTTCAGCGTTGCACAGACCAGCTTATTCACGACGGTGCGCTTCAACGCAGAAAG
Organism: Acutalibacteraceae bacterium; assembly: GCA_045633805.1. Taxonomy (GTDB): domain Bacteria; phylum Bacillota; class Clostridia; order Oscillospirales; family Acutalibacteraceae; genus CAG-177. Next base: position 28,736 of record JAZQYY010000048.1, read on the forward strand.
CTGATTGTTGCCGTTGACAGAGCGGGCTTTGTTGGTGAAGACGGTGAAACGCATCAGGGACTTTTTGATGTTTCGCTGATGCAGAGTATGCCCAACACAACGGTTTATTCGCCTGCGACCTATAACGAAATGAGCAAAGCGTTTTATAATGCTTTCTACAAAGATAAAAACCTTGTTGTTATTCGTTATCCGAGAGGCAGGATGCCTGCCGAAACGGAATATTCCGACCTTTGCTCGGCTGATTACGATATAATCGGCAATGAAAACGCAGAGAATGCAATCGTCACTTACGGCAGGCTGTTTTTCAATGCCGCAAAGGCTGTGAAACTTCTCGGCGGTGCAGAAAATGTTAAAATCATAAAACTCAACCGCATCAAACCAATTCCCGAAAAGGCGGTTGAAGCGGCTTTTGCCTGCAAAAAAGTTTTCTTCTTTGAAGAAGGGATGAAAGGCGGCGGAGTGGGCGAAAAATTCGGTTGTGAGCTTCTGCTGAAAGGTTTTGACGGCAGATATAAGCTTGTTGCCGTTGAAGATGAATTTGTTGCTCACGCATCCGTTGAAAGTCTTATGGAAAAATATTCGATGAGCGCCGAAAAAATGGCGGCTCTTATAGAAAAGGAGGCGGCAATATGAGCGAAAAATTGCGCCTTGATGTTGCCGTGTTTGAAAGAGGCTTTGCCGAAACACGCGAAAAAGCAAAGGCTCTTATAATGGCTGGCAGCGTTTATCTTAACGGGCAGAAAGCCCTTAAGGGCGGTGCAACCGTTAAGGAAACTGACGTTATCGAAGTCAGGGGTGCGGTTAACCCCTATGTCAGCCGCGGCGGTCTGAAGCTCCATAAAGCCGTTGCAAGCTTCGGTCTTGAGCTTAAGGATTGCATCTGTATGGATATCGGTGCTTCAACAGGCGGTTTCACTGACTGTATGCTTCAGAACGGAGCATCAAAGGTTTATTCAATTGACGTTGGCTACGGTCAGCTTGCCTGGAAGCTTCGTTGCGACGAAAGAGTTGTTAACCTTGAAAGAACAAATTTCAGATACGTCACAAGGGAGCAGATTTCCGATGAAATTGATTTTGCTTCGGTTGACGTTTCGTTTATATCCCTCAAGCTGATTTTGCCTGTAATGCACACTCTTCTCAAAAACGGCGGCAAATCGGTTTGCCTCATCAAACCGCAGTTTGAAGCAGGTAAAGAGAATATCGGCAAAAAAGGCGTTGTCAGAGATAAATCCGTGCACGCTGACGTTATTGCAAAAATAACGGGTTTTGCGGCAGAAAACGGTTTTGCCGTGCTTGACGTTGATTTCTCACCCATCAAGGGTCCCGAGGGCAATATAGAATATCTGATGTTCATTGAAAAGAGAGAGCAAGGCGAAATGCTTTGGGAAGGCTCTGCAACTGAGCTTGCCGATAAATCGCACGAGAGCCTTGATAAGCCCGGAGGGGAGGGCGCGTTATGAAAATAGCTCTTATGCCCAATCTCACAAGAAACGAAGCTCTCACCGTTACTCACGGCATATGCCGGAGTCTTGATAAGCTTGGTGCGGATTATTGCTTCTTGCCCGAATATAAAAACGATTTCGCTTTAACCAAAGCGGACTTTTTGCCCGAGGCTGAAGCTCTCGGCGGCTGTGATGCGGTTATTGCAATCGGCGGTGACGGCTCAATAATCCACGCGGCAAAAACCGCCGTGAATTATCGCAAGCCAATCCTTGGTGTCAACGCAGGCAGACTTGCGTTTATGGCAGGTCTTGAAGATAACGAGCTTCATCTGCTTTCAAGACTTATTGAAGGGGATTACACCCTCGATAAACGTCTTATGCTCAAAGCGAGCATATTGAAAGGTGATGAGGTTATCAGCACGGATTACTGTGTTAACGATTGCCTTGTTACCAACGAAGAAAAACAGCGTATGAGCGAAATTGACGTTTCTCTCGGCGGAAGTTGTTTCAACACTTATCTTTGTGACGGTGTGCTTGTTGCAACTCCCACAGGCTCAACCGCTTATTCGCTTTCTGCAGGCGGCCCGATTGTTGACCCCGAGCTTGAAAGCATTCTGATGACACCGATTTGTCCCCACTCGCTTGTGGGCAGGTCACTTGTTTTCAGACCGAATGCCGTTTTAGGCGTTGCTTCGGCAGAAAACGTTACACTTTGTCTTTCTGCTGACGGAGCACAGCCGCAAAAGATTGAGCCCGGTTGCAGGGCAGAGCTTGCGGCGGCGGAATTCACCGCAGACTTTATAAGAATCAAATCCGAGAATTTTATTGATATTCTTTACAGAAAACTGGCGCAAAGACGCTGATTTGAAAGGATGAAAAAACGTGAAAAAGAGAAGACACGAAACTATTATCAGACTTATTGAACAGTATTGCCTTTCCACCCAGACAGACCTTCTTGAAAAGCTCAAGGAAGAGGGCTTTGACACAACACAGGCAACAATCTCAAGAGATATCAAAGACCTTCGCCTTATTAAAAAGGTTGATGAAATGGGCAGAAGCCGTTATGCCGTTGGCGGAAATGATTCAAGCGAGCTTCTCGGCAAATATAAGAGCATCTTCAGCCACTCCGTTATCAATGCCGATTATGCAGGCAACACTCTTGTTGTAAAGTGCTACACAGGTATGGCTCAGGCGGCTTGTGCGGCTCTTGATTCAATGCAGTGGGAAGGACTTGTCGGAACACTTGCAGGTGACGACACAATTTTTGCTCTTTGCAGAACACCTGAGCTTGCCGCAAAAATGAAAGATGCAATTGCCGAAATCATCGGCTGATTTTCAGATATAAGGAAGTAATTTATGCTTATCGGCTTAAAAATTGAGAATATTGCCGTTATTGAAGAAGCTCGTATTGATTTTGATACAGGGCTTAACGTTCTTACGGGCGAAACGGGTGCAGGTAAATCAATTATCATTGATTCGCTCAATGCCGCTCTCGGTGAACGCACTTCAAGAGAGCTTATCAGAACAGGTTGCGAAAACGCATCGGTTTATGCAGAATTCAATAATATTAACGATACCGTTGAGCAGATACTCGACGAAGCGGGCATTGAAAAAATGCCCGACAGAACTTTGACCCTGAGCCGCCGTCTGAGTGCATCGGGCAAAAACTCCTGCAGAGTCAACGGCTGTGCCGTAACGGTTTCGCTGCTTAAAGAAATCGGCTCACAGCTTATCAATATCCACGGTCAGCACGATAATCAGTCGCTCCTTGCTCCCGAAAAGCATTGTGGCTTTATCGATAAGCTTGCTGAAAACGAGGCTTTGCGTGCCGATTATAAAAACGTTTTCTCTCAGCTTGTTTCGGTCAAAAAAGAGCTCGAAGCTCTTTATGATACCCGTGACGAAAAAACGGCAAGGCTCGATTATCTGAATTTTCAAATTGAAGAAATAACGGCAGCCGACGTTAAAATCGGCGAAAGAGAAGAACTTAACAAAGAAAAAAATCTGCTTTCAAACAGCGGTAAGGTTGTTAAAGCGTTGCAGAGAGCTTATGCCGCTCTTTCGGGCGACAGCGGTATTCTTGCAGGTCTTGAAGAATGTGCAGAGGATGCCGAAACCGCCGCCAAATATTATGCCGATGCAGAAAAAACCGCGCAGGGTATCCGCGGAGCTTCTTATGAGCTTGCGGAATTTTCGGCAGAACTCGGCAGACTTAAGGATAGCTTTGATTTTAACCCTGCAAGGCTTTCCGAGATTGATGAAAGACTCGATTTTCTTTACCGTCTTTCAATGAAATACGGTGCGCAGGAAAGTGATATTCTTGCTTACCTTGAAAAGATTACCGCCGAAAAGGCAGAAATTGAAATCTCTGATGAACGCATCGGGGAGCTTGAAGAAAAGCTTTATGCTCTTTCCGATAAAATAAAAGAGCTCTCTGCAAAGCTTACAGAGAGCAGAATGACCGCCGCAAGAGAATTTGAAAAAGCGGTTAAATCCGAGCTTGAATTCCTTGATATGCCCAAGGTTACCTTTGTTGTTGACCGCAAGGCAACTCCGCTCACATCAAAGGGTGCCGACGCAATTGAATTCCTTATCAGCGCAAACCCCGGTCAGGAGCCAAAGTCAATTGCCAAGATTGCATCGGGCGGTGAATTGTCAAGAATTATGCTTGCAATCAAAAACGTGCTTTCCGATAAAGATGATATCGGCACGCTGATTTTTGATGAAATCGATTCAGGTGTAAGCGGCTCGGCGGCAGAAAAAATTGCCCTCAAGCTTTATCAGGTTTCAAAGGGCAGGCAGGTTATCTGCGTAACGCACCTTGCCCGCATTGCCGCACAGGCAGACAGACATATGAAAATTATGAAATCCGTTGAGGATTCAAAAACATACACGAGCGTGACTGTGCTTGATTTTGAGCAGAGAGCCGCCGAGGTTGCAAGAATAACCGCAGGCGATGCCGTAACGGCACTCCAGCTTGAAACAGCAAAGGAAATGCTTCTGAATGCTGCAAAAAAGGGGGATAAACAATAATGAAAATCGGTGTGTGCTGCGGCACAGACGTTGAAAAAATAAAATATATCAAAGCTCTCGGCTATGATTATGCGGAATCCCATTGTCAGGAAATCGCAAAAGCAGACGATGCAAAAATCGAAGCAATACTTGCAACAGGTTTGCCTGTTATTGCGGCAAACTGCTTCATTTCACTCCGTGTTGTGGGCGAAGAAAAAGATGAATCGGCATTAAAAGAATATCTTGAAACTCTTTTTTCAAAAGCAAAGCGTCTTGGCCTTGAATATCTTGTTTTCGGCTCATCGGCTGCAAGAAAAATTCCCGACGGTATGAGCCTTGAACAGGGCAGAGCGGAAATTGTTGATTTTATCAAAAATCTTGTTGTGCCGGTTGCAGAGAAATATGACATCCCCGTTGCAATCGAGCCGCTTCGTCCTGAAGAATGCAACGCAATCAACACTGTTGATGACGGTGTTGAAATTGCAAAAAAGGTTGGCTCACCTCTTATCAAAGTGCTTGCCGACGTTGCGCATATGTTTGTGCAGAATGAGGATTTGAATAAGCTTGCGGGCTATAAGGGGTTTATGCTTCATGCCCACACCTCAAACCCTGACCCTGCACCCGAATGCGGCAAAAAGAGAGTTTATCCCACGGTCAACGATGCTTTCAGCCAGGCGGAATTTTTTGCACAGCTTAAAGCCGCAGGAGTTGAAACCTGCTCAATCGAAGCGGACGTGATTGATTTTGAAGAAGATGCGAAAAAGGCATATGAAGTTTTGAAAGATTTAAGGTGAAAATATGAAGCTCAGCAAAAATGAAGTTATTCTTTTTTCGGGTGATTCCATAACAGACGGCAACAGAGGAAAGTCTATGGACTGCAATCACATTATGGGTCACGGTTATCAGTATATAGTTGCCTCAAAGCTTGCGCTTGAAAATGCAGAGAATATGCCCAAGTTTATTAATAAAGGTTATTCAGGCGAAAATGCAGAGGGACTTCTCGAAAAATGGCAGGCAGACGTTATTGATAATAAGCCAACGATTCTCAGCATTCTTGTCGGTGTCAATGACGGCGGTTACGGCTATTTTGATAAAATCCCACCCGAAGAAGCTGCTCTGCGCCACGAAACAAATTTGCGTGCAATACTTGAAAAAACGAGGAATGAGCTTGGCGATATAAAAATCATCGTTTGCGAGCCGTTTTATTTTCCTCTTGACAAATCGGATTATTCTTATAAACATACACCTCACCCTGACGGTGTTGAAGGCCCTTTCAAACGTCCCGACAGCAACGACCCCGAGGATTCTGTTGCTTATCGCGATGAAACGAACAGAATTATCAGAGCTGCAACAAAAAAGCTTGCGGAAGAATTCGGTTGTGTTTTTGTTCCTCTCTACGATAAAATCAAAGAGAATGCAGAAAGGTCAAGAATGGAATATTTTATCTGGGACGGAACTCACCCGAGCATAGCGGGCCATATGATTATAGCCGAAGAATGGCTTAAAGCTTTTGAAGAGCATTTCGGCAGTTGACAAATTTGATAATAATAATGTATACTCTATAAAGTTTAATATGTAAACAATATCGAAAGGATGTTTTAATATGCAGATTTATGAAGAACTTGTTGCAAGAGGTCTTATTGCACAGGTAACAGACGAGAAAGAAATCAGAGAGCTTATCAATAACGGCAAGGCTGTTTTCTATATCGGTTTTGACCCCACGGCTGACAGCCTTCACGTTGGTCACTTTATGGCTCTTTGCCTTATGAAAAGACTTCAGATGGCAGGCAACAGACCCATCGCTCTTCTTGGCGGCGGCACAGGTATGATCGGTGACCCCTCAGGCAGAAGCGACCTTCGCCAGGTTATGACAAAAGAAACAATCGAGCATAACGTTGAATGCTTCAAAAAGCAGATGAGCCGCTTCATTGAATTCGGTGAAGGCAAGGCTATGATGATCAACAACGCTGACTGGCTCCTTGACCTTAACTACGTTGAGGTTCTCCGTGAGGTTGGCGCTTGCTTCTCTGTTAACAATATGCTTCGTGCAGAATGCTATAAGCAGAGAATGGAAAAGGGTCTTTCGTTCCTTGAGTTCAACTATATGATTATGCAGAGCTATGACTTCTATCATCTCTTCAAGGAATACGGCTGCAATATGCAGTTCGGCGGTGACGACCAGTGGTCAAATATGCTCGGCGGCACAGAGCTTATCCGTAAAAAGCTCGGCAAAGATGCTTATGCAATGACAATCACTCTTCTCCTCAACTCCGAAGGCAAGAAGATGGGTAAAACCGCATCGGGTGCAGTCTGGCTTGACCCCGAAAAGACATCTCCCTATGAATTCTATCAGTATTGGCGCAACGTTGCCGATGATGACGTTCTCAAGTGCATCCGTATGCTCACGTTCCTTCCTCTTGAAGAAATCAATGCAATGGATAGCTGGGAGGGCAGTCAGCTCAACACAGCAAAAGAAATTCTTGCTTATGAGCTCACAATGCTTGTTCACGGCGAAGAAGAAGCAACAAAGGCACAGGCCGCCGCAAAGGCAATCTTCAGCGGTGCGGCTGACCTTGATAATATGCCTGCAACAACTCTTGCAGACGGTGATTTCACAGACGGCGTTATCGATATCCTTGATATTCTTATGAAGGCTGAAATCACAAAGTCAAGAGGCGAAGGCAGAAGACTTGTTCAGCAGGGCGGCATTTCGGTTGACGATGCAAAGGTAACCGATTTTGCAATGAGCTTTGCAAAGGATGACCTCAAAGCAAAGCCCATCGTAGTTAAGAAGGGCAAAAAGATTTTCCATAAAATTGAGGCATAAAAATGACTGAAAACAGATTTGCGGTTTTTCTTGATATTGACGGCACGCTGATTTCCGACAGCTTCCGTATTCCGCAAGAAAACCTTGATGCGATTGCTGCCGCAAGAGCAAAAGGACATATGGTGTTTATAAACACGGGCCGCTCCTGGGGCAATATTCCCAATGAGCTCCGTGAGCAGTTTAACGTTGACGGTGTTATTGCGGGCAGCGGTTCGATGATAATTATGAATGGCGAAACAGTTTTTCAGCGCAAATTTGATGCTGAAACTGTTCGCAAAACGGCTGAATATTTTTTCAATCATCGCGAATGCTGGTGCGTTTTTGAGGGACTTAAAACCAATTATATTATCCCTAACGCAGGCTACGTTGTGCGTGACGGCAGACAGATTGAGCTTAAAAGCATTGATGATTTGAGTCTGTTTGTTGAGGGTGAAGAAATTCAGGTTATCGCCGCAGGTCCCGTTGTGCCCGAGGAGTTTATGGATATGCTCTCGGACAAAATGACCTTCTTTATTATGCGCACTTATGCCGACTGTGTTATCAAAGGCTGCGATAAGGCTAAGGGCATTGAGCGCGTTCTTGAAATAACGGGAATTAAAAAAGAAAACACAATCGCAATCGGTGACAGCAGCAACGACCTTGCCATGCTTGAATATGCAGGCATAAGCGTTGCGATGGGCAATTCGCAGGAGCATATTCTGCAAATGGCTGATTACGTGACCGAAACCGCCGCAAATTCGGGTGTTGCAAAAGCAATCACAAAATATCTGTTATAATAATGTATAAAAAGGGCTTGCATCGTTTTGATGCAAGCCCTTTGAGCTTTTGTTATTGAATTTTTGCACCGTATTTCACAGGTTTTGTAAGGAAAACGTTGTTGCAGATTTTTTTCAGTTCTTCACAGCATTTTTCAGCTTTCTCTTTGTCTTCAAAAATGCCGAAAACGGTGGGGCCGCTGCCGCTCATCTGGTAAAGACGAGCTCCGCAAAGACGCATAACTTCTTTGATTTCAACTCTTTCAACAACCTCAATAACCTGTTCGAAAACGTTGCTTGCGTGTTTGCAGATGCCGTCAAAATCGCCGTTTGAGCAGGCTTCGAGCATTTTGAGATTATCGGGATGATAGATGTGTGCTTTGTCAGCCGCCGCAAAAGCCTGAGCAGTTGAAACTCCTTTTTCAGGTTTTGCAAGAACGATATGGCATTTTTTCAGGTGCTTGACTCTTGAAAGAACTTCGCCTCTGTTTTGCGCAATGCAGGTGCCGCCCTTGATGCAGAATGGCACGTCACTGCCAACCTTAAGACCGATTTCGCACATAGTCTGCTTTGAAAGCTGGGTGCCGTAAAGCTCGTCAAGACCAACAATAACAGCCGCCGCATCAGCGCTTCCGCCTGCAAGACCCGCTTCGAAGGGAATTTTCTTTTCAATGTGAATAACTGCGTTGGGCTCAATGTCGGTTGCATCAAAAAAAGCTTTTGCCGCTTTGTAGGCAATGTTTTTTTCGTCCTGCGGCAAACGGGTGTCAGAGCAGGTAAGGGTGATGCCGCCATCACCTTTGTCAACGGTTATTTCATCGCAAAGGTCAACTGACTGCATAACCATAAAAAGGCTGTGGAAGCCGTTATCAAGTGTGCCGAGAATATCAAGAAACAGATTGATTTTTGCAGGTGCCGTAACTTTTAACATAGAAAGAACTCCTTTCTGTTATTCAATGGGAATCAGAGTGGGTGTTCTGTTTTGGTAAATAGCAATCGAATCAAAGCCGCAACGCTGAAGAAGCTCATAACCCTGCTCAATGCCTGCACCGAGATGCTCTGCAAAATGCGCATCGGAGCCGATTGTGATAAGCTTGCCGCCAAGCTCTTTGTAGCGGCGAAGAATACCTTCGTCAGGTGAGGTGACGCCTATAGGCTGTCGCAGACCTGCGGTGTTGAGTTCAAGTGATTTATCGTTTTTGATGAGCGTTAAAAGAATTTCGTCGATGATTTCTGAATATTTGCTCATATCAACGGGCTTTTTATAATTGCCAACGATATAGCGCAGGGGATAGGTGAGATGTGCAAGTGTATCAAAACCGCCCCACTGTGCGAGTTTAAGCTCCCATTCAAAGTATTGGTCAAGAAGCTTGTTGTAATCAATGCTTTCATCGTTGAAATCCATATAATAGAAATCCTGAATTTCAGGCAGGTTATGGATTGCGCCGATAACAATGTCATATTTCATTGTTGAGGTGAGCTTTTCTGAAATTTCTTTGTTATAAACAGCCTGCCCGAGCTCTGCACCAACGCAAACAAGCAGTTTACCTTCGAATGCCGAGCGAGCCTTTGAAACCTCGAAAAATGACTGAATGGCAGTTCTGTCAAAACGGTCTTTATAAAACGCATCCATCTCAAGATGGTCTGTGAATGCAACTGCGCGCAGACCCTTCATATATGCCGTTTCGCAAAGAAACATTGTTGAATGGTTGCCGTCAAACGAATTATCGGTATGTGTGTGAAGGTCAACAATATTTTTGAAAGCCACGGGAACCGCCTCCTGAAATTCGTATTTATCATTTTTATAATACCACATTCTTCTGCAATAAAAAAGCATAAAATAAAAAAATGTTGTGTAAAATCCAAAAATATGTTAAAATAACCCCTATATAATATTTTTTCTGGAGTTATTATGAAAGTTATTGTTACCGGAGCCAACGGTCAGCTAGGATATGACGTTATAAAAAGACTTGAATTACAGGGCGTTCAGGCGATTGTCGCCGATTTGCCCGAGGTTGATATCACCGATGCTGCGGCGGTTGAAGCTTTTTTTGCCGCCAATAAGCCTGACGGTGTTATCCATTGCGCCGCATATACCGCAGTTGACAATGCGGAGAGTGAAAAAGAAATCTGTTCTCTTGTCAACGAAACGGGCACGCTCAACATTGCCAAAGCCTGCAAAAAATACGGCTCAAAGCTCATATATATAAGCACGGATTATGTTTTCAGCGGCACGGGTGAGGATGAGTTTGAGGTTGATTCGCCCAAAGCACCCTGCAACCATTACGGTGCGTCAAAGCTTGCAGGTGAGGTTGCGGCTTTTGAAAATTGCGATAAATGCTTTATCGTCAGAATTTCTTGGGTGTTCGGCATCAACGGTAAAAACTTTGTTAAAACAATGCTCCGCCTTTCCGAAACCCGTGACGAGCTCACTGTTGTTAACGATCAGGTCGGTTCACCCACTTATACTTATGACCTTGCGATTCTTCTTTGTGAAATGATAAAGAGCGAAAAATACGGTGTTTATCACGCAACCAACGAGGGGCTTTGCACCTGGGCAGAGTTTGCCGCAGAGATAATGAGCCTTGCGGGCAGAAAAACCAAAATAACTCCCGTCACAAGTGCCGAATATAAAACGGCGGCGGTCAGACCTCTCAATTCAAGAATGAGCAAGCGTTCACTTGATGAAAACGGTTTTGCGAGATTGCCCGAGTGGAAGGATGCGCTTGCAAGATATATTGAATTATTGGAAGAATGCTGATTCGGCTTGTAACTTTCTTTAATTTGTATTATAATAAATAAGTTAACTTAAATTCACGGAGCGGTTTAATGAGCGAAGATAAGAAAAAACTTAATACCGACGCCCAAAAACCAAAGGCTTTTGACGAAATCACCGACGGATTCTATGATTTGTCGGCGGTTTATTCAGGTGCACCCCAAAAGCAGGCTGTGCCCAAAAAGCTTACCCGTGAAGAAGCTCTGAAACTGCGTGACGAAAAGCGCCGTGAATATGAAATGCAGGCAATCAAAGAAGATATTGAGCGCCGCTATTCAATTCAGCTTGAGCAGGCGCAGAGCAACATTCAGGCAGAAATAGATGAAAGCAAAAAAACTATAATTGAGTTTGAGGTTGATTCTTCTGTTGTTGATGAAGAAATCCGACATATGGATGAGCTGATTGACAGCGAGGTTGTTGCCGAAATTGCAGAAAACGTTGAAGAAACCGTGACTCAAAAAGAAACGGAAGCTTTTGACGTTTCGGAATGTAACCCTGCTTATGCGTTTGTATATCTTCTGGGCAACTCGGTTATCAAAGTGCTGACTTTTGTTTTTTCTTTTGTTTCGGGTATGTTCAGACTCGTTTCAAAAATTTTCAGAAAACTCTTCGGCGGCGCAACGGTAAAAACAAAAAGAAAATTCAGAGAGGGCGCAAGAAGCACTCTGCAAGAGATTGTTTATTTTCGCAGAGAAATCAAATCAGCTTCAAGGTCAATCAAAAAGGCTTTGCGTAAGCCCTTGAGCCTGCCTGCAATTTTTGCTCATTATATTAAAAAAGCAATTTTAAGGCATAAAAAGCTTCTTAAGTCAACCGCAAACGTTGCAATGCCTGTTCTTTCTGTTTTAATTCTTGTTATAACTCTCAATTATTGGAGTGGCGTAACTTTCGCTCTTGAGGTTATATATAATCAGAAAAGCATCGGTTATATCAGCAACGAGGCTGTTTACGTTGAAGCCAAGGATATCGTTAAAAACAGGCTTTCAACAGGCGGTATTTCAACCGAGGTTGAGGCAACCGTTGCTTCGGCAGCTAATCTGCGTGCCGAATATAAAATTGCTGTTGTTTCTGTTGAAGAGCTTAACGATGCACAGGCAATCTCGGATAAGATGATTGAAAACTCCGTTGATAATCTCACCCATGCCTGCGGTGTTTATATTGACGGCAAGTTTATCTGTGCCGTTAAAAATGAAGCAGACGCAAAATCCGTTTTCTACAGTCTGCTTGAACCCTATGAAGCACAGGCGCAGGATGAAGGCTACGTTGTAGGTTTTGCGCAGAATATTGATTATGTTCAAGGTCTTTATAAAGATGATGAGAGCGTAATGTGGGATGCTTCAAAGCTTGCGGAAACGCTTGTTAAACCCAAAGAAGACACCGTTATTTATAAGGCATCGGAAGATGATACCCTTTCTTCAATAGCAGAAGATTACGGCATTGAAGAAGACTATCTTAAGGCTCTTAACCCCGATTATGATTTTGAAAACATTGAGCAGGGTGATGAAATAACCGTTAAACAGTCAAGCGGTTTTATCAATATCAAAAAGACTGTCACAACGTCTGAAATCAGAGACGTTGAGTATGATACCGTTAAGAAAAAAGATACCACCAAATACAGCGGCTACAAACGCGTTGAGCAAAAAGGTGTTAACGGCAGCGAAAGAGTTATAAAAACAAAGATTTATATTGACGGTGAGCACGTCGAAACAAAATATGATTATGAAACTCTGGTTGAGCCTGTTGACGAAATAGTTGTTGTTGGCACAAAGACTTATTATGACGGTGTTTACGTTGGCTCGCCCTCTGAATCGGGCTTCCTCTGGCCTGCGCCGAGTTGCCATTACGTCAGCTCTCCTTACGGTTGGCGAAGCAGCGGTTGGCATAACGGTATCGACCTTGTTAAATCTGGCGGCGGCGCAAGCGGCACACCTGTTGTTGCTTCAAGAAGCGGCACGGTTGAGGTTGTTCAGCGAAGCAATTCGGGCTACGGAAATATGGTTCTTATTAACCACGGTGACGGTTATAAAACCCGATACGCTCATATGACAAGCGGCTCAATTACTGTCAGGGTTGGCGATTACGTTGAAGCCGGCAGAACAATAGGCAGAGTCGGTTCAACGGGTAACTCAACGGGTCCGCACCTGCATTTTGAGGTTATTTATAAGGGTGAAACCCAGAATCCGAGAAATTATATTTACGGTTAATTAGTCAGTCTGTGCAAAGACAAAATGCACAGACTGATTTTTTATTAATTTTCACAATAAAAAAGATATTGACAAACCGATGTTGCGGTGTTATTCTATTAGCAAGGTTTTATATCTCAAGGCAATGACGAAGAAGGCTGAGTTGCAGAGTTTTCAGAGAGGCGGCGTTTGGTGCGAGCCGTCAACAAAGCAGTTCAAAAGCTATCCCTTCCGAGCCGAAGCTCCGAAAACCGCAAGGGTGAGTAGACAGCTTCCGTTGATGCCGCGTTAAGGCATAGGGCTTGTTGGAGCCTGTTGAGCGGCGCTTTAGCGCAATTTGAGTGGTACCGCGGGTAGAATTATACTCGTCTCAAAGCAGAATCAATTCTGTTTTGGGGCGTTTTTTATTGCTCCGAAACAGCAAACACAATCATCGTGAAAGGAGAATGAATGATGATAACTTTTGGTCAAGGTTCAGTTGAAAACAAAATCATGGAGGTTGCTCAGCGAATTATTGCGCTCAGACTTGATATGGGTCTTTCACAGCGTGAAATGGCAGAAAAAATCGGCATGAGTGAAGAAGAATATTGCTTCTATGAATCGGGCAGCCGTGATTTCAGCTTCACTTTTATCTATAACCTTGCTCAGGTTTGCGGAGTTGAAATAACAGATATTATGGAAGGCAGCAGCCCCAGCCTTACGGAATACACCGTAACAAGAAAAGGTGAGGGTATGCCTATCACAAGAAGAGAGGGCTTTGTTTATAACCGCCTTGCTCCCTTCTTCAAAAATAAAATTGCAGAGCCCTTCAGAGTTGTTATTCCTTATTCGGAAGAAGCTCTTAATCCTCCCTATCATTGTGTCAGCCACGAGGGTCAGGAAATCAATATTGTTATCAAGGGCACTCTCAAAATGATTATCGGTGACAGAACCGAAACTCTCAGTGAGGGCGATTGCATCTATTTTGATTCTTCAGTTCCTCATAATGAAATTGCAGTCGGCGGTCAGGAATGTGAGTTTTATGCAATCGTTATTGCTCCCGACGGTTCGGGTGAAATGAGCGAATGCGTTGAAGAAATTCAGACTGCAAGCACAACAAACGTTGACCTTGCAAACCTTCAGAATCCCGTTTATGCAAAGTTCATTGAAACAACTCTTGATGAAAACGGTGTTCTTAACGGCATCACCTTCAAAGATGACGATAAATTTAACTTTGCTTTTGACGTTGTTGATGAAATTGCAAAGAAATCACCCGAAAAAACAGCGATGCTTCACGTTGATAACAAAGGTGTTGAAAGACGCTTCACCTTTGGCGATATGAGCCGCCATTCATCAATGGTTGCAAACTATTTCAAGTCACTCGGCATCAAGAAGGGCGATAAGGTTATGCTTGTTCTCAAGCGCCATTATCAGTTCTGGTTCTCAATCCTTGCTCTTCATAAGATTGGTGCAGTTGTTGTTCCTGCAACAAATCAGCTTGTTGAACACGATTTTGAATATCGCTTCAATGCTGGCAAAATCAGCGCAATCGTTTGCACAGGTGACGGTGACGTTGCTCATCAGGTTGAGCTTGCCGCAGCAAAATGCCCCGGCCTTAAAACAAAGATTATGGCTCACGGCGAGCGTGAGGGCTGGCTTGACTTTGATAAAGAATACGTTAACTTCAGCGATGTTTTTGAAAGACCTTCACCCGAAGACGGCGCATTCGGATATGACCCGATGCTTATGTTCTTCACCTCGGGCACAACAGGTTATCCCAAAATCGCACTTCATACTCACAGATATCCTCTCGGTCATTTTATCACAGCCAAATATTGGCATAACGTTGACCCCAACGGTCTGCATTTCACAATTTCAGACACAGGCTGGGGTAAAGCTCTCTGGGGCAAACTCTATGGTCAGTGGCTCTGCGAAGCAGGTGTTTTCACTTATGACTTTGACCGTTTTGTTGCAGATGATATCCTTAAGATGATTGGCAAGCACAAGATAACAACTTTCTGTGCACCGCCCACAATGTATCGCTTCTTTGTTAAAGAAGACCTTGCAAATTACGATCTGAGCTCAATCAAATATGCCACAACTGCAGGCGAAGCTCTTAACCCCGAGGTTTTCCAGCAGTTCCTCAAGGCAACAGGCATCAGACTTATGGAAGGCTTCGGTCAGACCGAAACAACCCTTGCTCTTGCAAACTTTGTCGGCACATCCATCAAGGTTGGCTCAATGGGCAAGCCCAGCCCGCTGTTTGACGTTGATATCATCACGTCTGAAGGCAAGCCTGCAAAGGTTGGTGAGGTTGGTGAAATCGTTGTCAGAACAGATGCAGGTTCACCTTGCGGTCTGTTTATGGAATATTATCTTGATGAAGAAAAGACCAAAGAAGCTTGGCACGATAACGTTTATCACACAGGTGATACCGCTTGGAGAGATGAAGACGGTTTCTTCTGGTATGTCGGCAGAGTTGACGACGTTATCAAATCATCGGGCTACCGCATCGGACCCTTTGAAATTGAAAGTGTTATTATGGAGCTTCCTTACGTTCTTGAGTGTGCAGTTTCAGCCGCACCCGATGAGGTAAGAGGTCAGGTTGTTAAGGCAGATATCGTTCTCACAAAGGGAACAGAAAAATCAGATGCTCTTAAGAAAGAGATTCAGACATATGTTAAGGAGCACACCGCACCTTATAAATATCCCAGAATTGTTGAATTCAGAGATGAGCTGCCCAAAACAATCAGCGGTAAAATCCGCAGAGTTGAGCTCCGCGAAGCAAACAACAAGAATAAATAATGTTAAAAGGCTTGCACAATTGTGCAAGCCTTTTGTTTATATCTTAAGTTTAAAGGTTCTTCCGTCATAGTCAATCAGACCGTCATTTTTCATTCGCGCAAGCTCTTTGGACATTGCGCTTCTTTCAACAGAAAGAAAGTCAGCGAGCTCCTGACGGTTGAACGGTATGGTGAATATGATTGTTTTTTGCAGGTTGGCCTGCTCAGAAAGATAAGAAATCAGCTTTTCTCGGGTTGTTCTGCGTGAAAGATGGGTGATTTTGTTGTTAAGCTCGCAATGCTTTGCCGCCATTGAGCACAGGAGATTATCTGTCAGCAGGTGGTGGGTTGCGCAGTCATTAACGCAAGGAACGGCAAGGCGACGCATATCAAAAACAAGAATATCGGAGTTTTCTTTTGCAACAATGTTGAAAGGCATTGTCATATTTTTTGCAAAAGCATAACTCTCACCGAAGCATCTGCCGGGGGTAAACTCCGTAACGATGGATTTGTTGCCGAGAAAGTCGTTGCTTTCAAGATAAATTCTTCCTGTGAGAACAACACCTGCGGAGTTGGCAAATTCGCCCGCACGGCAGACTGTGTCACCTTTGCGGAAGCTTTTGACCTCTGCGTTAAGGCAGGTGAGAACGTCTGTAAGCAAATTATCCTCAATGCCGTCAAATAATTCACACATTTTAAGAATATTCAGATATTTGCGCATATTGTCACATCCTTGTTGCAATTAACACATTCATTATACTATTGTCACAAAAAGTTGTCAATAGCAACGCAAAAAAACACTGCCTTGCTTTGTGAGCAGGGCAGTGTTGATTTTTATTTGAGTTTTTCAAATGCGGGGCAATAAGAGGCAAAGATGTTTGTTATGCCGCCGAAATTTTTGGTTGCAAACTTACTGTTTGCAGAAGCGTCGTTGAGGCGAAGGTTAACTCTTTCGCTCAGGTTTTCGCTTGTTGTTTTACCTGCAAGCATATCAAACGCAGTGTGAACTGCACCTGTAAGAAGAACGGTTTCGAGCGAATAATTATAATAACCGAGCTTTGCGTTGCCTGTTGCGGCAGAAGCTGCGATAGTTTTGAAGTTTGCCGTTTCATAAGGATTCTGCGGCATGGTAACCTCGTAATAATCGCCTATGCCGTTATATGCACTCGGGAATGAGGGCGAAATATAAATGTATTTCTTTTCGTTAACAATTTTGATTAACTCATCCTGAATGTGATAATCGGTTGAGAAAATTGCAACGTTTTCACCGCTCAGAGTGCCGTCTTCGTCATATCTTTTTAAAGTGTCGCGGATTTCTTTTATAACAGCAGTTTTGCCGCCTGAAGAAATCGGGTCAGGTGTGTTAAGGTGTATAAACTTGATTTCCTGTTTCTGACATTCGTTTGTGACAGCGGTTTTGATGGTTGCGGCAAGCATCGAGTTGTTGTCTGAGCCCTGACCGCTGGTGTGGCGGTTAAATGACGTCATAACAAAATATTCTGCTCCCTGAGCTTTTGCACAGGCAACGATGTCTGTTGCGGCGCTGACCCAATCAACACAAAGTACGAGGTCGCTCTTTGAGGCGATTTTCTCTGCCGAATCCTCAGGCTCGATGCAGATGATTTTTAAATCGGGGTTGATAGCTTTTGCAGCGGTAATTGCTTCGCTTGTGAGTCTTGTTGCTTTAGCGAAAACAACAGCGCCAACCGAAGCGTCGTTTGCAGCTTGTTCTGCAACGGCAATAATGTTATTTTTGTTTTCTGACAGGGCATATGAGTTATCGTATTCTTTGATGATAACGTTTGAGGAATATGCCGCCTGAATGTGTTTAGCTGCAAGGGAGGCTTCGTTGAACTGTGTGCCTGCAGGCAGAAGAATTGCAACCTTTTTATCACCTGTCACAACTGTTTCGGATATAACGGGAACAGCGGGAGAGGGAGTTTCTGCAGGTTCTTTTTTTAGAAAAGCGCACGAAGCGAGCGTGAAAATCATAGTTAATACCAGCAGGGCTGCTGTTATTTTTTTTATCATAAGTAAACCTCTTTTGTTTTGGTTTTGCTTCGGATTATTTGGAATAGCGGTCTGCAAAATAATCCTTGAGCTCCTGAGGAGCAACAACTTCTATTCTGTCAACAAAGCAGAGAAGCCAGCCGATAAATCTCTCGTCAAGCACAGTGAAAACCTTTGCGTAGCAATAGCCTTCGGTTTCGCTTTTTCTGAAACGAACGGGCGAATCAAAAAAGTTTCGCACAAATTCAATGTCTTCAACCTTTGTTTTCAGAAGAACCCAATCGGCAACGTTGTGGCGGTTTTTGATAACCGTTTTTGTGAAATATCCGACTGCGTTTGCGTAATCACCGTTAAACACTTCTGCATCTTCGTCAAGAACTTCAACCGTTTTGATTCTGCAAAGATGCATGCACTCTGCGTTACTGTTGTCTGCTTGTGTGAAAACAAAAAGTGTGCTGTTTGGACTGATAACGATTTTAACGGGATTAACGGCAAGCGTTTCTTCTTTTTCGGGAGTTGAAAAGCTGTCACCGAGGCAAGTTACGGTAAAGGTGATTTTTGCCTTTTTCTTCTTGTGAATTGCTTTGCGAAGAAGCATAATGTTTTCCCACGATGCGGGCTCGTGCGGAATATCAGCCGAAGCTCTTGCGGTTGTGCTGACAAGCAATTCGCGTGTAGGTAAACTGAGAATTTTATCCAGAACACTTTCTGCACTCTTTCTTTCTTCGAGTGTAAGTTTTTCGTTTGAATAAATCGCTGTCAAAAGAGCGTCAACCGATGAGAGCGTGAATTCGCGGGCAATGTAATATCCCTTTTTGGGCTTTGTAACGTAAATTATCTCGTGAGGGGTTGTGTTTATCAGCTTTATATCGGCAAGGATATTGCGCTTGGTTACGTGATAACCGTATTCCTCAAGATAACTGCAAATTTCTTCAATGCTTAATACGTTGCCTTCATTTGAATGAAGCCTGAGAATATCAATGAGAATGAGAAGACGGGTTCTGGCGTTGTTGTTTTCAGCCAAAGAAATCACGGTCCTTTTTATTCTGTGGATTAATATGTCAGCTTGCTGTTGATATCTTTAATTGCCTTTTCTTCGATTTTAAGAACTTTTCTGTCGTAAGTGTAAATGCCGTTAACCTCAAATTCAACGTCGCTTACCTGGGTGTAAACTGTTGCGCAGAGACCTTTCTTGATGAGCGGAATAACCTGTTTTTCATGAAGGTTAACGTAAGCCTTTGTGATTGCTTCTTTGCTCAGATAGGGGATATAGCCAAATGAGCGGATGGGGTTCCAGGCGTGCTCTTTGATGTTCCAGCTGTAGCCGCCGTATTCACTGATAACAAAGGGTCTGTTTTTGATTTTGCGGTCAGAGGGTTTATGAATGGGGAAGATATATTTGTGGATGCTCTTGAAATCGCAACCGCCCTGATCGTGCCAGCCGCTTGCGTGGTCAACGAATCTTGTGGGGTCATAAGCTTTAACTTTGTTGCCGATTTCGAGTGCGTCAAACTGACCCCAGCCTTCGTTGAAGGGAACCCAGCAGCAGATTGAAACGCAGTTATAGAGATTATCAAGAAGCTCAAAAAGCTCAACCTTGAATTCTTCTCTCCATTCGGGCAGATCGCGGTTGAATGCTTTGTAAAGGTTATCCTTAACGTGAACGTCAATGTTGGGCAGAGCACCTGCAAGAATGGGGTTGAGGGGCTTGCCGCCGCTGATCATATCCTGCCAAACAAGCATTCCGAGTCTGTCACAATGGTAATACCAGCGAAGAGGTTCTTCTTTGATATGCTTGCGGAGCATATTGAAGCCGAGATCTTTCATCTTCTGAATATCGAAAATCATTGCTTCGTCTGTTGGGGGAGTGAGCTGGCTTTCGGGCCAGTAACCCTGGTCAAGCAGACCTTTCTGGAAATAAGGCTCGTTGTTGAGAGCAAGTCTTAAATAGCCGTCAGCCGATTTGATGATTGAGAATTTGCGCATACCGAAATAGCTCTTAACCTTATCGGTTTCACCTTCGCAATCGAGAGTGAGTTCAAGGTCATAAAGGAAGGGGGTTTCGGGGCTCCAGAGCTTTGCATCGGGAATTGCGATTTCAGCTTTTGCGCTGATTTCGCCATCAAAAACAACGTTGTTGCCGTCAAGAACTTTAGCGGTTATTTTGCCGCCGCACTTGCAGTTGTGGAAAACTTCAACGTTGATAACGCTCTTGTCGATATCGGGAGTAAGGCGGATTTTTTCAATTCTGCAGTTGGTAACGGGCTCAAGCCATACTGTCTGCCAGATACCCGAAGTTGCGGTGTACCAGAAGCCGGTGGGCTTAAGAATCTGCTTACCTCTCTGCTGATGGCCGTCATCCGTGGGGTCATAAACTTTAACGAGAAGCTCGTTTTCACCGTCTTTAAGAACGTCGGTGATGTCGAAACTGAAGGGGTTGTAGCCGCCTGTGTGCTCGCCGATAAGTTCGCCGTTCACCCAAACCTTGCACTGCCAGTCAACAGCACCGAAATGAAGAAGAATTCTTTTGCCGCCGAATGCTTCGTCAACAGTGAATTTTCTTCTGTACCAAAGACGCTGATTCGATTTCAACGCTTTGTTTACGCCTGAAAGTTCGGATTCTACTGAAAAAGGAACAAGAATTTCGCCATCAAAAGCGGTGGGGATACTGTCGTTTTCACCTGTGATAGCGTATTCATAAATGCCGTTAAGGTTCTGCCAGCTGTCTCTTGCAAGCTGGGGTCTGGGATACTCAGGAAGGGGACAGCTTCTGTCAACCTTATCAAACCATTCTGTGGTAATATGTTTCATAATCAACTCTCCTGGTTAATTTATTTAACTATGTAGTAAAAATCGCAAAGCTTCCATGCACCGTCAACGTTAAGGGCATCCATGGAAATCCAAACGGTGCCGCCGTCTGTTTTGCTTGCATCAAGCACTTCAATTACAAAGTCGATTCTGTCGCCGTATTTCATGCTGTGGTTATCAATAATGTCGAATTTGCTCCAGCTATAGGGATAAAAAGCTTCGCCGTTAAAGAATTCGGATTTATAATCGAGATTATAATAGAATACTCCGTCAAGCTCCATATAAACGGGAGGGTTGCCGATCATTTTGTTCACAACGTCTTCGGTATAGACTGCATTGAGATTGCTGATAAGCGATTCATAGCTTTTGATTGATGCCTCAGTTTTAACGGGAGCATATCTTGCACCGTTATGTGTTATTGCCTGACTCTCGTCAACAGGAAGGTGAGAGAGAACAAAAACTTCTTCAATGAATTTCTTGTGTGCAGAAAGAAGCGAACGCAGAGATTCTCTTTCAGCATCGAGAACAAGATTTTCATAGCGTGTTTCGGCAGGGGGATAATACTCTTGTGTGGTGTTATCAAGAATTTGCTCCTTAACGTCACAACCTGCCAGTGCGATGAATATTGCTGATGCCAAAAGGAGCGCAATTGCTTTTTTCAAAGGTATCAATCCTTTCAATACTTATAATTAAATATATTATATATACTTTTCTTTATTAAGTCAATGGAAAACTTTTTTGAAAGAATGATTAAAGCGCAAAAAAACAGGGCTGATAAATTACAGCCCTGTGAATTTTATCTTATTGCCGCAACCGTTACCGCCGAGATAACTGCCTGAATCATACAGAATCTGAAGATAACCTGTGAGTTTGACCAACCCTTGTTCTTTCTGAAATGGTCGTGAAGAGGGGTGCGGATTTTTTTGAAAGCATTGAAATGCAGGAATCTGATGAGCGAAACCTTGAGAATGCCGAGAAGACCGTCGAGGCAAAGCATAAAGCAAAGGGGAATTGCGAGCAGAACGTTGCCTGTTTTGAAGATGATGATGCAAAGGAAAAGACCGAGAGCTCTTGAACCTGCGTCGCCCATCATCATTGTGCTGGGTTCGGAATTGCTCCAGAGATAAGGCAGAAGAGTAACAATCATAAGGATTACAAGCATTGTTACGTTGCTGTCGCCGTTTGCAAAATAAACAGCGGCGGCAATGGCAATCATTGAAACGATTGAAAGACTGCCGCAGAAGCCGTCAATGCCGTCGGAGCAGTTTGTTGCGTTAATGAGCATCCAGACAAGCACGGTGCCGATAACACCGAAAAGAATTGCAGGGATTTTAATGCTGAAACCGAAAAGGCTGATTGAAGTCAGCTCGGGGTTGAAATAAACAAAGTTTGCGGCGGTCAGAGCGGAAATAACAAGGTCGATTGCGCCTTTTTTATATTCGCCCCAGGGCTTTTCGGAAGCATCGTCAAGATAGCCTGAAAGCATACCGAGAAAGAGAAGTATATAATAGAATAAGTATTCAAGCGAAAACGGAATAAAAATAAGTGATACCGCAATGAAAGAGCAAACAAAAATTATGCCTGCGCCTCTGACTTTGCCTGCCGAGAGTTTGCCGTTAAAAGCGAATTCTCTGCCCTGGTCTTTGGGAAGTTTACCTTTGAAAAGCTTAAGCAAAACCGAGCAAAGAGCAACGCCGCAAAGAATGGCAAGGATAAGCAGAGCCTTGGGCGAAACGTCAACAATCATATTAATCATATTAACCCTCCAAAATTTACTAAAAAAAGAATACCACAGGTAGCTTTAATTTTCAATAATTATTTTAGTTTATTTGACTTGAGTTTCACACAGGTATATAATATGAGCGGTGATGGTATGAAAATTCTTGCAATCGGAGAAATAATTTTTGATATTTTCGGCAACGAAGCGATTATCGGCGGTGCACCTCTTAATTTTTGCGCTCATTGCGTTGCTTGCGGTGCGGATGCGGCTCTTGTTTCAGGCACGGGAGATGATGAATACGGCAAGAAAGCTCTTGAAGCAATCAAAGGTTTTGGTGTTGACGTTTCATTTATCGGCAAAAATGAATTTGAAACGGGTAAATGTATAGTCACGGTTGAAAACGGAAATCCGTTTTATAACGTGCTCCGCCCTGCAGCGTACGATGCGATTGATGCGGATACTGCCGCAATCAAAGAATACGGTGCGGAAATTTTTGCTTTCGGTACGCTCATTCAGCGAGAAAAAGTATCAAGAAATGCAGTTAAAAATATTCTTTCCGAATGTGAATTCAAAGAGATTTTCTGCGATATAAATTTGCGCAAAGACTGTTATGAGCGCGAAAGTTGTTTGCTTTGCCTTGAGAATGCAACGATACTCAAGCTCAGTGATGAAGAGGAACCGTTGCTTGCGGAATTTGGCTTTTATGAATCATCGGAAAATCAGGAAAAGCTTCTCGAAAACATTGCAGAAAGCTTTAAAAATCTTCGTCTGATTATTCTCACAAAAGGTGAAAACGGTTCTGCGGTTTATGATGCGGTAAACGGCAAAATGCAATATTTTGAAGCGGTCAGGGCAGACGTTGTTTCAACTGTCGGTGCAGGAGACAGTTATTCCGCCGCTTTCCTTTGTGAATATCTTTCAAGCGGAGATATTGAAAAAGCAGGCAGAGCAGGGGCTGAAAGAAGCGCTCTTGTTGTTTCGCAAAAAGGTGCGATAATTTGATTGCTTCAAAACATAAATTCACCTCTTGCAAAAAGTCCTATGTTAATATATAATCTTAAGAAATATAATAAATTCTAAATAAGTATAAAGTGAGAGTTGAATATGAAAAAATCCAATGCGTTTGCGCTTATACCGATAGGTGTTTTTGTTGTTTTTTATCTTTCCCTCGGCATAATTTTTGAATACGTTATGAAAATCGAAATGGGCTTTTATGCCGTGCCCGTTGTTGTTGCGTTTCTGATCGCTCTTTTTGTTGCGGTTATTCAGACAAAAGGTGAAACCCTCGATAAAAAGTTTGAAATAATGGGCAGCGGAGTGGGCGATAAAAACATCATAACAATGCTTCTCATATTTATGCTTGCAGGCATTTTTGTCGGTGTTGTTGGCAGAAGCTCTGCAGAAAGCGTTGCTTATTTTATGCTTTCTGTAACTCCGCCAAGACTTGCGGTTGTTGTTTTATTTATCATCAGCTGCTTCGTTTCAACCGCAATGGGTACCTCGGTTGGCACAATAACTCTTATAACTCCTATTGCTGTTGCGGTTTCGGCGGGCTCGGGCTTTTCGCTTCCGCTTTGCGTTGGTGCGGTTATGGGTGGCGCAATGTTTGGCGATAACCTTTCGTTTATTTCTGACACAACAATTGCCGCCTGCAACGGTCAGGGCTGTGCAATGAAAGATAAATTCCGCACAAATTTTGCAATCGTTTTGCCTGCGGCTCTTGTTACGGTTGTGCTGACCTTTGTTCTTTCGCTTAATTCCGATATCCCCGAGAGCATCAGCAAAGAATATAACCTTATTCAGATAATTCCTTACGTTCTTGTGCTTGTAAGCGGCATTGTCGGCATCAACGTCTTTTTAACGCTTCTTATTGGTATTGTTTCGGGCAGCGTGATTATGCTTGCAACCGACGTTTTGTCCTTCCCCGAATTGCTTTCGGGTATGGGCTCGGGCGCATCGGGTATGTTTGAAACCTCTATGGTTGCCGTGCTCGTTGCAGCTCTTGGTGCACTCATTAAGCATAACGGTGGCTTTGAAGCTTTGCTTAACGGAATCCGCCGAGTTTTCAGAGGCAAAAAAAGCGGTCAGCTTGGCATCGGTCTGCTGGTTGGCCTTATGGATATCGCAACGGCAAACAACACCGTTGCCATTGTTATGGCTAACCCGATTGCAAGCGAAATGGCAACTGACTATGACGTTTCGCCCAGAAAAACTGCATCGCTTCTTGACACTTTTTCCTGCATCGTTCAGGGCTTCTTGCCTTACGGTGCACAGATGCTTGTTGCGCTTTCAGCGGTAAGCACTCTCGGCTACAAACTGACGGCATTTGAAGTGATTGCAAATCTTTTCTATCCCATGATGCTTCTTCTCAGTTCGCTTATGTTTATTTTTATTATCCCCGAAAAAAAGAAAAAGGCATAAAATTAACGGATACGGTTTTTCGCCGTATCCGTTTTTATTTATCTTATTTCTGATAAATCTTAACGTAGTCAACAACAAACTCTGTTTTGTATGTTTCTTTATCAAGCCCTGCAAGTTTGTCAAGATCGGGGATT
Organism: Acutalibacteraceae bacterium; assembly: GCA_045633805.1. Lineage (GTDB taxonomy): Bacteria > Bacillota > Clostridia > Oscillospirales > Acutalibacteraceae > CAG-177. The sequence goes on from JAZQYY010000048.1 coordinate 53,586, forward strand.
TCGAGTGAAACAATAACGTCTTCTTCAACCTGCGAAACTCCGTTGCCGAAGGTTGAACGGCAGGTTTCAACACCGTTTATGTAGAAGATGTATTCATCTTCCGTCCATTCAAGACCGTAGGTGTTATATTCTTCCGTAACGTTGTTGCCGTAAAACATACCGAGCATTGCGGATTGGAAGCCTTCCTGCACACCGTCAACACCCGCGCAGTGAATTGCGTGTGTTACGCAATAATTGTCTTTATCGTCATAGCACTTGGATTCAAAAATATCAAGCTCTGCACCGCCGATGCCGCCTTTTGATACCGAAGCGGTGTAAGGCGCATCTGCCTGAATCCAGAATGCACTCCAATAGCCGTGACCCTTGTTAACCTTGCATTTGATTTCAAAATAACCCTGCTTATATCTTTCTTTAAGCTTGATTGCGGCAGTATACCAGCCTTCGCCGTAAGTGCCGTTTTCAAGATATTCGCCTGCAATGATAAGGTTGCCGTCTTTAACCTCAACCTGGCTTGAAGCGTTATAACCGCCTCGTCTTTCGCCGTTACCTCTGTATTCCCAGATATCGGTGTTGAGAGTTTCACCGTCAAATTCGTCATAAAGAACAATGCTGTAGCCGGTCAGGTCAAGTGCTTCGCCTCTGGGTGTTGTGGGCAAACCGAGAATGAGCATCTGCAGAAGCTCAACTATTGCGAGCAGAGTTGAAAACGCGCCTTTAAGCGAAAAGGTTGAAAAAAGATTGCCGAAATATTCAAACAGCTTTTCAACCGCCCAGATTTCTCTGTAACTGAGCTTTAAGAGGGTGAAAATTTTATCAAGCATAAACAACGCCTCCGCTTTTTTATTTCTTAATTATAATATTGCTTGGGATATAAGTCAATAGTGCATTGACATCGGGAGCTTTTTATAATAGAATACGTTATGGTGATAATATGAAAAAAATCGGCAGACAGGTGCATTTTATCTCAACGTCAGATAATAACCTGCGCAATGGTGAGGGTTCGTTTATCAGGCTCAAAAACGGCTCGCTGATGCTTGCGTATACAGAGTTTTTTGGCGATGATTGGGAGGATGAAGCAACCGCAAGAGTTGTTTCAATCAAATCGCACGATGAGGGCGAAACTTGGGGAGAAAAGGCAATTCTTTTCGATAAGCCCGAGAGTGCGGTTAATATAATGAGTTTTTCGTTTTTGCGGATGAATAACGGCGATATCGGCGCATTCTATATTATTAAAAACCAAGACCTTACCGACCAAATCGTTTTCACCCGCTCGGCAGATGAGGGCGAAACCTGGAGTGAACCCGTAAACTGCCTTGATTGTCTTGACGTTGCGGATTATTACGTTATCAATAATGACAGGGTGATGAAACACAGCAGCGGCAGAATAATTTTCTCCGCCGCAAGGCATACGGTTCTCACGGAGCATAAAGGGTTTATGCCGGGTGTAATCTGCTTCTTTTATTCCGATGATGACGGCAAAACCTGGAACAAGAGCGGAACGGAGTTCGAGTGTCCGTTCAAAAGTAATCCTGACGGCTACGAAGAACCCGGTCTTTATGAACTTTCAGACGGCAGAATATGGTGCTACATCAGAACAAGCCTTGCTTTTCAGTTTGAATGCTTTTCATCTGACGGAGGTTTGACGTGGACAACCCCGGAGCCCAATTCTTTTTTTTCGTCAGCTTGCTCACCGATGCTTGTGAGGGATTGCGGCAAATATACCGTTGCGGTTTTCAATCCCGACCCCGAGCATCTTATGCGTGATGAGAGTGAACCCTGGGGCAGAACGCCTTACGTTGTTGCAGTCAGCACCGACAGGGCGAAAACCTTTAAAAAAGAAAACGTTTTTTATCTTGAAGATGACCGCAAAAACGGTTATTGCTATCCTGCAATCATTGAGGTTGAAAACGGATTCCTCGTTGCTTATTATCACAGCAACTCAACGGGAATCTGTCTGAACAGCCTTAAGATTACAAAAGTAACCTACGATGAAATTAAATTAACGGAGGAATAAAAATGCTTAAGAAAATTGTTTCAATCCTGCTTTCAATCGCAATGCTTTTCAGCTTCTGCGCAGTTTCATTTGCAGAGGATGCCGCTGAAGCTTTCCGCTTCGGAGAAGACGGCAAATTCAAGATTATGCACGTAACCGATACCCATCTTGAAGATTTTAACGTTGACGATACCGTGTGGGCACTCGGCAAGGCTTGCGACGAAGAAAACCCCGATATCGTAATCATCACAGGTGATATCGCCCAGAATGTCGGCGACGAAGCAGAAACCAAAAGACTCATCGATATGCTTATGAACGTTTTTGAACAGAGAGATATTCCTGTTGCAGTAACCTTCGGCAACCACGATTCAGAGCAGGGCGCTATGTCACGAGAGGACTTAATGGCGTATTACAACACCTTCTCCTGCTCCCTTTCTGTTGATGACGGCGAGGGGCTTTCAGGCTGTGGTACATATAACATCCCCGTCCTCGCATCTAAAAATGACGAGGTAAAATTCAACCTTTGGGTTTTTGATTCAGGAGACTATGACGAAAACGGCAGATACAGCTGTGTCAAGCCCGATCAGATTGAATGGTATAAGAAAGCATCCGATAAGCTTAAATCAGAAAACAATGGCAAGGCAATAAATTCTCTCGTATTTCAGCATATTGTCGTCGGTGAAATCTATGACGCACTGAAAAAATCAGACAAATGGAAATCCTATTCCTACAAGCATCTGTATAACGATGAATATTATCTGT
>JAZQYY010000049.1:0-46020 GCA_045633805.1 Acutalibacteraceae bacterium
TATCCCGACACACCTGTTATTTTCTTCGGTCACAGTATGGGTTCTTTCATCGCAAGAGAATATATCCGCCGTTACAGCAGAGACGAACGGATAAAAGCTGCTGTTATCTGCGGCACAAGCGGCAAGAATCCCGCTTCGGGCATTGCAATAAAGCTTGCGGGCACAATTGCGAAAATAAAGGGTTCAAGACACCGCAGCAAATTCATTGATTCCGTTGCTTTCGGAACTTATAACTCCAGAATCAAAAATGCCCGCACAAATTTTGACTGGCTTACAAGAGACGAAAAAATCGTTGACGAATACATAGCGGATAAATACTGCGGTTTTCTTTTTACCGCTGCGGGATACAAAGACCTTTTCACTGTTCTTGACACCGTTTCGGGCAAGGCGTGGTACAGCGGCGTTGCAAATGAGCTTCCGCTTATGATTATTGCGGGCGAAGAAGACCCCGTCGGTGCATACGGAAAAGGAATAAAGCAGGTATATAATGACCTTATGCAGTCAGGGCAAAAGGATGTCACCCTTAAACTTTATCCCGAAATGAGGCACGAAATTCTCAATGAATTCGGCAAAGAAAAAGTTTTTGAAGACATCGCTCTCTGGGCTCTTTCAAAGATTCAGTAAAAAACAAGGCTGATGCATTGGGCGACATTTCATAAGGAAGTTAAGGTTTTTATCGGTTCTTTTCCGTTAATACTTTACGAAAAAATCCCGCAATACAACAAGTATTGCGGGATTTCTGTCATTTCGTCTGAACGAAAAATAACCCGATAAAAACTGCTGTGCACCATAAAAAGTGATGTTTTGGATATAGAACAAGGCAAAAAGCGCAGAAATCCTTGACGGATTTCGAGCATTTTAACGCAGTTATATGCCAAAATATCCTGTTTTAAGGCTTAATTTCCTTATGAAATGTCGCCCTTGATGCAAGCCTTTTCTTTTTTTGCAGATATATGCACTCCCCGAAGCTCATCCCCAACCTGTAGTGCCGTGCCAAAAACAGGCTCTCATTTTTGTGCAGATTTGTTGCAGTTTTTCCGAAATTTAACTGTTGACTTTTCGGCAAAACGGGAGTATTATATATCCGTAGCGAACATTTGTTCATAACAATAAAAACGGAGGTTTTGCAAGTGGAACGAGTTATTCTGCATTCGGATCTGAATGCCTGCTACGCATCAATCGAATGTATGCTCAACCCCGAGCTTCGGGGCAAACCCGTTGCCGTTGGCGGCTCTGCGGAAGCACGCCACGGAATAATTCTTGCAAAATCACAGGAAGCAAAAGTCTGCGGAGTCAAAACAGGTGAAGCTCTCTGGCAGGCAAAGCTCAAATGCCCCAACCTGATAATCGTTGAGCCGCATTTTGAGCAATACCGCCGTTTTTCGGGCTATGCGCACGAAATTTATCTGCGCTATACCGACCTTGTTGAGCCTTTCGGGCTTGACGAATGTTGGCTTGACGTTACGGGCAGCACGCACATTTTCGGTAGCGGAGAAAAAATTGCAAACGAAATAAGAGAAACAATAAAAGCCGAACTCGGTCTGACGGTTTCGGTTGGTGTTTCGTTCAACAAAATCTTTGCAAAGCTCGGCTCGGATATGAAAAAGCCCGATGCCGTTACCTGCATCGGGAAAGATAATTTCAAAGAAAAAATATGGCATCTGCCTGCCGCCGATATTCTCGGTGTAGGCAGGTCAACCGAAAAAAAGCTTGAATCTTACGGCATAGTGACAATCGGTGATATTGCGAAATCCGATGCCGCTTTTCTGTGCAGAATTCTCGGCAAATGCGGCGGCGAGCTCTGGTCTTATGCAAACGGGCTCGATTCATCAAGAGTCAAGAGCTATGACCTTGCAATCCCTGCCAAAAGCATCGGTCACGGTGTCACCTGCCGCGCAGACCTTGTCAATGCCGACGAGGTGTGGAAGGTTATGCTCGAGCTCTCGCAGAATATCAGCAAGCAGCTCAAAGAAAGCAGGCTTGCGGCAAAAGCCGTGCAGATAGGCATAAAAAATAATCAGCTTGAAACGAAGCAGTTTCAGGCGGTGATTCCCCTTGCAACTCAAAGCGCAATCGAAATTGCAAGAGAAGGCTTCAGGCTCTTCAACGCAAACTATGACTGGAAGCATAACGTGCGTGCCGTAACGGTGAGAGCAATTGAGCTTCAGAGCGAAGATACGCCCGACCAGCTTGACCTTTTCGGCGGTTGCGAGATACACGATAAACAAGAAAAAATCGATAACACCGTTATGGATATCCGCCGCCGATTCGGTGAAAAGGCGATTTTCAACTGTTGCCTTATGACGGAAGAAAAAATCCCTCACGGCAAAAACGAGGTTGCCGTTTTGCCGTCACCGATGTTTAAATGAGAGGTGAAAGAATGTACCGCAAGGTCTACGTTGACGTTATTTTGAAACAGGATAAAACGGGCACAACCCGTCCCCTGCGCATTATCTGGGAAGACGGCAGGGTTTATGAAATCGAGCGTTTGCTCTATATATGCAGAGCCGCATCGCTGAAGGTGGGCGGCTGCGGAATGCGCTACACCGTTCAGATATGCGGCAAAGAAACTTATATTTTTGAAGAAGAAGGCAAATGGTTTGTTGAAGCCAGAGCCTGACTATATAACCTCTTTGCCGAAAACCGATATCTCGGCGCATTGCAAGCCTTCTTTTTTTGCCATTTTAAGCAAATATCTGTAAAGCGATTTGAGCGACTGAATCTCAAAAATTATCGAATCAAGCAAATCCTGGTCGCTCTCATTTTCAAATCGGTTATGTGCCGCACTCAGGCGCGCAGAAGTTTCTCTTATCTGCCGCAGGAGTGCGTTTTTTTCGCTCATTGAGGGCAACTGTTTTCTTATTTTTTCATAATAGAATATCTGCGCTCTGTTTAAATTTTTTTCCATATTTTTTGTCCTCCTTTAAAATATACTATGGTAATTATTGAACTAATATGCTATAATTATGCAAATATGCGAAAATTAACCTTAAAGGAGATATAAATATGAAGCTTTATCCCATGAAATTGAAGCCCTTCGTTTCAGAAACAATCTGGGGCGGCAGAAAGCTGATTGAGGAATACCACGTTGAAACCGAAAAAGCAAATGCGGCAGAAGGCTGGATGCTCTCTTGCCATCCTTCGGGCTTCGGCAGCGTTGCAAACGGCGAGCTTGCAGGCGTTTCTCTGCCCGATGCAGTTGCAAAATATCCCGAAATCTGCGGCAAAAACGCAGAGAATTTCAAGGATTTCCCCATTCTCATCAAATTCATCGACGCAAGAGATGACCTTTCCGTTCAGGTTCACCCCACAAAGGAATATTGCGAACTGACAGGCAAAGGTCAGAGCAAAACAGAATGCTGGTATATCATCGACTGCGATGAGGATGCTCACCTCATTCTCGGCTTCAAGGATAAAATCTCTCCCGAGCAGTTCAAAGAAGCTATCGAGAGCAACACTCTCACGGAATACGTTGATAAGGTTAAGGTAAAGAAGGGCGATTTCTTCTTTATCGAATCGGGCACGCTCCACGCTATCTGCAAGGGCATTCTGCTTGCAGAGGTGCAGGAAAGCTCAAACACAACCTACAGAATTTATGACTATAACAGACTCGGCAACGACGGCAAGCCCAGAGAGCTTCACGTTGCAGACGGTGTTGCGGTCACAAAGCTTGAAAAATATACCCAGCCCGATTTCTGTAAAGGCGCAGAGCTTTACAGCAAAGAAAAGAAGCTTCTTGCAGACTGTCCTCTTTTCAAGACCTGGAAGCTTGATATCGACGGCGATTTTGCAGATAACGCAGACGAGAGCTCCTTTGTTTCTCTTCTTGTGCTTGACGGTGAGGGCAAGCTCGAATGCTGCGGCGAAACTCTTGACCTCATCAAGGGTGACAGTATTTTTATCCCTGCAAACGCAGGTGAATATAAGCTTCAGGGCAAGCTTGAAATTATTGAAACAAGAATTTAAAGGTAAGTTATGGCAGTTGTCAGCATACAAAACTTAAAAGTTGATTTCGGCGGTAAGGTGCTGTTTGAAAACGTTTCGTTTGACGTCAATCCCGGTGAGTTTGTTGGACTCATCGGCGCAAACGGAACAGGCAAAACTACGCTTTTCAAGGTTATAACGGGCGAGGTTGAGCCAACCGAGGGCGGCGCATTTATTTCAAAATTCGTCAAGGTCGGTTATCTTGAGCAGCACGCCTGCCACGGCTCCGTAAGAACGGTTTATGATGAAGCATTAAGTGTTTTTGAGCATCTTATGGAGATGGAAAGAGAAATGGAAGAGGTTGCCGCGGCAATTGATTCGCATCTGGGCAACCGCAACGAGCTTATCGAAAGGCAGAATAAGCTCCACGAAGAATTTCAGGAAAAAGAGGGTCTTACCTACAGAAGCAGAACAAGGGCGGCACTTATCGGTCTCGGCTTCAGCGAAGATGATTTCACGCTCACCTGCGATAAGCTCAGCGGCGGTCAGCGTTCAAAGCTGAGTATGTGCAAGCTTCTGCTGAGCGGCTCCGACCTGCTTTTGCTTGACGAGCCCACAAACCACCTTGATATTGCAGGCACCGAATGGCTTGAAAACTTTCTTCTCGGCTATAAGGGCACAGTTATCGTTATCTCTCACGACAGATATTTTCTTGATAAAATCACAAACAAAACGGTTGAAATTGCAAACAGACGCTCGCACTGCACCAAGGGCAATTATTCAACCTATCTGAAGCTCAAAGAAGAACGCCTTGAAACCGAGCGCCGCCAATATGAAAACCTGATGGCGGAGATAAAGCATATCGAAGGCATCATTGAGCAGCAGCGTTCTTTTGCAAGAGAAAGAAACTTCATCACCGCCGAAAGCAAGCGCAAAATGCTTGAAAAGAAAAAAGCGGAGCTTGTTGAGCCCGAGCCTTCGCTTGCAAAAATGAGAATGAAGTTCAACCCCGAATGCGAAACGGGCAACGACGTGCTCGAGGTAAGCTCGCTTGCAAAAGCCTTCGGCTCAAAAACTCTTTTCCGCAATGCCGCCATGTCGGTTTATAAGAATGAGCGCGTGTTTATTCTCGGCTCAAACGGTTGCGGCAAAACAACGCTTCTGCGCATTCTCACCCGTCAGCAGAGTGCCGATGAGGGCACTTTCAATTTCGGTGCAAACGTCAAGGTCGGTTACTTTGACCAGAGCCTTGAAAGCCTGCGCGGCGGCAAAACGGTTATTGATGAAATCTGGGATGAACACCGCCTGTTTACCGAAACAAAGGTGCGCAGTTATCTGGCACTTTTCCTTTTCAGAGGTGACGACGTTTTCAAAAACGTTGATAACTTAAGCGGCGGCGAAAAGGCAAAGCTCTGCCTGCTCAAGCTTATGCTTTCGGGCGCAAACGTGCTTTTGCTTGACGAGCCCACAAACCACCTTGATATTCCGTCAAGAGAAGTGCTTGAAGCGGCTCTTGAGGATTTTGACGGCACGATTATTGCCGTTTCGCACGACAGATATTTCATCAACAAGCTTTCAACAAAGATTTACAGAATGAAGACCGACGGCTTCGAGAAATTTGACGGTGACTATAACGATTATGCCCAGATTGCTCTCAATCAGGCAAAGGCAAAGCCGCAGAAAACCGAAGTCAAGGTTAACTCATATAAGCTTCGCAAGGAGCGTGCAAGCGAAATCAACCGCTTAAGCGGCAAAATCAAGCGCGGTGAAGCAGAAATTGACCGCCTTGACAGCGAAATTGCACGCCTCACGGCAGAGCTTTCAACCCCCGAGGTTTCGGCAGATTATCAGTCGGTTATCGAATACACAGAAAAAATAGAAAACCTCACAGCCGAGCAGCTTTCTCTTATGGAAGAATGGGAAGAATGGAATGCAAGGCTGAGCGAATTAAACGATATGGAGGATTGACAATGACTCACGGGCAGATTTTCAAAAACGCAAAATGGATTGCCTGCAACGGCAGCGATGCACCTCTTTTCAGAAAAGTTTTTACCGCCAAAAAAGGTGAAAAAGCTGAAATCACCATCTGCGGTCTGGGCTTCTTCAAGTTTTATATCAACGGCAAAAAGGTGAGCGACGATTTGCTTGTGCCCAATGCCACCTGCTATGAATGGCGCGATTTGCAGAAGCTTGTTTTCAAGCTCAATGACGAAATGTCTTTCCGCATTTACTGCATGAAATACGATATCAGCGATTACCTTGCAGACGGTGAAAACGTTATGACCGTTATCGTTGGTAACGGCTACTATAATCAGGTCAGCCGTCACGCAGAAGGCGTTGTTAAATTCGGTGACCCCAAGCTTTGCTATCTTATCGAAAAAGAAAGCGGCGAGGTTATCAGCGACGAAACAACCTTTGTTCATCAGGGCTTTATCACCTATAACAACCTTTATAACGGTGAAAAGCACGATTATACTCTTTATCCTCACGGCTGTGAAAGCTTGGATTACAGCGGCGAAGGCTTTGCCGCAAGCTCGGTTGTTGACGCACCCGAGAGCGATTTTCACATTCAGTTTTCACCTGCCGATAAGGTTATCCGCTCCGTCAAGCCCGTTCTTCTCAAGGATGAGGGTGAGAAAAAGCTTTATGACGTTGGCGAAAACATCACGGGCTATGCCGTTTTCAAGTGCAAAGAAACAGGCAGAAAGTTCATCGCAAACTATGCCGAAGAATATTACGAAACCCGCAAGTGGTACGGCATTCAGTTTGAAGACGGTTATCAGAGCGAAGAATTCATTGCCGACGGCACAGACAGAGAATATATTCCCCATTTCACCTGGCACGGTTTCCGCTATTTCAGAGTTGATGCGGATATCGAGGTTGTAAGGGTTGACGTTGTTCACTCCAATTGCCCCGTTACCTGCTCGTTTGAATGCGATAACAAAAATCTCAACTGGCTCTTTGAAGCCTATATCAGAACACAGCTTGGCAATATGCATTGCGGCGTGCCTTCAGACTGCCCTCACAGAGAGCGTCTCGGCTACACGGGTGACGGTCAGCTTTGCGCAGAAACGGTTATGCTTATGCTTGACTGCCGTGAATTCTATCGCAAATGGCTCTATGACGTTGCCGATTGTCAGTGCAAAAACAGCGGTCATATTCAGCACACCGCTCCCCTTATGGGCGGCGGCGGCGGTCCTTCAGGCTGGGGCGGCGCAATTGTTGAAGTGCCGATGCAATTCTATAAAATCTATGGCGACAAGGCTTTGCTCGACGAATTCTTCCCCAAGATGCTTCATTTCCTCGAATATCTTGAAAGCAGAAGCGAATTCGGCTTCGTTTGCCGTGAAGAACACGGCGGCTGGTGCCTTGGCGACTGGTGTCCGCCCGACCCGATTCAGATTCCCGAAGCTTACGTCAACACCTGCCTTTACGTCAAATTTATGCAGCAGGTTATCGAAGCAGGCGAAATTCTCGGCAGAGAAAGCGAAACCGCACACCTGCCCGAAAGAATCGAAAAGGTCAAGCGTGCAATTATGGCGGCTTATTACAGCCCTGCCCAGCATTATTTCTGCGGTGATATTCAGGGCGCATCCTGCCTTGCGCTTCAGATCGGTCTCGGTGACAAGGAAGTTGAAAAGAGAATGTGCGCCAAATATGCCGAGCTCGGTATGTATGACACAGGCATTATCGCAACCGAAGTTCTCACCCGTTGGCTCTTTGAAAACGGTCACGGTCAGATTGCCTTCAATCTTATGGCAAGCAACGAAGACGTTTCGTTTGCATATATGGCTCGCAACGGTGCAACAACCATCTGGGAAAACTGGAGCGGCAGAGATTCACGCAACCATCCGATGTTCGGTGCAGTTACAAAGAATCTTTTCAAATATCTTCTCGGTATCCGTCAGCCCGAAAACAGCGCAGGCTTCAAAAAAGCAATCGTCAGCCCCGTTTTTGTTGACGGTATGAACCGTGCAAAGGGTCATATCACAACAGAAAACGGTGTTATCCGTGTTGATTACACAAAGGCTTGCGGCAAGGCGCACGTCAAGGTTTTTGCAGACGAAAGAATCGACGCAACCTTCGTTTACGGCGATATGAGCGTTCCTTTCAGCGGCGAAGCTGAATTTGTTGTTGAGATATAATTATGATTGAAATAAAACCTTTTGAAACAAAATATTGCGAAGATATCAGGCAGGTTTGCATCAACACAGGTCCCGATGCGGCAAAAACCGACCCTGCCGAAAAAGAAAAACTGCTTGCGGAATACTGCGATTATTATTGGCAAAGCGAGCCCGAAAACGTTTTTGTTCTCGTTGATGAAAACGATAAGGCGCAGGGCTATATTCTCTGCTCGGAGAATATAAAGAAATACCGCAAAGGCTTTGCTCCCTATATGCAGGTTATCCGTCAACACGGTATCGGTGCCTGCGTTATTCCTTGGGGCGAACAGATTATCTACCGCTTTTTCGGCAAAAAATATCCTGCCCATCTTCACATTGACATCAACGAACCGTTCCGAGGCAACGGCAACGGCTCGCAGATGATGCAGACCCTGCTCACTCATCTCAAAAGCAAAGGTGTTAAGGGCGTTATGCTGATTGTCGGTGCGCACAACACCGCCGCAGTCAGATTCTATAAAAGAAACGGCTTCAGAGTTCTCTGCTCTCTGGGCGGAGGAACAGCCATGGCAAAGGAGCTTTGATATGCGTTACGGAGTTATCGGCACAGGCTGGATTGCAAAATCCTTTATCGACGGTGCAAGACTTATCTGCAATTCGGAGTTTGCGGCGGTTTATTCACGCACAAGCGAAAGCGGAAACAGATTTGCCGCCGAAAATAAAATTGAAAAAGTTTATACCGATATAAACGAGTTTGCAAACGGCGATTTTGATGCCGTTTATATCGCAAGCCCCAACCGTCTGCACTATGAGCAGTCAAAGCTGATGCTTCAAAGCGGCAAACACGTTATCTGCGAAAAGCCGATAACCGTTGAGCCCGAGGAACTTGAAGAGCTGCAGGCACTTGCAGATGAAAAAGGGCTCATCTACGTTGAAGCGATAATGTATATGTTCAACCCTGCGAGGGATTTGCTCAAAGAAGCAATCGGCAGAATCGGCAAAATCACAAGCGTGCATTTTGATTTTTCACAGCTTTCTTCAAAATACCCTGCATATAAAAGGGGCGAACTGCCGAATATTTTTAACCCTGCGCTTGCAACGGGTTGCCTTATGGATCTGGGCATTTACTGCGTCTATCCCGCCCTTGATTTATTCGGTATGCCGAATAAAATAACCGCCTGCGCTCACTTTATGGAAAGCGGTGCAGACGGCAGCGGAACGGCAGGCTTGCTCTATGACGATAAGCTTGTGACCTTCACCTATTCAAAGCTCGGTCAGGACAGGATCGGCAATCAGATTTTCGGTGACGAGGGCACAATAAAAATCGAATCGATTTCAAAGCTCATCAATATGTCGGTTGTTGCAAACAACGGCGATGAAAGCGAAATAATCGGTGACGTTGCAAAAGAAAGACTTATGGGCTACGAAGCACAGGGCTTCGAACGCTTCATCGCAAATCCGAGCGACGAATACTATCAGGTAACAAAGCAAAGAGCCCTGCAGGTTTCACGTGTTATGAAACAAATCCGCGATATCAGCGGAATAAAATTCGGATAAAAAATAAACCACAAGCCGCGTCTTGCGTGACTTGTGGTTTTGTTTTTTCTTTATGTGATTTTTATCTGACGCTTAACCCCATTTTTCGTAAGCTGAATTAAAGAAAATTTCCATATTTACTGCCTCACGGGCAAGTGCCGATGCATCTGAATACGAGCTTGTTGTGATAACGGGATAATCAACGTCACAGCAGTCATACATAAGAGCAAGATATGTATCGCTGTAAGGCTCGCAGATATCCTCAATACGCTTGAAATAATCATACATTTCGCTGGCGGTATCCTGAATTTCGAGAATGTACTTAACGTCTCTTGTTGTTCTGTAAAGCTCAATTTCGGTTTTAACGATTTCAGCATCGATTGAAAGATATTTTACGTATCTTTCGCAATCATTGAGCGCTTCTTTCAGACCAACGCGTCTGGGGTCCTGAGTTTTGCATACGGTGCAAACACCGCTGCTGTATTTGTGACCGTTTGCCTCGCCCTCTGTTGCGCCGCAAACCGAGCAGGTTTTGGGTGTTGTGCAGTCAGCATCTTTCCAGGTGTGACCCGCAGCTTCGCCTTCTGTTGCGTTGCAAGCAGTGCAAGTCTTGGGTGTTACGCAGTCAGCCTCTTTCCAGGTGTGACCCGCAGCTTCGCCCTCTGTTTCACCGCAGGTTTCGCAGGTTTTTGGGGTTGTGCAGTCAGCATCTTTCCAGACGTGAGCGCAAGCAGTTGCTTTAGCTTCATTTTTGTTTTCTTTTGCGCCATCATCCGAGCCCGAAGAACCGTCTTTGGCACCGCAGCCAAAGAAAACAAAGGTCATCGCAAGAGCCAGCAAAACGGCAAGAATCTTTTTCATCAGTAAATCCTCCATATGAATGAATAAATTATACCAATTATATATAACACGGAACTTTTTGTCAACCGCAGTAAAAATGACAAAGATTAAGGAGTTTCCGCTTGGCGCGCTGCAAGGGGCATATTTGTTGTTTTTCTATTGCTATCGACTTTCGGGCATCGCTTCTGATTCTTTTTCGCTCTACGGCTCAACGGGCGGAAAACCTTTCACCGAAAGGTTTTCTTTTCGCCCTTTCGAATCCCTTGCTTAAAAAATTAAAGGACATAGCCGTTGCTATGTCCTTTAATTGGCGCGCTGCAAGGGGCATATTTGTTGTTTTTCTATTGCAATCGACTTTCGGGAATCGCTTCTGATTCTTTATCGCTCTACGGCTCGTCGAGCTGAAAACAGTCCACAGGACTGTTTTCTTAACGCTCGTTCGAATCCCTTGCAGTTTTAAAAAATTAAAGGAGATAGCTGATGCTATCTCCTTTAATTGGCGCGCTGCAAGGGATTCGAACCCCTGACCTTTTGGTTCGTAGCCAAACACTCTATCCAACTGAGCTAGCAGCGCATATTCACTTTGAAATCGGTTGAGTTCCGATTGCCAAAGTATATTAACATATCTGTTCAAAAAAATCAATACCTAAACAGAAAAAAATTATTTTTGTTAAATGTTTTCCTTTCCGAGGGTCTGAAGTGCCTCAAATCCGTTGCTTTTTACATAAAAACGCTCGCTTTTGCCCTCAAATCACGTAACTGTAAAGCACAAACCAATGCACCGCACTTGCCGCAAGAGTGAAAATATGAAAAACAACGTGCATCACCTCACGCTTTCTGCCGATAGCGCAAAAGACCGCTCCCGTCAGATAAAACGCGTTTCCCAGAAGCAGACCGCCAAAAGCTCCGCCGTTGATTTTGTCAAGAATCGGCACAACGCTCACAAGCATCGCAACGCTCGAAACAATATAAACCGCAACCGTAACGCTTTTGAGCTTTTCAAAGAAAAAGAGCTTCGAGATTATGCCGAAAAACGTGCACCCCCAGCCAACTGCCATAACAAAAATGCAATGTGCAGGGCTGATATTCCAAAGAGTTATCAGAGCACAGGGTGTTGCGGTGCCTGCAATAAGCACGGGCACGGTTGAATGGTCGGCAAGCCTTGCAATCCTCTTGGCTTCGCCTGCAGGTAATCCGTGATAAACAGCCGAAACCGAATAAACCGCAATCAGCGAAACGCAATAAATCACCGCCGAAAGCAAACTGCGCTCACCGTTTGCCTTTGCAAGCATAAAAGCAAAACCGATTGCCGCCGCAACCGCTCCCGAAGCGTGAGTTATGCAGTTGGCAATATCAACCTTGCGCGAATAATCAATCAGCTTCACGTCAGACCCGAGCATTCCCCTGCCCCCTTTCTTTTTGGTCGGAATTTATTTTATCACAAACAGTTTTCATTTTAAAGAGGTATTTTATAGAATAAAAAAACAGACTGCATCACCGTAATGAAGCAGTCCGTGATTTTTATTTATTGATTTCTTCTGCATAAGTCAGAGCTTCGTCAATGTTGGGCAAGAAGTTTTCTGCACCCACTCTGTCATAGAAGCCCGATTTTTTCATAACCGAAAGAGGCTGTTCGTTTGTGTGCGAAAGAATAAGTTTAAGTCCGTTTGCGTTGCAGGTTGAATGAATCTCGCTGAGCGCACGCATCGCGGTTATATCAAGCGCAGGCACGTTTCTCATTCGCAGAATAACGGTTGTTACGCCCTCTTTAACGGGAATTGCGTTGAACTTTTCGCTCGATGCAAAAAACATCGGGCCGTCAAATTCAACAACTTCAACGTGCTCGGGCACAGCCTTAAGACGTTCGCTGTCGGGTGCGGAGTTATCTTCGTCTTTGCTCCACACTCTGATTCTCGCAACGTCACCCATTCGCTTCATAAAGAGAACAAGGCTGAGAATCATACCAACCTCAATTGCAACAACGAGGTCGAAAACAACCGTGAGCACAAAGGTTGCAACAAGCACGAGGATATCACTCTTGGGAGCGGTTTTGCAAATCTTAACAAAACGCTTCCATTCGCTCATATTATAGGCAACCATAAAGAGGATTGCCGCAATAACGGGCATGGGAATCCAAGCCGCATAAGGCATAAGAACAACAAGAATAAGCAGAAGCACAACCGCGTGAACGATACCTGCAATCGGTGTTCTGCCGCCGTTTTTAACGTTTGCCGCAGTTCTTGCGATGGCACCCGTTGCGGGAATACCGCCGAAAAGACCCGAGAAAATGTTACCTGCGCCCTGTGCGATAAGCTCTGTGTTTGAGTTATGCTTATCCTTTATCATACCGTCTGAAACAACGCAGGAAAGCAGGGATTCAATGCCTGCAAGAATTGCAATCGTGAATGCGCTGGGCACAAGCTGACCGATATTATCAAAGTTGATTTCGGGCAGGCTGAATTTTGGCAGATCTCTTGAAATTGTGTAAAGATCGCCGACTGTGTTAACGTTCATATCAAAAGCCTTGACGATGATAACGCCAACAACAACGGTTATCAGCGAGCCGGGAATTTTTTTGCTGATTTTAGGCCATACAATCTGAATTGCAAGAGCAACAAGACCAACAACCAGAGCCTGCCAGTTGAAAGTGCCGATTGATTTCGCAATTGCGTGAACCTTTTCTGCAGTTTCAACCGTGGGCATACCTGCAGGGAAGGTAAGACCGAGAAAATCCTTTATCTGACCGATAACGATTGTCACGGCAATACCTGCGGTGAAGCCTGTTGTTATGGTGTAAGGGATATATTTTATCAGCGAGCCGAATTTGAACAGACCCATAATGATAAGCAAAAGACCTGCCATAATGGTTGCAACAACAAGTCCGCCCGTGCCGAATTGGGCAACAATGCCTGCAACGATGGTTGCAAAAGCGGCTGTGGGACCCGAGATGTTAACGTTACTGCCGCCGAGGAATGAGATAACAAAACCTGCAACGATGGCGGTGTAAAGACCTTTTTCGGGTGAAACGCCCGATGCAATTGCAAGCGCAATTGAAAGCGGCAGAGCGATGATTGCAACAATAACGCCTGCAACGATATCGTTGACAAGCTGTTTTTTGCTGAAGCGCTCTTTGATTGAGAAAAGCTTGGGTGCAAAAATCTTCATCTTTCTATCTCCGTTTTTTATTAATTTCCGAGTTAAATTATACTCTTACGGCACCCGATTTCAAGGCAAATTTTGCATATTTCTCAATTTCGGAACATTAAACAATAACTGTGCGGCTTCCAAAATTTTCGGCAACATTTTGCACAAAGCAAAAGCCGTGTTTTTGTGGAAATCGCACAGTATCAATTTACGGTTTGAGAATACCCTTCTCTATTGAATTTTTGATAACGCTCTCAACGATGCACCAGAGTTCAGGCGTTGCGGTGCGGATGATATCCATCCGCTTATAAACCTGCGCAGAGCTTACGCCGCCCATCTTCCAGGTGTGACCGTCTGTGAGATAGTTGAGCAGAAGCGGCTGAATGCGGTCGATTGCGTTTGCGTATTTTGCCTCTGCGGTTTCGCCTGCTTCAAACTCATCCCAGAGAGCTCTCATCTGCGCCCCCTGCTCACCCTCGAGCATACCGAAAAGCTTTGTTGCGGCTTCTTTTTCACGTTCCTCTTTATCTTCATATCCCTTTGCATCATAGGCAAAGGTGTCGCCTGCATAAACCTCAACAAGGTCGTGCACAAGAGCGATTTTCACAACTCTGTTAACGTCGATTTTTTCTGCGCTGTATTCCTCAAGAATCATTGCCATAACGGCAAGATGCCAGGAATGCGCCGCATCATCCTCACGCTTCGAGCCGTCTGCGATAAGATTTCTGCGCAGAATCTGCTTCATCTTATCAATTTCAATTGCAAATTCAATCTGCTTTTGCAGTTTTTTATTTTCAATAAAATCAAAAGTTACCATAAACTCACCTCTGTTTTTAATATATCACTTTTCAGAAACCGCCGCAAGGTTTTTCGGTTGAAAAACGGTAATGAATATGATAAACTGAAATTATCTTGATTGAATCGGGTGTTAAAATGAAAACTCTGATTGAACTTTTTGATAAAGAAGCGATTTATAATTATCTTGCCGCAACGGTTTTCAAGCCGCAGAAGGTTTGTTTCATAGGCGATAAGCTCTCGCTTGATGCCGATGCAAGGGCGGCGGCAAAAAAATATGCTTCCCTCACGGGGCTTGAGTGCGAATTTGAATTCATTGCCGCAAACACAAACGATTATTGCGATATGCGCCGTGTTATTTCGGAAACAATCGCAAAAGAAACCGCCGCAGGCAACGCTTGCACCGTTGACGTTACGGGCGGCAAAGACCTTGCCCTTGTTGCGGCAGGCAGTCTGATTCCGAGCAACGTGAGCGTTATATATTATGACAAAACGGTCAATGCCTTCCGTTTTCTCGGCAGCGAAAAAACGCAGGCGGTTGATATTTCTCTCACCTGCGAAGCATTTATCACCATTGCGGGCGGCACGGTTTTTTCAAGCCCGAGAAATATGAATTATAACGATGCGGAATGGGCGGTTATCCGCAAGGTGACGAGAATTTATTTTGAAAACAGAGAAATCTGGAACAGATTCGTTAAATATCTTCAGCAGGTTGCAAAAGGAGAAAACGAAAAGGTCAGCGACAATCTGTTTGTTGATGCGCCGTTTTCTTTCAGCGATAACGGCAGAGTTTTCAGCTGCAATAAAACGGTTATGCGTGAGCTTGAACGTGCGCAGGCTATCAGAAATCTGCGTTTCACCGAAAACGATAACAGGCTCAGCTTTGAATTTTTCAATGCAGATATTGCAAATCTGCTTGTCAACGAGGGTGTGTGGCTTGAGCTTGCGGTTTATCTTGCAGGCAAAAGCAGCGATAAGTTTGACGACGTGCAGACAAGCGTTAAATTCGTTTGGGATATCCCCTCGGGCGGTGAAACTCTCGGCTCGATAATTGCGGATTCAACACCGAGAAACGAGGTTGACGTTGTGCTCACAAGAGGAGTTATGCCCGTTTTTATTTCTTGCAAAACAAGGGCACCCATAAACGATGACCTCAACGAGCTTTATGCAATCAGGCAGAAATTCGGCGGCGAGCTTGCAAAAGCGGTGCTTGCAACAACAAAATTCGTTGGCGAAGATTCGCCCGTTGCCGAAAGAGCGGCAGAAATGGGCATCTTTATTCTCGATGAAAGATATTTTGAAAACAAAACGGTTGCAAATCAGCTTGAGAAGATAACGGAGATATAAAAAAGAACGGGTGTCAACCGACACCCGCTTTTTTATGCTTTTACCGCTTCATCATACAGCCTCTTGATTTCGTCAAGGCGGCTGTAATTTTCTGCCTGTTTCACAATCCTGACCGCATCAAGATAAGGCTTTGCCGCCCTGTGATAAACAGAATTATCGTTTGTGGCAAGCTTGATTTTCTTTGCGATATCAAGCTTTTCTTTCTTTATGGCTTTGAGCTTTCCGTGATGCTTCTTTATTTCGTGAGCGTTGCCGCTTTCTTTGGCTTCCTTAAGCTTCTTTGCGGTTTCAAGGAATCTTACCTGTGCCTCGTCTTCTGCTTTGAAAAGCTTATCAAAGCGAGAAATATCAAATTCTTCAATTCCGTTGGGATAATATTTTTCAGCCGCTTTCTTTGCGGTTTTCATATCGCCGATAAGACCGAGCGTTCTTGAACGGCGGTTCTTTTCAAGCTCGGTTGATTTCGGCATCGCCTTTGCTTTTGCTCTGTCGGGCACCTGCATTTCAAGGAAGCCGTTAAGACCCTTTGCGGCAAACGCTTTTGCGTTTTCAAGCTCGTCAATGCCCTCGGGAGTTGTGAATTTGCGAAGCTCATCGATAACGAATTTTGCAATTTCGATTTTTTCGTTCTCTTCTTTCTGACGGCGGAGCTCCGCTTTGGTTGCGGAATATTCCGCCCTGCTCTTTGCCCTTGCCTGCTTAAGCACTTCTTTTGCACCGCTCAGATTGTTTGGCGTTTTGGCAAAATAAGTTTCAGCCTCTTTGATGATTTCAACCGCTTCAACAAGCTTTTCTTCGGCAAGAACTCCGTTTGCATAGTCCTCAAAAAGAGCTCTGATTTTAAGCACGCTGATTGTTGATTTCTGTTTTGTTTCGGTGAAATCAAAGAAGAAATAGGGTATAACGTTCAGCGCCGCACCGATGATTGAAGCAATAATAAGAATGGTGCATATGCTGATGAAATATTCTCTGTTGTTCAGCACTTCGTAAACGTTGCTTGTTGAATATCCGAGTGCCGCCGCAGTCTGCTCGTTAAGACCTGCTTTTTCATAAATCATCGGCAAAACGGAGCCTGTGACCATCGTGATAACGTTGCCGATAAGACCCACAGCGGCAAACATACCGTCAACTCTTTCGCCCGTGATATATTGCTGATAGTCACGGATATCCGCATTAACGCTCGGGGTGAGCAAATGACCGAGAGCGGTTATGAGAGTGTTGATAAACAGGCACACAAGCAGCAACCAGATTGCGCTCGGGTGACCCGTGAGCCTGATAACGGGAATCATCAATGCGATGAATCCGATGCTCATTGCGTTGGTCACAATCAGGATTTTCTTTTTGCCGTAGCGGCGGATAAAAAACGGCGCAATGATATTCGGCCAGAGCGAAGCGTTGCCTGCTATGGCGGTTATGATTGCAAACTGACCTGCGCCGCAGGCTTTCTGATAGTCATACATCCAATGCAGAATGTTTGCAAAAGCGGATTCAAGGAAACCGAGCCAGCCTGCAAGAGAGATTATCCAGAAATATTTGTTCTTTGCAATCGCTTTGAAAGCGTCGATGAATTTAACCTGAATAAGATGCGTTTTTGCCTGAACGATTTTTTCTTCAACGTTAACGTAAACAAAAATCGAAATCAGAAAGCCGATTATCATCATCGGCGGAAAAGTGAAGCGGTAAACTCTCATATCATAGAGAGTGTTTTCGCCCGTAACAAGCTTTGCGAGCAGAGGGAATGCGATATTGACAAGCGACGGCGAAAGGTTTTCAACAATGCACCTGATTGAAAGCACGTCGGAGCGTTCAATGCTGTTTGGCGAAATAACGTTTATCAATCCGTCATACGAATCATAATAGAAATTATAGAAGAACTGGAACGCAACGTTAAATGCAAGCACCGTTGCGCATTTCCAGAAGTTGCTCATTATCTCATACGGCATCCAGATAAACGCAACGCCCAGAATAACCGTGGGGATACCCATAACAATCAGATAGGGGCGGTATTTGCCCTTCATACTGCGGGTGTTATCAATCATTCTTGCTCGCAGAGCCGTGAGCGGAAATGCGGTTATAAGGCTGATAATATAAATCGCATAAAGCGAGGTGGGGTTGATGCCGATTGTGTTGCCGATAAGCTCGTTGCCCACCGAAATCGTCATCTGCGTCAGGCAATGGCTCACAAAACGCACGCCGATGCCGCCGCCCGAAAGAGAAGCAATTTCTTTATAAGTAACGTATCTGCCGTTTGGCGGAGTTTTCCAATATTTTTTTGCAGTGCCGATAAGCTCGGTTGCTTTTTCTTTTATGTTCATTCTTTCACCTCGATAATAACGGTTGTTACCGATTCGGGGGTAAGCGCAATTTTTTTGCCCTTTTCGGCTGAATATTCACGCAGATTGCTGTCTTTATCGGTAACGGCAACAAAAGCGTCGGAATCAAAAGCAGTTTTCTTTTCTTCTTTTGAGAAATTAACAAACACCAGATATGCCTTGCCGTCTTTTACAAAACCGAGAACGGTTACGGCTTCATCATCGGTTTTTGCATCAAACCTGACCGCACCGAAAGGAATATATTTTGAGAAATTGCCCGTAACGAAATATCTCTTCGTCAGTTCAAAACTGCGTTTTTCTTTGTCAAGATAAATCAGACCGTCGCAGTAATCATAAAGCGAGCAGGCAATCCAATGCTGCCACGAAGCAACGTTCAGAATGCCGATATCCTCGCACATCACCTTTGCCGTTTCAAGGGCGGAATCCATACCCGTGTTTTTGCCGCCCTGCATATGGCACCATTCGCTCATTTTGACGGGCATATCGGGATATTTTTTATCCATCCATTTTCTGAAACGGCGAACAAACGCGAGCCTGTCATTTGCAAACGAAGGCAAAAATTTCTGTTTAAGGCAATATGAATGCAAATCAACCGAATCGATTTTCGCCCTTACCTCGGGATATTTCAGCAGATGGCGTGTATAAGCCTTGTTGAACCAGCGGATATCACCGTTTTCAACGCCCGAAAGCATAATGCCTGCAAGCTCTTTTCTTTCTGCAAGCTTTTTTGCAACGCAAAGCATAACCTTGCCTGCCTGACGGGGGCTGTAATGGCAGCCCTCCTGACCGCCGTTCCATATCCACATCGGCTCGTTTATGGGCGAGAGATATCTGACAGGCAGACCTTCTTTCACAAAATGCTCCGTAACGTCAAGAACGTAATCTGCAAAAGCACCGTAATTTGCAGAAGAAAGATTTGTTCTGAAAATCTGATTTTTATCAAGGTGCGCCTTGCCGTTTTTGGTCAGACGCTCAATCGGCGAGTTAACAAAAAGAATAATTTCGTCTGCACCGTCTTTTGCCGCCTGCTTCATCATATAAACGGCATTCGCATCCTTTGAAAAATCATAGCCGCCCCTGCCGTTATCAAAGCTTTCGGCACGTCTTGCACTGTCCGAGAAATCGCCCTTGCCCGATTCAACCGAGCCGCCTCCGATATTATATCGGTAGGTGCGCATACCGATGCCCTCGGTTTTGCTGTAAAGAAGCTGTGAGATTCTGTCCCTGACGGCAAGACCGCTTTCGGGGTCAACGTTATCCCAGCCGCCTGCAATCTGAGCCCACCAGGCACCGCTTGCACCGATACCTTCAAAGGTCTGATAGGTTTTGTTGAAATTGAGGTTGAGTTTCATTTTTCTTTCTCCCGATTAATAATCAGTATAATTATACATTATTAATTCGTTTAAATCAATATAATATTAACTTGTATTTCTATTGCATTTTAGTGTCTGTTGAGTTATAATAATTGTATATATGCAACTTTATGATTGTGAGGATAAATTGTGAAAACACAGATTGTTGATATAAACAACGCACAGGCTCTCGACGCTTTCGTTGAGAAGCACGAAAACGGCCATTTTCTGCAGACCTCCCTCTGGGGTAAGGTTAAAAATGACTGGAAATGGTTCGGCGTTATCTGCAAAAATGACGGTGGCGAAATCACGGGCACAATGGCGGTTCTTCTGCGCAAAATCTCAAAGCTCCCCTATCATATGATGTATGCGCCCCGAGGTCCCGTTTGTGCGTTCAACGATAAAGAAACCTTTGCAGCTCTTGTTGCCGCCGCAAAAGAAGAAGGCAAAAAATATAACGCATACGAGCTGAAAATCGATAAAGACGTTCCCTATGAAAACGAAGAATACCGTGCAATCGCTCTTGCCGAGGGCTTTAAATTCAAGGGCAGAACGGTTAATTTTGAAGATTATCAGTGCCGCTGTGTTATCAGAATCCATCTCAACGGCAGAACGGAAGACGAGGTTTTTGCCGCCTTCCATTCAGACCACAGACGCAAAATCCGTCAGGCTCTCAAAAATAACGTTGAGATTAAAATTCACGGCAGCGAAATGGCTGAAACTTTCTATCAGATTATGAAAGAAACCTGTGAAAGAGACGGCTTTGACCTTCGCTCAGCCGCATATTTTGCAAGCATTCTCGATTGCTTCGGTGACAAAGCAAGGCTCTATATGGCTTATTATGAGGGCAAGCCCATTGCAGGCGCAATCTCTGTTTTATGGGGCGATAAGGTGTGGTATTTCTACGGTGCATCGTCAAACGAAAACAGAAACGTTATGCCCAACTATCTGCTTCAATGGGAAATGATAAAGTGGGCGATAAACGAAAATTGCCGCATCTATGATTTCAGAGGTGTTGCAGGCGTTATTGATGAGAGCAATCCGCTCTTCGGTCTTTACCGTTTCAAGCACCGCTTCGACGGTGATTACGTTGAATTTATGGGCGAAATGGATCTGATAACCAAGCCTGCCGCCGCAAAAATCGTTTCCGCATCACAAGAAATACTGAAAAAATTAAGATAAAAGAAAAGGAGAACAAAGATGATCAGAGTTACTGTTTGGAACGAAGGCGTTCACGAAAAAACAAGCAATGAAGTTGCCGGCGTTTACCCTGCAGGTATTCACGGCTGCATAAAGAATTTCCTCTCAACGCAGGAGGATATCGAGGTTCGCACAGCTACCCTTGCACAGCGCCGATGCGGACTTTCAGACGAAGTTCTTGAAAACACAGACGTTCTTATCTGGTGGGGTCATATGGCTCACGATAAGGTGCCCGACAAGCTTGTTGAAAAAATACATAAGCGTGTTCTGGGCGGTATGGGTCTGGTTGTTCTTCATTCGGGTCACCATTCCAAGATTTTCAGAGCGCTTATGGGCACAACCTGCAATCTCAGATGGCGTGACGGCGACAGAGAAAGAATCTGGAATATCAACCCCAACCATCCCATCGCAAAGGGTATCCCCGACCATTTCAGCCTCAACGTTGAAGAAATGTACGGCGAGCAGTTTGATATTCCCGCTCCCGAAGAAATCATCTTCCTCGGCTGGTTCTCGGGCGGTGAAGTTTTCCGTTCAGGCTGCACCTGGAGAAGAGGTCTTGGCAAAATCTTCTATTTCCAGCCCGGTCACGAAAGCAACCCCACCTTCCATAACGAATACGTTCAGCGCATCATCATCAATGCAGTCCGCTGGGCTAACCCCATCAACCCCGTTGGCGAGCCCATTCCCTGCCCCCACAAAAAAGTTCCCCCCGAAGAAAAATACAGAGAGGCACTTGTTAAATAATGGAAACTTTCAAAATAAAAAAACTGCGTGAAAACGCAAAAATTCCTTTCAGAGCAACCCCCGGCAGCGCAGGTATGGATTTATATGCCTGCATCGATGAGCCGATAACTCTCGGCGGCGGTGAAAAGGCGGTTATCCCCACAGGCATCGCCATTGAGCTTCCTTCCGCAGAGCTTGCCGCCTTTGTTTTTGCAAGAAGCGGTCTTGCAATCAAACACGGCATCGGTCTGCTCAACAGCGTTGGTGTTATCGACAGCGATTACCGCGGCGAAATCTGCGTGGGCGTTATCAACCAGCTCAAAGAAGAATATACAATTCAGCCCGACGAGCGCATTGCACAGCTTGTTATTATGCCTGTTTCTCTCATCACTCCCGTTGAAGCGGAAACTCTTGACGAAACAGAAAGAGGCGCAGGCGGCTTCGGCTCAACAGGCAAGAACTGATAAAGCGAGGGACAAAACGATGAAAAAATTAATCAGCATTCTTTGCGTTTTTGCCGTTATTTTTTCGGCTTGCTCCGTTTTTGCTTTTGCATCGGATTCAGAAACGCTCCCCTATGAAAACAGTCAATATTATGAAATCGGCGATTACAGCATTCATTACAGAGTTTTTCCTGCCGAGGGCGAACGCAAGGGCAGAATTATGATGCTCCACGGCTTCCTCTGCTCCACTTATGCGTGGCGCAATATGGTGCCGATTCTCAACGAAGCAGGCTATGAATGCGTGCTTGCAGACCTGCCGAATTTCGGTTTCAGCACAAGAGAAACCAAAGATATGGAAATCATTGACCGCGAAGATATCATTATCGACCTTATGGAAAGCATCGCACCGATGAACGAATGGATTATCGCAGGTCACTCAATGGGCGGCGGCGTTTCGGTCAACATAGCTATCGAAGAAGACGTTCAGGCACTTCTCCTCTATTGCCCCGCACCGCAGAGCGAATTCCCCTCTGCAATGAAAGGCATAATGACCTCGGGCATTATGAAAACCTTTATGAACCTTTTCTTTAACTACGGCACAAGAATTGCGCCGCTTGTTAAGATGATTATCTATGCCGCAACAATGGATTGGCAGTTTGCAATGGATTATGACGTTACAGGCGTAACAGATGCAACTCAGCACGACGGCTTCGGCGGCGGTATGTGCGAAATGATGTTCAACGTCAAGGCAACCGCACTTGACAGAGCAGACGAGGTTGACTGCCCCGTTTTCATCTGTCAGGCAAGCAAAGATATCATCATCAATCAGACAATGAAAGACAGCATGAACAACGCTTTCCCCGATGCAACTTCATACCTCGTTGAGGGCGGCGGTCACCAGTGCATTGAAAACAGAGCGGATGAAATCTGTGCCGCAACCCTTGCTTTTCTTGAAAAAAGCCTTTGATATCAACACATTCAGGCAGGTGTAAACTTCGGTTTACACCTGTTTTTTGCCGTGTAAAGGCAGGTTTACATAAAAATTATTTCAGAAAATATTAAAATGTAAACTCTGAATGATTGAATTTGTGCGCTTTGTGGATTATAATGCCATTAAAGACAGGAGGTCAGTTGATGGCTATTTCAGATAAAATACAGAATTTGAGAAAAGAAAACGGACTTTCGCAGGAAGCTTTTGCAGAAAAGCTCGGTGTTTCGCGTCAGTCTGTTTCCAAATGGGAATCGGGTGCGGCAACACCTGATATAGATAAGATTGTTTCAATCAGCGAAATTTTCGGTGTTTCAACAGATTATCTTCTGAAGAATGATAACCCCGAAACTCCGCCTGCCGCTGACGTTTATTCTTCCGATATCGACGACACGATGGAGATAAAGCTCCCCGTGGATATTCCCGAATATATACCCGAAGAAGAACCTTATGCAGAAGAACAGCCACCCGTTTTTGCTCCTGCCGAAGAAGCAAAAACAGAGAAAGATAAAATCCGCGAAAGAGCCGCAAAAAGCCCTATTCTGAAAATCGTTGCATGGGTGCTCGTTATCTGCATTATGATTGCAACGCTCTGCATTCCGCTTTTCTGGGGTCAGATCAAAGAAGCCTGGTGGTCGCTCAACGGCGGCAAAATCAAATATCCTTACGTGCTTGTTCACGGTCTCGGCGGCTGGGGCGAAAGCACGGGCATAAACAACGTTGTTCCTTATTGGGGCTCAACCTCGGGTGACCTTGCATCACAGCTTCGCAAAGAAGGCTATGACGTTTATACTCCGAGCGTCGGTCCCGTTTCAAGCGCCTGGGACAGAGCCTGCGAGCTCTATGCCCAGCTCACGGGCACACGCGTTGATTACGGTGAAGCTCATTCAAAAGAACATAACCACGAAAGATACGGCAGAACGTATGACAAGCCGATGATTGCAGGTTGGGGCGAAAAAAGCAACGGCGGTCAGCTGCAGAGAATCAACCTTGTCGGTCACAGCTTCGGCGGTGCAACAGTCAGATTGCTCACCTCTTTGCTTGAATACGGCAGCGAAGATGAGAAGAAAGCTTCGGGCAAAGACGTTTCTCCCCTTTTCGAAGGCGGAAAAGGCGACTGGGTTTTCAGCGTAACAACTCTTTGCGCACCGCATAACGGCTCAACGCTCACAGAGGTTATCAATAACACAGGCTCCGCCCTCGGCGGTCTTGATACGCTCAAATCACTCGGCAGTATTCTTGATGCAATCGGCATCGGCAACCTTGTTGATTTGCCCGATATCTTCAGCACAACCGACCTGCTGATTTCATTCTGTATGCTTGCGGCAAATCTCGGCGAACCCGTTGAGGGTATTTATGACCTTATGCTTGACCATTTCGGGGTTGGCGAGGTTAACGCATCGGCAATTAAAAGTTCGATTGAAGCGGTCATAAATTCAGGCAACGACCACGCCGCCTTTGACCTCTCGCCCGACGGTGCGGCAAAGCTCAACAAAACAATTCAGACCGTTGACAGCGTTTATTATTTCTCATACGCTTATTCAACAACACGCTCTTCTCTTTTGGGCGGTCAGCTTCCGTCTGTAACAAACACCCTTCTGCCCCTGCAGGCAACGGCACTCGGCATGGGCTTCTATGAAGGCAAAACCGACGGCGGAATTGTTCTTGATAAAAAGTGGCAGGAAAACGACGGTCTTGTGAGCGTTATTTCCGCACAGAAGCCCAATGACGAAGAGGGCAATTTCTACGATAAGAACGTAACGGATATCAAACCGAAGGAAATCAAAAAAGGCATCTGGCACGTTTCAAAAACCCTTGAAGGTCATCACGGCACGGTTATAGGTCTTGCTCCGTTTGATGCAAACGCATCGCAAGAAACGCCTGCTTTCTATATCAACCTGTTCACGTTCATCGAAACTCTTAAACGGTAACATAAAAATATCCCTCTGCGGTTAAACTAACTGCGGAGGGATTTTTTTGAAAAAAGTTATAATCAGCGTTGACAGCGCGGCGGATTTGCCGCAGGATTTTGCAAGAGAAAAAGGCATCGAGGTTATGCCGATGCTTGTTGTTGCCGACAGCAAGGTTTACCGTGACGGCATTGATATGAGTGGCAAAAAGGTTTTTGAATACGTTGAAAAAACAGGGGTTATTCCAAAAACCTCTGCCGTTTCACCGGGTGAATATATGCAGTTTTTCGAGCCGTTCATCAAAAGCGGTGCGGCAGTTGTGCACCTTTCATTCTGCGGCACACTCTCATCAACCCATCGGAATGCGGTTATCGCTTCGGCAAGAATGGGCGACGTTTTTGTGTTGGATACAAAAAATCTCGGCGGCGGAATAGGTCTGCTTGCCCTGAAAGGCTGTGAAATGCGTGACAGCGGTATGCCTGCCGAAGATATCTATACCGCATTAAAAGCGCTTGTGCCCAAGGCAAGAGTTTCTTATCTTCTCAACAGCGTTGAATTCCTGCGCCGCGGCGGCAGATGCTCCGCTTTGAGTGCATTCGGTGCAAGCCTTTTTTCGATTAAACCCTGTGCGGGAATGGTTGACGGCAAAATCGAAATCCTCTCAAAATATAAGGGCAAGCCCGAAACAACAAGAGAGCAATACGTGAGCGACCTTATCGTGAAATACCCTTATGCCGATAAGTCGGCGGCATTCATTTATCACTCGGGGGTTGACAGCAAAACGCTTGACAGCACCGCAAAAATCCTGCGTCAGGCAGGCTTCGGAGAAATCATCACCGCTGAAAACGGAAGCATAATCAGCCTGCACAGTGCCCCTCAATCACTCGGAGTTCATTTTCTGGCATAAGAAAGAGGCTGTTTGGGGTGCCCTCCATAAGGAAGTTACCCCAAGGTGGCTCTTGTATCTAAACTGAATAATTGATATACGTTTTGCGGCACAGCTGGTGGCTATGCCGTTTTTGTTGTTACACACCTTTTTAAAGTGTGTAACCCACTATGACACTTTCACTTTGTGCAAAGATGTCCGTGGGACAACGAATATATATAATATATGCCGCAAAAAATGCTATGAGTAAATTTACTCATAGCATTTTTACTTTACTTAATAATTTGCACCCAACTCTCATCAAACTCAACGACCTTCAACACATCAGTTTTTGAAATGGTCGGTGGTTGTTTGATTTGGAACTTAATTGCACTATCCGGCACCTCGGCATGTATAGTGAATTGTGAGCCGTGAGGTTGCCAAGTAAAACACACTCTGTTGTTATGGTCTAAACCTATTAAATTACCATTGGAATTCACTTCCCAATGATAATCTGTTGTTCTAAATCGTCGTGTGTCTTCTTCAAATAAGCGATAGGATAAACAGTCATAACTACGAACCAAAACGGCAGTTCTTACACTACTGTAATGGTCGGTGGCGATGTTGATTCTCTCATTCCAAATATTCAAAACCGCCTCACCAGTTTTTTGAACATCTTTATGTGGGTCGGTGATACCGTATGAATAGTCAGGAGAGCATCTACCACTAATCAATCGCACATTTGAAATTGAAAATGGATCTTTAACCTTAACGGTTTTGGCTGACCAACAGTTTTTATCCAAAACCACGTCTGCAATTCCTACTGGTGAGTCAAGGTGAAAACCACCGATAGAATCAGCAAAGGCATCGCCCCAATCGTTACCAGAAACATCTTTTCTGCCAATGTAAAGCAGATAAACGAGATAACCACCTATTTTGGTAATTATTTCGGGAGGGATAATATTCAATGGATATAATGATTTGGTTGTTAAATGCTTTGAATCTCTTAATCTGGGTCTCTGTTCCATTATTGTTCCTCCTTATTGTTGTATAGTTTAAGTGCTTTTATCATTTCTACCGCTATCGCCTTGATAACTGGAACGGCGACAGAATTGCCACATTGTTTTTTTACTTTGCTATAAGGCAACACAATTTTATATGTATCTGGAAAACCTTGGATGCGGAGCATTTCTCTTTCGGTTGGTCGGCGCTCATCATTTATCAAAATATAGTTTGCAGATGCACCAGCTCGTAATGCGGATGAATACGGATGTGGTGTAATAGACCCTGCCATATTCTCGTGGGATATATACGGTTTGGGATAATTCTTATCCTTTAATCGTTCTAATCTGGAAATGCGAATTTCATCACGGACATAATATTTACGGTCAACATTCTTTTCCAAAATATCAACCAAGGTTTTCCTTTCCTCAACAGGTACGGGGTCAGGGAACTTAAATTTTACATCGTCCAGAAAACCAACAATGAAAATTCTCTCACGATTCTGGGGAACACCATAATCAAGAGCATTTAATACTTTGGTGTGTACGTGATAACCTAAAGCGGAAAGATGCTCCTTGATAACACGGAAAGTGTTTCCGTTATCGTGAGCGGTGAGATTACGGACGTTTTCAAGCATAAATGCCAGAGGTTTTTTCACACTTAAAATTCGCTCAATATCAAAAAACAATGTTCCACAGGTCTCGTTTGCAAATCCCTCTTTTTTGCCTATGATGGAAAATGCTTGACAGGGAAAGCCGCCGAGCAGAATGTCGAAATCTGGAATGCTCGTTGCATCTATCTTTGTAATATCACCAGATGGATGTTCGCCAAAATTCGCCTCGTAAGTGGTACAGGCATCCTCATCGTACTCGGACGAAAACACACAATGACCGCCAACATATTCGAAACCCAAACGAATACCGCCGATACCTGCAAACAAATCTATAAAACGAAATGAATCCCAATTCATTGCGGTTTTCCTCCTTTAAGCGATAAAATATGTCTTATATTATAACATAGTACACTTTTTTATTCAAGCCATTTTGAAATGTTCCAGAGCAATAAGTGAAGGGAGACAACTTCCTTACGGAGTGCCTCCCTTTTCAGCCTCTTTTGCTTTGTTAAATTTTCATAACGCCGAGAACGTCAAGCACCGATGAAAGAAGAATCAGCACGATGCAAACGGGTGCAACGTATTTGATAATAACTGTGAAAAGTGTTTTTGCCTTGAACGGTGCGCCGATCTCAATTTCTTCAATAAGAGCCTTGGGCTTGATAACGTAGCCGATGAAAACGCAGGTGAGAATTGCAACGATGGGCATAAGCACGCTGTTGCTCACAAAGTCAAACATATCAAGGATTGAAAGACCTGCAACGTTCACGAAATCCCAGATGCCGAAGCCGAGAGATGAGGGAATGCCGAGCAGAATGCAGAAGATGAAAACTGCAAGGCAAGAGATTTTTCTGCCCCAGCCGAATTTATCTCTGACGATTGAAACAACGGTTTCCATCAGAGAAATTGAAGAAGTGAGAGCCGCAAAAAGAACAAGCAGGAAGAAGCTTGCACCAATGATTGTGCCGCCGGGCATTGCGTTGAAAACCTTGGGCAGAGTGATAAACATAAGGCTCGGACCCTTTCCGAGAGCGGATTCATCACCGCCTGAGAAAGCGAAAACGGCAGGGATAATCATCATACCTGCGAGGAATGCGATACCCGTATCAAAAATCTCAATCTGATGAACGGATTTTTCGATTGAAACATCCTTCTTCATATATGAGCCGTAGGTAATCATAATACCCATTGCGAGCGACATTGAATAGAAAAGCTGACCCATTGCCGCAAGAACGGTTGTTGCAGAGAATCTGCTGAAATCGGGCATAAGGTAATATTTAACGCCTGCCATTGCGCCGTCAATGGTCATTGAATAAATTGCGATAACCAGCGTGAGCACAACGAGAACGGGCATCATAACCTTGCTCACCTTTTCAACGCCCTTTTCAACACCAAAAAGAACGATAAGAGCGGTAAGACCCATAAAAATCAGGAACCAACCGATGGGAGCAAAGGGCTGAGCGATAAAGTTTGTGAAATAAGTGTCCGATGCCGATGCCACCGCATCACCCGAAACGAAGGCGAAAAGGTATTTTGTAACCCAGCCGCCGATAACGGAATAATAAGGCAGAATCATCGCAGGGATAACCGCCGCAATAACACCGATAAAACCGAAACGCTTATCGAGCGATTTGAAAGCGTTGATTGCGCTCTGACCTGTTTTTCTGCCGATTGCGATTTCAGCGCACATAAGCGCAAAACCGAAGGTTACGGCAAGAACAAGATAAACAAGAAGAAAAATTCCTCCGCCGTATTTAGCTGCAAGATAGGGGAAACGCCAGATATTGCCCAGACCGACTGCAGAGCCTGCCGCCGCAAGAACAAAACCGATTTTACCCGTGAAGCTGCTTCTTTTTTCTGACATAGAAGTACCTCGCTTTGTTTGAATTAGACTGTCATTATCTCACAAATACGGACGTTTGGCAAGAGTTTATTTCTTCTTTTTTCGTCAAATTTCAATTTTTTTGATTTTTATCGTCCCCGTCATTGCATTATTTTAAAAAATATGTTATTATGTATTGATTATATTTGGGACGGTGATTTTTTTGAAAATTATAAAATCCGCGTTATTCTATATCTGGCAATTCACTTACGGCATTGTGCAAAACCTTATCGGTCTGATTATGCTTGCCGTTTATAAATCACAGGGTGCAAAGAGCGAATGGTACCATAACGCACTTATAACTTACATAGAAAAAGAAAATTTCGGCGGTGTTTCGCTCGGTATGTTCATTTTTGTCAATGCAAAAATAGAGGGTGACCGCCTGCACGATATCAAGATTCACGAATACGGTCACACCGTTCAGACAATGATTCTCGGCCCCCTGTGGCTGTTTGTTATCGGTCTGCCGTCAATCATCTGGTGCAATCTGCCCGTTTTCGTTAAAATGAGAAAAGAGAAAAACGTTTCTTATTATTGGTTCTATTGCGAAGGCTGGTCAAACCTTTGCGGTCTTTGGGCAACAAAAGAAAGATTCCTGACCGCAGGTTACCTTGAAAAGGGCAGATACGGCAAGCCCATCAACCCCAACAGAAGCAAAAGAAAAGACGTAAAAGGGAGAAAGAGAAACAAATGAGTGAAAAGAAATATCTCAAAACAAGCGAAATAGGCTGTTTCGCATCGTCAGCTTTCGGCAGAAGTATGATTTACACCCTTATGTCAACCTATCTGCTGATATTCTATACCGATGCCGCAGGCATTCAGGCAACTCACGCAGGCTGGATAATCTTCGGTGCAAGAATTTTCGATGCCGCAAACGACCCTGTTATGGGTATGATTGCAGACAGAACAAAAACCAAATTCGGCAAGCTCCGCCCCTATCTTCTTTTCTCACCCTTCCTGATTATGGCTTCAACCATTGCCCTTTTCAGCGTTCCGGGTTTTGAAAGCTACAGTGCAAAGGTTGCTTATGCCGCAATCACATATGTCATCTGGGGCATCTGCTTCACAATTCAGGACGTTCCTTTCTGGGGCCTCAGCGCAGTTGTCACTCCTCTTGAAAACGAACGCAACAAATTCCTTTCAATCGCCCGAATCGGCAGCACCATCGGCGGCATTCTGCCCACAGTTCTTATCCCCGTGCTCCGCACCTCGTCACTCGGCATAACAAAAGGTTATTTCGTCGGCGGTCTTATCTTCGGCATTGTCGGCTCAATGATTTCGCTTCTTGCCTTCTTCGGCACAAAAGAAAAGGTTGAACAGCCTCCCAAAGATAAAATCAGCGTTAAAGAAGTTGTTTCGGCTTACACAAAGAATAAGCCCCTGCTTCTCCTCATTGCCGCAAGCGTTCTCGGCTCGGCAATGCTTATGGCGCAGACCTCGGGCTCATACATAGCAACTTATCTTATTCAGGATTCGGGCATCGTTCCCAAGGGCTCCGTTCAGGTTGTTATGACAGTTGCAATCGGTGCAGGTATGATGATTGCAATGGTTCTTATGCCCACCCTTCGCAAGAAATTCTCACTCAAACAGATTTATATCGGCTCCGCCCTTTTCGGCGCGGTTCTTCACGTTATTCTCTATTTTATGGGCTACGGCAATTTCTATGCGCTTCTCGTTGTGCTTGCAGTTGTCGGTCTTCCCCTCGGCATTTTCAACGTTATCACCTACGCAATGGTCGGTGACAGCGTTGACTATCTCGAATGGAAAACAGGCAGACGCTCCGAAGGCATCTGCTTTGCATCGCAGACCTTTATCAGCAAGCTCACCGCAGGCATCTCAACGCTCATCACAAGCTTCGTTCTCGATGCTTACAAATACGTCGAGCCCATCAAAGCAAAAAATGAATTCGGCGTGAGCATAGAGCTTGCACAGGCTCAGTCAGACGAAACACTCAGGGGTATGTTCATTATGATTTCAATCATCCCCGCAATCAGCCTTGCCCTGTGCGCAATCCCGATGTTCTTCAACGATTACACAGGCAAAAAGAAAGATAAAATCATCAAGGAACTCAACGAACGCAGAGAGGTAGAAAATGGATAATCAGTTCAGCGAAAACAATGAGTTTGATGCGTTTTCCGCAGGTGTTGAGCCCGGCGGACTGCGCAACACAACGCAGATAAAAGTTCTTATCACCTTCATCGCAGGTCGCCTTAAAGAGCCGATAAGCTCCGATATGATGCTTGAAGCGCTTCAGGTGCACGGACTTGCAAACTATTTTGAAGCCACGCAGGCTCTTGACGAGCTTCTTGCAAACGGCAACATCTCGTTGGCTGAAGGCAAGCTCTATATCACTCCCAAGGGCAAGCTTTCGGTTGCGGAGCTTTCGGAGGATATCCCCCGCTCCGTTAAAGAAACCGCCCTTGCAGACGCAATCAATCTGCAGCTTATGGAAAAGAGAGAGGGCGAGAATTCGGTTGAAATCGAGCCCACGCAAAACGGTTTCAACGTTACTTTCAAAGTAATTCACAAAAACAACGTTCTTATGTCGCTGACGGTTTATGCCGCAGACCTTGAGCAGGCACAGATTATCAAGCACAACTTCCTCAAGGAGCCGTCAAGGGTTTATTCAACCGTTGTAACAACACTTTTCATTTAAGGAGAAAATTATGCTCGAACAACTCAAACAGCAGGTTTACGAAGCCAATCTCAAGCTTGTGGAATATAACCTTGTTCTTTTCACCTGGGGCAACGTTTCGGCTATCGACAAAGAAACGGGTCTTGTTGTTATCAAGCCCTCGGGTGTTGATTATGCCAAGCTCACCGCCGACGATATGGTTGTTATGAACCTCAACGGCGAAAAAGTTGAGGGCAAGCTCAATCCCTCATCCGATACCCCCACTCACCTTGAGCTTTACCGCCGCTTCCCCGAAATAGGCGGTGTTGCACACACACATTCAACCTTTGCCGTTTCGTTTGCACAGGCGGCATCGGATATCCCCGCTTACGGCACAACCCACGCAGATTTCGCCTTCGGCAGCGTGCCCTGCACAAGAGACCTGACCAAAGAAGAAATCGAGGGCGAATACGAGCTCAACACAGGCAAGGTTATTGCCGAGTGCTTTGAAACAAGGGGCATCGATTATAACGCAGTGCCTGCAGTGCTTGTGCGCTCCCACGGTCCTTTCACCTGGGGCAAAGACGGCTTTGATGCCGCCAAGAATTCCGCAATTCTTGAAGAGGTTGCAAAGATGGCATATCTGAGCAAAACAATGAATGCCGAGCCTGCAAACGAATATATTCAGCACAAGCACTATTTCAGAAAGCACGGTGCAAACGCATATTACGGTCAGAAATAAACCGCCAAATATTTCTTGACACCGTTTTGTTTTCAGTATAGAATAAAAACGTGATTTAAACTTTTAAAAACCGTTTCGGTAAAGGGTGATAATATGGCTAAATGTCCCAAATGCGGTGTTAAACTGCATATATGGAATATCAAGGCAGAATGCCCCAAGTGCGGTGTTAACATTGCAAACTATGACTGGGAAAACCGCCTTGAACAGGACGCAAAAGAAGCTGAAATTGCTTTTGCAAAGCTTCGCGAAACACTCAAGCGCTTCAAATATTCATTCATCGGCTCAAAGCTTCGCATCGCAAGAATTCCCGTGAGCGTGCTTCCGCTCTTTTCTTTCCTGCTTCCGCTCGGAATTCTTAACGTTTCAATCCCGTTTCACAGCGAAAAAATGACTCTCAACGCAATCACCATTGTTATGAGCATTATCAACGGTGTTGATATCGGCGGCATCTTCTCGGGTATGAAATCCGAGATAGTCGGTGATTCTTTCAGGCTTTTCGGTGCATCGCTGATTCTTGTTGTTTTAAGCGTGCTTTCGCTTCTTGTGAGCCTTGTTTTTCTTCTCACAAACTTCAGAAATTTCAAGAGCAAGGGTCTTTTTGTAACAAATCTCATCGCAAGCGGTATGATGCTTGCAAGCTCCGTCACTTTCAGCAAATTTTCGGATATCGTTGCAAGCGGCTCGCTCGCAAACGCTTGGCAGAGCAGTCCTTCGTGGGGCGTTTACGTTTCGGCGGCACTCTTCCTTGCATCGGCAATAATCAACCTTTTCGTTTCTCTTGAAAAGGTCAATCTGCCCGAAGACGAAGTTAAAGAAGAAGCTGAAGAAGAAAAAGAAAAAGAAGAAATCAATGCATAAAAAATCGGCTTGCATCGGGCACTCCGTTGCAAGCCTTTTTGTTTGCATATCAAGGTTTTTCAATAGTTGCCGTCGGATAATAATGCAGCAGAATTTCTTGCCAGTTACTGCCCTGCCGAGCCATATAATCGGCTCCGTATTGGCTCATACCAACCCCGTGACCGTGACCTTTGCAGGTTACGGTTATTTTTTCTTCTTCGCATAAAATCTCAAATGCCGTGCTTTTAAGCTCCAGCAAATCTCTTATCTGCGAAGCGGCGAATTCCTTGCCGCAGATAACGGCAGAGGTGACGTATCCGTTTTCGCTTTTTATATCTTCAACCCATTGCGCAGTATCGCCTTCACCGCTTATGCCGAGCAACTCCGCAAATTCTTCGGGCTCAAAAACGCTTTTGCTGATAAAATCGGGCGAAAGTCTGTCACCCTGACTCGGCACACTCTGCAGATAAGGATAATCCTCACCCCACAAAGCTTCAGCACTCTGCGTTTGCCCTGCGCTGATTGAATGGTAAAGCGTGAGCGCTATTTCACCGTTATAAGTCACAAAACAGCCGTAAACCGCATCAACCGCCTGCGCTATTTTTTGCTCATTGCGCTCGAAATCCGACCCCCAATTCTGCATTCTCGTTTGCCTGTCGGCATACCCCTGATGAGTCAGCGGACTGTCCGTTATAAGGTCAGAGGAATTTTCGGTTACCCTTTTGGCATATGTATAACTTGCAACCGCCTGCGCTTTGAGCGCTTCCTCGTGGCAGGTGGGAAGCATCTCTGCCGCGACGCAACCGATAAGATATTCGCGCATTTCAATTCTCTGCGCATCGCCCGTTGCCGAGGACATAACGCTTATATACTCCCTGTTATTCTCAATGCTGTAGGAAATAACGGGTGCCGCCACCGCTTCTTTGCCGTTTTTTGCCCCCATTGCCGCCAGCGGACAAAACACCATTGCCGCAATCAGCAGCACCGCCATAATCATATATTTTCGCATTTTCGCCTGTCCTTTCGTTTGTATTCACAAAACACGCTCTGTTTTGCTTCGTTTAATTAACTTTTTGCTCACTTGACTTTTGTTAACATACAGGTGTATAATAAATTAATTATTTAATTATAATGTTATAATGGATATAGTATTATCACCATTCAGAAAGAGAGGTTTTACGGTATGGCTGAATACGAAAAGAACGTTTCCGATACCAATATTAAAAATTTATGCGAACAGATTCGCAAATATAACCACGTTGACCCCGCAGACTTTGACCGCTTCAACGTTAAAAGAGGTCTGAGAAATTCTGACGGCACAGGCGTTATGGCAGGCATTTCAAGAGTTTGCTCCGTTGGCGGTTATCTTATCGACGACGGTGAAAAAATCCCCTGCGAAGGTCACCTTTATTTCAGAGGCTACGAAATGAGCGATATCGTTAACAACGTTATTGCCGAAGACCGCTTCGGTTTTGAAGAAGTTATCTGGCTTCTTCTTTTCGGTTCTCTGCCCACAAAGAGCCAGCTTGATAACTTCTGCGATATCCTTGCAAGATGCCGCGAGCTTCCCGAGGATTTCATTGAAGATATGATTATGAAAGCTCCT
This sequence comes from Acutalibacteraceae bacterium, assembly GCA_045633805.1. Taxonomy (GTDB): domain Bacteria; phylum Bacillota; class Clostridia; order Oscillospirales; family Acutalibacteraceae; genus CAG-177. Next base: position 34,818 of record JAZQYY010000049.1, read on the forward strand.
TCACCCAACATTATGAACAAGCTTTCACGTTCTGTTCTTGCTCTTTATTCTTACGATAACAACCCCGATGACACTTCGGTTGAAAACGTTCTTCGCCAGTGCATCAACCTGATTGCCCGTATTCCCGCAATTATGGCTTATTCATATCAGGTCAAGCGCAGACACTATTATCACAAGAGTATGTATATCCACCCCACAAAGCCCGGTCACAGAACGGCTGAAACCATTCTCAACTCAATCAGACCCAACAAGCAGTTTACAGACAAAGAAGCAAAGCTTCTTGATACCTGCCTGATGGTTCACGCTGAACACGGCGGCGGTAACAACTCAACCTTTGCAACAAGAGTTCTCACCTCCAGCGGCACAGACACTTATGCAACAATCGCCGCAGGTATCGGCTCTCTCAAGGGTCCCAAGCACGGCGGTGCAAACATCAAGGTTTCAGAGATGATCGACCAGTTCCACGAAGGCGTTGCCGATATTTCAAACGAAGGTCAGGTTGCAGATTTCCTTCGCAAGATTATCCGCAAAGAAGCAGGCGACGGCTCGGGTCTTGTTTACGGTATGGGTCACGCAGTTTACACACTCTCTGACCCCAGAGCAAAAATTCTCAAGGCAAAGGCAAAGGAATTCTCTGCAAACACAGACTTTGAAAAAGAATTCATTCTTCTCGACCTTATCGAAAGCCTTACCCCCGAAATTTTTGCAGAGGTTAAGGGCAGCTCAAAGGCTATGTGCGCAAACGTTGACCTCTATTCGGGTCTTATCTATAAGATGCTCAATATTCCGCCCGATCTCTTCACTCCCATCTTCACCGTTGCAAGAGTTGCAGGTTGGTCGGCACACAGAATTGAAGAACTTCTCACAGGCGGCAAGATTATCCGCCCTGCATATAAAAACATAAACGACGTTAAAAAATACGTTTCACTTGACAAACGCTGATGTGAGGTTTTAACCGTTATGAAAAATAAAATTCTCAATTCGGGCTTCGGCATCGGAAACATTATTTTCATTGCCGCTGTCATTCTTGCTCTGCCGCTCAGACTCTATCAGTATATCGGCGGTGTTCTTGAAGCACAGACGGGCTTCTACGTTAAAAACGATTGGAGCACTTATGCTCTTTATGCCGTGCTTGCAATTGCAGGCATTGCAATCATTGCTTCAGGTTTCGCCAAAAGCAAAAAGCTTGTTTACGACACCTCAAAGGCTGTCAGACCCGGTTTCGGTGCTCTTTCGGGACTTGTTGCGGCAGGCTTGATTCTTGACACCTTCGCTTGCCTTCAGAACTTAGGCAAATATCAGGAGGCTCTTTCCGCCGCAGAATCCTCTCCCGAAGCCACAACCTATTACGTGATTCTTGCACAGATGGCATTCGCTTTGCTTTCGGCAATCTGCTTTGTTGTTCTTTGCATCGGCTCACTCACAGGCAAAATCTCGGGCTCGGAATTCAAGCTCATTTCGCTCGCACCCGTTTTATGGGCAATGTTCCGTATGGTTGCAAGATTTATGCGCACAATCAGCTACGTCAGAGTTTCGGAACTTATGTTTGAGATGCTGATGCTGATGTTTATGATTCTTTTCTTTATGAACTTCGCACAGTGCAGTTCAAAGGTAAACGATAAAGGCTGCGGCTGGAAGCTTGCCGCTTACGGTCTGCCTGCCGCATTGCTTGCTCTTGTTTGCTTCGTTCCCCGCCTTATTCTTTCGCTTACAGGCAAAGCTGACGTTATCTATTCGGGCTCAGCACTTGAATATTCCGATTTTGCCGTTGCTCTTTTCGTTATCGCAACCGTGCTCACAAGAGTAACAGACAAAGCGCCCGAAGCGGCAGAATCAACAACAGAAACAATTGAGGAATAATTGATGTTTTTAAAAAATATGCTCCTTGCCGGCGAGCAGGTTATCATTCTTTATCTGATTGCCGCCGTTGGCTTTGTTGCCGATAAAGTAGGCTTCTTTCCCGAAAAAACCGCAAAAAACTGCACCGACCTTCTTTTCTATATCGTTACTCCTGCCGTTATTGTTGAGAGCTTTCTCAACCTTGAATATAACAGCGAAACAATAAAAGGTCTTTTCATCGCTCTCGGTTGCGGCTTTTTGCTTCACGGTCTTTGCGTTGTTATGGCACCGCTTCTTTTCAGACGTTGCCCCAACAAAGAGAAAGCCGCTATTTTCAGATACGCAAGCTGTTACGGCAACTGCGGCTATATGGGTCTGCCCCTTGCAGGCGCACTTTTCGGCTCCGAAGGTGTTTTCTATTGCTCGGCAATCGTTATTTCATTCCAGATTTTCAGCTTCACCCACGGCATTTATATTATGACAAAGGGTATGGAGGGCAAGCAGAAGTTTGACCTCAAGAAGCTCATTTTTAACCCCGGCATAATTTCGGTTGCAATCGGTATGCCGCTTTTCCTGCTTGAGGTTGAAATGCCGAGAATGATTCTCTCACCCATAAGCTACGTTGCAAGCCTTAACAGCCCCCTTGCGATGCTGATTTTCGGCACTTACATTGCAAACACCAGCTTCAAATCCATATTCAAAGAATGGCGCATTTACGGCGTTGCGGTTATCAAACTGCTTATCACGCCCGCAATTCTGCTTGTGCTTTTCAAGCTTTTCGGCATCAGCGGTGTGCTTCTCGGCTCGGTTATGGTGCCTGCAAGTGCTCCCAGTGCAAGCAACACAGCTCTTTTTGCCGCAAAATACGGCAGAGATACGGGTCTTGCATCGCAGACGGTTGCGGTTGTCAGCTTTATCTCGATTATAACGATGCCCATTATGATAGCCGTTGCACAGATGGCATAAAAACGAGGTGGTTTTACGGATATCAAAGCAATAATGGATTCGGCTTCACCCCTGTGGGGCGTGTGCCGTTTTGACGATATCAAAGACCGCCTTATCGAATGCAGAGCAAAAAACAGGCTCCCCGAAAATGCCAGAAGCATTCTTGTTGCCTGTTTCCCTTATCTTCTTGACGAAGAAAATTATAACTGCTCAAACGTTTCAAAATATGCCGTGGTGACCGATTACCACGACGTTGCAATAAACAGGCTTCAGAAAGCCTGCGACGAATTAAAAAAGCTCTATCCCCAAAACGTTTTTGCTCCGTTTGCGGATAATTCACCGATACCCGAGGTCAGAGCCGCAACGCTCGCTTCTCTCGGTGTAAGAGGCAGGAATTCGCTTCTGATAACCAAAGACTACGGCTCTTACGTTTTTCTCGGTGAAATCGTTACAGACCTTGAAATTCCCGCAAACAATTCGGATATCAACGTCTGCATTTCCTGCGGCAAATGCATCACCGCCTGCCCTGCGCAAGCGATAAGCCAAAACGGTGTTGACGGTGCAAAATGTCTTTCGGCAATCACTCAGAAAAAGGGTGAGCTGACCGAAAAAGAAAAAGAACTTATGCTCAGTTGCGGCTGTGCCTGGGGCTGTGATATCTGTCAGGATATCTGCCCGATGAACAAAAATGCCGCAAAAACTGCGATAGAAGAATTTTTATCTTCCCCCATTCCCCTGCTCACAGACGAAACAACGCTTGAGGGCAGAGCCTATGCCTGGAGAGGCAAAAAGGTTGTTGAACGCAATCTTTCAATAATAAACCAAGGAGAAACGGCAGATGAACAAAGCGGATTTTGATTTGAATAATCCTCTTGAGGCAACGCTCAAAGCAATGCTTGCCTCGGGTCGCTTTCCGCACGCCGTTATTCTTGAAGGCGGCACGGTTGCAGAAAGGCTGACCCTTGCCAAAAAGCTTGCGGCGGCACTTGTTTGCTCCGCAGGTAAAGCAGAAGCACCCTGCGGCATCTGCTCCCATTGCAAAAAAGCGGCGGCGGATTCCCACCCCGATATTCCGTTTTTTACCGCAGAAGATAAGCCGCGTGCGTTCAAGGTTGATTTCGTCAGAGAAATCAGAAACAACGCTTATATAATCCCCAACGAAGCCGATAAAAAGGTTTTTATTCTTGAAAATGCCCATACTATGGGCACCGAGGGTCAGAACGCTATTCTCAAAATTCTTGAAGAGCCGCCCTCATACGTTAACTTTATTATGCTCTGCTCATCAAAATCGGGCTTTTTGCCCACCGTTCTTTCAAGAGCAACGGTTTTCACCATCGGCGAAGCCAAAGCCGAAGAAAGCGATGAAAACAGAGCCGCCGCCGTTGAAGCCGCAACGGCAGTTGCAAAATCGGTTGCCGCGATTGACGATATCGAAATTGTTAAGGCTGCCGCCGTTTTTGAAAAAGACGCAAAATTGCTTAAAGCCGCATTGCCTGTTATTCAGGAGGTTTTTGCCGCCGCAATGCGTGAAAAATATAATGCACCCGACGGCGGTGCCGAATTCGGCACCTTGCCCGAGGAACTTGCAAAAAAGCTCAGCCGCCGTGCACTTTCAGACCTAATCGAAGCGTGCGATAAGCTGATGCTCTCGGTGCGAATGAACGCAAACCACAATCTGATGCTCACCGCGCTTTGCACAACGTTGCGCAAAGCCGTTTCTAAATAAGGAGGTTATTATGGCAGAAGTTATCGGTGTCCGCTTCAAAGAAGTCGGCAAAGTATATTATTTTGACCCCGACGGTCATACACTCAAAAAAGGTGAAAAGGTTATTGTTGAAACCGTTCGCGGCATTGAATGCGGCGAAGTTGCAATGGATAACAGAGAAATCAGCGATGAAGAAATCGTGAAGCCTCTCAAAAAGCTTATCCGCACCGCAACAACAGAGGACCTTGAAACCGTTGCATCAAACAAAGCAAAAGAGCGAGAAGCTTTTGATATATGCCAGAAGAAGATTGCCAACCACGGTCTTGAAATGAAGCTCGTTGACGTTGAATATACTTTTGACGGCGGCAAAATTCTTTTCTATTTCACAGCCGACGGCAGAGTGGATTTCAGAGAGCTTGTCAAAGACCTTGCAAGCGTTTTCAGAACAAGAATCGAGCTTCGCCAGATTGGTGTTCGTGATGAATCCAAAATGCTCGGCGGTCTGGGCATCTGCGGCAGACCTTTCTGTTGCGGCAGCTTCCTTGGCGAATTCCAGCCCGTTTCAATCAAAATGGCAAAGGAACAGGGTCTTTCGCTCAACCCCGCAAAAATCAGCGGTGCTTGCGGCAGACTTATGTGTTGCCTCAAATATGAGCAGAACGCATATGAGCACCTGCTCAAAATCACACCCAAGCCCGGCGCAATTGTTGAAACAAACGAGGGTGCAGGCACGGTTACAGAGTGCAGCCTTCTCACAGGTGCGCTCAAGGTTCAGCTTCACAATAACCCCGATGCTCCGCCCAAGCCCTTTAACCGCAAAGAGGTTAAAATTGTTCGCGATTCCAAAATAAAGGTTGACAGGGCAGAAATTGAAGCGTTGAAAGATATTGAGGGCTGATTTCCTTAAAAAAGCTCTTGCATTTTTCAAATAATGTGTTACAATGAACTTGAACTTATTATAAGGAGGACGAATCCCATGGCATACATTATTGACGACGCTTGCATTTCATGCGGCGCTTGCGCAGCAGAATGCCCCGTTGAGGCTATTTCTGAAGGCGACGGCAAGTACGTTATCGATGCTGATGCTTGCATCGAATGCGGTGCTTGCGCAGATGCTTGCCCCGTTGAGGCTCCCAAGGCTGAATAATTCAGACTAAAACTCAAAAACCAAAGAGCTGTCACTTTTTTGTGACAGCTCTTTTTCTTTATTTATTTTATTTTTCCGTTTTCGATTCTGATTGTCTTTTCGGCATTTTCAACCGTTGAATGTCTGTGAGCGATAATAATAACCGCCGCATTCTTTGAAAGCTCCGAGAGCGTTTCTTTGACTTTGATTTCGGTCTTTGTATCAACGTATGCCGTTGCTTCGTCAAAAATAACGTAAGGCGTTTTGTTGAGAAATGCTCTTGCAAGAAGCACAAGCTGAATTTCGCCGTTTGAGAGATTCTGCGGTGATGCGGTGAAAACGGTGTTATAGCCGTCGGGCAAGCGCGAAATAAATTCATCTGCACCCGCAAGCCTTGCCGCCGCTTCAATCGCCTGCATATCGGCGTTTTCTTTGCCGTAAGCAATGTTTGCGGCAAGTGTTTCTTCAAACAGGGTTGCCTCCTGATTGATAACGCTGAATTTTCTGCGGTAGCCCTCAAGCTCAAGGCTTGCAATATCCTTGCCGCCGCAATAAACCGCGCCGCTGTCAGGCTTATAAAATCTCAGCATAAGCTTTGCAAGCGTGCTTTTGCCTGCGCCCGTATCACCCGAGAGTGAGGTTATTCCCTTTTCGGGTATCGAAAAGCTGACGTTTTCAAGAACGTTTTCGTTTGTACCGGGATAAGCAAAGCTGACGTTTTCAAAAATTATTTCGCCCGTACCGTCAAGCAATTCACCGCTTGCATTTTCTTCGGGTTCATTCAAAAAATCAAATGCTCTGCCTGCGGCTTCGCCCATTGAGCGGATAACACCTGCATAAACCGATATCTGCGAAACGGGTCGGTGAAGTCTGCGCACGTAAAGCACCGCCGTCATAAGCGCACCGATTGAAAGCTCGCCCTCTTTTATCATCAGAGCACCGATAACCGCCACCGCGGTTATGCATATGCCGAGAGTCAGGTCGCCGATGCACGATGAAACCGCCGTTATCAGGCGTGCTTTTTTTACTTTTTCCGAATGAAGCTCATTCAGATTTTCAAGCATCATCAGGTTTTTCTGCATTTCGCCCGATTCCTGAACGGTTCGCAGACCGCTGTAAAATTCACCCAGACGGGCATTTATGTTTGCCGCGGCATATTGCTGACCTGCGGCAGAAAGCTTTTCTTTTTTGCTCACCGCACACGAAGCCGCAAGGCTGACGGCAAGAAAAGCAACCGATGCAATGCAAAGGGTTTTGCTGACCGTGAAAAGCATTGCCGTAACCGCCGCAATAACAACGGCGGAATCCACTATGTTTGATAAGAAAAGACCGATGCTCTGGTTAATCGCATCAACGTTTTCGGTGATTGTTGCCGCAACGGAATCGTGGCTGTTGTTATCGGCATAAGACGCAGGCAGACGGCTGAATTTTTCAAACATTCTGCAACGCAGTGAATGCGAATAATCAGACGTTATGCGGCTCACAAAAACACCTTGGAGCAAGGAAGAAATAACGTTGATTATGAGTAACACCGCCGCAAAGCCGATAACGGGAAGAAGCTCGCTTGTCACCTCAACCGCACCGCCTGTGAAAACGGATTCCAGAAGCTTTGAAGCATAAACGTCAATCACTTCGCCGAGGATTTTGGGCAGATAAGCAAATGCCGCGCCGCTGATGAGCGTAACCGCCGCAAAAAGCCCGAGCAATTTGCCGTAAGGCTTAAGGTCATGAGCAAGGGCTCGGTAGGTTTTTCCGTCAGCCTTGCCGTGCGACATCGTTGAGGTGTCAAACCTGACTTTCAGAACGGAACTTTTATTGCTCATTGCCGCTCACCTCCTCCGACTGGAGCTCAACAAGCTCACGGTAGAGTCCGCAGGTCTGAATAAGCTCACCGTGTCTGCCGATGCCGATAACTCCGCCGTCCGAAATAACAACTATTTTATCGGCATTCATAACACTGCTTATTCTTTGCGAAACAATAAGCACCGCCGCATCCTTGCATTTTTGCGAAACAGCCTGCATAATTGCCGCTTCGGTTTCGGTGTCAACTGCCGTAAGGCAATCGTCAAAAACATAAACCTTTGCGCTTTTTGCTATCGCACCTGCAACGGCAATGCGGCTTTTCTGACCGCCGCTGTAGTTTTCGCCTTTATTGATAAGAAACTTTTTAAGGTCCTCTTTCTGAGTTGCAATAAAACCGCATTTTGCTTCTCCGAGAGCCTGCATCATAACCTCTGCGTTATCGGGCGCACCGTGAAGCAAAAGATTTTCGCGGAGTGTTTTTGAAAAAAGAACGGGCTTGCTCTGTGCAAACGAAATATTTTTGCGCAGATGCTCAAGGTCATATTCCTCGGCGCTTCTGCCGCCGATAATGATTTCGCCGCTTTCAGGCATTGCAAAACGGGTGATATAGCTGAGCAAGGTTGATTTGCCGCAACCCGTTGTGCCGACTATCGCGGTAATTTCGCCGTGGTTTGCCGTGAAGCTGACCCTGCCGTTTTTCAAGGTGACGTCTTTGAATTCAACGTTCCATTTTTCATCTTCTTCGGGAATAACGCTGCCCGAAACGATGCTTGCAGGGGTATTCATTATTGCTTTGACGTTTTTGGCTGCAACCGATGCACGGGGTGCAAAAACAATAATTGCGCCAAACATCATAAATGCAGAAACAGTTATAACGGAATATTGCAGGAAGGCAACGATATCACCGATGCCGAGCGAAGAATCAAGCAATTCTTCACCGCCTGCAACAACAAGAATTGCCGTAACGATATTTGAAACGAGCGTTATAACGCTCAAAGCAATATAAACCGAGCGAAGAACGTAGTTTTCATTTTTTCTCACGTTTTCAGATAGCTCTGCCGCCCTGTTTATCTCATATTTCTCCGCGCAGTTTGAACGCACGGTGAAAAGCTGGGTGAGATTATCCTTGATGCGCTTAAAATATTTTTCATAATACATATGAAGCGCATCGAGTTTTTTGACCGTCACAAAATAAATCGCAATCAGCACCGCTGAAATAACAAGCGCAGTGAGCAGAATAAGCGAGCCGAAAACAGGGCTTTGCATAAACGAAAGCACCGTGCCGCCAACTGCAAGAATCGGCGCAAAAGCAAACACGCGCAGAAAATAGCTTACGAGCATACCGATATGCTCAATATCTCTCACCGCAACTTCTTCAAGATGTGCGGCAGAGAAAAGCGAAAGCTCTTTTGCCGTGAAAGATGAGGTATGCTTCAGATAATCGGCTCTGACATCACCCTGCACCCCGGCTGAAATATCAGCCGAGATTTTGCCCGATGCAACCATACAGACAATCTGCATCATAACTGCCGCAGCCATAAACACGGCACATTTTACTATATAGTTGCTCTGCACCGTTTCAACGTCAACGCCTGCGTCTTTATAAACGTAGGGCAAAACCGTTGCCGCAGTCTGCGTTTTGAGAGCCTGCTCGGTTTTCAACGCGGCATCCCACGCATAGCTGAAATCGTTTTTCTCAAAGCTGATAATGTTGAGCTGTGCGCTGAGCATCGTTATGCTGACGTTATCTGCATATTTTTCAATACTGTCAAAATCAATTTTTGTGCCTGCTTCGTTTCTTGCAACAATCAGCCCTGCAAGCACAGCGGTTTCATAAATCTCTTTCGCTCTCGCCTTATCCGCATCATTTTTGAGATAATAGCAATTCCGCAAAAGCTCAAACTCCTCGGGCTTACCCTCGGGGCAACGGTTATGCTTTTCATACATTGAAGCAAATTCAAGATAATCTTCAGCAGGCAGCACTTTTTCAAAAATCTGGAGCAAGTTGTTGCCGATAACCATGGGCGGCATATCGTCAACACCCTTTTGCTGAATACCCACACCGATAAGTCTGCCCATAAAAAAGGGCATAGCAAGGCTGAACGCTGCCTGAAAAACAAGAATTATCACGCAGCATATCAGCTTCATCTTATGCGGAAACAGATATGTTTTTATCAGCTTCAAAAAAATGCTCCTTTATGTTTGGAAAACCGCCGGACTCTCCGACGGTTCAAATGCTTTTTTACTGTATAAGTATACATTATTTATATATAGATGTCAATCGCGCACACCGCGCAACAGCGTTTTTGCAAGCATTTACCTGTTGCTTTTTATGAAAGTTTTTGAATTTTGAGCTTCATTTCCGCCGTTTCGTTATATCTTTTCGCCAAAATTGCACAAGAAAATGAATTTTTTTGCTTTTGGGGTTGCATTTTGCGATACGTTGAGTTAAAATAATTTACAATTCGGGGGGATATATCCGTTTTGATATATCATATCGGTATATTATTCGCCCGTAATACATAATTTATTTTGTAATTTTCCGCTTTGCCTGAGCGCAAAAGCGTTCCCGTTATTGCGGCACAGAAGGAGTATATTTTATGAGCTACGTTAAAAGAGTTATTGACGAAGTTGCAAAGAAAAACGCAACAGAACCCGAGTTCGTGCAAACCGTAACAGAGGTTCTTGAATCCCTCGAACCCGTTATCAATCAGCACCCCGAATATGAAAAGTATTCACTTCTTGAAAGAATCGTTGAACCCGAAAGACAGATTTCTTTCAGAGTAACATGGGTTGACGATGAAGGCAACGTTAAGGTTAACAGAGGCTACAGAGTTCAGTTCAACGGTTCAATCGGTCCCTATAAGGGCGGTCTGCGTTTCCATCCCTCAGTATATACCGGCATTATGAAGTTCCTTGCTTTTGAGCAGACCTTCAAAAACAGCCTCACAGGTCTTCCCATCGGCGGCGCAAAGGGCGGCTCCGACTTTGACCCCAGAGGCAAGAGCGATGCAGAGGTTATGCGCTTCTGCCAGGCATTCATGACAGAGCTTTACAGACACATCGGTCCCGATGTTGACGTACCCGCAGGTGACATCGGTGTAGGCGGCAGAGAAATCGGCTACCTCTACGGTCAGTACAAGCGCATCAAGGGCACATTCGAGAACGGTGTTCTCACTGGTAAGGGTCTCTCCTACGGCGGCTCTCTCATCCGTCCCGAAGCTACAGGCTACGGTGCAACATACTACGCAGTTGAAATGCTCAAGCACTTCGGCGAAGATATCAAGGGCAAGACTGTTGCTCTCTCAGGCTTCGGTAACGTTGCATGGGGTGCTGCAAAGAAGATTGCTGAGCTCGGCGGTAAGGTTGTTACAATCTCCGGTCCCGACGGCTACGTTTACGATGCTGATGGTATCAGCACAGACGAGAAGATCGAATATATGCTCGAAATGCGTGCATCAGGCCGTGACAAGGTTCAGGATTATGCTGACAAGTTCGGTGCAGAGTTCCACGCAGGCGAGAAGCCCTGGGGCGTTAAGGTTGACATCGCAATGCCCTGTGCAACTCAGAACGAAATCAATATGGCTGAGGCTGAGAAGCTTGTTGCAAACGGTGTTCCCTACTACATCGAGGTTGCAAATATGCCCACAACAAACGATGCTCTCGAGTACCTCAAGGAAAGCTGCAAGGCAGTTGCTCCCTCAAAGGCAGTAAACGCAGGCGGCGTTGCAACATCTGCACTTGAAATGAGCCAGAACTCAATGCGTTACAGCTGGACAGCAGAA
>JAZQYY010000050.1:0-2002 GCA_045633805.1 Acutalibacteraceae bacterium
AAGCTTGTTATTGATAAAGGTACGTATTATTTTGAGAGCATTAACGGTCTTGATGCAAACAACTGCACCGATTTGCTGATTGAAGGCAACGATGCAACCTTTGTTTTCTCTTCAACCGACTACAGATTTTTTATCAGAAACAGCGACTGCGTTGAAATACGCAACCTCAATATTGATTGGAACTGGAAAAAAAGTCCGCTCGCTTCCGTTGTTACCGTTCAGAACAGTAACACCGATACCAATACTCTTGACCTTGTTTTCAAGGATGCGGAATACTGCGATGAAAACTGCCGATTGATGGCGATTACTCAATGCGACCCCGAAACATATACTTTCGGTGCAAAATATTCGTCAAAAGAGGTTTATCTTTATCAGGACGAAACGAATATAAAATCCTTTCAGAAGATTTCCGATAACACCTTGCGTGTTACTCACAACGGTTGCATGAACGGTTTTGAAGACGGAGAAACATACATACTCAGGCACTATGTCTATAACGGAACGGTTTTCAATCTCCGCGATTACAGTAAAAATATAACCTTTGATAACGTCAGCGTTTACGGAAGTTCGGGTATGGCTTATATCTGCGAGGGCAACAGCTCGCATTTTCAGATTATCAACAGTTTTATCGGAGTAAATCCCGAACACAAAGACAAACGTTGTGTGTCCCTGACTGCCGATGCGATTCATATTGTCAATACAAACGGTTGCTTCAACATTTCGGATTGTGACATAAGCGGTATGGGTGATGACTGCATTAACGTTCACGACGGTCTCGGCTATGTTTCCGGTGTAAACGGCAACACTCTCACACTTATTGCTTCTGCAATGAGGCTTGAAGTCGGTGACACACTTGCGTTCAAAAACGACGACTTTGAAAATACAGATGTTACTGCAAAGATTGTTTCGGTTAAAGCAATTGAAGGTATATCAAAAGAGGTTGTTGTTGAAGCCTTACCCGAAAGCGTAACGACAGGCTGGACTGCGTATAACAAGGAATGCAACAGCGGTAACTACGTTATCAGAAACAATTATTTCCATGAAAACAGAGCAAGAGGTCTGCTTCTTCAGTCCTCAAACGGACTTTGCGAAAACAACCGATTCTATAAAACAATGGCTCAGGCGATAAAGGTTGTTATGGATATTGAACCCACTCTCTGGCAGGAAGGCACGGGTGTTGATAACCTGATTATCCGCAACAACACCTTTGAGAAGTGTAACTACAGCGATTGGGGTTCCGTAATCGAAATCGGCACAAATATTGCGGGCAGGTCTGCCGAAACTGCCGTTTTCACAAATATAGAAATCAGTTCAAACAGCTTTAAAGATATACCGTCAACACTTATGAGAACAGACAACATCAACGGACTTGTTTTTTCGGAAAACACAGTCGATACGGGTGATTTCTTTGACAACTCTTCCGTTCAAGGCAGACTTTGGTTCGGAGAATACTGTTCAAACGTAAAGTACACGGATAATATTTTTGTTAACAGCGGATTTATGCAAAACAAAGAAATTGCAGAATCAGACAGCATCCGTGTCTGGGCTGAGATTAATTCTCAGCTTTGATATAATTGAAAAATCAACAAACAAAAATTTGTGTAGGTGTTATTATGAAATTTGACATTAACAAATTACAATGGACAAGAGAGCCTGCGGATTACACTATAACTGCAGACAAAATTGAAATTACGACAAATCCGCATACCGATTTATGGCAAAGAACATACTATCATTTCAGAAATGATAACGCTCCTGTTTTACAGATTGAAACTGATGAAAAATTCTTCTCTTTTGTTGTAAAGACGGAATTTGAAACTAAACACAGATTTGACCAGTGCGGTATTGTTATGTACCTCGACAGTGAAAACTGGCTCAAAGCTTCGATTGAATATGAAAACGAAAAATTTCAGCATCTTGGTTCTGTTGTTACAAATAACGGATATTCGGACTGGGCAACAACCGAAATTGATGCGGCTGTAAAATCAATGTGGTACAGATT
>JAZQYY010000051.1:0-11517 GCA_045633805.1 Acutalibacteraceae bacterium
CTTCCGTGCCCAAATGGAGCTCGGCATCGGCGCTATCGGCGGCAAGGACTCTATGTCCGGTACCTTTGAGGATATTAACGTTCCTCCCACACTCGTTTCCTTTGCTGTTACCGCAGGCAAGACAAACGAGGTTATTTCTCCCGAATTTAAGTCTGCCGGCAATAAAGTATATCTCATCACTCCCGAATTCGGCGCAGATAAGCTTCCTAAGGCAGAATCGCTTATTGAAAACTTCAATAAAGTTACCGCTCTTATGCGCGAAGGCAAAGCAGTAGCCTGCTACACTCCCGGTATGGGCGGCGTTGCTGAAGCAGTAATGAAGATGTGCTTCGGTAATATGCTCGGCTTCGAATTCGCTTCCGACGTTACTATGCCCGAATTGTTCGGATATTCCTACGGTTCCTTCGTTATCGAGGTTACCGAGGATATCGATTGCGGCAAGCTTATCGGTACCGTAACCGAAAAGGCTTCCGTTGTATACGGCGAAGAAAAGATATGCCTCAACGAGCTTCTCGGTATCTACGAGGATAAGCTTGAAAGCGTATTCTCCTGCAATATCGCCGACAGCGAATCGAATATCGAAACTCTCAACTTCAATGCAACCGAAAGAGTTGCTCCTGCAATCAAATCTGCAAAGCCCAAGGTTATCATTCCCGCGTTCCCCGGAACCAACTGTGAATACGATTCCGCAAAGGCTGTTCGCGATGCAGGTGCAGACCCCGAAATTATCGTTATCAACAACCTTACCGCTTCGGGTATCGTAGATAGCATCGACCGCTTCGCAGAAGCGCTCAGAGGTGCTCAGATGGTATTTATCCCCGGCGGCTTCTCGGGCGGCGACGAACCGGACGGCAGTGCGAAGTTCATCACTGCATTCTTCCGCAACGCGGCTATCAAGGACGGCGTTACCGACCTTCTCGAAAACCGCGACGGCTTGATGTGCGGTATCTGTAACGGCTTCCAGGCTCTTATCAAGCTCGGTCTTGTTCCTTACGGCAAGATTATTGATACAGACGAAACCTGCCCCACTCTTACCTATAACACTATCAGTCGCCACCAGTCCAAGCTTGTAAGAACAAAGCTTGTTTCAAACAATTCTCCCTGGCTTTCAAAGGCAAAGCAGGGTGAGGTTTATACAGTGCCCATTTCACACGGTGAAGGCCGCTTCATTGCAGACGAAGCTCTTATCAAGCAGCTTGCCGCAAACGGTCAGATTATCACACAGTACGTTGACTTTGACGGCAACGCAACAAACGACGTTGCTTTCAACCCCAACAACTCCGATTACGCTATCGAAGGTATTGTTTCACCCGACGGCAGAGTTCTCGGCAAGATGGGTCACTCAGAAAGAACTGCATTTGGCCTTTACAAGAACGTTCCCGGCGAATTCGACCTCAAGCTCTTCGAGTCTGCAGTTGAATACTACAAATAAGATTAATTTCAAAGCCTCCGTTTCAAACGGGGGCTTTTTTCTTTGTTCAGCAATTCAACCGCTTCGTTTGATAATTTCAGAACGGCATATATATTAGGTATAGCGAGCAGACCGTTGAAAATATCAGAAATGCTCCAGACAAAATCAAGTTTCAGAATGCAACCTGCGAAAACCGCAACCGCATACATTATATTATAGTATTTGCTTGCACCGTCACCGAAAAGGCAGGCTACACCGCTTTTGCCGTAAAAAGACCAGGCAATCAGCGTTGCAAAAGCAAAAAGACATATGCAGATGCCGAGAATGATTCCGCCAAAGTCGCCCATAACGCTTTCAAATGCCGCAGAGCACAGGGCGATACCGTCAAGTGTGCATGAGGGAGACCACACTCCGCTTGCAAGAACGGTTATTGCCGTAACCGTACACATAAAAAGGGTGTCAAACATAACCTCAAAGATGCCCCACATGCCCTGCACGGCAGGCTTTTCGCAATCGGCGCTTGCGTGGATAACCGCATTGCTGCCAAGCCCTGCTTCATTTGAAAAAACGCCTCTTGATATGCCGTAGCGTGCCGACTTTGCAAGCCCGAAGCCGGAAACTGCTTTTATTGAAAAAGCTTCTTTCATAATCAGCTTAAAGCAGGGGATAACTGCGTGAGCGTTTTTAAGAATAACAAATGTACAGGAGAAGAGAAAAACTGCAGAAAGAAGAGGAATAAGCTTTTCGGCAACCGACGAAATTCGTTTAAGCCCACCCGAAATGCAGATAAAAACAAGCGGAGAAAGCACAGCGGCAGTCAACAGGGGAGAAACACCGAATTCTGCGAGCCCTGCGGAAACGGAATTTGCCTGCGTCATATTACCCATACCGAGAGAAGCACCCACGAGCAGAAATGCATAGGTCTTTGCGAGTTTCGGCTTTTTCAGACCGCGTTCAATATAAAGCATCGGTCCGCCGACCCATTGGCCGAGTGAATTGCGGATTCTGTATTTAATGCCCAGAATGTTTTCGCAGCAACAGGTTGTCATTCCGAGTATGGCAGAAATCCACATCCAGAAAACCGCGCCGGGTCCGCCTGCGCAAAGAGCGGTTGCTACGCCTGCAATGTTGCCTGTGCCGAGGCAGGCGGCAAGGGCGGAGGTCAGCGCCGCAAACTGAGAAACGGAGCCATCGGCTTTTGATGGCTCTTTTCTTTTGCGGAAAGCATCAACAACCGTCAGCTTTGTCCATTGTCTGACACCAAATATCTGAAAAAAGCCTGTTTTGACCGAAAGAAAAAGCCCCGTGCCCAGAAAAACCGCAAGCATCGGCGGTCCCCAAACAACGGAGCTGATAATCGAATTGATTTTAAAAAACATAAGCTCCACCTCATATTTAACATATGAGAAGGAGCTTGGATTTATTATTGGGCTGTGTTTTTATCGAGCACAAGCGGAATTCCGTAGGGCTCTGCATAAGACTGAAGATTTTTATAGTTGCTTATATCGCCAACGTGCCAGAATTCAAGTTTTTCGAAGCTCTTACCAAAGTCAAAGGCGCTTGCACCGATATATTCGGGATCGGTATAGAATTTAATATATCTGGGAACACCGCCAAGGTAGAAAGCGTTTGATTCGATTCTCTTAACGGAGTTGCTCAGAAGAACCTGTCTGAGATTGTCACATTCAGAGAAAGCATAAGAATCAATAACCGTTACAGTTTCGCCGTTTGTCTGATGGAACCAGACATAAGCAACGGGGCTTTTATTGAAAGCTTTTGATTCAATCTTTGTGAGGTAGCGGGGAAGTCTGACTCTGCTGACAACCTGTTCTTCGGTAAAAGCGTTTTCACCGATAACAGTAACGTTGAAACCGTCAAGGCTTGCGGGAATGTCGATATCGGTTTTGCTGCTTGTTCCCTTATATTTAACGATTTTGGCAGTTCCGTCAGATAACTTCACATAGTTATAATCACCTGATGTGTAAACGTCGGCATCAGCACTTTCGCCTGCAACGTTGGTGGTTGTTGCGGGGTCGTCTTTAACCTTGGTGCAGGAGCAGAAAGTTAAAACGATGCAAAGCACGGCAAGAATGAGAAAAATTATTTTTTTCATAATATAAATTCCTTTCTGTTAAACAAGACCTGCCTTGGCACAAAGCTCAAGGTGTTCTTCGGAAGTTTCGGGATAATGATAAACGTTTTAAGATTTGCTGATAAATAAAACGGTTTGTCTTCAGGGGTCAGAGCAGCATTGCTTATCTGTTTTATGAATTTTTGTGCTGCAAAACATTCATACAAATAATATTAGCACAAGGATACGGAAAAATCAAGGGCGGATTGCGACGGCACAAAAAAGAAAAACAGCTTGGCAAAGTTTTGTTTTGCCAAGCCATCGGGTGGAAATATATAAATGAAAAAGTTACGCAACGTTAAAGTTGATTATTTTGCCATCGTTGATTGATATAACGGGAGCCTCTTCATAAACGTCTGCAGGCGCACGCTTCTGGATTTTTGCCTGTGCAAGCTCTCTCTGCTTGCGGCGGCGGTAATTACGGATATGAATTCTGATTGCTCTTGCAAGCTTTGCTTCGAAAGCAGCGATTTTCTTTTCGTTGATAAAACCGACGATAAGAAGAATGATTGCGGCCATTTCAAAGAATGATAAAATGATATTTGTGAATGCCATTGTAATTCCTCCTTTGGCAAGAAACATTTGTTCTGATGAGTTTATTATAGCAGGTGAACATTCGTTTGTCAATACAAATGTTCGATAATTTTTAAATTTCTTATTTTACTGTGATTATACCACAATATATGCGTTGTATCTGTTGCATATGCCACCATATATTGAATTTCTTTCAACAAAATTCAATTTTTTTGGCAGTTTCTTTCTTGTTTTTGACCTGTTCGGCATTAAAATCAGTCTGTTTGTTCGCTTTCTGTGTTGACTTTTACGGGGGCGGGCAATATAATTGTGATATTAATCAAAAGGAGAGATGTTATGTTATATAATGCGTGGGCTTTTGTCAGACAGAGCCTTGTTAAAATCCACCTTGCAGGCGCAAACTGCATCCATAAAATCAGCGGCGGCAAGCTGCCAAAATCGCTTTTCTCCAAAAGAGCGGGAGTTCACAACGTCGGCACAAACGTTAAGGTTATTGAAAGAAACGGGTGCATAACCAACATAGCAAAATTCAACCCCGACGGAACAATCAGCGACGATGATTTTGTTATCATTTCGTCAACCGATTTTCATTATGATACCGACCATGAAAAGAACAGGAAAACAACTGAAATGTTCTTTAAGCAGATCAGAGACACCAAGCCCGACCTTGTTGTTCTCACAGGTGACGTTATTCTTTCAAAATATCAGCAGATTGACGCAATTCAGTTTGCAAAGATGATGGAAGAAATCGGCGTTTATTGGGCAATGGTTTTCGGCAACCACGAAACGAGAGAAGAAAAGGGCTTCTATAAATATCTGCTTATGAAGAGCTGCAGCGATTATGAGCATTGCCTTGCAGTTCACGGTCCTGAAGAACTTTTCGGTTACGGCAACTATATTATCAACATAATGGGCAGTAACGGCAAAATCAGAAAGAGTCTGTTCTTCTTTGATTCGGGCAGAGATACGCTTGCTGAGCATAACGTTGCTCACGGTCTTCCTGCAGATTTCGGTGGCTACGATTATCTCAAAAAGGGTCAAATTGATTTCTATAAAAACAGTGTTGACGAGCTTGAGAAGAAATACGGCAAATTCGGCTCAATGGCATATTTCCATATTCCGCTTCCCGAATATGAGCTTGCTTTTGAAGGCGAGGGTAATATGGAATATAAGCAGACGGGCGAGGTTGAAATTCTCTATGGCAAGCAGTATGAAAGCACGGGCAACGCCAAACACAACAGTGGTATGTTTGATGCAGGTCTTGAAAAGGGAATGGAAGCATTTTTCTGCGGTCACGACCATAACAACGATTGGTGCGGTGTTTACAAGGGCATCCGTCTTGTTTATAACCTTCCTCACAGCTATAATCTCTATAACCTCGGCACCAATATGGGCTTCCCCGAAGAAAAATGGAATATGGGTGTAACTGTTACAAAAATTCACGCTGACGGCAGCTTTGACATTGCGCCCAGATATAACAGCATCTATCTGTAATTCATAAGGAGAGTGAATATGGCTTTATTTATCGTTGCTCTGCTTCTGCTTTGTGTTGCAGGCATAAGCTTCCGCTTCAAAGAAGGGTTTGCGGATTATATGTCACCTTCAAAAACGGGAGCGATTAAAGGCATATTTGTTATTATTGTTCTTTATTCCCACATCAGGCAATATATTTCCGTTGAGCCAACGGGAGGAAACAAGCTCTTTTTTGACGTGCTGATATTTTTGGGTCAGCTGATGGTTGTTGCGTTCCTTTTTTATTCGGGCTACGGAATTGCCGTTTCGGTTGACAAAAAAGACGGATATATAAAAACTTTACCTGTAAGAAGAATTCTTAAAGTATGGCTTGACTTTGCGATTGCCGTTTTGATTTTTTATTTTGTTTCGCTGGCAATCGGAACAAAGCATAGCGGTGAAAGGCTTCTTTGGTCGCTGCTTGGTCTTAAAACCGTGGGAAACAGCAACTGGTTTATTTTTGTTATCATCGTTCTTTATGCGCTCACTTTTGTTGCATTTACTGTTACGGGAGGCAACAAGCATTTCTTTGCGGGCGTTGTTATAATGACTGTGCTGAGCGTTGCGGCAACGGCGGCGCTGTGGTATTTCTTCGGTAAAAACTATTGGTGGTATGACACGGTTATGTGTTACCCGCTGGGTATGTGGTTTTATCTTACGAAGCCGTATCTTGATAAAAAGCTTCTGAACAGTTTCGGCAAATGGCTTGCGGCGGTTGCTGTCTGCACGGCTGTATTCTTTGGCTTGAGAGCATTGCTCGGAATAACGGGCGGCCTGAGAATAATATTTATTCTGACGGCAATGGTTTTTGCGATCGGTATTGCGTTGCTTTCAATGAGAATCAGCATTAACAATGCCGTTCTTCGTTGGTTTGGCTCAAGAGTTTTCGGTATCTATATTCTTCAGCGCATACCGATGATGATTCTTCAGCATTTCGGTTGCAACGGCAAACCGATTGTTTTCACGGCAGTGTGCTTTGCAATCACAATAATTCTTGCAGAAATATTTGAACGCTCAACAGGTAAGCTTGATGAATTTTTGCACATAACACCCAAAAAACTAAAAAAATAAATCAAATCGGGGAGCAAAAGCAGTTTGTTCCCCGATTTTCTATTGACGAAAAAACGATTACCATATATAATATAAAATGTATTAATGTGCATCGAAAGGGGCAAGAAAATGTATAAGTTTATTGCGAAAGTTAAAAAAGGCACAGCCATCGTTACACACAAAGAGATGGATAATGCTGATTTTCTCTTTGAGATGAAAGAAGAAAACGGCCTTATCTCTGCTTATCTTACCGCTAAAAAAGACCTCAGAATGCAGGCTCTTGAGCTTGAAACAGAAAAAGCTTTTGCTGCTGATGATCTTTTCTACGTTAACGGTTACCAGTCATGGTCAACGTCGCGCGAGTTCAACAAATACGGTGAACTAAAGGATATCCTTCCTCTTGGCAGAAAGCTCGGCAAGTTTGCCGCTCGTTGCTGCGGTATCATGAGTGACTATGAATTTGAAGAATACGGCAAAACAGGTTGCTTCCATTCATATACTTACACATATTTCAGAAAGAAGAACAGTCGCAACATCACTCTTTACGGCTCAAAAACAGAGCGTCAGGGTTTCACCGTTTTCAAGGTTGATATGACAAACGGCAAGTTCATCATCAAAAAGGATATTGAAGGTCTTATGCTCCGTGCAGGCGAGAAGTATGAGGTTTTCAACATTGCAGTTATTGAAAAAGAATACGATGCAGCGTTTGATGAATATTTCTATGATTTTATGGGCTGTAAGAAGCCCAAGATCAGCCACCTTGCAGGTTACACATCATGGTATAACTATTTCTCAAAGATCACAGAGGATATCTGCCTTCGCGACCTTGAAGGTATGGACAGAGCCAAGGAGTGCGTTGACATCTTCCAGATTGACGACGGTTATCAGACCGCAACAGGCGACTGGCTGAGCACCGATAAGAAAAAGTTCCCCCACGGTATGAAGTACGTTGCCGATAAAATCCACGAAAAGGGTTACCTTGCAGGTATCTGGCTTGCTCCCTTCTGCGCTCAGATGAGCTCAAAGGTTCTCAAAGAGCATCCCGATTGGATGATTGTTGACGAAGATAACGGCAAAAAGCTCTTTGGTCACGTTGGCTGGGGCGGCGCTTATACTCTTGACATCTATCATCCCGAAGCAAGAGAATATATCAAGAGCTTCTTCCACACCATTCTCAATGAGTGGGGCTACGATATGGTTAAGCTCGACTTCCTCTTCACACAGTGCGAAAGACCCAGAGCAGGCAAAACAAGAGGTCAGATTATGTGCGAAGGTGTTGACCTTCTTCGCGAAGCTTGCGGCGACAAGCTCATTCTTGGCTGCGGCATTCCGCTCGGTCCCTGCATGGGCATCTTTGATGCTTGCCGTATCGGTTGCGACGTTAACAAGGCTTTCGGCGGCGACTGGGTTAACAGACTCGGTCTCAACAATGAGGTTCCCTCAACTCAGAATGCACTCAACAACTCTGTTTTCCGTAACCACCTTGACGGCAGAGCTTTCTGCAACGACCCCGACGTATTCTTCCTTCGCGATAACAACCTCACATTCAACCTTGAACAGAAGCTCGTTCTCGGCAAGGTTAATGCAGTTTGCGGCAACGTTCTTTTCGTTTCCGATAATGCAGGTGATTATTCAGAAGAAACTCTCGGCTACCTTAAGAATTTCTTCACAGCAAAGGATTACAAGGTAACAGGTGCAGATTATATCGATAACGAAACAATCCGTCTTGCATTCACAGAAGACGGCAAAGAAAAGGTTCTCACTTTCGATATCTATACAGGCGCAAGCAACATCAACGAGTGTATGTAATAAACAGCGTCAGCCGTCTCTTTCGGGGCGGCTGACTTTTTGTTAAAATAAAAATAAAAAACCCCTTGACAGAATCAAAATCTTATGCTAACATATTAAAGCAATTTACGGAGAGATACCGAAGTGGTCATAACGGAACGGTCTTGAAAACCGTCGTACCTTTACGGGTACCGTGGGTTCGAATCCCACTCTCTCCGCCATTTTTTTAAAATTATATAATTCATATAAACGTTACCATGGAGAAGTACTCAAGTTGGTGACGAGGCGCCCCTGCTAAGGGCGTAGGTCGGGAAACCGGCGCGGGAGTTCGAGTCTCCCCTTCTCCGCCAAAGAAAAACAGTCTGCAAAAGCGGGCTGTTTTTTGTTTGGGAGAAACGAAGCCCGTGCCGGGAACCGGCGTGGGGCGAACCGCCGAAGCGCCGCCTGCAACCTTGCTTTTTAAAGTGATTTGTTATATCATAAAATAAAAAGGCGGTGATTTTATGAGAAAAATTCTCGGTTCGTGGAGCGGAATGAGAAAGTATCTGGAGCAGGAAATGCTGGCGGAGTCTTTGCAGGGAAGGGTGCGGTACGGATGCACTTCCTATAAGGGAATGGACGGCTTTTGTGTTTTCGAGATTTGCATTGACGGTGAACAAATCAAGCGCTTTTCTTGGGAAACCGTAAACACGTATTTTATTAACAACGGATATGCGGAAAACAATAATCACCACGGTGTGGTCGGCTATTGGGCGGGATTTCATGGTTTGCTCAATAAATACCCGCCATCTTCGCGCACCGAATATACCGACGAAGAGTTTTGCGAAGCCCTTGAAAAATATCGCAATCAAGATATACAGGAAAGCATACGTTCAAGTAATCCGCTGATCAGAATGTTTGCGGTATTGGACAGGCGGGCAGGAAAACGAACGCTCTTAAAAATTAAAGACGAAATCGATTCTCAACCTCAATGGCTGCAGCAGATATACTCGTTACGTTTTGATGCAGAGTTGGTTTGAATGTGAATTTTCATCAAATTGGAGGATTATTTATGAAAAAAGTGCTTACTGTTATCGGCATTCTGATTGCGATTTATGCAACGTTTGTGACCGTCGACTGTGTAAGACTTAAAACTGCAACCAAAGGAACAAAACCTATTATAACCGTTAGCGAAACGGAAACAGAAAACAGAGAAAAGTACACGGGGTTAGGCTATTCGGTGTACTACTATACTGACAAAAACGGCAGCGAAGCGAAAAACATTTACGGGGCAGAATTCAGGCTGTTTGATGAATTGCTGATTTGGGGCTGGGTTGAATAAATAACCTTTATAGAGTAATTGCTTCATTTTATATACTGAAGGTGATATTGATGTTTGAATCCTTTAAACTTAATCGTATAATCAAAAAATCAATCGATAAAACCATTGCAATGATTGGCAAGGGCTGTCCCGAAATAATTTTTCATACTTATTACGGAGCGTTTCACCTTGCTCCGCAGAATCTTGTTATCTGGTATATATTCAAAACCGACACGGATTTGTCAGAGGCTACTGAGTCAGGCTATTGCAAAGAAATTGAGGAGTTGACAATAAAAAACCTCATTTCACTCGGATATCCCGAGCGAGCATTTGCATTAAACGATATGGGCGGAAAGGCTTCTGTATGTTTTGCTTCCCAAGAAGATATAGACAAAAAGGCTGACGGAGATTACCGAATATATTTTCAGTAATATTAACATCTCTTTAATATATAATACATAATATATATCCTCTTTTGCGGTAAAATACAATTAACCGCAAAGGAGGATTTTTATGTGTACCGCAATAACATTGAAAACTGCCGATTTCTATTTCGGCAGGAATCTGGATTTGTATTATCACTATAACGAAACCGTAACCGTAACTCCGCGCAACTTTAAGTTTGAATTTCGCAACGGTACGGTTATCGAAAATCACTATGCCATCATCGGTATGGCAACCGTGAGTGACGGATATCCGCTCTATTATGACGCAACTAACGAAAAAGGCTTGAGCATTGCAGGGCTGAATTTCCCCGATAATGCAGTTTACTTTCCCGAATCCGATTCAAAGGAAAATGTCGCTCCGTTCGAGCTGATACCGTATATTCTCGGCTCGTGTGAATCTGTTGACTGTGCTCTGGATAAAATTATAAATATGAATCTGTGGAATATTCCGTTCAGCAACGAGCTTCCGCTTTCTCCGCTCCATTGGATTCTTGCCGATAAATACAGGTGTGTTACGCTTGAACCGATGCGCGACGGACTAAAAATATATGAAAACCCCGTGGGCGTGCTGACAAATAATCCGCCGTTTGATTATCATATGCATAACCTTGCAAACTATATCAATCTCACAACCGAGCAACCAAAAGATTGCTTTGGTGCAGACATTAAACCTTATTCGCTTGGTATGGGAGCAATCGGTTTGCCGGGCGATTTGTCCTCTGCGTCACGATTCGTCAGAGCGGCATTCACTAAAATCAATTCTGTTTCAGACGATTCGGAAGAAGAAAGTGTAAACAGATTCTTTCATATTCTGACTTCCGTAGAACAGGTGAAGGGGCTCAACCGTGTGCGTGAGGGAGAATATGAATACACGGTTTACGGCAGTTGTTGCAATACTGATAAAGGAATATACTATTATATTACCTATGATAACAGGCAGATTACCGCCGTTGATATGAATAAAGTGAATCTGAACAGCGATAAAATTGTTTCATTTCCTCTGAAAAAATATGAAAATTTTTTGAAACAAAACTGAAAAATCGCAGATTAAATGCAGATTTTTAAAAGATTTCAGAAAAAAGTTTTCAGCGTTATTTTGGCACGCTTATGCTATATATATAAAACATTAATATAATATATCTGCGTTGTCAGCAGATTTTATGCAACATTTATAACGATTTACTAAACACACGGATAGGTTGATAAGAAGGAATAAAAAAGTTTAAAAAAGGTGTTGACAAACGGGTTTGGATTTGGTAATATATCGGAGCGCTCTGAAATACAGCAGCGCACCGCACCTTGAAAATTAAACAACGAGAAGAAGAAAAAACCCTTGAAGATTAAT
>JAZQYY010000052.1:0-73137 GCA_045633805.1 Acutalibacteraceae bacterium
GATTACTTCTGCGCATTCGAAATCAAGGTAAGAGAGTTTATGCCTGACGGCGTAACAAAGCTTGCTGACGGCACAACAGGTTTCGTTAAGATTGATAAGCGTTGCTACACAATCTGGGATAACCAGGACGGTGCAGGCGGCATCACATCAAAGAGAACAGCTAACCTCGGTTCACTTACAGAAGAAGGCAAGTACGCAGCAGCAAAGCGTATGAGCGTTCAGAACTGGTACGACATCAACGACTTTATGGTTGATGACGCATCTCACACATTCACAATCGGCAAGCCCTCAGCAGGCGGTAAAGAATATACTGCAACATTCACAGTTGACGGTGAAGCTTACGGCGATCCCGTTAAGGTTAAGAAGGGTGCAGAAATTGCAGCTCCCGCTACAGCTCCTGTTAAGGCTGGCTACACATTCGCAGGTTGGGCTCTTGATGGCACAACAGACGTTCTCACATTCCCCCAGACAATGGGCGATGCAGACGTAACTTACGTTGCTATCTTCACAGCTCTTCCCAAGTACACAGCTACATTCTACGCTGACGGCGTTCAGGTAGGCGAAGTTGCTGAATATCTTGAAGGCGAACAGATCGTTGCTCCTCAGGCTCCTGCTAAGGTTGGTTACACATTCGTTGAATGGGAACCCGAAGTTGGCTTTATGCCTGCAGAAAACGTTGTATTTAACGCTGTTTACGCAGCAAATACATACACAGCAACATGGGTTGTTGACGGTGCAACTTATAAGACCACAACAGCTACATACGACGCTGCTTATGCTCTTCCCACAGCTCCCACCAAGGAAGGTCACACCTTCGCAGGTTGGTATGCAGATGCATCATTCAACACAGCTATCGCTGACAAGCATACAGTTGACGGCAACGTTACATTCTATGCTAAGTTCACAACAGACAGCTACACAATCACATTTGATACAGCTGGCGGTTCAGCAATCGCTCCCGTAACATATGCTTACGGCGCAACAGTTGTTGCTCCCGCAGATCCCACCAAGAATGGTTACACATTCGCAGGTTGGTCACCCGCACTTCCCACAACAATGCCCGCTAACAACGTAACAGTTGTTGCTCAGTGGACAGCAGTTGCTTCAGGCGTTACATTCATGGACGGCGACGATGTTGTTGCAGAAGTTCCCGGTGTTTACGGTGACGTTATCACAACAGCTATGGTTCCCGCTATGAGCAAGGAAGGCTTCAACTTCACAGGTTGGGTTGACGCTTCCGGCGCACCTGTAACATTCCCGCAGACACTCGGCACAGAAGCACTTGTTGTTTATGCAACATGGACAGCTAAGAGCTACTACATCGAGTTCTACAACGGCGATGAATGGCTCAAGGGTGACAACCAGCTTTGCGGTTCAGCTATCGTTACTCCCGATGCTCCCACAAAGACAGGTTACAATTTTGCCGGTTGGGTAGATGCTGACGGCAATCCCATGCCTGATACAGTTCCTGCTAAGGAAAATCAGGTTTACTATGCATCATTCGAAGCTATCGTTTACGATGCAGTATTCATGAACGGCACAGAAGTTCATACAACAGTTCAGGGCACATACCAGTCAAGCATTGCTGCTCCCGAAGCTCCCACAATGGAAGGTTACACATTCCAGTACTGGGCAAAGCAGGGCACAACTGCTAAGGTTAACTTCCCTGCAAAGATGCCTCTCAACGGTATCACATACGTTGCTATCTATAAGGTTAACACCTACACAATCACTTATTATGTAGACGGCGCAAAGGTATTCTCAGAGAATTACGACTTCGGCGCAGCAGTTACTCCTTATGATTACAAGCCCGCAGAAGGCGTAACCTTCAGCGGTTGGGGCGATCAGGTTCCCGCAACAATGCCTGCAAACAACGTTGACGTTTACGCAACAACAGGTATTGCTAACTACACAGTAACCTTCACAATCAACGGTGAAGAATACGAAACACTTTCATTCGCATACGGCGCAGCTGTAACAGCTCCCGCATACGAAATCCCCGAGGGCTACAGCTTCTCAGGTTGGGATGTTCCCGCAACAATGCCTGCTCAGAACATCACTCTTGACGCTTCTCTCACAATCAACAGCTACTGGGCAAGATGGTATCTTGATGCTGAAAAGACAATCATTTATCATGAAGAACTTGTTGAATTCGGCGCAGAGATTCCCTTCCCCGCTGATCCTACAGAAGACGACATCCCCGGTCAGCTCTTCGACATCTGGGATGACGACACTGTAACAACAATGGTAGTTGGCGGCGTTGATTACGTTGCAATCACAACTCCCATCGAATACACAGTAGCATTCTTCAATGAAGACGGCACAGCTATTGACGGCGCTGATTGGGTTGCATACTATGGTGACGAAATCACAGAAGATGACGCTCCCGTAGTTACCAAGGAAGGCTTCGAATTCAAGGGCTGGCTCGTTAACGGCGAAAAGGTTACTCTTCCCTACACAGTAACAGGTGACGTTGCATTCACAGCTTCATTCGGCATCGTTTCATACGACGTTGTTTGGGTTGTTGACGGCAAGGTTCTTTACACTGATTCCTATGATTTCGGCGAAGCAATCGTTATGAGAGCTGACGAAGTTAAGGAAGGTTACACATTCTCAGGTTGGGATACAGACCTCACAGGCATGACAATGCCCGCAGAAGATATCACTGTATCAGGTAGCTTCACAGTTAACCAGTACGATGCTCTCTTCTATGCAGAAGGCGAACTCATCGCAACAGTTGCTACAAACTATGGCGAAGTTCCCGTTGCTCCCAAGGCTCCCGATAAGACCGGTTATGCATTCGCAGGCTGGACACCCGCTCTCGCTCCCATGGGCGTTGACGGTGCAACATACACAGCTGTTTACACAGCAGGCGCAGTTGGCTACACTGTTGAAATCTACACAATGGATACAGAAGGCAACTACGGCGATCCCGAAGTTCTCACATTTGCAGCAGATGCAGACGCTGACATCAGCTACGCTCCCGCAGCAAAGACAGGCTTCACAATTGATCCTGCTTCAGTTCTTGAAGGCACAGCAGCAGCAGACGGTTCATCCGTTCTTACTGTTTACTACATCCGTGATCAGTATGACTTCACAACAATCATCGACGGCACAACAACAACAGAAACATATTACTATGATGAAGCTGTTGTAGCTCCTGTTGATCCTGTTAAGGAAGGCTACAAGTTCATCGGTTGGGACGGCACAGTTCCCGCTAAGATGCCCGCTCGTGATGTAACTCTTACTGCAAGATTCCAGATCCAGCAGTTCACAATTACATTCAACACAAACGGCGGTACTCTTATCGCAGCAATCACAGCAGACTACGGCACAGCAGTTGTAGCTCCCGCTGATCCCACAAAGACAGGTTACACATTCGCAGGTTGGGATGCAACAATTCCCGAAACAATTCCTGCTGAAAACGTAACTATCAACGCTAACTGGACAATCAACCAGTACACAATCACATTCGTTAACACCGGTGACGTTGCTTATGAAGCAATCACTCAGGATTATGCAACAGCAATCGCTGACGTTGCTGATCCCGTTAAGACAGGTTACACCTTCACAGGTTGGGATATTGCAATTCCCGAAACAATGCCTGCTAAGGATATGACCATCACCGCTACATGGAAGGTTAACCAGTATCCCGCTACATTCGTAGTTGACGGCGTTGAAACAGTAGTTATGACTAACTTCGGCGAAATGCCCGTTGGTCCTACACCCACTAAGCTCGGTCACACATTCGTTGGTTGGGAAGCCAGCGACGGCGAGGTAATTGGTGCTAACAACCTTCCCGCAATGGTAGTTGGCGGCGCAACATACAATGCATACTTCAGAGCAAATGTCTATGACGCTATCTTTGATGCTGACGGCGGTGTATTTGCAAACGGCGAAGGCACAATCACAGTTGAAAGAATCATCTTCGGCACAGCTATTGAAGCTCCCGCTGATCCCACAAGAGAAGGCTATATCTTCGCTGGCTGGTCACCCGAAGTTGGCGACATGACAGCTGAAGGCATGACATTCGTTGCACAGTGGACTCAGGACCTTAACTTCTGCCGCGTTCAGTCCGTAGAAAGACTCACAGCTGACGTTTACGGTCCCCAGCTTGCTCAGTACGCAATCAAGGTAATGGGCAGCCCCGTTAAGATTCAGATCGCTTATGCTGACGCTACAAACGTAACCTGGACATTCGACAGAAACGATACTAAGGTTGCAGGCGACAACAGCGTTGCAGGCCTTGTATCCGTTGTTGGTTACAACGCTGACGGCGCAGAAGCTACAGGCGCAGACGTTGCATACGAAATCTGGACTATCTGCACAGTTCTTACTGAAGATGCTTACAAGGTTCGTGCAAAGGTTGACTATTCAGCATCATCTTGGGAATCACTCGCATTTGCTTATGACTATGAAATGGCTTATGACGAAGCTCCCGTTGCTGCTACAATGGTTTACAGTGCAGAAGCTTCCGTTGCATCAATCAAGCGCGGTAGCCAGGGCGTTATCACAGTTATTACAGATGCTTCCGTAACAAGACTTCAGCTCAAGATGCAGAAGGTTGACGGTTCCTACACAACAGTTTCCTATGCTCCCACTTCATCCGCAGTAAGCTATGATGATTCAACTCTTGCTGCTGAAAGCAAGGCATCATGGGCAATCACAATTACCTTCACATATGCAGGTACAGCTGATTCCCAGGATCAGCATTGGGCTGTACTTTACAGAACCGCTCTTTCATCCTGGACAGAAACAGACAAGGCTGTTGACGTTAAGGTTACAAGATTTGCAACAACAGCTGCTCCCGATGCACAGGTTACTAACACAGTTATTTCAGTTGCAGGTCCCGCTACAGCAGTAGTTGGCGAAGAATCAACAATCACTGTTGTTACAACCAACGATGTATCAAGAGTACGTCTTAACAACGAAGGTAAGACCGTAACATATCTCAAGACATCCAACAACGTTGCAATCGTTGAAGATGCAGCTGCAGGTACCATCACATGGACAATTACCTACAGATTCGGCACAATCAGCGACGGTCAGGTTTGGTATGCACAGTGCCGTGGTTCATCATGGTCAGCACTTGAGAAGAGCTTCACAGTTAACGTTACTGAATAATCATTAACTGAAACCGTGACGGTTTAACCAAATAACTATTTCGGCCGCAGGGGCTTGCTCCTGCGGCCTTTTCCTTTTTTAGTGTTGCATATTAATGATAAGCTGAAAAGGCATTTAAAAGGCTCAGAGAGCCCAAAACCGTGCAAAAAGAACCGCAACTGTTCAAAACAATATAACTTTTATGGTGCGAAACTGAGAAAATTCGATAAAAAGCTGTTTTTATGTTGTAATTTAATCAAAATTCCATCAAGGTTGCCCTGCTCGAAACGTGCATTGATTTCAGCCTTTAAGAGCCCGAAATAACGCATTTTAAGCGATGTTAAAGAAAAAAATATGACGCTCTCCAAAACCGTTCAGAAGCGGTTTCAGAGGGCGTTTTTGCGTTGTCATCTGAGCAGATTTACTGCGGAATCACAGTGCATTCTGTTAGTAAATCTGGGCGTGGAGGGGAGGGGAATTCGCTGTTGGAATTTTAAGCTGAATGAGCATTTATAATACCGAAAATCGTTTAAAAATATGCTCAAAACTGCTTGAAAATGCTGAAAAATCTTCTATTTTTTCGTTAAAAAAGCAGCAGATTGGGGGTTGTTTCAGCCTAAAAAATGCTTAAAAATCTTCCTTAAAGTGCCGATTTTTTGTTTTTAAACGGTGGAAATCTGATGAAACTTGCGCCGAAAAAACTGAAAAAAACCGAAAAAAACGGCACAAAATATTGCGAAATAAGCAAATAAAATGGCTTTAAAAGCCATCGGACAGTGTTGAAAAAAGGGGAAGCGACAGAAGAAAAAGCAGCAATAAAACCAACCGCAGAGAGGCAAAAAAGGTGCGAAAAAGGGGCCGAAAATAAGGGGAAAATCAAAGAAAAACGATGTTAAAACAGGGCTGAAAACCATCAAAATCAACCATAAAAAAGTGCAAAATTCATTCGAAAACAATGCAAAAAAACTGCACAAAAACAAGGTAAATAACGCATAAGAATACGCAAAATACAGGGCTGAAATATGAACTGATTATGAACAAAATTTGTAAAGTTTTTGTGCTTTACAATATTTTTAATTCCTGTAAATGGGCATAATCACCAAAAGTGTGAATGAAATATTGTGCAACCGTTACAGGTGATAGAAATTTCGCTTCAAATTTTATTAATTATTATATATAAGAGTTTAAGTGATTTTATTGACAGGGTTGACGGGCAGTGATATAATGACAATGTGTAATAGTGACCACCTATTTCATGTTCAAAATTTTTAATTTGGAGGGATTATTTTTGAGCAAAGCAAAGAAAATCATCAGCATGCTTCTCGCTGTTTTGATGGTTCTGTCAGTTGTTCCTGCTTCGGTTGTTGCAATGGCTGCCCCCGCAAACGAAACTGCAACATTCAAAGCTCCGGACAAGAGCATTGTTACGTTCACAACTGACACCAGCGAAACGTCAGAAGTAATTCGTGTTGCCGGCGGTGAAGGTATGTTCACTCGCGGTACCACAGTCGTTGCTGCAACTCCTTCAGGTATCCCCAAGGCTGACTCCGGTCAGTTCATCAGCGTTGCTTACGCCGGTGAAACTCCCGCGTTTCCTCAGGTCAGCTTCAAAATCAAGGGCGTCAGACCTGATAAGCAGCCGACAATCGTTTCAAACCTCGGTTCAAACCTGACTCTCGTTGTTGAAAAGTCGGGTGTTACAGGTGCTTCAGCCGATGAATACGTTTACACATGGCGTATTACAGGCGGTAGCGCAACCCAGGGCGAAGTAGTTACGTTCACGATTACCTACGTAATCGGCGGTGTTGACCATTACGCTTATGCTTACGCTTACGTTGAGCACATCCTCATCATGAACGGTTACGTTTCGCATAAGTATCAGAACGGTGGCGACCACACACCCGATACCCGTCACGCTTATTCAGTTCAGATCGGTGCTAACAATATGTATGCCGGCTGGTATAACGACATGGCAGAGAACATCGGCAGAGGTTTCATCAACTACGCTGCAGGTTCTGCTATGGAAGGCGGATCGCTTCTCGGTACAGGTACTTCACCCGAAGGCTTCGCAAGCGACATGAGCGGTTTCGCGGTTGATGACGGTGTTTCAACAACCGGTACTCCCTACGGCTCAATGATCAAGACAATCGATAACCAGACAAAGAACGACTGGGTAAACATTGCTTACGGCCTTAACGGTAACAGAACCGAATCATGGCTTTACGTTGACCAGAGAACCGATACACTTGACAGCCTCAAGCTTCGTATTTCTCTTCAGGCTTGTGACTCCGGTAATGATGACGGTCCCTGGCCTTACACAGATCTCAAGGACGCTGAAATCCTTTCAGGTCCCGTTGAATTCGGTTCAGGCGATCAGTGGGATATGAGCGCAGGCACAGACACATCCTACGTTAACAACAAATCAACGTCTCTTATCCGTATCGGCGAAATCACAAAGAGCGTTGATACCACCAGAATCACCAGCATCGAGCCCGGCCAGAGCCACAGATACGTTTGGTTCGGCGGTAGGGGTCCCTCACTCCAGAACGGTCAAACAAAATATCAGAACACCGCGCTTATTTATGCTAACGAAATGGCATCAAACAGCAATGGTGAAACATGGAACCAGGAAATCGGTGCTCTCGGTCTTACGTTTGTTGTTTACAACACTCAGGACCTTTTCGAGATTTTCTACGGTATTATGAAGGGTGCCAACTACAGCACAGGCGCATCTTCATACACAACCTCTAACCTCATCACCTACGTTGCAAACTCAGGTGAATCAGCGGTTTCAAACACCGCCCTCACAATCAACTTCACAAAGGGTGCTCACCCCCAGGAAAGCTATTATACAGCCGGTTGGGAAACCTTCCTCACAGCTTATCAGAATGCAGGCCGAGTTCTTTCAAAGCCTGATACCAACCAGACAGCTATCAACCAGGCTGCTAAAGACCTGATTGATGCTTATAACGGCCTCGCCGGTTTCAACTCAACAGTTAACTACACTGTTAAGCACTGCATCACAGGTACTTCAACCGAAATCGTTAACGCAAGCACAAGCGGTTATTCAGCAGCTGCCCAGACAGGCACAGTTGCAGCCGGCACAGAAATCACAGCTTACGCTGCTGATATCGACGGCTACTCACCTAACGGCGACACTGTTAAGAAATTAACTGCAACAGGTAGCAAGGCAGAAGAAACAATTACCTTCTACTATGATGCTGAAAGCTTCAACGTTAACGTTCAGACAAACAACGAAGCTCTTGAAAAATACGTTGTTGACGGCGTAGAGACAAACAAGAGAATGCAGATCTTCCCCGTTAAATACGGCGCAACGTTCAACACCTCAACCGCAACAAACGGTTCAGGCGAAAACCCCGGTGTTGGCTCCAAGCCCCACTATGAATTCGTTGGCTGGTATTATGCGGACGGCACCGCATCAGGTGTTTGGGATGAAGCGCAGAGAGTTCCCGATTCATTTGTAATGGGTAAAACAAACGTTACCATCTATGCAAGATGGGATACGGCTCCCGTTCACATCTATGCAACTCCCATGCTTGATGACGGCACAATCATCAACGGAGGCAACAAGGTTGACCTTGGTTACGTTAAGCCCGCTGCTGACGGTTCCGTTGCTTCGTTTGCAAAACCCGGCGCTGATAAAACTACTCTTTCCGGTTACCTCTTCGTTGGCTTCTATAAGTCCTACACGTCAAGCGGTTTCACAGGCGAAGTTACATGGCCTCAGACGTTCGTTATCGGCGACAGCGACAGAACAATCTATGCCCGTTATGCAGACGTTAACGGCAAGATCGTTTTCGAGCCCAACGGCGGTAATGCTTGCGCTGACCTTGAGTTCACAGCTCCCATTGATATCGCAGAGTCAGAGTTCCCTGTTCCCTCAAAGGTTGGTTACTCATTCGCAGGCTGGTATTATGACGAAGATCTCACTCAGCCCGTAACCTATCCCGTTCACCGTGAGGACCAGACAGGTTTCATCGCTTACGCTAAATGGGATGCTAAAGATATTACAATTAATTTTGATACGGCTGTCGGCGCAAATCCCTCAAAATACGACACCACATCAATCTCTCCCATCTATCCCGTAAGAGTTAACGATACCATTCCTCAGGATATGGTTCCTGCTAACCCCAGAAGATTCGGTTATGAATTTGCGGGCTGGACATATAACGGCATGGCATTTGACTTTGATGACAAGTGCCCCGTTGCAGATGAAGAAATCACACTTCTTGCAACATGGAGAAGAACAACTGAAGCCGCTATCATTGAACTCAACGCAATTGAAAAGGTTCTCGGTCAGGAAATTCACCGTGACGCAAACAACCAGGTTCAGGAAGATGACGAAATCGTTCAGAAGGGTGACATCATCACCGTCAGAATGACTTCTCTCACAAACTTCTACGTTGGTTCATCACTCTTCATCTTCATGTATGATAAGGATTTCTATGAACTTGTTGGCGAAGGCAAGGACGCTTTCACTCTCAATTCAGAAGATTCTTATATCGGCGGTATCGACGCTAAATACACAGCTGTAACAAACAGTGCAAGCCTTCCCTGGCCTGCAGGTGTTGACAGCAACGAATATAACGCAATCCAGATCGCTATTGACCCCACGGTTGCAGCAGATAACTATAACTGCGAACCCATGGACGGCAAGACCTGGATGGTTGAATTCAAGCTCAAGGTTAAGGATACAGCTGAAGGTTCAGGTACAATCTATATGGATAACGCTTGGACCAGAACTCCCGATAACATCATGGGTACTATGTTCTACGGTTGGGCCGCAAACAATACCACATCTGTTATCGAAACAGAAAACAACCGTGTAACTCCCGACCTTCTCGATGCTTCAAGAACTCTCAGACTTGACACTAAGGAAGCTGTTATCACTGAGGTAACTCTTGATGCCGAAGACGGTATCTGGGCAGACGGTTCAACAACTAATAAGACCTACAGCGGTTCCGCAGGTGCAGAAATCATTGATTACGTTGCTCCCACAAAGACAGGTTTCACACTTGACGGCTGGTATGCAACATCAGGCGACACAGCATCCGCACAGTGGATCGAAGGTTATTATCCTCCCGAAGATACTCTCTCAGCAACATACTATGCAAACTGGGCTCCCAACGATTATCCCGTTATCTTCCACTGGGATGTTGGCAGCGATGAAGTTTACGCTGAAAAAACAGCTCAGTATATGCAGGATATCGCAGCCGATATCGTAACTGCTCCCACAAGACAGGGCTACACATTCGATAATTGGGTTGATAAGGACGGAAACCTGGTCACACTTCCGACCACAATGACTGTTGCTGATGATGCAGGCTATCACCTCTATGCAACTTGGGCACCCGCAACGGATACCAAGTTCTCACTCAAGATTTATTATCCCAACAATGCATATGATCCCGCAGATCCTAACAGCAGTGAGTACACAGTTGTTACTCAGACAACCAATAAGAGCAACGTTCCCTTCCAGGGCACAACAGGCCAGACTGTAGCTCTTGTTGAAGCTGTTCCCGCAAATGCAGATCCTAATACATTATATATACTGCTTTCAGACGTAAGACCTGTTGTTGGTGGTAACATCGTATTTGACCCCGATAACGCAGGCAACTATGCAGATGATCCCGATAAGGTTATCATCGACTCAACAGTAATTGCTGCTGACGGTTCTGCAATCCTTGAAGCTTACTACATCGGTAAGACAATCACTTACACCTTCAAGGCAAACGGCGGTACATTTGCTGACGGCACTGATACTCTTATCAAGCAAGGTAAGTTCCAGAGCTCATTCGCAGGTCTTGCAGACAGCGAGCTTCCCACAAGAGAAGGTTATGATTTTGCAGGTTGGAACAGAAATCCCAACGCAGTATTCACAGCCGATGCAACTTTCACTGCTACCTGGTCAGCCAAGAAGGCACACGTTCGCTTCATGCTTGACGGTACACAGTACGGCGACCTTGTAGAAGTTGAAGTTGGCAAGGCTCCCACAGCTCCCACTGCTCCTTCAAAGGCAGGCTACACCTTCCTCGGTTGGAACACAGATCCCGCTGCAACAACAGGCGTAACAACTCTTCCTGCAGTTACAACAGTTGACGGTGCAGAAGGCTACGCAATCACATACTACGCAATCTTCACAAAGACTGCTTACACAGTAACATACACACTCGTTAACCCCGAAACAGGTGCTATCGAGCAGTATGGCTCAACAGAATCCTACTTCATGGATGACGTTGTAACAGTTAAGCCTACAGATGCTGCAGACCTCGTTAAGAAGGGCTACACATTCGACGGCTGGATGCATGACGGTGAAGCATTAGGCGCAACCTTCACAATGGAAACTGCAAACGTAACAATCACAGGTTCCTACACTGCAAAGAATATCAACGTTAAGTTCTATGCAGACGAAGGCGCATTCGCAAGCGGCGAAGCTTATGTTGAAGTTGCAACAACATTCAACGAAGCAATCAATCTTCCCGCTGAAGTTCCTGCCAAGGCAGGTTACGAGTTCAAGGGCTGGGCAGCAACACCCGTTGCCGCTGCAGGCTCAACAGATCTCGGCATCCTCACAGAAGAAGAAGCTTCCTTCTACGCAGTTTACACACCCGAAATCCATACATATTATATAGATGTATACGAAATGGGTCTTGACGGTCAGTATCCTGCAGCTCCCACAAGAACAACAGAAGCTACCGCTTACGTTGACGATACAGTAACAATCACAAGTGCTGACGACCTTACAGGCTTCACTCTTGCAAGTGCTGCATCACAGTCAGGCACAGTTCCTGCAACAGGCGAGCTCAGATTCACCGTTCAGTACGCTCGTAACAAGTATAACCTTGTTTACGTTGTTGACGGCGTTGAAACAAAAGTTGAATATTTCTACGGCGCAACTCCCGATGCTGCAAATGCACCCAACACAGATAAGGTTGGTTACACATTCCAGAATTGGGAACCCGCAGTACCCGCAACAATGCCTGCAGAACACACAACTGTAACAGCTGTTTACACAATCAATCAGTACAGCGTTAAGTTCTACGCTGACCAGAACAAGCTTGACAGCGAACTTGTTTATAACCAGAAGCACGATTACAACAGCGAAATCCCCGTTGTTGGTGATCAGTTCAGAACAGGTTACGTATTCAAGGGTTGGGCTTATGACGGCACAACAGAGGTTATCGACCTCACAAACAACAAGCAGTATGTTCCCGCAAGCGACGTAACATTCGTCGGTATCTGGGAAAGAGATTCATACAGACTTAACTACAGAGGCGCAACAGGTATCCACGAATACTTTATGGTTGAATACGGCACACCCGTTGCAGAATGGCCCGTTCCCGCAACCAACCCCGTTAAGGAAGGTTCTTACTTCAACGGCTGGTCAGATGCAGGTTACGACACAATGCCCGCTTCTGTTGTAACAATCTCTCCCATCTTTGTAACTGAAACTTACAAACTTAACTTCGCTAACACAGGTGACACCACCTACGGCGAAAATAACATCATCGAAGTAACTTACGGTTCAACATTCGACGGCGTTGATAATCCCGAATGGGCAGGCTACGTATTCGAAGGTTGGGATAACGAAATCCCCGCTGAAATCGGCGATCTCGGCGATGACGGTGCAATCGTAACTTACACAGCAACTTGGAGAAACGAAAAGTATACTCTTAAGTTTGCAAACACAGGCGACACAACAATCGCTGATAAGGTTGTAAGCTTCGGCGATACAATCGAAGCAGTTGCAAATCCCGTTTGGGCAGGTCACGTATTCGACGGTTGGGATGTAACTCCTCCCACATCAATCGGTGACCTTGGCGATGACGGCGCAGTTGTTACTTACACAGCACAGTGGATCAAGGAAACATACACCCTCATCTTTGCTGACACAAACGATGCAGGCGATTCAATCACAAAGAACGTAACATTCGGTGACACAATCACAGTTCCTGCTAACCTCACAAAGACAGGTTATGTATTCGCAGGTTGGGACGTAACACCTCCCACCGCAATCGGTGACCTTGGCGAAAACGGTGCAGAAATCACCTACACCGCACAGTGGACAAAGGATACCTTCTCAGTAACATATGATGCAGATAACGGCACAGCAGCTGAAACATTCAATTACGAATTTGAAGCTGAAGTTAACGCTCCTGCAGCTCCCGAGAAGGAAGGCCACGTATTCTCACACTGGATCAACACTGCTGATAACTCAACAGTAACCTTCCCCTTCAATATGCCCGCTGCAAACCTTGCACTCAAGGCAGTTTGGACAAAGGAAACTTATACACTTGAGTTTGCTGACACAAACGATGCAGGCGCAGTTATCACTATGAGCGTAACTTACGGTGATACAATCGAAATTCCCGCAGGTCTTACAAAGACAGGTTACATCTTCACAGGTTGGGATGTTACACCTTCAACCACAATCGGTGACCTTGGTGAAAACGGCACAACCGTTACCTACACCGCACAGTGGACAGAAAAGACCTACACCCTTAAGTTCACAGACACCGGCGACACAGCAATCGCTGATAAGGTTGTTAAGTTCGGTGACACAATCGAAGTTCCCACAGGTCTTACCAAGGACGGTCAGGGTTACTACTTCGCAGACAGCTGGAAGGATGCAAACGGCAACCCTGTAACTCCTCCCACAACAATCAATGACATGGGCGCTGACGGCGCAGAATTCATCTACGTTGCTCAGTGGGCAAAAGAAACCTACACCATCGAGTTCAACTCAAATGGCGGTTCAGACGTAGCAGCTATCACAGCTCAGTACGGCGATGCAGTTATCAAGCCCGCTAACCCCACTAAGGAAGGTCACTCCTTCGTTCAGTGGAACGATGCTGAAGGCAACGCTTACACAATTCAGGCCCTCATGCCCGACCTCGGCGAAAACAACGCAACAATCACTCTCACAGCTCAGTGGAATGTAGTAGCTTACACAGTAACCTTCTACGCTGCTGACGGTTACACAGTATTCTATTCAGAAGAAGTTAACTACGGTGCAAACATTGCAGATGTTGTTCCCGCAGGTCTTCCTGAAAAGACTCACTTCATCGCACTCGGCTGGTCACTCACAGAGAATGACACAGTTGCAATCACAGACTTTGGCACAATGCCCGCACAAGCAGTTGCTTATTATCCTGTATACGAAAGAGTAGCAGTTACTCTTAAGCTTACAGAAGGCACAACAGCAGAAGTATTCGAAGTTGACGAAACCGATCCCGAAGTTAAGGTTGGTTATATCCGCGGCCTCAAGACAAAGCTCACAAAGGATGCTCTTGAAGCTCAGTACCTTGGCGTAACAGGTGACGGCTCACTCAGAATTACTCCCAGCTGGTCACAGAAGAACATCTGCGGTACAGGCACAGTAATTGAAGTTTATGATAACGTTGAGCAGAAGGTAGTTGAAAGATACTACACTGTTATCTACGGTGATGTAAACGGCGACTCCGCTATCAGCGCAGCAGACGTTTCAGCTATCCTTTATCAGGTTAACGGCCTTACCGGTGATATAGACGAAGATAACAACAAGGCTGTCTTCCTTGCAGCAAACCTCAAGGATGACGCATTTATCTCCGGTCTTGATGCATCAGGTCTTCGTGAGGTAACTCTTGCAGTTGCTTATATCGACCAGGCTACCGGCTCAGTTATCTACTATTAATTTTAAAAAATGAATGTCTGCAGGCGGCTTGCCTGCCTGCAGACAGCCCAAGGCTAAAACCAAAGGCGAAAGAGATAAGTTTTCAAGGAGGAAATAGAAGCATATGACAAAAGCTAGAAAACTCGTTGCGCTTATGCTTGCTTTTTTGATGATTTTCAGCTCAGCTTCAGTGCTCGCAATGGCAATGAACGACACCGTTGATGCCGGCACTGCTCTGAACATCACAACGAAATTCTTCAAAAAAGTTGACGGTACCTGGACTGAAACAACCAAAGTCAGACCCAATGATACCGTTAAAGCACGAGTATATCTGGGAACAGATTATTACTCAGGCGATAGTACATTGCTTTTCTTCTATGATAAGGATTTCTTCACTCATAGCTATGCAGCATCAGGTCAGATCGAACTTGAAGTGAATGATGCAGCAACCGGTGTTTCAGGTTACTTTGTAACCAACCCCAACCTCCAGAGTCAGGTTGCTGAA
The DNA here is from genome assembly GCA_045633805.1 of Acutalibacteraceae bacterium. Lineage (GTDB taxonomy): Bacteria > Bacillota > Clostridia > Oscillospirales > Acutalibacteraceae > CAG-177. The sequence continues at coordinate 15,282 of JAZQYY010000052.1, forward strand.
GGTTATATCACCGATGCACAGCTTAATGACAATGGCGTTTTCGCTGCTAACATCGCAATCGAAAACGGCAACACCGTGAAGTTTGATGACAACGACTGGCTTTTCGAGTTCACACTCACAGTTGCTGCTGATGCAAGCGGTGAAGGAGATCTTTTCACAGTTGAAGAACTTTACCAGACCACAACCAGAACAGAAGCTTACGGTGACGTACCCAAGGGTATCGAAGGCGGTAATATAGCAGATGCATGGTCAATGTGGACTTGGGATGCTGATTTCACATTCGACAGCAATCCCGTTTCAACTCTCAGCACAGTAACATTCAACGCTAACGGCGGTACATTCGCTGACGGCAATGATACCTTCGGTCCCATCGAAGGCACAATCGACGATGCAATCGCAGCAGCTGCACTTCCTGCAGCTCCCTCATACGAAGGCTACACCTTCCTTGGTTGGGTTGACGCAGCAATTGCAAACCCCACAGAGAGCGACATCGTTGCAGCTCCCACAGCATTCCCCGAGAACGACCTCGTTCTCAATGCATACTGGGTTAAGAACGTTAACATCACCTTCGCAAACACAGGTGACACAACAATCGATCCCATCACAAACGTAACTCCCAACACAGAGTTCAAGGATATCGTTAACCCCACTAAAGAAGGTTACACCTTCGTTGGTTGGGACGTCAGAGGCGGCGAACTTCCCGAAGTTTATCCCTCAGTTGATACAACCTACACAGCTGTTTGGGCAACAAACGTTTCAGTTTCATTCGAAACAAACGGCGCTGATGAAATTCCTTCAGTAGAAGGTTTTGAAGGTGCTCCCTTCGAAGCAACAATCGCTGACCCCCAGAAGGAAGGCTACTACTTTGTTGGTTGGCTCCTTAACGGCAGCCTTGTTGAACTTCCCGAAGTTTTCCCTGCAACAGACGTTACATATGAAGCTATCTTTGATACATATACATATTATGTAACTTACTATGTAAAGAACGAAAAGACCGGTGTAACAACACCTTACTTCCTTCAGGCTGAATACGGCGCTGAAATCGGCTTCCCCAAAGTTCAGGTTCCCGAAGGTTATGCAATGGACAGCCAGTGGTATACAGACCCTGACTGCACAGTTCCTTTCGTTGCAGGCACAACAATGGGCACATCACCCATAACTCTCTACACAACAATCGATATCGTTCCTTATAAGGCATACTTCCTTCTTGACGAAGGCGACGATCTTGCAGATGCATACGCAGTAGTTGACGCTGAGTATCTTGAACCCATCGAGACTCCTGCACCTCCCACAAAGGATGGCTACATCTTCGCAGGTTGGGCACCCTATGTTGGTATCCTTGATAAGGAAGAAGACGTTGTATTCCATGCAACATGGGTAGAAGAGATTTATAACGTAGCTTATTATCTCAATGACGGCACAGATGCTGTTTACGAGACATACGACGTTCCCTTCACCTTCGACATTGAAATTCCCGCAGCTCCCGTAAGAGAAGGCTACACCTTCATCGGCTGGAACACAGATGCAAGTGCAACAACAGCTCTTGATCTTGCTGGTGCAAAAATGCCCAACGGCAACGTTGATTACTATGCAATCTGGGAAATCAATGAATACACAGTTTCCTTCGATTCAAACGGCGGTTCAAACGTTGATGATAAGACTCAGGTTTACAAGTCAACAGTTGAAGCTCCCGCAGAACCCACAAGAGAAGGTTATAAGTTCGTAGCATGGAAAGATGCTGACGATAACGCAGTTACATTCCCCTTCGAGATGCCCGCTAAAAACGTAGCTCTCAAGGCAGAATGGAAGCTCGAAACTTACACACTCACATTTGCTGAAACAGGCGACACAACAATCGCTGACATCATCGTAAACTACGGTGACACAATTGATGCAGTTGCAGACCCCGTTAAGGCAGGCTATAAGTTCCTTGCTTGGTCACCCGAAGTTCCCACTTCAATCGGCGACCTCGGCAATGACGGTGACACAATCACTTACACAGCTCAGTGGAAGCAGGAAGAGTACACACTCAAGTTTGCTGACACAGGCGACGTAACAATCGCTGATATGGTTGTTAAGATGGGCGACACCATCGAAGTTCCTGCTGACCTCAAAAAGGACGGTCAGGGTCTCTACTTCACAGGTTGGGATATCACTCCTCCCGCAGCTATCGCTGATATGGGTAACGACGGTGACGTATTTACCTACACAGCACAGTGGGCAAATGAATCCTACACACTTAAGTTTGCTGATACAAACGATGCAGGCGACGTTATCACAGAAGTTGTAACTTACGGTGATGATTTCGCAGCTCCCGCAGGTCTTGTTAAGACAGGCTACGTATTCGCAGGTTGGGACGTAACTCCTCCCGCAAAGATCGGCGATATGGGCGCTAACGGTGCAGAAATCGTTTACACAGCTCAGTGGACAAAAGAAACCTACATCTTCAACTTCACCAACACTGGTGACACAGCAATTGCTCCCATCACCGTAACATTCGGTGACACATTCGCAGCTCCCACAGGTCTCACAAAGACAGGTTACAACCACGTTGGTTGGGATCCCGCAGTTCCCGCTTCAATCACTGATATGGGCGAAAACGGTGCTGAGTTCACATACGCAGCACAGTGGGAAGCAAAGGTTATCAACGTAACATTCGACGCTAACACAGGTGCTTTCGCTGACGGTGCAGCAACAGCAGTTGTTCCCACAGAATTTGACGGCGCAATCGTTGCTCCCTCAGTTTCAAAGGGAGGCTACGCATTTGTTGGTTGGTCAACTGATGCAGACGCAACAGTAGGCACAACAGAGCTCGGCAACCTCACAACAGAAACTCCTGCAACATACTACGCAATCTGGTCAGCAGATTCAAAGAACTACACAGTTGAGTTCTGGTATATGAACGTTGACGGCACAGATTACGTTAAGGCTGATGACGAAACCCTCACTCTTGCAGGCGTTGTTGATGCTCCCGTAGCAACATACGTTCCCGGCACAGTAATAGGTTTCACATTCAATGCAGCAGCTTCCAAAGTTGACGGTACAGTTCCTGCAGAAGGCGAACTTGTTCTTAAGGTTTACTATGACAGACAGAAGTTCAACCTCACTTACGAAGGCAACGAAGCTGTTGAAGTATACTTCGGCACAGCAGCCGCTGATATGCCCGCAGCAGTAACAGAGCCCACTAAGGAAGGTCACTACTTCACATCTTGGGCAGCTCTTCCCGCAACAATGCCTGCTGACGACGTAGCAATCGCTGCTAACTGGTCAGTTGAAACATACGTATTCAAGTTTGCCGACACAGGCGATATGCCCGTTGAAGATGCAACAGTAACATACGGCGGCACATTCGCAGCTCCCACAGACCTCACAAAGACAGGTTATGTATTTGCAGGTTGGTCACCCGCAGTTCCCGCATCAATCGCTGATATGGGTAATGACGGCGATATCTTCACATACACAGCACAGTGGACTGCAGAAACTTATGTATTCCGCTTCACAAACCTCTTCGGTAATGTTGTTGCCGATGCAACCGTAACATACGGCGGCACTTACACAGCACCCACAGGTCTTGTAAGAGAAGGCTTCACACACACAGGCTGGGATCCCGAAGTTCCCACAGAAATCACTGAAGACCTCGGCGAAGACGGTGACGTATTCGAATTTGCTGCAAAGTGGTCACGTAACTCTCACACTCTCACAATCGATAAGGATAACGGTTCAGAGCTTGAGACACTCACAAGACCCTTCGAAGCACAGATCAGCGAACCCGCTGCTCCTTCAAAGACAGGTTACGATTTCTCACATTGGGTAAATACTGCTGACAGTTCAACAGTAACATTCCCCTTCAGCATGCCTGATACAGACGTATCAATCAAGGCTGTTTACACAGAAAAGACATACGTTCTCAGATTTGCAGACACAGGTGACGTAACAATCGCTGATATGAACGTTAAGTTCGGCGACACAGTTACAGCTCCCACAGGTCTCACAAAGAACGGCTCAGGTTATTACTTCACAGGTTGGGATAACACCATTCCCGAAACAATCGGTGATATGGGCACAACAGGTACAGTATTTACCTACACCGCACAGTGGACAGCAGAATCCTACACAATCACCTTCACAGACGCAGGCGACAATGCAGTTGAAAATATGACCGTAACATACGGCCAGACAGTCACTCTTCCCGCAGGTCTCACAAAGGACGGTCAGGGTCTCTACTTCACAGGCGAATTCAAGAATGCTGACGGCGACGTTCTCAGCGCAACAATCGCTGACCTCGGCGCAAACGGCGCAAACGTTTCCTTCGCAGCACAGTGGGATAAGGAAACTTATACTCTCACATTCACAAATCTCTTCGGCAACACAGTTGCTGATATGACCGTAACTTACGGCGAAACAATCACCGTTCCCGCAGGTCTCACAAGAACAGGCTACACCTTCGATGGTTGGAATCCTGCTCTTGCAGCAACAATTGCTGACCTCGGCAACAACGGCGACACAGTTGCTTATGCAGCTGTTTGGACTGCAAAGGTTATTGACGTAACATTCGACGGCAACCTCGGCACAATCGACGGCGCAGCAACAAAGGTTGTTCCCACAACATTTGACAGCGCAATCGTTGCTCCCGCAGCACACAGAGAAGGTTACACATTCGTTGGTTGGTCAACCAATAAGGATGACACAACAGGCGTAACTAACCTCGGCACTCTCACAACAGAAACTCCTGCAACATACTATGCAATCTGGTCAGCAGATGCAAAGTCATACACAGTTGAGTTCTATGAAATGAACGTTGACGGCAACGGCTACACCAAGCTCGATAAGACCGAAACACTCAACGGCACAGTAGGCAAGGAAACTGCAACATACGTTCCCGCAACAGTAACAGGCTTCGCAGTTAACGCTGAAAAGTCAGTTCTCAAGGGCACAGTTCCTGCAGAAGGCGAACTCGTTCTTGCTGTTTACTATGACAGACAGAAGTTTGACCTTGTTTACGAAGGCAACGCTGCAGTTCAGGTATACTTCGGCACAGCAGCCGCTGATATGCCCGCAGCAGCAAAAGAACCCACCAAGGAAGGTTACTTCTTCACAGGTTGGGCAGCTCTTCCTGCAACAATGCCTGCAACAAGATTTGAAGTTGCTGCTAACTGGACAGCTGAAACCTACACTGTCATCTTCGCAGATACAAACGATGCAGGCGAATCAGTTGAAGCAACAGTAACATTCGGCGGCGCTATCACAGCTCCCACAGGTCTTGTTAAGACAGGTCATGTATTCGCAGGTTGGTCACCCGAAGTTCCTGCAACAGCAGGCGATTTCGGTGCAAACGGCGCAACAGTAACTTACACAGCACAGTGGACTAAGGAAACTTATACACTTACATTCACAAATCTCTTCGGTAACACAGTTGCTGATATGCCTGTAACTTACGGCGACACAATCACCGTTCCCGCAGGTCTCACAAGAACAGGCTACAACTTCATCGGTTGGAATCCCGCTCTTGACGCAACAATCGCTGACCTTGGCGCAAACAACGCAACAGTTGCTTACGCAGCACAGTGGGAAGCAAAGGTTATCGACGTAACATTCGATGCTAACAACGGTCTTATCGAAGGCGCAGCAACAAAGGTTGTTCCCACAGCATTTGACAGCGCAATCGTTGCTCCCGTTGCAACAAGAGAAGGTTACACATTCGCAGGTTGGTCAACAGATGCTGATGCAACAGTTGGCACAAACAACCTCGGCACTCTCACAACAGAAACTCCTGCTACTTACTACGCAATCTGGTCAGCAGACGGCGCTAAGTACACAGTTGAATTCTATGAGATGGATCTTAACGGCGAAACATACACACTCGTTGGTTCAGACAACACTCTTGAAGGCGTTGTTGACCAGCCCGTTGACACTTATGTTCCCGCTGCAAAGACAGGCTTCACAGTAAACGAAGAACTTTCAGTTCTTGACGGCACAGTTCCTGCAACAGGCACTCTCGTTCTCAAGGTTTACTATGACAGAAACACATATGCTCTTACTTATAAGGGCGCAGGTTCAGATCACGCTTCATTCGAAGTTCTTTACGGCACACCCGTTGCACAGTGGCCCGTTCCCACAACTAACCCAGAAAGAACAGGTTACTACTTCGATAAGTGGAATGCTTCAACAGAAGCAACAATGCCTGCAAAGGATGTAGCTATCACAGCTGCATGGCTTAAGGAAAGCTACACAATCGCATTTGATACAGTTGGCGGCTCAGCTGTTGACAGCATCACAGCAGCATACGGCGAAGCAATCATCGTTCCCGATGATCCCACCAAGGAAGGCTTCGTATTCGCAGGCTGGAGTGACGTAATTCCCGACGTTATGCCTGACCTCGGCAACAACGGCGAAACAATCACAATCACAGCTTCCTGGACAGCAGAAACTTATACCCTTAAGTTTGCTGACACAGGCGACACAGCAATCGCTGATAAGACCGTAACATACGGCGACACAATCGAAGCTATCACAGGCCTCACAAAGGTTGGTCACGTATTCGCAGGTTGGGACGTAACACCTCCCACAGCAATCGGCGACCTTGGCGAAGACGGTGCAGTTATCACTTACACAGCACAGTGGACCAAGGAAACTTACATCCTCATCTTTGCTAACACAAACGATGCAGGTGATGCTATCACAAAGAACGTAACATTCGGTGATACAATCGAAGTTCCTGCAGATCTCACAAAGACAGGTTATGACTTCACAGGTTGGGATGTAACACCTCCCACAACAATCGGTGACCTCGGTGCAGATAATGCAGTTCTTACCTACAAGGCACAGTGGGAAAAGAAGACATACGTCTTCAACTTCACCAACACAGGTGACACAGCAATCGATCCTATCACTGTAACATACGGTGAAACATTCACAGCTCCCACAGGTCTCACAAAGACAGGTTACAACCACGTTGGTTGGGATCCCGCAGTTCCCGCTTCAATCGCTGATATGGGCGCAACAGGCACAGAGTTCACATACGCAGCACAGTGGGAAGCAAAGGTTATCGACGTAACATTCGATGCTAACACAGGTTCAATCGAAGGCGCAGCAACAAAGGTTGTTCCCACAGCATTTGACAGCGCAATCGTTGCTCCTAAAGCTGAAAAGGCAGGTTACGCATTCGTTGGTTGGTCAACTGATGCAGACGCAACAGTAGGCACAACAGATCTCGGTATCCTCACAACAGAAACTCCCGCAACTTACTACGCAATCTGGTCAGCAGATTCAAAGAACTACACAGTTGAGTTCTGGTATATGAACGTTGACGGCACAGATTACGTTAAGGCTGATGATGAAACCCTCACATTTGCAGGTGTTGTTGATGCTCCCGTAGCAACATACGTTCCCGGCGATGTAACAGGCTTCACAGTAAACAACGAACTTTCAGTTCTTGACGGCACAATTCCTGCAGACGGCGAACTCGTTCTTAAGGTTTACTACAACAGAGATAAGTTCAACCTTACTTATGAAGGCAATGCTCCTGTTGAAGTTTACTACGGCGCAGAAATTCCCGCAGCAGCAGCTCAGCCCACTAAGGTAGGTAACTACTTCGTTAAGTGGCAGAACGATCTCACAGAAATGCCCGCAGGTGATCTCGCAATCGCTGCTGAATGGGCAACCGAGAGCTACACTCTCACATTCGCAGATCTCTACGGTAACGTTGTTGATGATATGACCGTTAAATACGGTGATACAATCACAGTTCCCGCAGGTCTTGTAAGAGAAGGCTACGTATTCGACGGTTGGTCACCCGCACTCGCTGAAACAATCGGCGATCTCGGCAACAACGGCGACACAGTAGTTTACAAAGCTCAGTGGTCACTTGATACATTCACAATCACAATCAAGCTTGACGGCGGTAACATCGCAGGCGAAACAGCTGACGTTGTTATCACAAAGGAATACGGCGAAAACGTTGAATTCACAGATAAGCCCGTTAAGGAAGGCCACACATTCGTTGACTGGAGTGTAACAATTCCTGCAACAATGCCTGCTGAAGATATGACTATCACAGCTATCTGGCAGACAAACAACTACACAATCAACTTCAACACCGACGGTGGTTCAGACGTAGTTTCTGTAACAGCTCCTTACGGCACAGCTATCACAGCTCCCGAAGCTCCCACCAAGGAAGGTTATGTATTCGCAGGCTGGAGCGAAGAGATTCCTGCAACAATGCCTGATTACGGCGCAAACGGCGCAGCTCACGAAATCAAGGCAACTTGGACAGCAGAAACTTATACCCTCAAGTTTGCTGAAACAGGTGACACGGCAATCGCAGATAAGACTGTAACTTACGGCGACACAATCGAAGCTATCACAGGCCTCACAAAGGTTGGTCACGTATTCGCAGGTTGGGATGTAACACCTCCCACAACAATCGGTGACCTTGGCGAAAACGGTGCAGTTATCACTTACACAGCACAGTGGACCAAGGAAACTTACACCCTTATCTTTGCTGACACAAACGATGCAGGCGATTCAATCACAATGAACGTAACATTCGGTGACACAATCGAAGTTCCTGCAGACCTCACAAAGACAGGTCACACATTCGCTGGCTGGGATATCACTCCTCCCACAGCAATCGGCGATCTTGGCGAAAACGAAGCAGTTCTCACTTACACAGCACAGTGGACAAAGAACAGCTACACAATCACCTGGATTGACGAAGCAGGCAGCAGCGAAACAACAGTTGTTTACGGCGATGCAATCACCGTTCCCACAGCAGCAGCTAAGGAAGGTTATTACTTCGTAATGTGGACTCCTGAAGTTCCCGCAACAATGCCCGCCGAAAACCTTGAATTCACAGCTCTTTATGAAGTTAGCGTTTATAACGTTAACTACTATGTAAACGGTCAGTTCGTAACAGGTTACACCGCTGAATACGGCGAAGTAATCAGAACTGAAAACACCGGTTACACAGTACCCGTTGGTTATGTATTTGACGGTTGGTACACAGACGCAGCTTGCACAACCAAGCTTGCAGACGGTGCAACAGTAAGTGCAAACGTTGTTAACCTTTATGCAAAGGTAACAGAAGGCACATTCACAGCAAACTTCTGGCTTGACGATGCAAAGACAGAGCTTTACTACTCAGCAGATGTTGTATTTGATAAGGAAATCAGAATTCCTGCTTCTCTTGCAGCACCTGTTAAGGAAGGCTATGTATTTGCAGGTTGGGATCCCTATGTAGGTCTTATGGATGAAGAAGGCAAAGATTTCGTAGCAATCTGGTATGCAGACGATGCAATCACAGCAACATACTATGTTGACGGTGTTGTATACGAAACATATGATAACCTCACTTACGGCGGCGAGCTTGAAATTCCTGCTCCTCCCGTTAAGAAGGGTTACAGATTCGACGGTTGGGCAATCAAGGGCACAACAGAAATCGTTGACCTTCAGAACATGACAGTTCCCGCAGAATCAGTTGAGTTCGAAGCTATCTTCACAGTAACTGCTCTCACAGTAACTTACTATGATTATGAAGCTTCAGACCTCGGTCCTGCAGGCACACCCACACCCGCATATGTTGTTTACACAACAGGTACTTACACAATCGGTGATGCAATCGTTCATCCCGAAGCTCCCTCAATCAAGCATTACACCTTCTCACATTGGGAAGATGCAGAAGGCAACGTTTGGGCTGATGGCGCAGAAATGCCCGCAAACGAACTTGCTCTCTATGCTAAGTACGAGAGAGATGCTGTTTACCTTGCAGTAATCGACGGCACAACAGGTGTTATCGAAAAGGCACACAGAACCGATATGGAACAGTGGTACGTATACGGCTTCACAGGCAGACGTTTCAATGCTCAGGAAGTTCCCAAGATGTTTGAAGTTAAGGGCGACGGTTACTATGAAATCGAAGATTCCGAACTTTCAGGCACATTCGGCACAGGTGCCAAGGTTAAGGTTTATGACCGTGTAACAGAAGAACTCGTTGAAGAATTCTACGTAATCTACTTCGGCGATATCAACGGTGACGGACGTATCAACACTGCTGATACAACAGAGTTGAAGAATGAAGTTGCCGCTCCCGTATGGTCCGGTAGAAGAAACGGCGTTCCTTACAGAATTAAGGCTGCAGATATTAACTGCGACGGTCGTATCAACACAATTGATAGTGGTACACTTGTAAACGTTGTTTCTAAGTCTTACACAATCGATCAGGAAACAGGCTACGCTTCCTGATAACAAAACTCAATAATTCTCCGAAGGGATAGCTTCGGCTGTCTCTTCGGGGGATACCCCGAAATTTAAAAGGATTTCCCTTTCAAATTTGGCTATTATGGGATGCGTTTCCCATTTATATATGCAGTTCCAAAAATTAAGGGAGGAATAACTTGCATGAAAACATTTAAACGCGTACTTTCAAGTTTTCTTGCTTTGCTGATGGTTTTCAGCACCTTCTCTGCTCTTACCGCTACAGCCGCACTTAATGACGGCAACAATAACTCAGCAGAAATCTACACTGATTTCTGGGTTAAGGACGAAGGCGGCAACTGGGTTAAATCAGATAAGGTTAAGGCAGGAAAAGAGGTTAAAGTTACAGTTTCAATTGTTACTGACTTCCGTGTTGGTATGCCCACACTCTTCTGGGTTTACAGCAAGGAGTTTATGGACTTTGATGCTTCAAACTTAACCGTTCAGAACCCTGATAATGACACAGCAAACCAGTATAACGTTGCTGGTATGCTTAACCAGAGCGCAACATCAATTCCCCAGACCCATAACTGGGCATCGGGCGGTTTCCTTTGCCAGAGCGATGAGCTCATTGAATATTCAATCGCTGACGATATGGTTTATGAAGGCTATTTCGACGGTGCTGAAGAAGGCAAAGACGGCTATGAATACTTTGATGACAAGGGTTGGATTGCTCTTTCACTTGACTCAGGTAAACCTGCAACATTAACTGCAGATGAGTATCTGTTCGAGTTCTACTTCACAGTAAAAGAGAATCCCACAGTTGACGAAGGTTTCTTCTACGTACCTAACCAGTCAATCATGGACACATATGACCAGGGTTACGGCTTCACAGCTATCCAGGTTTCAAAGTCGGATTCAGACTTTGCTGTTCATGTTAATGACCAGGCTTACATGAAGGAATACGACGTTCAGGCTAAAGACAAGAACACAATCAAGCTCTTCTCAGAAACATCCACAACATATACACAGAACGTATATACAATGGATACAACAGGTGTTTACGGCGCAGCCGTAACAACAACACCCACAGCTGATATCGGCGCAACAATCAATGCTGCCGGTTACACTGTTCCTGCAGGCTTCTCACTCGACACAGAAAAGAGCACAGCAGGCGACGTTACAATCGAAGATGAAGGCGCTTCATCAATCGATATCTACCTCAGCAGAAATAAGTACACCGTTTCATTTGACGGTGTTGAAACTCAGCAGTACTTTGATGCAGTAATCGCTCCTGAAGCAGCTGCAGAAAAAGCAGGCTACACATTCGACGGTTGGTATGCAGGCGCAACAAAGCTCACTGCAGATACAAAGGTTCCCGTTGACGGCGCAGCTTACACAGCTAAATACACTCCCAACGCAGGCACAGCTTACACAGTTAACAAGTATTTCATGAACACTGACGGTGCAACTTATGCAGACGCAGTTTCAGAAACACTTACAGCAACAACTGATTCAACAGTTACTTACTCAACAGCAGTTGAAGGCTTCACCATCAACAACGCTATGGGTAAACTTTCAGGCACAGTAGCAGGCGACGGTTCACTTGTTCTCGACGTTTACTATGACCGTAACAAGGTTAAGGTAACAATCAACGGTGAAGAAGAAGAACTTTACTACGGCGAAACAATCGATAAGCCCGCTGATCCCGAAGCAGATCCCGGCTATAAGTTTGATAACTGGGTTGACGGCGAAGGCGATCCCATCACAAAGTGGCCCATCGTTGTTGGCGAAGATCCCATCGTTATCGAGCCTGCATTCAGCAAGCTCCCCAGAACAGTAACATATAAGTATGTCGGCGCTCCCGCAGGTTACGAAGCTGCAGATGCTTATATCGCTTACATCGGCGACGAAATCGTTCTTCCCGCTCTTCCCACAGTTGACGGCTATGCAATCAGCGGTTGGGTAATCACCGATGCAAACGGTAACGAAATCACAGACGGTAAGGTTGGCACAACCAACGTAACAGTTACCGCAACATGGACTCTCAATGCTTATTCAGTAGCTCTTGAGCTTGACGGCGGCGAAGCTGCTATCACCTCAATCGCAAAGAAACACGGTGACGTTCTCCACGCTGACGAACTTCCCGAAGTTACAAAGACAGGCTATGACTTCCTTGGTTGGACTGTTAACGGCGCAGATGCTTCATTCCCGATGACAATCACAGGTGACGTTACTCTCAAGGCAAAGCTTGCTCTTCACAACTATGACATCACTTACGAATTCACAGGTAACGTACCTGCAGGCGTAACTGCTCCCGCAGCAACAACAGGCACAATGGGTTCAGACATCGTTCTTCCCACAGTTAATGCTGTTGAAGGCTACACCTTCGCAGGTTGGACAGTTACAGACGTAGACCTCAACGAAATCACAGACGGTAAGGTTGGCACAGCTGACGTTATCGTAACAGGTAAGTGGACAATCAACCGCCACACAGTATCTTTCGATACAGGCGTTGACACAACAATCGCTCCCATGACAAGACCTTACGGTCAGAGCGTAACAGACCCCAGCACTAACATCTCAGATGAAATGCCCGGCTACTCATTTGATGGCTGGAAGGACGTTGTAACAGGCGAAATGGTAACATTCCCGTTTGCAATGCCTGACAGAGATGTTCAGCTTGAAGCTGTTTGGACAGCAATTCCCAGAAACATCACTTACGTTTACGTTGGCGCTCCCGAGGGCTACACAGCTCCTGCTGCAACAACAGGCGTAATCGGTGATACAATCGTTCTTCCCACACTTCCCACAGTTGACGGTTACACAATCGGCGCTTGGGTTGTAGAAGGCGATGATAACGGCAAGGTTGGCACAACTGACGTTACCGTTACAGCTACATGGACAGAAGAGATCTACACAGTTATCTTCTGGGCTGATGAAGAAGGCACAGAACTTTACGCAGAGCAGACCTACAAGTATGGTGAAGCTCTTGAATATCCCGCTGATGATCCTTCAGTTCCCGGCTACACATTCTCAGCTTGGACAGAAACCGAAGGCATGGAAGTAACTGAATCCTTCGACGTATATCCCATCTATGAAGCAATCGAATACGAAGTAACAGTTAACGGTCTCTACGGTGTCGCTTTTGACACATGGACCGCATCCTATGGTGACGAAATCACTCTTGCAGACCTCTCCACTAAGGAAGATATGGATGCAATGCTCGAAGATAACGGCGACTACTACACATTCGACGCTTGGATGTATGACGGCAAAGCAATGGATGCAGATACTGTTATCACAGTAACTGAAGACGTTACAATCGAAGGCGCATTCACAGCTATGGATGCAAAGCTTATCTTCAAGGCAAACGGTGCTACATTTGCAAACGGTTCAGACACATACGAAGTTACACTTAAGTATGATGACGAAATCACTGCTGCTATGTATCCCGCAGTTCCCAAGTATGAAGGTCACACCTTCAAGGCATGGAGCATCGACCTTATTGGTCAGCCCATGGACGAACTCGAAAAGACTGTTACCATCACATGGACAACAGATTCTTACACAGTTAAGTTTGTTAACGGTCTCACAGGCGAAGAAATCACATCTGTAACAGCAGAATACGGCACAGCAGTTACCGCTCCCGCTCTTCCCGTTGCAGAAGGTTACACATTCGCATGGGATAAGACTGTTGCAACAATTCCTGCAGCAGACGTAACAGTAACAGCTGTTGCCACAGCTAACACTTATGCAGTTAACTACTACGTTGACGGCAAGCTTGATTCAACAGAAACAGTTGAATACAGCAAACCCATCAGCTCAAACGTAGCTCCCACAGAAGGCAGCGTTCCCGCCGGCTATGCATTCATCGGCTGGAGCCTTGATGAAAACGCAACTCTTCCCGGCAACCTCGGTGTTGTTGGCGCAGGTGACGTTAACGTTTACGCAGTTCTTCAGGCAAACGGCGACGTTGCTTACACTGTAGAAATCTACAAGCAGAACCTTGAAGGCGGCTATGAACTTGCTGAAACCAAGGAATTCACAAACGGTACAACAGGTAAGGTTGCTCCTTACGTAGTTGATACATACGTTGAAGGCTTCGTATTCAACGCAGATGCATCAATCCTTGATGAACTCGTTGCAGGCGACGGCTCAACAGTTCTTGAGGTTTACTATGACCGCAAGACAATCACAGTTGACATCAACGGCAAGGAAGAAGACGTTCTCTTCGGTGAAGAAATCGACCTTCCCAACGACGTTGATGACGGCGACGAAGGCACAACCTTCGACAAGTGGGTTGACGAAAACGGCAACGAAGTAAGCGATCCTTACACAGTTCCCGATTCAGACAAACCCATCATCCTCACACCTGTATTCAAGAACAACTTCTATGACGTTATCTACTATGTAGACGGCGAAGAAGTTTACAGAGAAGAAGTTCAGTACGGTGCAGATATTGAAGTTATCGACGGTAGCGCTTATGTTCCCGCAGGTTACAACTTCGTAAGCTGGACACCCGCTGTTACAACAATGCCCGCTGCAGATGTTGAACTTGAAGCAGTTTACGAAGCAGCAACAACTGTTGAATACACAGTTGAAATCTACAAGCAGAATGCTGACGGCGGCTATGAGCTTGCTGAAACACTCACATTCGCTGACGGCACAACAGGCGAACTTGCTCCTTACGTAGTTGATACAGACGTTGAAGGTTATAACTTCAACGCAGAAGCATCAATCCTTGATGAACTCGTTGCAGGCGACGGCTCAACAGTTCTTGAAGTTTACTATGACCTCAAGACAATCAAGGTTGTAATCAACGGCAAGGAAGAAGAAGTTCTCTTCGGCGAAACAATCGACCTTCCCAACGACGTTGACGACGGCGACGAAGGCACAGAATTTGATAAGTGGGTTGACGAAGACGGCAACGAAGTAAGCGATCCTTACACAGTTCCCGATTCAGACGAACCCATCATCATCAATCCCGTTTATAAGAATCTTTCATTCGAAGTAACATTCATTGATAAGCTTAACGGCACAACAAAGACAAATACTCTCGAATACACAACCAAGATCCCGAATCCCGGTGCTCCTTCAGCTGAAGGCTACCAGTTCGACGGCTGGTTCACAGAAGCAGGCGACAAGTATGTTGCCGGCACAACAACAGTTCCCAACACAGCAGTAACTTACTATGCTAAGTACACAGGTCTTGCAGTTGATTATACAGTTAACGTATACTTCGAGAAGCTTGACGGTTCAGGTTGGGAAGATGTTCAGGCTGAAGTTATCGAAGGTGTAGCAGGCGAAACAGCTAAATACACAGAAACATTCGAAGGCTTCACACTTGACACAACACTCTCAGTAACAGAAGCTGTTATCAAGGGCGACGGCACAACAACTCTTAACGTTTACTTCACAAGAAACGATATCACAATCATCGTTGACGGCGAAGAAGTTAAAGTTCCTTACGGCACAGAAATCACAGAAGACGATCTCGATGCAGATGCAGAACCCGGCTACAAGTTTGATAAGTGGGTTGACGCTGAAGGCAACGAAATCACATTCCCCGTAACAGTTAAGGGTGGCGAAGAATTCGTTCCCGTATTTGTTAAGGAATCCTACTCACTCAAGTTCCAGCTTGCTGACGGCACAGTTCTCGACGAAATAGTTGCAGAATTCGGCGCAGACATCACTGCTCCTCAGGCTCCCGAAGCAGCTGAAGGCTTCACCTTCGCAGGTTGGGTAGACCAGGCAACAAACGAACCCTTCAACGGCAAGATGCCCGCAAAGGAAACTGTTTACGTTGCAGTTTACACAAATAACGAAAATGCTAAGTTCACAGTTAACATCTACGTTATGAACACCAAGGGTGTTGAAGAATGCATCGCTTCCTACTCAGGCACAGCAGCTATCGGCACAACTCAGACTGTTGTTCCCGGCGGCTATGAATACTGCACTCTTGACACAGCAAGAAGCAACACAAGCTGCGTTGTTCTTGCAGACGGCACAGCATCCATCAACGTTTACTTCGTAAGAGGCCTCTACACAGTAAGCTTCGACGGCGTTGAAGCAGAAGTTTATGCCGGCGCAGTTATTCCTGTTCCCGCTGATCCCACAGATATCGGCAGAACATTCACAGGCTGGACTCCCGCAGTTCCCGCTGTAATGCCTGCAGAAGATCTTGAGTTCACATCAACTTGGGAAGATATCACTTACACAATCACTTACATTGTTAACGGCGACAAGATCGTTCACAGCTATGCTTACGGCGATATCGTTACCGCTTACAAGGTAACTGAAGCTCCCGCAGGTCTTACATTCAAGGGCTGGTCAGACACAATTCCTGAAGTAATGCCCGCAGAAAACATCACAGTTTCCGCTATCTTCGAGTCAGCTGCTTACACAGTAACTTACCTCGATGCAGACGGTAACGAATTTGTTTCATACTCAGTAGCATTCGGTGCAGAAATTCCTGTTCCCACTGAAGTTCCTGTTAAGGAATTCCACAAGTTCATCGGTTGGTCAACAACTCCCGCATCAATGCCCGCTGAAAATCTTGTTATCACACCCAACTTCGAGCCCATCGATGTTCGCCTTGTTGCAGCTCCCGGTTCAACAACCGTTATCGACAGAGAGAACATGGTAATCTATGGCCTTGAAACCGGCCTTAACGCTAAGATTCTTGATGATACCTTCCTTGATTACGAAGGCAACGGCAGACTTGTTATCAAGCCTGTAACAGAAGGCACAAGCAGATACGGTACAGGCGCTGTTGTTGAACTTTATGACAATGCCGACGGTTCACTTGTTGAAACCTTCCACATCGTAGTATTCGGCGACCTTAACGGTGACTCACAGGTTAACGGTCTTGATGTTTCAATCGCAAACGATGAAGCATTCTGGATCACAGAGTGGTCACTTGAAGGCTCAGATGAATACGCAGTTTACAGACTCATCGCAGCAGACCTTGACCACAATGGTTTCATTGACACAGCAGACGTAAGCAACATCAAGAACTACGTTCTCAGCCTTGTTGATATTGACCAGGTAGAAGGCAAAATCGTTCGTTCCTAACCTAGTTTAGTTTTTCCGGGGGAGGGGGCATCCTCTTCCCCGGGGATAAGAACTATGTCAAACAAGAGTGGCGGCACACCGCTCGAGCCTCGGTTATCAGCACAAAACCGAGGTACCAAACAAGGAGGAATTCTCTCATGACAAAAATCAAAAGGTTAGTCGCTGTGTTACTGACTCTGATGATGATTTTTGGCTCAGTTTCAATCGTTGCTTCCGCCTGGGACGCAACCGTTGATGACGGTTTCGCGCTTAATGTAACCACAAAAATCTTCAGACAAGTTGACGGCGAATGGATCGAAACCACCAAAGTCAAAGCAGGCGAAACGGTAAAAGCCCGCGCTTATCTTAACACTGATTATTTCACAAGCGGCGGCGATCTTTTATTCTTCTATAACACAGATTTCTTTGAGGATGCATATGCAGGCACCGAACAGACTCTCAGTGTTAATCCCGCTTTCTATACCGGCGGTGACTATGGTATAACAGGTACATTTTATAACTCCAAGTCAGCTTCAAACATTGAAGGCAGACTTATAAGAATTGGCGCTATTGATTCGGCTTTTGCCGAAAGTCACAATTTCTTTGCAGTGAGCGTATCACTCGCTGGTAATAAGAAAAACAACATCTTGGTTGGCTCAGAATGGCTCTGCGAATTTGACCTTACAGTTAAGGCTGATGCAGCAGGCATAGGCGATTTCTTCGCTCTTAAAAACACATTCAGAAGCGCTGACTCAAGAACAAACTACTGCAACATTCCCAAGGGTCCTGCATTCGGCTACAACGAAGACGTAGTGGATATGACTCAGTGGGATGCAAACGTTACAGTTATCAGCAACCCTGTTTCTCTTTATAACAACTATGTTGAAGTATCTTTCGATGCAAACGGCGGCGCATTTGCTGACGGCAAAACCGAAAAGCTTATCACAGGCGAAGCAGGCACAGCTCTCAACATCGGCACACCCGTTTATGAAAACTTTACTTTCACAGGCTGGGTAGCTGAAGGAACAACAGAAGTTATCACAGACGTTGTTGCACTTCCCCAGGGTAACACAACATACGTTGCACAGTGGGAATCATCAATCGATAAGTATGATGAAACTCTGAAGTTCAAGACCGATATCTACAGACTCAATGATGACGGTGAATGGGTATACACCGAAAAGGTTATCCCCGGTGAAACAGTTAAGGCAAGAATTTATATCGACACCACTTATTTCACAAATGCCGGTGACTTCGTTGTTTTCTATGATAACGATTTCTTTGAAGAAATTGATCCCAACTTCACAACCGGTTCTTACACAGACCTTGTTGTAAACGCTGATGCAGCAAGCTCAGCTGCTCTCACAAACGCAGAGGGTACTTACTCTCTCGTTGCTCCCACAGCAAGAGTTATCAAGAGACTTGTTGAAGCAGGTCACATCACTCAGGATTTTGCTGAAACTCACACAGCTTACCTTGCAACCTATAAGTTTGAACCCACAACAAGTGCAGTGCTCAGCGGTGAGCAGTACTTCGCAGAATGGGAACTTAAGGTTAAGGATACAGCAACAGGTGAAGGCGACTTCTTTGTTGTTGAAGAAACAATCCAGAACGCAAGCGAAGCAGGTCAGAAGGCTTATATCAACATCCCCCTCAGCTATGAAGGCGGCAGTGACGATGATTCAATCTCACTCTTCGAGGTTAACGTTAACACTTATGTTGAAAGCCATCCCGTTTCAACAATCAGCAGCATCACATTTGATGCTAACGGCGGCGAATTTGCAACAGGCGAAACAACCTTCGTTATCGAAGGCAACATCGCTGATGCAGTTGACGCAGATGCAGTTCCTGAAGTAACTTATGCCGGCAACACCTTCAAGGGTTGGGTTCCTGCTGATATTGCAAATCCCACCGTTGCAGACGTAGTTGAAATTCCTGCAGAGATTCCTTTTGACAATCTTGCTCTCAAGGCTCTCTGGATTGGCGAAGTTACAATCAAAATCGATCCTTCAAACGGTGATGCCGTTATCGAAGAGATCGTAACAGCAGGTGATGAATTCGTTAAGCCCGCAGATCCCACCAAGGAAGGTCACTACCTTGCTGGTTGGGTTGATGCTGACGGCAACTTCATGACCGAGCTTCCTGATGTTTATCCCGCAGAGGATACAACATACACAGCAGTGTTTGAAGCATATACTTACACAGTTGAGTATTATGTTCTCAATTCAACAACACTTGCATTTGACAGAGTTGCAATCAGCAACACTGCTTACGGCGCTGAAATCCTTGCAGTTCCTCCCACCTATACTGCACCTGAAGGCTACACTCTCAGCGCAGCTTACACAGACGTAACATTTGCAACAGAACTTGCTGCAGGCGCAACAATGCCCGCAGAAAACATCAAGCTTTACTACAAAGCAGTTGCAAACAAATATCCCGCAACATTCAACCTCGACGGCGGTAACATTGACGGTAACACAGCAGACGTTGTTATCGAAGTTGTTTACGGCGAGCAGATCAAAACTCCCGCTGACCCCGTTAAGGAAGGCTACACCTTCGCAGGTTGGACTCCCATGGTTGGTATGATGGATGCCGAAGGCGCTGATTTCATCGCTACTTGGAATGTAAACGATTACACTGTAACTTACATTGTTGAAGGTAAGGTTTACGAATCTTATGATATTCCCTTCGGCGGCGAAATGGAAAGCCCCGCAGCTCCCGTTCTTCCCGGCTATAACTTCATCGGTTGGGATCCCGCAACAATTCCCGCAACAATGCCTGCTGAAGACCTCACCTTCACAGCAGTGTTCGAGAAGAAGGATATCACAATCACTTTTGAACTTGCAGGCGGCACATATGACGGCAATGCCGACGCTATCGTAATCTCAGGCAAGTACGGTGATGCTGTCACAGCTCCCAACGAAGCTCTCCTTGCTAAGGAAGGTTACGTATTCGGCGGTTGGGAACCTGCTCTTCCCGAAACTCTTCCCACAAAAGATGCTACCTACACTGCAATCTGGAATCCTGCAAAGGATACAGCTTACCAGATTTGGGTATATCTTGAAGATACAGAAGGCAACTTCCCCGCAGACGAAGATCCCAGCGAAGTTCTTAATATGACAGGTGAAACAGATTCACTTGTAAACGTTGCAATCACAACTCCCTACGGCTTCGTTCTCAACGAAACAAAGGGTGACGTTGTAAACGACGTAACAATCGCTGCTGACGGCTCAACAGTTTATAAGGTTTACTATGACAGAGTTAAGTACGCTATCACATTTGACGGCAACGGCGGCACAATCGCAGGCGAGCCCTCAATCTCAAGTGATTATCGCTATCTCGCTTCCGTAACTGCTCCTGCTGATGCTGACCTCGCTAAGAAGGGTTATACCTTCACAGGTTGGACTCCCGCAGTTGACAGTGAAGCAACCAAGGCTGTTACTTACGTTGCTCAGTGGGAAGCAAATTCCTACGACGTTGTCTACAATGTTATGGGTATAAACGGTGAACCTGACAGCGTATTCAAGACAGAATCCTTCAAGTTCGGCGAAGAACTTAAAGTTACAGCTGATAAGCCCGAAAGATTCGGTTACACATTCAGCGGCTGGACAAATGTTGCTGGTGGAACTTACAACTTCCCTGCAACAATGCCCGCTAACGACATACATGTTTACGCTAAGTTCACAACTAACTACTATGATGCCAAGTTCTTTGAAGAAGCTGATTCGGCAGCTCCATTCGATGTAACAAACAATGAATTCGATATGGGCATCGAGATTCCCGCTTCCGAACCCACCAAGGAAGGCTATAAATTCGCAGGTTGGGCAGATGAAGACGGCAACGCTCCCGCAATCATGGACGCAGAAGGCAAGAACTTCTACGCAGTTTGGGAAGCTGTAGAGCAGAATATCCCCGTTGAGTATTACTATATGGATACAGACGGCACATATCCTGCAACAGCTGATGATATTCAGTCCGTAACATTCAAGACAGGCGAAACAGCAACAGTAGTTCCTGCTGACGCAGCTAACTACACAGTTGATGCTGACAAGTCAGTTCTCGAAGCAGTTGTAGCAGCTGACGGTTCAACCGTTCTTAAGGTTTACTACAAGCTCAACGAAACAAAGCTCACCATCGAAGTTGATGGTGAAGAAACAGTTATCGAAGGTCTTGTTGGTTCAGAAGTTCCTGCTGACCAGATCCCCGATACTGATAAAGACGGTCACACATTCAACGGTTGGGTAGACGAAAACGGCAAACCCGTTGACCTTCCCACAGAAATGCCTGCAGAAGACGTTACAATCAAGGCTGATTACAGCGTAAACAGCTACAACGTAACATACTTTGACGGCACAAGCGTTTACTACGGTCCCACAGCAACTGAATACGGCACAGCTATTGCTGAACCTTCAGTTCCCACAAAGGTTGGTTATTCATTCGCAGGCTGGCTTGATGATTCAGGCAAGAAGCCCAGCGATTACGGCGTAATGCCTTCAACAGACCTTGAGTTCTATGCTCAGTGGACTGCAAACGCAAACATCGGCTATGTTCTTGAAGTATACGAAATGAATACTGACGGCACATATCCCACAGCAGCAACAACAACCTTCGAATTCCACGACGGTGTTGTTGGTGATGAAAGAACAGTAACTCCCAGCGTTCCCACAGGTTTCGTTCTTGACATCGAGTCAGACGTAACAGCTGAAAAGAGCGTTCTCACAGGCGAAATTCCCGCAACAGGTACTCTCGTTCTCAAGGCTTACTATGCAAGAGAACAGTATACTCTCTTCATTGATGTTGACGGCGACGTAACAGAAGAAGTTTACTATTACCAGCAGGCAATCGCTGACAGAGATGACCCTGTTAAGAAGGGTTACTCATTCACAGGTTGGGAACCTGCAATGCCCGCAACAATGCCCAATGAAGACGTAACGGTTGTTGCTCAGTTCACAAAGAACTCCTACACAGCAACGTTCAACGCAGGCGAAGGCGCATTTGTAACAGGCGAAAAGACAGAAGCTATTGACGTTCCTTATGCAGAAACAATCACAGCTCCCGCAGTTGCTCCCGAAAGAGACGGTTATAAGTTCCTCGGTTGGTCAACAGACGGCGAAACTGTAATTGATAATTACGGCAAGATGGATGATAAGGGCAAGGAATTCATCGCTGTATGGGCAAAGGCAGAAGTTACAGTAACATTCTATAACTATATGCCTTCCGAAAAGGGCCCCGCAGTTCCTGAAGGCCAGGCAACTTATATCTACGAGCAGAAGACATATGCATTCGGTGCTGAAATCGCATTCCCCGCTGATCCCGTAATCGCAGGTCACGAAGATAACTACGTATTCACCGGTTGGGTAGATGCAGACGGTAACGCTGTTGAAGCAGGTATCACAGCTCCCAATGAAAACCTTGATATCTATGCAACATACGAAAGAGTAAAGGTTATGCTTATTCCCAAGAACGATGAGGCAACAACAGTTATCGACAGAGCAGGTCTCACAGTTGACGATTACACAGCTGAGAGCGAATGGTACGTTTACGGTCTTGAGGAAATCCTTTCCTTGAACATCCTTCTCAGAGATTACATTGACGTTCAGGGTGACGGCCGCATCGAAGTTATCAAGATTAAGGATAACAGTAAGTATTACGGCACAGGTTCAATCATCAACGTTTACGATAACGTAACAGACGAGCTCGTTGAAAGCTTCAGAATCGTTATCTTCGGTGATATCGACGGCGACTCCTATGCAAACGGTGTTGACCTTTCAATTCTCTCTGAAGAAATTCTTGGCATTTCAGAAGAATGCTGGTCAATCGAAGGCGAAGATGGTTACTGCGCATACAAGGTTAAGGCTGCAAACCTTCGTCCCGACTTCTTTATCGACGGTCAGGATAAGGCTCTCCTTAACAGACACATCCTCAGCCTTGGTGCAATTAACCAGGTAACAGGTCTTGTTGATCTTTAATCTTTAAAATCAGCGTAACAGCTAATAAAAAGGGGCCCCCGACCTCGGTCGGGGGCTTTTGCATTGCCTGCGGTTGCGATAAAGCCGTTTTTTCTCGCTTGACGTACCTTTGTACGCCTGCGCTCAAAGAAAACGACTTTCTCACTAACCGCAAACAATGCAAACTGTTTTGTGGTGCAACAGAGCCGTTTTTTCTTGATAACTGGAAAAACAAAAAGGCTTGCAGGGAATAATCCTTGCAAGCCTTTTTTTAATTGCTGAGCATAGCGTCCTTATACCTATTGAAAAGCTTTCTTGCCTCATCAACCGTATTTGCCTCGACGGGCGGCTCGGGATTGGCGGTTGAGAGCCATTTCTTTTCAAATTCGGCATATCTCTTATAGAAATCGTTGCCCATATAAATATTTCTTTCGCAATGCTGTTTTTTTGTTGTGGTTGAGAAAAGTCTTCTCTTGGGGAATTCGTATGCAAGGCGCTCGAAAAAGCTCTGCCAACGTTTTGCATAATATGTTTTGATAAGTCCGCCCCATTCTTTCCACGCATAATCGTAGTTAACGCTCTTCACAAACGGTCCCCAGACGGTAATCTGGGTAAGCAGATTAAGCTCAAAGTTTTCTTTATCCTTTTCTGTGAGGGCGAGGTCGCCTGCTTCCTTGAGATGCTCATAGAGAGTGAGTTCGGGTCTTGTCTGAAGCAGATCATCAAGCTCCTCACAAAGTTTGAGAAATGCGTTTGATGAGCGTTCAAATATTTTAACGTCTTTATTTTTATAGCCATACATAACGTTATCATAGAGTGTGCCTGCGTGGTTGCTGATAACCTGACGCACAAGGTCGCAGGCATCAAAAACGTAGCCGTCGGTGGTTGCGTTTTCTGCACTGAGCAGAAGTTCAACCGCTTTTACAAGCGTTTTGTTATCATAGCGAAGCTCTCTGAAATCGTTGGGTGCGGTGTGACGCAGGTCGGTTGCAGGTCTTGCGCAGATAACCGAGCCTGTTTCTCTGCCAACGCAGTTTTCGCTGTAGCAGCTTTCTGCAAGAAGAAGCATAGCGTCTGCAAGGCATTTTTCTCTGCTGCCGTAGCGGCGGTATGCGTAGTCGCGCAACCATTCTTCAAGGTTAACCGCTTTATCCTCCGTGAGCATCTGAAATGCAAGGTCAAAATAAAGAGGATTCTGCAAAATGCCCTCCATAAACAGACCTGTACCAACGCAGTTTTCGCTGCCCTCTGTAAGATATCTGTTATCGGCAAGGGCTTTGATGCTGCCGTGCAGAGTGTTTCTGTCGCCAAAATTCTGAAGTGTGCCGAGAATATAATTATAACCCCAGAAGTTATCGTTCTTTTTGCAGCTTGTTCCGTCAAGGTCAAGAATAAGAAGATTTTCTTTAGGCACAGCCTTAACTATCTGCTCACGCAGTGACCAGCCCTGCATAACCCAAACGGCATCCTTATCAAATTCCTGATACATTGCGTTGATTTCGTAGCCGACCTTGAAAAGATAATTCTTGGTTTTGTTTGCAGGCTCGTTTTCGTGGAAGGGGTCACAGGCATAATAGTGGTATGCGCCGAAAAGCTGACGCTGTTTTTCAAGCAGAGCCTTACCGAATTTCTTGAAAAGAGGGTCGGTGGGGTCAAGCTGATAGGTGAAGGGGAAGTTGCACCAGGAGGGTATAAAGTTAAGGTGAGCCTTTTTGAAAAGCTTTCTGATGCTCTGGGGAATTGAACCTGTGTAGCCCTGCTGAATGGGTGTCATGCCGAGTTCAACTTCGCGGTCAATAATCTTTTTGCCAAGCTCAACGCGGCTTTCGATATATGCAACGTCTGTGAGGCTGAAATAGCCTGTGATGTTTGTCATAAGCTGCCACGGCCAGAAGCCGGGGCCCGAGAGAAACTGCATTGCACCCGTTTCACTGTAGGTGAAATCGCGCAGGGTATAATACCAGACTGCTTCCGTGCCAACAACGCTCAAAGGCATATTAATGCCGTTCATTGCCATAAAGTCAATTTCTTTTTCCCATTTATCCCATTTCCAGAAAGCAAAAGAATAGCCGAAGGTGCAATAGTTGAGATAAGCTCTTTTCTGCTGGGGGATAACCTTTTGCAGTCTGCCCTCAAAAAGAGGTGCGGAAGTGACGCTGATTTCTCTGTTGCCGCAATGTGAAAGGTTAACGCCGCAATAGGTTTTGAGATATTCATAATAGCCCATAGCCTGGCTGATTTTGCAGTCGCCGCAGATAACGATTTTGTCGTTTTCGCAAAAAACTTCAAAGGTGTTCTTGCCGTCAACGGGGTCAATCGTTCTCAATTCAAAAATATCAGCAATTTCGGGAGTGTTTCTAAGAATCAGATTTTTCAAAATCATCGCTCCTGTTTGTAGCATAATCACTTTATTATACTATAAAATTATATATATGGCAAGGTTTTTAATAAATTAACATATGCTTAATCAAATAAACGTGCGATTGCGGTAAAATAATAATCAAAAAAACACCAAAAAGCCAAAATAATGCTTTACACTTGACGATAAATAAAGTAAAATATACTATGTACAATTATAAACTGCGAAAGTGTGTTCAGTTGTGCAACGAATATTTTAAAGGCGGTGTTTTATATGCAACCTGTTTATAAACGCATTCTTCTCAAGCTCAGCGGCGAAGTGCTTGCAGGCGAGCAGGGTCACGGTTTTGATTTTGATACAATCAACACAATCTGCTCTGCCGTTAAAAAAGTTGCAGACCTCGGCGTTGAAATCGGTCTTGTTGTCGGCGGCGGCAATTTCTGGAGAGGTCGCTCAGGCGGCACTATGGAAAGAACCCGTGCAGACAGCATCGGTATGCTCGCAACAATGATGAACTCTCTTGCTCTTTCAGAGGCTCTTGAACAGCAGGGTCTTGAGGTCAGAGTTCAGAGCGCAATCGAAATGCCCAAGGTAGCCGAAACCTTTGTTCGCAACAATGCGGTTCGTCACCTTGAAAAGGGCAGAGTTGTTATTTTTGGCGGCGGCACAGGCAACCCCTTCTTCTCAACCGATACCTGCGCAGCTCTCAGAGCGGCAGAAATCAATGCAGAAGTTATTCTTAAGGCAACAAACGTTGACGGTGTTTTTGATAAAGACCCCAACAAGTTTGCAGACGCAGTCAAATATGACGTTGTTACTCACACAGAGGTTCTTGAAAAGAATCTTAAGGTTATGGATTCAACGGCAGCTTCACTTTGCCGTGACAATAATATATCAATTCTTGTGTTTAACCTTGAAGACCCCGAAAACATTGTAAGGGCAATTCTCGGAGAAAACATCGGCACAATAGTTAAGGAGGGCTAAACCCATGCAAACAGTATTCAAAGCAACAGAAGAAAAAATGAGCAAAACCGTGAGCGTACTTAACTCAGAGTACGGCGCAATCAGAGCAGGCAGAGCAAACGCTGCAGTTCTTGATAAAATCAAGGTTGATTATTACGGAACACCCACACCCATCAACCAGATGGCAGCTGTTTCAGTTGCAGAGGCAAGAATTCTCACAATTCAGCCCTGGGATGCATCATCAATCCAGTCAATCGAAAAGGCTATCACAGCTTCCGATATCGGCATCAACCCCCAGAATGACGGCAGAATTATCCGCCTTGTTTTCCCCCAGCTTACAGAAGAACGTCGCCGCGACCTTTGCAAGGACGTTAAGAATATGGCTGAAGAATCAAGAATTGCTATCCGTTCAATCAGACGCGACAGCATCGATAAGGTTAAGAAGATGGAAAAGGCTTCCGAAATCACAGAGGACGATCTGAAGTTAGCTGAAAAGAAGATTCAGGATTATACAGATAAGTATATCAAAGAAATCGATAAGGCAGCAGAAGCAAAAGAAAAGGATATCATGGAAATCTGATTATCCTTGCAATAAACTTAAATCCTGCGGCAGGGGATTCTCTGCCGCAGGTATCAATGCAAAAAACGAGGTGCACAAAATGACAAAAGAAATGCGTGAAAAGCTTATTTTGCCCCGCCACATCGGCATCATTATGGACGGCAACGGCAGATGGGCAAAGCAGAGAGGTCTTGAGAGAAGCGAAGGCCACAAGGCAGGCGCAAACACCTTTCGCCGCATTTGCGATTACGGTGCGGAGCTTGGCATTGAGTGCATGACTTTCTATGCCTTTTCAACCGAAAACTGGAAAAGACCGGTCAAAGAGGTTGAGGCAATAATGAACCTTTTCAGAGATTATCTGAACGAGGCACAGGACAGAGAAGATGAAAACGAACAAAAAGGTCTTCGCATCCGCTACGTTGGCGAGCGTGAAGGTCTTGCCGATGATATTATTGCGCTGATTGATACCCTTGAAAAGGGCTCGGCGGATAAAAAAACAACGGTCAACATTGCCGTTAATTACGGCGGCAGAAACGAGATTCTGCATTCAGTTAAAAAAATCGCCGCTCAGGTTGAAGCAGGCGAGCTTAAAGCAGAAGACATTGATTTGAAAAATATAGAGGATAATCTTTTCACCGCAGGTCAGCCTGACCCCGATCTTATTATTAGACCCAGCGGCGAATATCGTCTTTCAAATTTCCTTATCTGGCAGGCGGCATATTCCGAATTCTGGTTTTCGGATATCCTTTGGCCTGACTTCACAGAAGATGACCTTGATAAGGCAATTATAGATTACTGTAAACGCAACAGACGCTTTGGCGGCGTTTGATGCAAAGCAAATATTCTCAGGAACCGAGTGTGACTTTTTTATGAAAACAAGAATAATAACAGGTGTTATTGCAGCACTGTTTGCCATCTCTCTTTTGGTGGTTATCGGCTTCGGCTTCACAAAATACCTCTTTGTCGTTGCTTCTATTTTCTCAGCAATAGCGGCTTATGAGGTTTTGCGTGTTGCACATTGCAAAAACAAGGTGCTCACGGGAATTGCGTGTGCGGTTGCGGTTGTTGTGCCGTTTTATATCGCCTTCGATATCGGCAGTTACCTGCCCGTTTCAACGGGTGTGCTGATGACTGTTCTCATCATCGGTATGCTTCTTGTGATGCTTAAGATGTATGAGAAAACACGTTTTGAACACGTTGTGCTTGCGCTTTTCGGTTCAATAGCAGTTCCTTCATCGATAATGACTCTTTATAAAGTGGATCAGCTTTGCTCCGCATATCCCGAGCTTTTCCAGCGTTCGCAGATAGTTTTCATTCTGCTTTGCACAATGTATGCGGCTTGGTTCTGCGACACCTGCGCTTATTTTGCAGGCAAAAAGTTCGGCAAACACAAGCTTGCACCCAGAATCAGCCCTAAAAAAACGGTTGAAGGTGCAATCGGCGGTGTAGCAGGTGTTGTTGTGCTTTCACTCATCACTTACGTTATCTGCGATATTTTCTATTTCACAAACGATACAATCAAATTCTGGATGGTTATTCCTGCCGTTATCTTCCTTTGCATAATCGGTATGTGCGGAGACCTTTCCGCTTCGGTTATCAAGCGTAATTTCGGCGAAAAGGATTTCGGAACTCTTTTCCCCGGCCATGGCGGTGTGCTTGACAGAATCGACAGCTTCCTTTTTGCAATGCCCGCAGCATACGTTATGCTTTCGGTTATTCTCGCATTCATCAGATAAAGGGTGATTTTGAATGATAAAATCTCTTGCCGTTTTAGGCTCAACAGGCTCAATCGGTGTTCAGGCGCTTGAGGTTGCAAGGCTCCATAACCTTAAAATAGAAGCCCTCACCGCAGGCAGCCGAGTTGATATTATTGAAAATCAGATAAGAGAATTTTCACCTGCCGTTGCGGCTCTTGCCGATGAAAAGGCGGCGGCGGATTTAAAAATAAGAGTTGCCGACACCTCAACAAAGGTGCTTTCGGGCATTGAGGGTGTTAAGGAATGTGCCGCTTGCGGAGCGGAAAGCGTGCTCAACAGCATTGTTGGTATCGCAGGTCTTGCACCCACGGTTGCGGCTATTGAGGCGGGCAGTGATATCTCCCTTGCAAACAAAGAAACACTTGTTGCAGGCGGCAAATTCGTTATGGCTCTTGCCAAAGAAAAGGGAGTTAACATCTATCCCGTTGACAGTGAGCATTCCGCAATTTTTCAGTCGCTTCAGGGTTGTGCAGGCAAAAAGCAGATCAAGCGTCTGATTTTAACTGCATCGGGCGGACCGTTTTTCGGTAAAACCAAAAAAGATCTTGAGGGCGTAACTCTTGAACAGGCTCTTAACCACCCGAATTGGAGCATGGGTGCAAAAATAACCATCGACTCTGCTACAATGATGAACAAGGGTCTTGAACTCATTGAAGCGGCTTGGCTTTTTGATATGGCGGCAAAGGATATTGATATTGTTGTTCACCGTCAGAGTATAGTTCATTCACTTGTTGAATACGTTGATAATTCGGTTATCGCACAGCTTGGCGTGCCTGATATGCGCATTCCCATTCAGTATGCTCTCACTTATCCCGACAGATTTGAAAGCCCTGTAAGACAGCTTGATTTAACAGAATTTGCAACGCTTACTTTTGAAAAGCCTGATTATGAAACCTTTGCCTGCATAAACTTATGCAGAAGAGCAATTGAAAAGGGCGGCTTATACCCTGCGGCGGTCAATGCCGCAAACGAAAAGGCAAACGAGCTTTTCCGACAGGGTAAAATCAAGTTTCTTGATATTGCGGATGCGGTTGCTGATGCGCTTGAAAACGCACCGCAGAATGATGATTACAGCCTTGCCGATGTTTTTGAAACCGACAGGCTTATCCGAACCCAAACAGAAAGGTTATTTATATGAGTGCAATTTCTCTTGTTTCCGCGGCGGCGGTGTGGGGAAAGGTGTGGCCGATTCTTCTTGCCATTCTTTTCTTCGGTCTTATCATAGTTTTTCATGAGCTTGGTCATTTTGTTTTTGCCAAGCTTTTTAAGGTGCAGGTCAATGAATTTTCAATCGGTATGGGTCCTGCACTTTTCAAAAAGAAAAAAGGTGAAACACAGTATTCTCTTCGCCTGTTTCCTCTCGGCGGTTACGTCAGCATGGAGGGCGAGGATGATGAGAGTGAAAACGAGCGTGCCTTCTGCAACGCAAAGGCATGGAAGCGTTTTATCATCATTGCCGCAGGCGGTGTTATCAATCTCATAATGGGTGTTATTCTTGTTGCGGTTATGTTTGGTGTGCGTAACGATTACGTCGGCACAACAGAGATTGTGAAATTCTATGAAAATTCCGTCACCTATGAGCAGGGCTTGCGTGAAGGTGACGTTATCAAAAAAATCAACGGTAAATCCGTTTACAGCGAGTTTGACCTCGGATTTTTGCTTGCGAGAGATAAAGACGGCATAGTTGATTACGTTGTTGAGAGAAAAGGTGAAAAGGTTGAGGTTAACGCAGTTGCCTTTGCCAAAACCGAAAACGGCTCAATGATAATTGATTTCAGCATTCTCGGCCTTGAGAGAACACCGTGGAACGTAATCAAAAGCAGCGTACCTGCTTCAATTTCAATCGCAAGAATAGTCTGGCTGAGTCTGTTTGACCTTGTAACGGGTCAATACGGCTTGCAGGATTTGAGCGGCCCCGTGGGCACAGTTGCGATTATTGCCGATACGGCTCAGGCGGCGGTTGTTCAGACAGATTTTTCATCGCTTTTCCTGATGCTTGCGCTTATCGCAATCAACATCGGTGTTTTCAATCTTCTTCCTCTGCCTGCTCTTGACGGCGGCAGACTCTTCTTCCTGTTTATTGAAATGATATTCAGAAAGCCCGTTCCCAGAAAATATGAGGGCTGGATTCACGCAATCGGTCTCGGACTTTTGCTTTTGCTGATGGTTGTTATTTCATTCAGCGACATTTTGAAACTTATCAGAGGATAGGTGAATAACTTATGATTCGTAACAGCAAAAAGGTTAAAATCGGTAATATTTATATTGGCGGCGGCGAAAAAATTGCCGTTCAGTCAATGCTCAACAAGCCTGCTTCCGATATTGAAGGAAGTGTGGCTCAGGCTGTTGCGCTTGAAAAGGCGGGATGCGAAATCATCCGTGCCGCAGTGCCCGATATGGCGGCAGTCAAGCTCATTGAAAAGCTTAAAGAAAATCTTACCGTGCCCGTTGTTGCGGATATACATTTTGATTACAGACTTGCGCTTGCAAGCATTGATGCAGGGGTTGATAAAATCCGAATCAATCCCGGTAATATCGGCAGTTTTGACAGGGTCAAAGCTGTTGCCGATGCCTGTGCAAACAGGGGAGTGCCCATCAGAATCGGTGTTAACGCAGGTTCACTTGAAAAAGAGCTTCTTGCCGAATACGGTTCACCCTGTGCAGAGGCACTTGTCAAGAGCGCGCTCAAGCACGTTGAGCTTCTTGAAAGATGTGATTTCGGCGATACCGTTATTTCAATCAAATCTTCAACCGTCAATACGATGGTTGAAGCCTACGAACTTATGGCGCAGAAATGTGATTATCCCTTGCACCTCGGTGTTACCGAAGCAGGTACACACAATATGGCGCTCATCAAATCTTCAATCGGCATCGGCTCTCTTCTTCTTAAGGGAATCGGTGACACAATCAGAGTTTCAATGACGGATGACCCCGTTAAAGAGGTCAAGGCGGCAAACGATATTCTGCAGGCTATCGGCTTAAAGACCGATTGCCCCGATATTGTTGCCTGCCCCACCTGCGGCAGAACAAAAATTGACCTTATCGCTCTTGCAAACGAGGTTGAAGCGCGTCTTGTGGGATGCAAAAAGCATATCAAGGTTGCGGTTATGGGTTGTGCGGTTAACGGACCCGGTGAAGCAAGAGAAGCTGATATCGGCATCGCAGGCGGTGACGGTTGCGCGCTGATATTCAGAAAAGGCGAAACAATCTGCAAGGTGCCTGAGAACGAAGCCGTTGACAGGCTTATGGCAGAAATCGAGAATTTATAAACATATTCAACCGCTATATGCGGTTGATTTTTTCCAACGGAGAAACATAATGCAAGAAAAAGGACTTTTATATTTCATAGGTGAATTTTTGAATGCGGGGCTGCGCGAGGAATTATCGCACGGCGAGGTTACGCATATCACCTTTGATGATGATACAATGCAGCTTTTCGTAACGGCAAAGTTTGACCGTTACGTTGACGATAAAATTATTCTTCTGGCAAAAAATGAGGTCAAGAATGCTCTGGGCATCAACAAGGTGAATCTCACGGGCATCTATCCCTCATCCGCTTTAACCGAGGCTTGCGCGCCCTTGCTTCTGCGCGTTTTAAAAGAAAACGTTGCGGCGGCAAACGGTTTTGTTGAAAGGGCGAAAATAAGCATTGACGGCGAAAGCGTTAAGTTTGAAATCTTTGACGGTGCGGATATTCTTAACGAAGCAGGCGCACCCGAATTCCTTGAAAAATATATCCGCGATTGCTTTGACACAAGGGTTAAAGTCAGCTTTAACGGACAGGCTAATATCAGCATCGATTCGCCCGAATACGTTAAAATGCAGGCTGAAAGCGTTAAGATTGAAATGCCCAAGCCCGAGGCGAAAGAGCCCAAAAAACCCAAGAGAGAATATGATGACCTGCCCATTTCTCTCACAAACGCAAAGCCGATTTACGGCAACCAGATAAAGTCAAAGCCCGTGCCGCTTAAAGGTATCAGCATCGAGGACGGCAACGTTACCGTCTGGGGCAACATTTTCGGTCTTGATATCCGCGACACAAAAGACGGCAAACGCAAAATCATCAAGTTCAATATTACAGATAAAACCAATTCCTTCACCGTTAAGGTGTTTGAGCTCGCGGTTAACTGCGAGCAGCTTGTCAAATATATCACAAACGGCATCACCGTTATGATAAGAGGTCACGTTGAATACGATGACTATATAAAGGATTACTGCATCAAAGCAAACTCAATTATGCTTATTGAAGAAATGCCTGTTAAGGATAATGCGGAGAATAAGCGTGTTGAGCTGCATATGCATACCAATATGTCGGCAATGGACGGTCTTTCAAGTGCCTCCGCCCTCATCAAAAGAGCGGCAAAATGGGGTCACAAGGCGGTTGCCGTTACAGACCACGGCATTGTGCAGGCATTCCCCGAAGCGGCGGCAGCAGCCAAGAAAAACGGCATAAAGGTTATCTACGGTATGGAAGCATATTACGTTGATGACTCCGTCAAAGCCGTAACAGGTGAGAGCGATATGCCCTTGAGTGGCACGTTTATCATCTTTGACACAGAAACAACGGGTCTGCGCACAGGCTTTGACCGTCTTACCGAAATCGGTGCGGTCAAGATTGTTGACGGCGCGGAAAAGGCAAGATTCCAAACCTTTGTTAACCCCGAAAGACCCATTCCCCAAAAGATAGTAGAGCTTACAGGCATTGATGACCGTATGGTTGCAAACGCACCCAAAGAGGCAGAAGCTGTGCGCAAATTCTTTGAATTCTGCGGTGACGGCGTGCTTGTTGCGCATAACGCAACCTTTGACACGGATATTCTCAAATCAGCCTGTGAGAGAAACGGAATTGAATATAACTTCACCCATATCGATACGCTCATTCTGGCACAGAGTCTTGTTACAGGTGTTAAGAATTATAAGCTGGACAGCCTCACAAACTTCTTCAAGCTTCCCAAATTTGACCACCACAGAGCCGATGAGGATGCAGGTGCGCTTGCAGGCATCTTCGGCAAGCTTATGGAGCTTATCAAAGAAAAGGGCATTGAAAACGTTGGTGAAATCAACGCTCAGATTAAGCCCGATGCAAGAAGACTGCCCACTCATCATATGATTCTCCTT
The DNA here is from genome assembly GCA_045633805.1 of Acutalibacteraceae bacterium. Taxonomy (GTDB): domain Bacteria; phylum Bacillota; class Clostridia; order Oscillospirales; family Acutalibacteraceae; genus CAG-177. Next base: position 49,233 of record JAZQYY010000052.1, read on the forward strand.
GCGAAAAACAAGGTGGGTCTTAAACATCTTTATCAGCTTATCACAAAATCAAACCTTGAATATTTCTATCGTCATCCCAGAGTGCCAAAGAGCGAATTGCTTGCTCACAGAGAGGGTCTTATTGTTGGCAGTGCTTGCGAAGCAGGTCAGCTTTATCAGGCGATTTATTCGGGTAAGCCCAAGGCAAAGCTGCTTGAATTTGCCGATGTGTGCGATTATCTTGAAATTCAGCCAAACGGCAACAATGCTTTTATGCTCCGCAACGGTATGGTTGAATCCGAAGAGGAGCTTAACGAGATTAACAGGCAGATAATCCATCTTGCGGATGAGCTCGGCAAACCTGTTGTTGCAACGGGTGACGTGCATTTTCTTGACGAAAGCGATTCGATTTTCAGAGAAATTCTTATGGCTGGTCAGGGCTTCAGCGATGCATCCGAGCAGGCACCGCTTTATCTTAAAACAACCGATAAGATGCTTGAGGAATTCGCTTATCTGGGCGAAGATACCGCATACGAGGTTGTTGTTGAAAACCCAAATAAGATTGCCGATATGTGCGAAGAAATCAAGCCGATTCCCGACGGCACTTATCCGCCCAAAATTGAAGGCTCTGATGAAGAACTTCGCCGCATCTGCTATGACAGAATGCAGGAATATTACGGCAATCCCTTGCCCGAATATATCCGCGAAAGACTTGATAAGGAGCTTGAATCCATCATCAAAAACGGTTTCGCCGTTCTTTATATAATCGCCCAGAAGCTTGTCTGGAACTCAATGGATAACGGCTATTACGTTGGTTCCCGAGGTTCGGTTGGTTCGTCGTTTGTTGCTTTTGCGGCAGGTATTTCGGAGGTTAACCCTCTTGTTCCTCATTATATCTGTGAAAAGTGCAAGCACAGCGAATTCTTCTATAAGGGCGAATACGGCTCGGGCTATGATATGCCGCCCAAGAATTGCCCTGTTTGCGGTGAAGATATGCACCGCGACGGTCACGATATACCGTTCGAAACCTTCCTTGGTTTCTATGGCGATAAACAGCCCGATATCGACCTTAACTTCTCGGGTGAATATCAGTTCTATGCCCATCGCTATACCGAAGAGCTTTTCGGTAAGAGCCACGTCTTCAAAGCGGGCACAATCGGTACCCTTGCCGATAAAACCGCTTTCGGCTTTGTTAAAAAATGGATGGAAGAAAAGGGCATTTCTCTCTCAAAGGCAGAGGAAGAAAGACTTGTTCAGGGCTGTGTTGGTGTTAAACGAACAACGGGTCAGCATCCCGGCGGCATGGTTGTTGTGCCTGCCGATATGGATGCGGAGGATTTCACTCCCATTCAGCACCCTGCAGACGATGCCGATTCAATCCACAGAACAACCCACTTCGACTTCCATTCGCTTCACGATACAATTCTTAAGCTCGATAACCTCGGTCACGATGTTCCCACGCTTTATAAACATCTTGAGGATATGACGGGCACAAACGTTATGAAAATCGATATCTGCGATCCCAAGCTCTATGAGCTTCTCACAACCCCTGCACCGCTCGGTCTTACACCCGAGGATATCGATTGCGAAACGGGCACACTCTCGCTTCCCGAGCTCGGCACACCTTTCGTGCGTCAGATGCTTATTGAAGCCCAGCCCAAGAATTTCTCCGATATGCTTCAGATTTCGGGACTTTCGCACGGCACCGACGTTTGGATAGGCAATGCACAGGAGCTTATTAAAAACGGCACCTGCACCATTTCTGAAGTTATCGGTACCCGAGATAACATTATGGTTTACCTTATCAACAAGGGTGTTGAAAAGGGTATGGCGTTCAAGATTATGGAAATTGTGCGTAAGGGCAAGGCAACCTCGCTTCTGACCGATGAGCACAAGCAAACAATGCTTGATAACGGCGTGCCGCAGTGGTATCTCGATTCGTGTATGAAAATCAAATATATGTTCCCCAAGGCTCATGCCGCCGCTTATGTTAGTGCCGCAATGCGCCTTGCATGGTACAAGCTCTACAGACCTGTTGAGTATTACGCAACCTTTATGACCGTCCGCGGTGAAGATATTGATACCGTTGCGGTTCTCGGCGGCAGAAAAGCCGTCAAGGCAAGAATGGACGAGATTAAGGTGAAAATGAACAACAAAACCGCAACAGCCAAAGAAGAAGGCACTTTCACTTCTCTGCAGGTTATCAACGAGATGATGGCAAGAGGTGTTGAACTTCTGCCGATTGATATTTATAAATCAACCGCCAACCGCTACGTTGTTGAAGACGGCAAGATAAGACTTCCGTTTTCGGCTATTGCAGGTTGCGGCGGTGCCGCGGCACAAAGCCTTGAAGATTGCCGCAACGACGGTGGCGGTGAATTCCTCTCAATTGAGGATTTACAGCTTCGTTCAGGTGTTTCAAAATCAATCATTGCCGCTCTTGAAGAGGGCGGAGCACTTGATTCATTGCCCAAATCAACCCAGCTCAGTTTCTTTTGATCGGAGTAATTATGAAAAAGAAAATCAAACTTCATCAAAGACCGTGGTATAAGCTTGATAATGCCGCAAAGGTTTTTCCGGGTCAGAACACTTCCTCTTATTCAAACGTTTTCCGCCTTTCAGCGGCACTCAAGGAAAAGGTTGACCCCGAGCTTCTTGAAAAGGCTCTTGAAAAAACAATGCCCCGTTTCCCTTCGTTTGACGTAAGAATGAAAAACGGTCTGTTCTGGCATTATCTTGAAAAGAATCCGCACGAGGTGCCGCCTGTTTTGCCCGATTCGGCAAACCCTTGCCTTCGCGTGAAATGGAGCGAAAACAGAGGCTATCTTATCAGAGTTTTCTATTATGAAAACAGGGTTTCCGTTGAGTTTTACCACGTTATAACCGACGGTTACGGTGCAACGCGATTCTTTGTAACCCTGCTTGCGGTCTATCTGCGCCTTAAGGGTGCGGAGATTCCTTGCGGCGGAGCGGTTCTTGATATTGACGAAAAGCCTGATGCAAGCGAAAGAGAGGATGCATACCTAAAATTCGTTAAATCAAAGGCAAAGGCAAAACGCATTGAAAAATTTGCTTATCAGGCAAAGGATAAGCGTTTGCCCAAACATTTTCTCAATATAACAACAGGCTATATGCCCGTTGACATCCTCAAATCCAAGGCGGCAGAGCACGGTGTTACCATCACAGAATATCTTGCGGCGGTGCTTGTGTGGGTTATGTATAACCTGCAGAAATCCGAGCCCATAAACCGCGAGAAACCCGTTGGCGTTCAGATTCCCGTTAACGTGCGTCAGTTTTTTGATACGCATACTCTGCGTAACTTTATGCTTTGCTATTCATTCCAGATTGACCCCAAGATGGGTGAATATACCTTCCCCGAGATTGTCAGGCAGCTTTCTCTTTATCTGCGCTACGTCAACAACGAAAAAACCGTTCAGGCAATGATGAACGGCAACGCAGGCTTTGAGAAAAACCCGATAATGCGAATAATCCCGTCTTTCGTTAAGGATTTCGGCATAAACGTGCTTTATAAGTTTACGGGTGAAAAGGCAACAAGTTCACTTCTCACCAACGTCGGTGTTATCAAAACACCTGCCGAAATGGAGCCTTATATTGAAAAAATGATGCTTATGACAGGCCCCGGAATGGTCAATGCGGCAAGGTGCGCCGCAGTATCTTATAACGGTGTTCTTGCCTTGAGTATCACTAATATCTATGACAGCACAAGGGTTCAGCGAGAGCTTTTCACAACTCTTGTCAAGCTTGGAATACCCGTTAAAATTGAAAGCAACAGAAGTTCAATTTCAGGAGGTGACGCCTGATGTCATATTGCGTTAACTGCGGCGTTGAGCTTGAAAAAGCCTGCAAAGCCTGTCCGCTTTGCGATACGCCCGTTATTAATCCGCGAGAAAAATCAAACGAAAAAGAAGCCCCTGCTTATCCTGAAAGGCTTTATATTCCAAAAGCAACCGAAAAAAGATATATCTGCTTCATTCTGTCGCTGATTATCATTATTCCGTCGCTTGTGCTTGTCATTCTCAATGCGGCATTCTTTGATAACCCCGTTCTCAAATATATCATCGGTGCGTTTGCCGTTATGTGGGTCTGGTTTGTTTTTCCGCTTTCGTGGACAAAGCCAATCCCTGCCGTGCTTGTTGCGATTGATGCGCTTGCGTTGATGAGTTATTTCTATCTCTACCGCTTCGGCGGTGACGATACAGGCTGGGTCAATGCGGTTGCAATGCCAATCAGCATTGTTCTCTGGGGCTTGGTCAACGTGTTTATTCTGTGGCTCAAAAAGCCGCGAAGCAAATCTGCAATTTCGGTTGGTGTGCTTGGTGCAATCAACCTCATGGCATTTGTTACCGAAATTGCAACGAGCCTGTTCTTTATGAATAAGCTTCAGGTTATCTTCTCTCTTGTTGTAACAGCCTGTTGCGTTTCGCTGATGATATTCTTCATTGTGCTTGATAAGAGCAAGAGAATGAAAGCGTGGATTCAGCGCAAGTTCTTTATCTGATACAGAAAGGAAGTCTTTTTTATGAATAAAAAATTAGCCGTTGCAGGTATCGCCGCAGGTGTTGCGGCAGGCATCAATGCAATCAGAGCCGCAAAATACGTTCCCGAGAAGAAGGATTACGGCGAGCTTTCACCCGAAAACGTTAACGTTCAGAGAGCTCTTGATAATCTTTCGAAAGCTATTTCAATCCCCACGGTCAGCTATCCTGAAAAAGAGAGAATTGATTTTTCACAGTTTGAAAAATTTCATAAATTCCTTGAGAAAGCATATCCTCTTATCCACAAGACACTCAAAAAAGAAGTTATTCTTGAAGCAAGCCTTATGTATAAATGGGAAGGCACAAGAAGTGACCTTGACCCCATTGCTCTGCTTGCTCATCAGGACGTTGTGCCTATTTCGGAGGGCACAGAAGGTGACTGGACAAACCCTCCATTTGGCGGTGTTAACGATGGCGAATTCATCTGGGGCAGAGGTGCGCTTGATATGAAAAACCACCTCATTGCAGTTATGGAAGCCGTTGAAACTCTTCTTGAAGAAGGTTTTCAGCCCGAGAGAGACGTTTATCTTCTCTTCGGTCAGGATGAAGAAGTTGTTGCTTCGGGCAACAGCGGTGCAAAGCATCTGATGCTTGCTCTCAAAGAAAGAGGCGTTCACCTTGACAGTGTAATCGATGAGGGCGGTGCAATTATCCCCGTAAACGTTAAGGGCGTTATCAACAACAAAGAGCTTATCGGTGTTGGTATTGCCGAAAAGGGCTATCTTGATATCGAAATCACAGTTAATGCAAAGGGCGGCCATTCATCACAGCCTCCCGTGCATTCGGCTCTCGGTCAGCTTGCAGAGGTTATCAGAGATATTGAGGGTCATCAGTTCAAGGCAAAGCTTATGCCTTTTGCATTTGACCTGTTTTCAAATATCGGCAAAAACTGCACGTATCCCGTCAGACTTTTTGCCTGCAACCTTCCTTATATCAAACCGCTTCTTACATGCGGTATGACAAAAATTCCGTTCACAGCCTGCTTTGTGAGAACAACAACCGCCGTAACAATGGCACAGGGCAGCCCTGCGGCAAACGTTCTTCCTCAGAAGGCAAGTGTTGTTGTTAACTTCAGACAGATGCCGGGCACAACCGTGCAGGACGTTGTTGACCATATCCGCAAGGTTTGCCGCAATAAGGATATTGAAATCAAGGTTCTCAAAGAGAAAGAAGCATCAATCTTCTCACCCACAGATTCAAGAGCATTCAAGATTATTGAAGAGCTCTGCGTGCAGGAAAATAAGGATGCCGTTGTTGCACCTTACCTTGTAATGGGCGGCACAGACGCTTGCAACTATGAGCCTGTTTGCGAGAATATCTTCCGCTATTCACCGTTCAGAGCAAGCGTTGAGCTTCTGCGTTGCACTCACGCAACAAACGAGAGAGTTCCCGTTACAGCCGTTGAGCCTGCAGTTGCATTCTTCAAGAGATACGTCAGAAAGGCTTCAGCCGAAAAATAAAAGCGAAGGCGTGGTTTTATGTTTTCCGTTCTCATTGCTCCCGATAGCTTCAAAGGCACTCTTTCGGCGGCAGAGGTATGCGAAATTATCGGCGGCGCTTTCACCGATGCAACAAAAAACGTTAAAATAACAAAGCTCCCCGTTGCCGATGGCGGCGAGGGGCTTTGCGCCTGCTTTGAAAACTTTGCAAAGGGCAAACGCGTTGCGGCACAGGTTTCGGGTGTTTTCGGTGAAAAGATAACGGCGGAATATTATTTGCTTGAGAATAACACCGCGGTTATCGAAATGGCTTCGTGTGCAGGCTTGCCGCTTGCAGGCGAAAACAAAAATCCCGAAAAGGCAACAACCCTCGGCGTCGGCGAGCTTATGCTCCATGCAAAGCAAAACGGAGCCAAAGCTATTCTGCTTGGTCTTGGCGGCAGTGCAACCAACGATTGCGGCATCGGTATGGCATCAGCCCTCGGTTGGCGATTCCTTGATGAAAATGAAAAAAGCGTTGCGCCCTGCGGTGCTTCGCTTTCAAAAATAACAAAAATAATTCCGCCCGAAAAGGATTTCGGTCTGCCTGTAACAGCCGCTTGCGACGTTGAAAATCCGCTTTTCGGCAAAAGCGGTGCGGCTTACGTTTTTGCGCCCCAGAAAGGTGCTGATGAGGCAATGGTCAGTCGCCTTGACAGCGGTCTGCAAAGCGTTGCAAAGGTTATAAAGAATTGCACAGGCAAGGACGTTGCATCAGTCAGCGGCGCAGGTGCGGCAGGCGGAATGGGCGCAGGTGCAATTGCCTTTCTCAATGCGGAGCTTAAAAAGGGCATAGATATCATTCTTGATGAGTCGTGCTTTGATGCTCTTACGGCAGATTGCGACCTTGTTGTTACAGGTGAAGGCAGGTTGGATTTTCAGTCGGCAGACGGCAAGGTTATCAGCGGCGTTGCAAAACGTGCCGCAAAGCTTGGCAAAAAGGTTATCGCAATTTGCGGAAGCAGGGGAGAAGGCGCAGAAAAGATTCTTGACTGCGGCGTTTCTCAAACGTATTTTGCGATTGAAACCGAAAAAACGTTTGCAGAAATTTTAAAAACCTGCAAATCGGATTTGTATGATATCGCATTCAAAGCTGCAAAGGAGCAGATATTATGAAATCATTTAAAAAAATAATTGCGTTGCTTGCGGCAGTTTGTATTATGCTTGCGGTGATGCCTGTTTGTTTTGCTCAGGAGGTAGAAACTGAAATGAAAGAATATGGCTTTGTTGATTGCGGCAACGCAAAAATCGAATACGGTGTTTATGGCAACCTTGAGGGTGAAGCGCTTCTGCTTCTGCCTCCCAACGGCGGTGATATGCACAGCCTTGACAATACGATTCTGCCCGAAATGTCAAAGCATTTCAAGGTTATAACAGTTTCTCCCAGAGGCACGGGTAACTCAGATTGGGTTGAGGGCACAATGAATTTTGAAACTTTTGCCGATGACGTTGCAAAGGTGCTTGATTATCTGGGAGTTGAAAAAACTCATATTTTCGGATTCAGCGACGGCGGCAACCTCGGCTTCGTTTTCACCCTCAAATATCAGAGCAGAGTTTTGTCACTTACCGTTATGGGCTCAAATATCAACACTCTCGGCACAAACACCTTTGACCAGATTCAGATAACTTATCAGTATCTTGTGCTTTGCGTTGAAGCCTGGATTAAGGGCGACAGAGAAACAAAAATCCGCCGTGATATCAAGGGTATGATGGTTGGTCAGCCGAGTCTTAAGTTCAAGGATATTGCCGAGATTAAAGTTCCGTTTTTTAATATCTACGGTGAGCACGATATGATTCAGCGTTGGCATTCAAAAAAAATAACCAAATCAATTGAAGGTGCAAAAGAGCTTATGGTTATCGGCGGCGGTCACAGCACTTGCTTTGAGCAGACCGATACCGTTATTATGCCTGCATTACTTGATTTTTACGGCATTGAAAAATCATAAAAATTGAATTTTTGAAAACAATTTACGGCGGATTTATCCGCCGTTTTTTTATTGCGGCGGCGGTTAAATTAATATTGCTTCGGCAAAAACGAAGCGAATTTTAAAACACGGAGGTGAATAATGAAACGTTTTTTTAAATCCTTGAGTGCCGTGCTGACCGCGGCAAGCATTTTAGCTTTTTCAGCGGTGGTTTACGGCAACGGATATTTTCCCGATGAGATTGACGTTACTGCACGGAAAGCCGATTTTTCAAATGGAATCTATTCATTAAAAAACGATGAAATTGTAAAGGCTTCGAGCTTTACAAATTCGGACAGCGAATACAAAGCAACTCTGAAAGCCTTTAATATGATTCCCGTTAAAGAAGTGAACGTTAATTCCGTTAAGCGACGCTACGTTGGTGTTGGCGGTGACGTTTTCGGCATCAAGCTTTATACGAAAGGCGTTATGGTTATCAAAATTGATGCGGTTGATGCAAACGGTTCTCAAAGCCCTGCACGCATTGCGGATATCAGGTGCGGTGACAGCATAACCCACGTTAACGGCTCGGTGCTTATCAATACCGATGACTTCGTTTCGGCAATTGAAAATTCGGGCGGCAAAGAACTCTCACTCACGGTTGAAAGAGACGGAGAAAAACTTGATTTGAAGCTTAAACCCACCGTATCGGACAGCGGCAGATACAGAGCGGGTCTCTGGGTCAGAGACAGCTCTGCAGGAATAGGCACGGTCACGTTCTATGACAATGATAATATGATTTTTGCGGGCCTCGGCCACGGTGTCTGTGACGTTGATACAGGTAAGATAATGCCTCTTTCGGGTGGCGAAGCGGTGAAAGCAACAGTAAACGGATTTTATAAAAGCAGCTCGGGCGACCCGGGTGAGCTTTGCGGCGTTTTTTCTGAAACAGCTTTGGGCGGCCTTCGTGTTAACGGTGCAACGGGTGTTTACGGCACGCTCAACGAAGCCGCTGATGCAAAGCAGCTGCCCGTTGCACTTGAGTCAGAGGTAAAAGAGGGCGCGGCGCAGATAATCGCAACAATCGACGGCAACGGTCCGCAATATTATGATGCACAGATAACAAAGGTGTATCCTGCCTCGGGCAACGAAGAACGCAACCTTATCATCAAAATAACCGATAAAGAGTTGCTCGAGAGAACAGGCGGCATTCTTCAGGGAATGAGCGGCAGTCCGATTATCCAGAATTCGATGCTTGTGGGTGCCGTTACCCACGTTTTTGTTAATGACCCGACGCAGGGTTACGGTATTTTTGCTCATCGGATGCTTGAAACGCAAGACAGATTTTTGGGCAAAATAAAACAGGAAGCCGCTTGAATGCGGCAGATGCGGACTCTTTGATGCGGTAATATGCTGAAAATTGTCACAGTTTGCGAGCGAAAAAGTCCGAATATGGCTTGGAATTTATTGACATCATGCCTTGCTTATGGTAATATCTTCGTGAAAAGTGTGACAAAATACAACATTTCAACTAAAACGTGTTGCATTTCGTCACAAATTAACGGAGGTTAAATTATGAGAAAAGTTTTGAAGGTTATGCTCACAGAAGACGGCGGCGAAACCTTGCACGAGCTTGCAGGCATTTTGCGGGCGAATAACTGCGAGGTTTCAACCGTTGTCAAAGACGGCACAAAAATTATTGAAAGATTCAGGTCAGGTGAACGCCCTGACGTGCTTTTGATAGATAGCTTTATGCAGCGGCTTGATGCTCTCGGTGTTATGCACGAGCTGAAAACGATGAAGCTTGAAAAGATGCCGATGATTATGGTGCTCTCATCAGCGGATAACGAGCGCGTTGAGAATGAGATTTTAAACGGCGGAGCCGATTATTATTTTCTTAAGCCATACAGCCCTGCGATGCTTGCAGAAAGAATAATTCAGTTTGCAAGCATTCACACCTCACCCGTGAGCAAAAACGGGGTTAAAGACCTTGAGGTTGTTGTGAGCCAGATTATGCATCAGATTGGTGTGCCTGCCCATATCAGAGGTTATCAATATCTGCGCGAAGCAATTATGCTTTCTGTGAGTGACAGCGAGATGATAAGCTCTGTCACAAAGATTCTTTATCCCACTGTTGCAAAAACCTTCAAAACCACTCCGTCGCGAGTTGAAAGAGCAATCCGCCACGCGATTGAGGTTGCGTGGGACAGGGGCGATGTTGACGTGCTCAGCTCATATTTCGGATATACTATCCAGAATGAAAGAGGCAAACCGACCAACAGTGAATTCATCGCAATGATAAGCGATAATCTCAAGCTGCAGATGAAGATGGTGTAATAATAGTAAAGTGTTGATTGCTATTTAATTTTTTTAGATTGAGATAGGTCAAAAACACCCTAAAAACAGCAGGTCAAACTGCCATAATTATTATAGGTGATAATTGTGAGCAGATTGAGAGTCCTGAGAAAAGAAAAAGGTAAGACGCAGATTCAAATGCAATTTCTCACAGGCATAGACCAGAGCGATTATTCAAAAATTGAAAACGGCAAAAGATATTACACCTTTGAGCAATGCAAAAGAATTGCCGTTGCGCTGGGCACGAGCATGGATTATCTTGCGGAATTGACTGATAAAAAAGACCCGTATCCTCGCAAAAAGTAAAAGAAACAAAAAAGAAAGCAGAGGTTTTATCCTCTGCTTTTATTGTTTATATTCTGTTTTATGCCGCTGAAATGATTGCAAGAATCAGACCTGTGAAAATGGGTGAAAGGTCAAATGCGCCTGAAGGCACTTTGAAGAAACTGTCGTCAACGTCAAAAGCGATTTCGTCAAAGTATGTATACTGAATTGAGTGTGTTGATGAATCCTCAACCTTGAGCATCTTGAGCTCGTCACCGTCAAAATAGAATTTGGTTGTTACAAACTCTCTATCGTCATATTCTTCAACGTAATATTCCTTGCCGTCAACGGTTTCGTTGTAGCTTTCAAGATACTGCATAAAGCCCTGTGTGAGGTTTGCGGCATCCTTGACCATCTGCCAGATATCAGCGTTTTCAAGCGGATTTCTGTCAAGCTTTACGTAGAAGAAAGGCAGAGTAGGAACAAAAGCATAAATGCCTTCGGGTGAAGCAATGATTCTCACCTTGAGGAAGCCTGCGGTGTATTCATAAGCAATGCTGTTGCCTTTGACTGCAACAGTGTTTTTGATGTCTGACGGTAAAAAACCAAAGAGCATCGTGCTGCCTGAGTTTACGGTTACAAGCACTTCGTCTTCTGTTTCAAGTCTGTCAAGCAAAGCGTCTGCTTTGGGTGTTTCAGCCGCAAAAGCGTTGAAGCAGAATGCAGAAATCATCATAACCACGGCAAGAATAACGCTTAAAAATCTTTTCATAATATTACCTCCGTTTTATTTATTATACAAATTATAACATATTTAGTCAAAATTTGCAAGGAGTTCGCAAATGACTGAATTAGAGAGCAAAAAGCCCTGCCGTGTGAGAGCAATTTTTTTGCCGTCAACGGTAACAAGACCGTGGCTTTGCAAGAATTCAGCTTTCTTTATAACGCATTCGGGCAAAGGTTTGCCGAAGCGGTTTTGAAATTTTTCAAAGTCAAGTCCCTCGGTAAGGCGCAAGGCAAGCATAATATATTCTTCTTCGTCGCCGCCCTCACCGTCATCAACAGGCGGATTGCCGTTTATGAAGCCGTCAATGCTTCTCTCATAGTAAAAGCGTTTGCCGTCTGTAAATGAATGCGCCGCCGCACCGATGCCCAGATATTCTTCGCAATGCCAATATTTGAGATTGTGTCTGCTTTCAAAACCGATTCTGGAAAAGTTTGAAATTTCATATTGATTGAAGCCTGCTTCTTCAAGCGCATCAACCGCCGCCAGATAAAGCTCGCTTGTTTCATCATCATCGGGCAGAGCAAGATTTTCTCTTTTTTTATAGAAGAACGTACCTTCCTCAATTTTGAGAATATATGCGCTCACGTGCGTTGCACCGCTGTTTTTGCAGAATTCAACAGATTTAAGCAGACTTTCTTTTGTCTGGTTGGGCACACCGAGCATAAGGTCAAGCGAAATATTATTAATGCCTGCCGCCTTTGCTCTTGCGATCGCTCTTTCAACGTCTTCGCAACCGCCTCGTCTGCCAAGGGTTTTTCTCTCGGCATTATCGGCACTCTGCAAGCCGAGAGAAATGCGGTTAACTCCGCCCTGAGCCGCTTTTGCGAAATCGAAAGAAGAATCAACACCGCCCGTATCGGAGGGGTTACATTCAAGCGTAATCTCGCAGTCGGGCGTTCTTTTTATATGCGTAAGTATGTGCGAAATGTTATCTGCACCGAGCAGTGACGGCGTGCCGCCACCGAAATAAACGGTATTGTAAACACGGTTTTCTTCGTCAATCTTTTTGCAAAGAGCCGCAACGTAAGAATCCGTAACTCCCTTTTGGGGAGCTACGGAATAAAAATCGCAGTAAGGGCATTTGCCCTTGCAGAACGGGATATGAAGATATAAGCCGATGGGGTTTTGTGATTTAGTCATTGTCATCAAGCTTGAGAACCGCCATAAATGCTTCCTGCGGAACTTCAACAGTACCGAAGTGGCGCATTCTCTTTTTGCCTTCCTTCTGCTTTTCAAGCAGCTTTTTCTTTCTTGTGATGTCACCGCCGTAGCACTTTGCAAGAACGTCTTTGCGCATTGCCTTAACGGTTTCTCTGGCAATAACCTTGCCGCCGATTGCAACCTGAATCGGAATTTCAAACATCTGTCTGGGAATGTTATCCTTAAGCTTTTCGGCAATCTTTCTTGATTTGCTTCTTGCCTTATCATTATGGATGATGAATGAAAGTGCGTCAATCAGATCACCGTTGAGAAGCACGTCAAGCTTAACAAGATTTGAACGGCGGTAATCTGAAATTTCATAGTCAAATGAAGCGTAGCCCCTTGTTCTTGATTTGAGTGAATCAAAGAAGTCATAGATGATTTCGTTGAGGGGAAGCTCATAGTGGATATCAACTCTGTCGGGAGTGATATAGTCCATATTCTTGAAAATACCTCTGCGCTCCTGGCAAAGGTCCATAATTGTGCCAACGTATTCGGCAGGGGAATAGATATGAGCGTTTGTGAAAGGCTCTTCGCAGTAATCGATGTGTGCGGGGTCGGGGTAATGGGTGGGGTTATCGATTTCAACCGTTGAGCCGTCGGAAAGATGGATTTTATAAATAACGCTCGGAATTGTTGTTACAAGGTCAAGGTCATATTCTCTCTCAAGTCTTTCCTGAATGATTTCAAGGTGAAGAAGACCGAGGAAGCCGCAACGGAAGCCGAAGCCGAGAGCGCCCGAGGTTTCGGGCTCATAAGTCAGCGCGGCATCGTTGAGCTGAAGCTTTTCGAGCGCGTCGCGCAGGTTTTCGTAGTCGGCACCGTCTGCGGGATAAACGCCGCAGAATACCATCGGGTTAACCTTTCTGTAACCGGGAAGAGGCTCGGTGGCAGGGTTTTCTGCAATGGTAACTGTGTCACCGACTCTTGCATCGCTGACTGTTTTGATTGAAGCGGTGATATAACCAACTTCGCCTGCAGTGAGTTCTGCACAGGGCTCGGGAATGGTTGCACGCATATAGCCTGTTTCAACAATGGTGAATTCTGCGCCTGTAGCCATCATTCGCATTGTGTCGCCGGGCTTGATTTTACCTTCTTTGACTCTTACGTAAACAATAACACCCTTGTAGCTGTCATAAACAGAGTCAAAAATCAGAGCTCTGGGGGGCAGGTCATCGTTTGCTTCGGGAGCAGGAACGCTCTTAACAATACTTTCAAGCACCTGTTCAATGTTAACACCTGTTTTTGCCGAAACTCTGGGAGCTTCCATACAGTCAAGACCGATAACCTCTTCAACCTCTGCGGCAACTCTGTCGGGCTCTGCGGAGGGCAGGTCGATTTTGTTGATAACAGGCACGATTTCAAGATTATGGTCGAGTGCAAGATAGGTGTTTGCAAGCGTCTGCGCTTCAACACCCTGCGATGCGTCAATAATCAGCACAGCACCTTCGCAAGCGGCAAGGGAACGTGAAACCTCATAGTTAAAGTCAACGTGACCGGGGGTGTCGATAAGGTTGAGGATATATTCCTCGCCGTCTTCGGCAAGGTAGTTGAGCTTAACTGCGTGAGCCTTGATGGTGATGCCTCTTTCTCTTTCGAGGTCCATTTTGTCAAGAAGCTGTGCCGTCATATCACGCAGAGCAACGGATTTTGTTTTTTCAAGAAGTCTGTCGGCAAGGGTTGATTTGCCGTGGTCGATGTGTGCAATGATGCAAAAATTACGGATTTTATCTTTTGAAATTGCCAATTTAATTTCTCCTAATTATATGTTTGAAAGTTCTTCGAGTTTTCTGTTAACGCCGCTCTGACCAATCCACATGTCTTCCCAGCGGTGACCCGCAATCTGTTCAAGGCGTTTTTTATCCGATGCCGAAATATCGCAGGAGCCTGTTTCGTGCTTCTGGGCAATAACCGCCTGAATAACTTCGTGGTCGCGCTTCTTCATTTTGAAGCGGAAGATAAGAATGAACGATGTGATTGCAAAAATAACGGGAAGCCAGCTGACGATAAGTCTTAAGCCGAATTCTGTTTGGGTTTTGAGAGCCGCATATTCAATTTTATCAAGGTTTGTTGTGTCGTAACCGATAAACTGAAGGAAGAAGCCGAGGAAGCCCGTAACAAAGCTGTTGATTGTTTTTCTCACGAAAGAATAGAAAGTTGTGATAACGCCTTCGCGTCTTCTGCCTGTGATGAGCTCGTCAACGTCGGTAACGTCGGGCTGAATGTTGCTGATAACAAAGCCGGGTCCCGAGAAACCGAAGTTATAGAGAATTGCCGCGATATAAATGATGAATACGGGTGTGTTGGGTGTTACGAAACCGTTGATAAGCAAGCCTGCAATCATCATCGGAGCCATAACAACGCCGCACATGCGCTTATCCATATAGCGTGTGAGGAAATAGTTGAAGGGGCCGCCTGCAATTTCAGCCGCGCCGCCAACGGTGTTGAGCATACTGAAATGGCTGTATTTGTCTGCAATACTTCTGATATAGAACTGGTCAGCATAGCTGTAAAAGCTCTTTGAGAAGCCGTAGAAAAGGTTGATGAGGAAATACTGTCTGAAAGCTTTGTTTCTGAAAACCTGAATATATTCTCTGAGGAAATATTTATAATCGATTGGCGGGTTAACCATATCAACCGAGCTTTTTTCTTTTGTTGTGAAGAAAGTCACAAGCGGTGCCCAGCAGAAATAGATAACGAAAACGATGCCGCAGATAAGATATTTGTTTCTGTCTGCAGGCGAGGGGTTAACCATATTTGTGCCGCCGAGAACGATGCTCATAAAAATGAAAGAAGGGAACATACCGAACATATTGAAGATATATTCCATTATTTTATATTGCGTTCTTTCAAAATATCTCGGTGCAACAGTAGGAAGCATTGCAACGTGGGGTATGTTCAGCATTGTGTAGCCCGAGCTGTAAATAAGCGAAGCTAACAGATAATAAATAAAAAGCGCCGTGGAATTGCCTGTGCCCGAAATGCCGAAAGAATACCACTTCATAAAGTAGCCTATCAGAAGAATGGGCAGACCGATAAGAAACCATACGCGGTGTTTGCCGAAACGTGATTTTGTTCTGTCTGTGATGAAGCCCATTGAAAGGTCGGTTACGGCATCGATAACGCCGCCGATTGTGCTGATAAGGCCCGACATACCCGTGCTCATGCCCTCAACAAAGTTAAGGAACTGCTGGTGATACATGCTTATGGGGTTGGTAACACCGCCTGTTGTTATGCACATAACGTTATAACCGATAATCGGTCTTAAATATTCGCCTGTGTTGCCTTCAATGCCGATGCTGTCTTTGATTTTATCTCCGATACCCAAGGCATAAACCTCCCTATTTTAATTTATATACTGAAATATAATATCAAATTATAATGCCAAGGTCAAGATTTTTGATGTTTTTTTAAAATAATATTAAATTGTAAAATATTTTTTTACGGTTGAAATACAATTGCACAGATGATATAATTAACAGAAATGTATTGATTTTCAGACGGTTTAACATAAAGGAGAATGAAAATGAAAACTGTATTCAAAAAATCTGTTGCGGTTATGCTTGCTGTGCTTATTTTTGTGAGCGCAGGCATTGCAGGCTTAACGGCAAGCGCAAAAGAAACGGAAGGCACTCTCAGCTTTGAAACAAAGTTTTTCAGATATAACGAAGCTCTCGGTGACTGGGATGAGGTAAGCATCGTTAACAAAGGTGATAATCTCAAGGCAAGAGTCTACGTTGACACCGATTATTTCACAAACTCGGGCGAGCTTCTGTTTTTCTATAATAACGATTTCTTTGAAGTTGACTATCAGAAAAACGAGATACTCGAAGCTGCTGTTAACCCTTATTATGAGCAGGCTTGCAATATGGAAGGTCAGATTGTTGTTTTCGGCGACGGTCACCAGGCAATCAACAGAATGATTGAGCAGGGAACAGTTACCGCCGAATTTGCAAGCAAACACACAGGCGTTGCAATGCTTTATATGTTCGGAATTCAAAAAACCAATATGAAGCTTGACGGTGAAGAATGGCTTTTTGAATTTAATCTTACCGTTAAAGAGGATGCACAGGGTACAAGCGGCGATTTCTTTGTTCTTGAATCAACCGTGATGACTCCTGAAAATGAGCACGGCTTTGTCAACGTGCCCTTTGGTAAAGAAGGCGAATACGTTGAAAATACAGAAGCTCTTTTCGGCGTTGACATTGACATTAACGTTAAGAACAACCCTGTTTCGCTTGAAACCGTTCCCGAAGAAGAGAAATTCACTCTCACTCTCAATGCGAACGGCGGCACTTTTGCTGATGGCACAGAGATTATGACCGATTCTTTGGCTGAAGGCGAAGAGGCTTATTTACCTGATGACCTTACAAAAACAGGTTATGCTTTTGCAGGCTGGACTGGCGAAAACGGTGAAGCGGTTGATTCGTTTGTTATGCCTTCGCAGGATACCGAACTTGTTGCAAACTGGGCACCTGCGGGCGATACCGCATACACAGTTAATACCTATCTGATGAAATTTGACGGCGTGACCTATGACGTTGAGCAGGAGCTTTGCTACGGCACAACAGATGAAAGCGTTCAGGTTGTTCCCGAAGAAATTGAAGGCTTCACTTTTGATGAATCAAAGAGTGAAACCGAAACCGTTATTTTACCCGACGGAACAGCTGAAATCAATC
Source organism: Acutalibacteraceae bacterium (assembly GCA_045633805.1). Taxonomy (GTDB): domain Bacteria; phylum Bacillota; class Clostridia; order Oscillospirales; family Acutalibacteraceae; genus CAG-177. The sequence goes on from JAZQYY010000052.1 coordinate 66,435, forward strand.
TATATTACACAAGAAATCAGTATGATTTCACAACCTATGTTGACGGTGAGTTTTTTGCACAGTATTCATATCTTTACGGCGAGACCGTTACAGAAACCGATATTCCCAGAAAAGTCGGATATAATTTTGTTGAATGGGTAATCAAGGGCACTGAAAACAAAGTGGTATTCCCCATTGAAATGCCTGCAGAGAATCTTGAACTTGAAGCAGTTTATGAAACTGCTGAATTCACCGCAACCTTCAACACAGACGGCGGCAATGAGATTGAACCCGTTACCGTCCGTTACGGCGAAGATTTTGTTCTTCCCTCCGCAACCAAAACAGGCTATAGCTTTGCTTTCTGGAGAGATTCAAACGGCGCAATGTACGGTGCAGGTCAGACTGTAACCATGCCCGCAAATAACGTTGAATTCAAAGCAGTATGGCTTGTTCAGAGCTATAGCGTAACTTATATCATCGGCAAAAATACGGTTAAATTTGACGTTGTTCCGGGAGAAACTCTTCCTCAGCCCGATATGAGCGCATACGAAAACATTGAGTTCCTTAATTGGGTTGATGGAAACGGAAGGATAGCTACACCTCCCGAAGTTATGCCCGAAAACAACCTTACCTTCTACGCAAAATTCAATTATATTTATGTTGACGAAACATACGGCATAACAATTTCGTTCCTGAACGACTGCTTCGATTACTACGGTGAAGACCTCACCTTTACCGTTGAAAAGAAAACTTTTGATAAAGCATCGGGCGGCATCAACGTTTCCGGCAAAAACTATAAGCAGCTTGAACGCTATTATATCGGCTTCCGTTACGGTTCAACACCCATTCAGCCCAAAGCGAGCAAATCTGTTCTGATAAGCGTTCCCGTTCCCGTTGCTTATAAAGACGGCACAAACTTCCTTTTCGTTTATTATTATGAAGAAAACACAACTCATTCAAAAATCGATGCAATAAAGAACGGTAACAGTGCTGCATTCCGTGTATCCGCTTCCGGCGAATTTGAAGTTTGCGTTGAAACCGGTGCAACCGTTAAAACGTTACCGTCAAAAACTTCTTATTTTTATAAAGAAGCTCTTGACTTGAGCGGACTTGCTTTCGAAATGCTCGGCTCAAACGGCGAAATGATTGTTGTAACCGATACAAGCAAAATGAACGTTACAGGCTACAACCCCAAGAAAATCGGCGTTCAGACTGTAACTGTTGAATGCGACGGTGCATCATCACAGTTCAACGTCAGCGTTTCATATGCCTGGTGGCAGACTCTTATCCGCATTTTACTGCTCGGCTTCCTTTGGTATTGATTTGACTTTTACAATACCGTTTGATATAATCGCATTATCAGTAATTTGATCTTCAGAGGTGAAAAATGAAGCTTTCACTTATTGTTCCCTGCTATAACGAAGAGGGGAACGTTGAAAAGTTTTTCAGCGAGGTCAACCGCGTTTTTGAAAACAAGGTTGAGGATTACGAGTTTGTTTTTGTTAATGACGGCAGCTCGGATAACACCTATAAAAGGCTGAAATATATCCATAATGAGCTTAACGTGAAGAATAACGTTCAGGTGCTCACTTTCAGCCGCAATTTCGGTAAGGAATCGGCTATCTATGCAGGTCTTTCAAAGGCAAAGGGTGACCTTGTTTGCCTTATCGATGCGGATTTGCAGCAACGCCCCGAGGTTGTGCTTGAGATGCTTGACGTGCTGAATGCCGATGAGGAGCTTGACTGCGTTACCGCTTATCAGGAAAAACGCAAAGAAAGCGCCGCCGTTTCGTTCATCAAGTCATCATTCTATAAGTTCATCAATAAAATATCCGACGTTGATTTCGTTAACGGTGCATCGGATTTCAGGCTTATGAAGCGCACAATGGTTGAAGCTATTCTTCAGATGTCGGAATTCCACCGCTTCTCAAAAGGTATCTTCAGCTACGTTGGCTTTAACACCAGATATATTCCTTATACTGTTGCTGCCAGAGAAAGCGGCGAATCAAAATGGGGTATGCGTAAGCTTTTCAAATATGCGCTTGAGGGCATCTTTGCTTTTTCAACAATGCCGCTCAAAATCGCAACCTTCATCGGCTTGCTTTCGTCCTTCGCTTCAATAGTTTATCTGGTTGTGGTTGTTATTCAGAAATTGTTCTTCGGCATTGACGTGCCCGGCTATGCAACAATCGTAACCCTGCTTCTTCTCATCGGAGGTCTTGTTCTTTTCTGCCTTGGCATCATCGGCGAATATCTTTCAAAAATGTATGTTCAGGTCAAAAACAGACCGATATATATCCTTAAAGAGCATCTTGATGAAAAGAAGGATAAATAAAAAATTAACCGCAGAAAGCGCTTGCTCTCTGCGGTTTTTGTTATCCCATTTTCGGTGCGGGTCTGTGCTTTGCGGTGAATTCCGAAACGTCAATTCTGATAACGCTCACAACCGCCGCCATTTTGTCTTCAAACTCAAAATTCTTGCCTGTCTGCGTTTTCATAAGGAATGAAAGCGCATTCTTTTTTTCTTCAATGTCTTCAACAATTTCAGCCTTACCTCTGCCCATAATCGATGAATAGGTTATGCCGTATTTGCAGGCAATTTCGCCTTCAAACGGCTGAATGCCGCATTCCATTTCAAAGAAAACCTTCGGGTTTGCTCGCATAAGGTCAAGCTTTCTGCCTCTTTTTGCGCCGTGAAGCCAAAGGGTGAGTTTGCCGTCGGTAAGAGTGTATCCGTAATTCATCGGCACAACGTAGGCTTCGTCGCCGTCAACAAGACCGAGGTGAAGCACCTTTGCCGTGTCAAGAATTTTAATGATTTCGTTTATATCCGTAACTTCTCTTTCTCTGCGTGTCATTCCGTTCATATCATAGCCTCCAAGGTTTTTATGAGAAAATGATACCATATTATTCTTGAAATGTAAACCGACAGCTTTTATTTTTGGATTTGGTTAACATTTTAACAAAGTGTTTACAATTGAAATATTGACAAATGCATATTGTTGGGGTATAGTAATAGCAGTGGTTAGCACTCTTTTTGTCAGAGTGCTAAAATTAGCACTCCGAGAAAATCGGCTGAAAGGCGGTGAGGAAATGTCAGAACTCAGCGAGAGAAAAAAAGCGATTCTTGCGGCTGTTGTTGAGCAGTATATCAAGTCGGGTGAACCTGTCGGTTCAAAAGAGCTTCTTGCGCTCACAGGGATGTCGGTTTCCTCTGCAACCGTGCGCAACGAGATGAGTGAGCTTGCTTCGCTCGGCTATCTTGAACAGCCCCACACCTCGGCAGGCAGAATCCCTTCGCAGAAGGGCTACAGATATTACGTTGATAATCTGATGAAAACGCGTGAGATTGACGAGCTTAACAAGCGTCTGATTGAGGCGGGCATTTCTTCTGCCGCAGGTGACCCCGAAAAGCTCATTGCTCAGGCAGGTGAAGTGCTTGCGGATTTAACAAAATGCGCCTGTGTCTCAACCGCGCCCGGAGGCGATTCAACGGTTATCCGCAAAATAGAGCTTGTGCCTGTCGGTCATCACACGGCAATGCTTGTGCTTCTGACCTCAAACGGAATTCTCAAAAGCCGTCTTTGCAGGCTGGACAGCGAGCTCAACGTTAAAATCATTGAGGAATTCTATAACGTTGTTGAATCGGCAATAATCGGCAAATCCGCTTCGGATATCAGCGTTGCTTCAATGCAGTCTGTTGCCGCTTCGGTTGACAGTGACCCCTTTGCAATGCTTCCGCTGATTGCGGCGGTTTGCGAGCTTGCGGGCAGCACGGCAAAATCAAGAATAATGCTCGGCGGCAGTTCAAACCTTTTCTCTTATAAAGATTACGGCTCCGATGCAATTGAGCTTCTTGAGTTTCTTAACAAAAAAGAACCTCTCACAGAAGTTATGAGCGGCACCAAAGACCCGTTCAACGTTAAAATCGGCAAAGAAAATATTTACAGGCAGCTTGAAAATTCAAGCGTTATCGTGGCAAAATATTCCGTGGGCGGCAATGATTCGGGAACAATCGGAATCATCGGTCCGACCAGAATGGATTATGAAAATATAATACCCAGTGTCAAATATCTGACCAATCTTGTCGGAAGTCTGATAACCCAGGCGTTGGAGGACTGACAGAAAGGAACGCATAATGAAAAAAGAAAAAACTAATCCCGAAACGGTTGAGGAAGTTAAAGAAGAAGCGGCTCCCGAGGTAACAAAAGAGCAGGAACTTCAGAAAGCGCTTGATGAGAAGAACGATCAGTTCCTTCGCATTTGCGCAGAATACGATAACTTCCGCAAGCGTTCACAAAAAGAAAAGCAGGATATCTATTCATCGTCAAGAGCAGACGTTTTCAAGGATCTGCTTCCCGTTTTTGATAATTTTGACAGAGCGGCGCAAAACAAGGACGCAGGTCTTGAAGATTATTCAAAGGGTATCGACCTCATCTTTCAGCAGTTTGCCGATATTCTCAAAAAGAACGGCGTTGAAGCCTTCGGTGCTCCCGGTGATGAATTTGACCCCAACATTCATAATGCTGTTATGATTGTTGAAGATGAAAACTTTGGCGAAAACACAGTTGCCGAGGTATTCTCAAAGGGCTATAAACTCGGCGATAAGCTTATCCGCGAAGCCGTTGTTAAGGTAGCCAATTCTTAAAGTTTATAATTAACTTCACAATATTAGGAGGAAAACAATTATGTCAAAGGTAATCGGTATCGACTTAGGTACAACAAACTCATGCGTTGCAGTTATTGAAGGCGGCGAGCCCGTTGTTATTGCAAACGCAGAAGGCGCAAGAACAACTCCCTCTGTTGTTGCTTTCGGCAAAACAGGTGAAAGAATGGTTGGTCAGGTTGCAAAAAGACAGGCAATCACAAACCCCGATAAGACTGTTGCTTCAATCAAAAGACAGATGGGCACAGACTATAAGGTAGCTATCGACGATAAGAAGTATACACCTCAGGAAATTTCCGCTATGATTCTTCAGAAGCTCAAGACAGATGCTGAAGCATATCTCGGCGAAAAGGTAACAGAAGCTGTTATCACCGTTCCTGCTTATTTCACAGACGCACAGCGTCAGGCAACAAAGGACGCAGGTATGATTGCAGGCCTTGAAGTTAAGAGAATTATCAACGAGCCCACAGCAGCAGCTCTTGCTTACGGCATCGATAAAGAAACAGACCAGAAGATTATGGTTTATGACCTTGGCGGCGGCACATTCGACGTTTCAATCATCGAGATGGGTGACGGCGTTCAGGAAGTTCTTGCAACAACAGGTAACAACCGTCTCGGCGGTGACGATTTTGACCAGAGAATTATTGACTGGCTTGCAGACGGATTCAAGGCTGAGCACGGAATCGACCTTCGTGGAGACAATATAGCAATGCAGAGACTCAAGGATGCTGCAGAAAAGGCGAAGATTGAGCTTTCAGGTGTTACAACAACAAGTATCAGCCTTCCTTTCATTGCGATTGATGCTGCAAGTTCAAGTCCCAAGCATCTTGAAATGACTCTCACAAGAGCAAAGTTCAACGAACTTACAAACGACCTTGTTGAGGCAACAATGGCTCCCGTTCGTCAGGCAATGAGCGATTCAGGTCTCAAGACCAGCGAAATCGATAAGGTTCTTATGGTCGGCGGTTCTTCAAGAATTCCCGCTGTTCAGGAAGCAATCAAAAAGTTTACAGGTAAAGAGCCTTTCAAGGGAATCAATCCCGATGAGTGCGTTGCAATGGGTGCAGCTCTTCAGGCAGGTGTTCTCGGCGGCGATGTAAAGGGTCCTCTTCTTCTTGATGTTACTCCGCTTTCACTGAGCATCGAGACAATGGGCGGTATCAGCACAAAGATTATTGACAGAAATACAACAATCCCCGTAAAGAAGAGCCAGATTTTCTCAACTGCAGCTGACAATCAGCCCTCAGTTGAAGTTCACGTTCTTCAGGGCGAAAGAGAATTCGCAAAAGATAACAAGACACTCGGCGTTTTCCATCTTGACGGCATTCTTCCTGCAAGAAGAGGCGTTCCTCAGATTGAAGTAACATTTGATATCGATGCCAACGGTATCGTTCACGTTTCAGCTAAGGACCTCGGAACTCAGAAGGAGCAGTCAATTTCCATCACATCTTCAACAAACATGTCCAAAGAAGACATTGAGAAGGCTGTTGAAGAAGCAGCACGTTTTGAACAGGAAGACAAGCAGCGCCGTGAGGATGTTGATACACGAAACGCAGCAGACCAGATGGTTTATCAGTGCGAAAAGCTTCTCAGCGAAGAAGGCGACAAGTTCAGCGATGACGAGAAGGCTGCACTCAACGAGAAGGTTGATGCACTTAAAGAGGCTCTCAAGGGTGAGGATATGAACCTCATCAAGTCAAAGCAGGAAGAGCTTACCCAGAAGTTCTATGAGGTTTCCGAAAAGCTTTATAAGGCTGCTCAGGAAGCAGCACAGGCTCAGGGCGCAGACCCTACAGCAAAGGCTGAGGATGCCTACACAGAAGCAAACTACACTGATGTTGATGACAACAATCAGTAATTCTTTTCGATAAAAAGGAGTATTCCCGTGGCAGATAAGCGAGATTATTATGAGGTCCTCGGCGTCCAGAAGGGCGCGGGGGACGATGAAATCAAAAAAGCATACAGAAAAAAGGCGAAGCAGTATCATCCCGACCTGAATCCCGACAACGCTGAGGCGGAAGCAAAATTCAAAGAGGTCAATGAAGCTTATGAAGTGCT
>JAZQYY010000053.1:0-2910 GCA_045633805.1 Acutalibacteraceae bacterium
TGTAAGTGCTGTTGAGTGCGGAAACTACCGTGACCACGACCTTGAGGGTGCAAAAAAAGAAGCCGCAGACCAGGTACAGGTTCTCCGGAACTGGACTACTGCAGATATGATTTATTAAGCTTTTGGGAGATTGGATATGGATTCTTTTTGCACAACTTCTGCGCCCGTTAAATTTGACGCAGAAGGCAAACTTAAAATAATGCACGTCACAGATACACACCTTGATGACGATAATATTGATATGTCACTTTTTCTCATTGAGCAGTCCTGCATAAGAGAGAAGCCCCACATTGTTATTATCACAGGTGACAATGTACAGAATTATGACGATTGCGAGAAAACAAAAAAATACATACACAGACTTATGAGCATTTTTGACGCTCAAGGTATTAAATGTGCCGTAACCTTCGGCAACCACGATTCCGAGGTTGAAGGTGCGATGACGAGAGAAGAGGTTATGGCTTGCTATAACAGCTATTCTTGCTCAATTTCTGTTGACGACGGCGAAGCTCTTTCCGGTTGCGGCACATATAATATCCCTGTGCTTGCTTCAGACAGTGACAACGTTAAGTTCAACATCTGGGTTTTTGACTCGGGCGATTATGACGATAACGGCCATTACGGTTGCGTTATGCCCGACCAGATTGAATGGTATAAGCAGACTTCGGATGCACTTGCGGCAGCAAACGGCGGCGAAAAGGTTAATTCCGTTGTTTTCCAGCATATTATCGTTCCCGAAATCTATGACGTTCTTGAAAAAGTGAACTATCCCACACTTTTCGCTTTCCCCAGAATTTATTCAGAGAATGAATATTACCGCTTTGACCCTGATAATGTAAACTATGGTACACTTAACGAAAAACCTTGCCCCGGTTATGAAAACTACGGTCAGTTTGATGCAATGGTTGAGCAGGGCGACGTGCTTGCGATGTTTACGGGTCACGATCACACAAATGCATTCGGCGTCAGAAATCAGGGCATAGATATTACAACAACAATCAGCTCACGTTATAACGGTGAAAGCTTCTCAAGCGCTTACGGCTACAGAATAGTTGAAATCGATGAAAACGATACTTCAACATATTACACAAGAGTTGTTCATTGGTATGATTTCTTTACAATGGAAGACGTTATTGACTGCATCAAAAACGGCAACAAAGAAGATCTCGGTCTTACCTTTGAAATTGCTTTCGGCGGTTTCTGGCACAGCATTGCAAAGAGCTTATATCGTTTCCTTGGCAGTGTTCTTACTTTCAGACAGGTTTCATATCCCGACTAATTGAATAGCTTTCAGCCTGCATCGGTTTTTGCTGATGCAGGCTTTTTTATATCCCTTTTTCTTGACGAAAATTGCCTGCGGTGATATACTTGTAAAGTAAAATATATAATGTTTAAGGAGTTAAAATGGCAGTTAAACTTATTGCATCCGATCTTGACGGCACCCTGATGGCGCCCGATCATATGACGGTTGCCGAAAGAACAAAAAACGCGCTTATTGCGGCGCATAACAAAGGCATAAAGCTTGCGATTGCAACGGGCAGAACGCTCACGTTCACAAATTCCGTAACGGCACAGATTCCTTTTGTTGATTACGTTGTGAGCTCAAACGGTGCGGCGGTTTATGACCGAAATGCAGGCGAATACGTTTATTCAACCCTCGTTCCCAATGCCGATGCACTTGAAGCGGTTGATTTTCTCAATGCTTTGCCCGTGCATTACCATATCTATATGGGTGGCAGAATATATATTCAGAAAACGGCAATGGCTTTCGCCGCAGATACGGGTCTGCCCGAAGAATTTCTTGCAGATTTTATCTCAAGAGTTACTGTTGTTGATGATTTGAAACAGGCAATCGGAGAAAACGGTGTTGAGGTTATTGACATTTTCTCAATGGGTGAAAATGAAAAGGTGATTGTTGAATTTTTAAAAAATAAAAACCTTGTTATGACCTCTGCTGTCAGAGGCGAGCTTGCCGCAACCGCTCTCGGTGCTGACAAAGGCACAGCTCTCAACGGCCTGTGCGGAGTGCTTGGCATAACTGCAGATGAGGTTATGACCTTCGGCGATGCTGAAAACGATTGCCCGATGCTCGAGTTTGCGGGTCTTTCGTTTGCAATGGAAAACGGCAACGACATCTGCAAAAAATCAGCAAAAGCCGTTGCACCCTCAAATGCGGTTGACGGCGTTGCGCAGATGATTGAGAAATATTGTCTTTAAGGAGAATATGTTATGGATATAAATAAAATTCTTTCTCATTGTGACCACACTCTGCTTGCTGTTGATGCAACCTGGGAACAGATTAAGAACATCTGCGATGACGGTGTGAAATTTTCAACCGCAAGCGTTTGCATCCCTGCATCATACGTTAAGCAGGCAAAGGAATATGTTGGTGAAAAGCTTGCAATCTGCACAGTTATCGGCTTCCCCAACGGTTACAGCACAACCGCTACAAAGGTTTTTGAAACTGCAGACGCAGTTGCAAACGGTGCTGACGAGATCGATATGGTTATCAACATCGGTTGGCTCAAGGACAAAAAATACGATGAGCTTCTCAACGAAATCAACGCAATCAAGGATGCGTGTGCCGGTAAAATTTTGAAGGTTATTATTGAAACCTGCCTTCTCACAGACGACGAAAAGGTTAAGATGACAGAAATCGTTTCTGAAAGCCGCGCGGACTATATCAAGACAAGCACAGGATTTTCAACAGCAGGCGCGACTCGTCACGACGTTGAAATTTTTGCAAAGCACGTTACAAACGGCACACTCATTAAAGCGGCAGGCGGTATCTCTTCCATCGCGGATGCAGAGGATTTCATCAACCTTGGTGCGTCAAGACTTGGTACTTCAAGAATTGTAAAAATCGTTAAGACAGGAGAACAAAACAATGGCGACAGCTCATATTAAAGC
>JAZQYY010000054.1:0-8693 GCA_045633805.1 Acutalibacteraceae bacterium
CTTCCTTACATATGTAGTTACCGGTGACGCCGAGCTTGGCGAAGGCTCCTGCTGGGAAGGCTTTATGACAATGAATCATTACAACCTTTCCAACTGTATCGTATTCATCGACCGTAACCACAATATGATTGACGGTAACACAGAAGATGTTATGGCTCTTGAGCCCCTTGCAGATAAGTGGGAGGCTTTCGGCTTCAACACAATCGTTGTTGACGGTAACAACATCGGCGAGCTTTGTGATGCTATCGATGTAGCTATCGAAAGATCAAAAGAGCCCTGTGCACCCACTTGTATTCTTATGGATACCAAAAAAGGCGCAGGTATCAAATCAATTGAAGGCGATTACACATGGCACTACGGTGCAATCGACGACGCACGCTTTGAAAAGTTCAATAATGAGCTTGAAGAAGATTATAAGGCTCGTGTTGCTCGTGCAGAAAAGGAGGGCAAATAATTATGGCAGGCGGATTTGTTTATACAGCAGTTGACCAGACTGAGCTTTCCACAGCTGAAATTTACGGTAAGGCACTCGCTGACATCATTTTAAAGGACCCCAAGGTTGTTGCTATCACAGCTGACCTTGCAAAATCAACAAAGCTCGGTGACGTTCTTAAGGTTTGCCCCGAAAGAGTTATCAACGTAGGTATCGCAGAACAGGATATGTTCGGTGTTGCAGCAGGTATGGCAAGAGCCGGTATGGTTCCTTTCCTTTCAGGCTTCTCAGCTTTCACATCAATGAGAGCTTGTGACCAGCTTCACACAGACATCTGCTATCAGAATGTAAACGCAAAGATTATTGCTACACATTCAGGTACATCCTTCGGTCAGGCAGGTTCTACCCACCACGCTATCACTGACCTTGCTATCACCAGAGCAATGCCCAACCTTACAGTTATCGTTCCCGCTGACGGCTTCGAAACAGCAAATGCTGTTAACGCAGCTTACGATAACTTCGGCCCCTACTACATCCGCATCAACAGAGGCTTTGACCGTGTTCTTTATGAGAATTCCGATTACGGCTTCGAAGTTGGTAAGGCTGTTACAATCAACGAAGGCTCCGATATCACTGTTATCGCTTGCGGTTCTTGCGTATTTCAGGCTTACCAGGCAGCAAAGTTCCTTGAAACAAACGACGGTCTTAAGGTAAGAGTGCTCAATATGCACACAATCAAGCCCATCGACAAGGAAGCTATCATCAAGGCTGTTATGGATACACGCCGCATCATCACAGTTGAAGACCACAACGTTATCGGCGGTCTCGGCAGTGCTGTTGCAGAGGTTATCGTTGAAGCAGGTAAGGGTTGCGCATTCAAGCAGCTCGGTATCCCCGATAAGTTCGCTCCCATCGGTCTTCACGAAGACATTATGTCTGCTCTCGGCATTGACCAGAACGGTATCATTGATGCAGTTCGCGAAGTTATGGGTAAGGACTTCGAGCTTGATGACGACTGGGACGACGAAGCATAATTTGGGTTTCAACCGACTAATTGAAAGGAATGATTTATATGGCTTCGAGAGAAGAATTTTTGACCAATAAAATTTTCCTTTGTGCAGTTCTTCCCCTTATCAAAACAATCGCTATGGATGACCCCAAGCTTGCAAAAAAGTTTGAGCACGCTCACGCAGTTATCCAGGTAAGCGCAAAAGATCCCGACGCTCCCGACGGAAAGTTTTCAACACATTTCGTTGTTAACAGCGGCGAATGGGTTTGCCACACAGATAAGGTTGCAACAAATGCTCATATTGAACTCGAATTCAAGAGCATTGAAACAATGAACGCATTCTTTAAAGGAAAAATCGGACCCTCAACCCTTCCCGCAATGAAGGGTATCGCAAAGAAGCCTGCAGTTTTTGCCGCATTTATGATGACTCTTCTCAAAATGTCATCTCTTCTTACAGCAAAAGAAGCTCCTGCAGACGAAGAAACCAAAAGACTCCTTGTTAAGTGCTATTTCTATCTGCTTTCAAGCGGTATCAGCACACTCAACAAGCAGGGCCACGAAGAGATTCACAACTGGACTCTCAAGAGCCCCGACAGAGTTTATGCCTGGGCAGTTAACGGATATCCTGAAATCTCAGCATATATCCGCATCAAGGCAGGTAAGTCAAAGGCAGGCAGAGGCACCTATAAGCGTGCACTCCCCTTCTTCACAATGCGTTTCGACTCACTCGACAGTGCACTCGGTATTCTTATGGGTACTGCAGATATGCTTGAATTCACAAAGGGCGGCCAGCTTATTATGGACGGCGCACCCGAATTCGGCGCACAGATTGGTGCATATATGATGATGGTCGGCGACTACGCACAAGGCTGATAAAACATAAAAATCACCGCTGCTTTCCAAACGGAAAACAGCGGTTTTTTTATTTCGTTATCTCTTTATAAACTTCGTTAATCACTTTTTCGTTTTCTTCAACTGAAAGGTCGGCAACAATTTTGCCGATTCTTTCTTCGTTTTCAGCCGCATAAAGGTCGCTTATGCAAGCGGAGCGGTATGAGGCATAAACACCTTCGCCCTTATCCTTAAGATTTTCTTTGTAAACGGCAAAAACACAATCGTCATAAACGATTATCTGCACGGTTGCGTCTGCCTGCGCATAAACGGCATCAAAAAAGCCTTCGGGATATCCGTCGGAGTTCTTTTTAAGGATAACCGTATCCGATGCGGAGTAGCCTGCATCAAGGAATCCTTTTGTGAAAGCCTCGGGTGTGCTTGCAGTTGAAGTTGCAAAGCCTTCAAAAACAGCCAGCATCTCTTCCTTTTCAGCAAGTGTCATTGCTTCACCGCTTGCGGTGTTGAAATAAACGCAAACCGTACGGAAGCTGACGTAATTTTCATAAAAATAATTGCTCAGTTTGCTTTCTTCTGCAGCCTCACCCGCACCCTTATCATAAAGTGCGGTGAAAACGGCTTCTTCGTATTTCTGCGCGGTAATAATTTTTGTTAACGTCTGCTTTGATATTCCGATTTTCTTGTAGTGATTTTCGGAGCGAAGCCAGATGTTGTTAACCGTTTCGCTGATTTCAACCTTCTGCGCCGAGGTCAGCACGTCGCCCGTATCTCTGAAATCGGTGTTGATTGCGATATATCGCTTACACTCATCAACCGCTGCCTTTTTGCGCTCATTTTCGGATGCGCTCGCCTTAAGACCGTAGCTTTCGGGCGAAGAAACAACCCTGTCAAGAAAATAAGCATAAACCTCTTTGCCTATTTCCGTGCCTTCTATTTCAAGCGCATAGCTTTCTTTTGCTGAGCAGGCACTCAGAAGCACCAACACCGCCGCCATAAGCGCCGCAAAAATTTTTTTCATAAAAGCCAACCTTTCGTGACCACTTTTGTGAATATCTGTATTAGAATATACCATATTATTTGCGTTTGCGCAATGAAAAGAAAAAATCTCGTGAAAAAATTTAAAAAATCTCTTTATTCTTTTAAAAATATGCTGTATAATTATTATGTATCAAAATATTTTGGAGTGAAAATACCATGGAAAAAATCAGACTTTTAATTGCAGGCGAAGAATATAACCTTTCAACAGACGATGATCTTGATTACGTTGCCTCTCTCGGTGCAGAACTTGACAAAAGAATCAGTGCTCTTATGAGCAGTAACACAAGAATTTCAGTAACACAGGCAGCTATCGTTACCGCTCTTGAATTTGCTGACGAAGCAAAGAAATGCGAAATCACCGCAGAAAACCTTCGCACACAGATTCAGGAATACCTCGAAGATGCCGCAAGAGCAAGAACAGATGCAGAAATTTCAAAACGCGAAGCAGAAAGACTTGCAAAAGAGCTCGCATCTTGCAAAGCAGGCAAATAATGGCAGGTGAAATTCTTGCACCCGCCGGCAGTTTTGAAGCTCTGCAGGCAGCTGTCAGAAGCGGTGCGAATGCCGTTTACCTTGGCGGCAAAGCGTTCAATGCAAGGCGCAATGCTTCCAATTTTGATGATGACGGATTAAAAAACGCCGTTGAATATTGCCACGCAAGAAACGTTAAAGTCTATCTGACCCTCAACACTCTTGTTGGCGATAACGAAATGCAAACAGCATACGATGCAATAAAATCCGCCTGCGACGCAGGTGTTGATGCCTTTATTGTGCAGGATATCGGACTCGCCGCCCTTGTGCGTCGGGTCTGTTCGTCTGCCGTGCTCCATGCATCCACGCAGATGTCGGTGCAGAGCATTGAAGGCATAAGAATCCTTGAAAAACTCGGATTCACAAGGGCGGTTTTGCCGCGCGAGCTTTCTGAAAAAGAAATTACCGCAATCTCGTCGCAAACAGATACGGAGCTTGAATATTTTGTTCACGGCGCCTTATGTATGTGCGTTTCGGGTCAATGCCTTATGAGCTCTGTTCTCGGCGGCAGAAGCGGCAACCGAGGTCTTTGTGCTCAACCCTGCCGTCTGCCTTTCGGTGTGAACGGCAAAGGCGGAAACAACCTCAGCCTTAAAGATTTGTCACTTGTTGATGAGCTTGACCGCCTTGAAAAAGCAGGTGTCTGCTCCTTCAAAATCGAGGGCAGAATGAAGCGCCCCGAATACGTTGCGGCGGCGGTGACCGCCTGCAAAAACAGCATTGAGAACAAGCCTGACCCCACCCTCAACCGCTCGTTGCAAGCCGTTTTCTCCCGCTCGGGCTTCACAAACGGATATTTTGAAGGCAAACTCGGCAAAGATATGTTTGGCATTCGCCGCAAAGAAGACGTTACCGAAGCTTCGGGTGTGCTGAACGATTTACAGAAGCTCTATGAAAAAGAAAACCCTCTCATCGGCGTTGATCTTTCGCTGACCTTCGCCCCCGAAACTCCTCTTCTGCTCACGGCAAGCGCGCTCGGCAAAACAGTTTGCGTTGAGGGTAACGCTCCCCAGACGGCGGTCAACAGAGCCGTCACCCGCGAAGAGCTTTGCGAGCGTATTTCAAAATGCGGTGGCACACAGTTTTTTGCAAACACGGTTGAAGTTGACTTTTCGGACGGACTTTTTGTTTCGGCAGGCGAGCTCAATTCGCTTCGCCGTAATGCTCTTGCCGAACTTGAAAAAAATATTGCAAAAACCGAAAAACAAGAGGTTTTTGTATACAATAATAATATATGCGCTCACGCGAGCGCAAAAACTGCTCTCCACGCAAGGTTTTTCGATGCCGCAAGCATCCCCGAAAACCTTGACGGTGTTTCAAGAGTAATCGTTCCTCTTGAAACCGACGGTGAAGTTGTTGAAACTCTTTGCAAAAAAGGAATTGAGGTTGCGGCTGAAATCCCGTCTGCCGTTTTCTCGAATTCAGAAAAATATCTCAAAACCCTTATCCGTCTTAAAGCTCACGGCGTTTCTCTTGCCTGGGTCTGCAATCTTGACGGAATTCCGATTGCCGAAAAGGCAGGACTTCCCTTTGCAAGCGGCTTCGGAATGAATGTTTTCAACACCCTTTCGCTTGAGGAAATGAAAAATCTCGGTGCGCAAGATTGCCTCCTCTCTTGTGAAATAAGTCTTTCGCAGGCGGCACGTCTTGGCGGCGAAATCCCCCGAGGCATTATGGCTTACGGCAGAATTCCGCTTATGATGACCCGCAACTGTCCCGTTAAAAACGAGCTGACCTGTGCGGAATGCGGCAAAAACAGCTTCCTCGTTGACAGAATGGGTGTCGAATTCCCCGTCAGATGCAAAAACGGTTGCAGTTATATTCTCAATTCCCGTCCGCTTTGGCTCGGCGATAAACAGGGCGATATCCGCAACTGCGACTATTCTCTGCTTTATTTTACAACCGAAACTAAAGCGGAGGCTACAGAAGTTATCCGCAATTTTATCGGCAGAAAAAGTGCCGACGGTGACTTCACAAGAGGTTTATATTACAAAGGTGTAATATAAAAAATCCAAAAAAGCTCTTGTATATGAGCTTTAACAGGTGTATAATTCCAACATTAAATATTAAAGAAGGTATGTTTATGAGCATCAGAATCGGTATTTTCGGTTACGGCAACCTCGGCAGAGGTGTTGAATGCGCCGTTCATCAGAACCCCGATATGGAAATTGTTGCGGTTTTCACACGCAGAGACCCTTCTCTCGTTAAAACCGTTTTTGCCGAAACCCCCGTTTATTCGGCAGATAAAGTTCTTGAATTCAAAAACAACATCGACGTTATGGTTCTCTGCGGCGGCAGTGCAACAGATCTGCCCGTTCAGACTCCTTCACTCGCAGAAAATTTCAACGTTGTTGACAGCTTTGACACCCACGCACGCATTCCTGAACATTTCGGCAACGTTGATAAAGCCGCAAAAGCATCGGGCAAAACTGCAATCATCTCAGTTGGTTGGGATCCGGGTCTTTTCTCTCTCAATCATCTCTATGCCGCTGCCATTCTTCCCGAGGGTAAGAACTACACCTTCTGGGGCAAGGGCGTAAGTCAGGGGCACTCCGATGCAATCAGACGCATTGACGGTGTTGCAGATGCAAGACAGTATACCGTTCCCGTGCCCGCCGCACTTGAAGCAGTCAGAAGCGGTTCCGACCCCGAACTCACAACCCGTATGAAGCACACAAGAGAATGCTACGTTGTTGCAGAGGAAGGCGCAGACCTTGCAAGAATTGAAAACGAAATCAAAACAATGCCCAACTATTTTGCGGATTACGATACAACCGTAACCTTTATCTCGCAGGAAGAGCTCAACGAAAAGCATTCGGGTCTGCCGCATCAGGGCTTTGTTATCCGCTCCGCACGCACGGGTGCACAGAGCGAAAATAACCATATCATCGAATATTCTCTTAAACTTGATTCAAACCCCGAGTTTACAGCAAGCGTGCTTGTTGCATATGCAAGAGCCGCTTACAAGCTCAATGCAAAGGGCGAAACAGGCTGCAAGAGCGTGCTTGATATTGCGCCTGCAATGCTTTCTCCCTATTCGGGCGATGAGCTTTTCAGATATCTTTAATGCGTTTTTTATGTTCATATTGACATATATTATAATGTAATTATTATTAAAAACGCATTTAAAATCACAAATTTCACAAAAACGAAAAAAGTTCTTGACTGCAAAGGTAGTATGTGATATTATTATTCTACCTCTGCAGGAGGGTTCTTTTTTTGCGCCCGAAAACTTAATGTTACGCAGAGGGAGGCTTGAGCAGCAGCTTTGGTTGCCTGATAGACTTGAGCTGCGCTAAAAATTCCGATTAAATGGAGGTGCCGCACATGGCTGCTAACGGTAAAAGAGTAAAGATTACACTTTCTTGCACCGAATGCAAACAGCGTAATTACAACACAATGAAAAACAAGCAGAACACACCCGACAGGTTGGAGATGAACAAGTACTGCCGTTTCTGCAAGAAACACACTCTCCACAAAGAATCCAAATAATTGAAGCGGGAGGATAAACCTATGGCTAAAAAGGAAGTTTCCCAGGCAGCAGAAAAGGTTGCCGCCGCTGAAAAGAAGAACGACAAGAAACCCGCTAACCCTAACGGTAATTTCTTTGTCAGAGCCGGCAAGGCGATCAAAAAGTTCTGCAAGGATCTCAAGGGCGAAATCAAAAAGATTGTTTGGCCCGATGCAAAAACAGTTTTCAAATCAACCGCAGTTGTTCTCGTGGTAGTTATCGTGGTTGGTCTTATTATTTTCGGCATCGATACTCTTCTCACAGAAGGTATTTCAGGTCTTCAGGGCCTTGCTGAAAAGAAAGACGCTGCAGAAGCTGCAACACAGGCTGCCGCAGCAATCAATGCCGCTGACTTATTCATCGGCTAAGACCGGGAGGATTTAAAATGTCACTTGACACAAGATGGTATGTTGTTCATACCTACTCCGGTTATGAGAACAAGGTTGCAACCAACATCGAAAAGATGGTTGAAAACCGCAAAATGCAGGATCAGATTCTCGAGGTAAAAATCCCCACAGAAATCGTTGTTGATGCTGAGAAAAAGAAAGAGGTTGAACGCAAGCTCTTTCCGGGATACGTTCTCGTTAAAGTTGCAGTTTCGCCCGATAAGGATAACCGCCCCGCTATGAGCGATGAGGCATGGCTTTTAATCCGAAACACTCGCGGCGTTACGGGCTTTGTTGGTCCTGAAAACAAGGCAATACCTCTTACCGACGAAGAAGTTATCAGGCTCGGAGTTGAGAAGAGAAGCGTTGAGGTTTCTTATAATGTTGGCGACACAGTTAACATTATCGACGAAATCTTTGATGGCTTCAGCGGTGTTGTTGAAGAAATCGACCTTGATAACAATATGGTTAAGGTTACGGTTTCAGCACTCTTTGGCAAAGAAACCACAGTTGAGCTTGAGCTTGACCAGGTTGAGCTTGCCGAATAATCACGGTAATTTGAGGGTTAAACCCTTTCAAATTTAGTGCCTTAACGGCACAGTCAGAGCGAAATGCTCCGGCTTCGTGGGAGGAGCAAAAATTTAAGGTTGCTCCGCCATTTACCACATTATATTGGAGGTTTTAATTATGGCACAGAAAGTTGTTGGCTTAATTAAGTTACAGATTCCCGCAGGTAAGGCCACTCCGGCTCCCCCTGTAGGTCCTGCCCTCGGTCAGCACGGCGTTAACATCATGTCCTTCACAAAGGAATTCAATGAACGCACAAAGAACGATATGGGTCTTATCATCCCTGTTGTTATCACAGTTTACGCTGACCGCACATTCTCATTCATCACAAAGACACCCCCTGCAGCAGTTCTTATCAAGAAGGCT
>JAZQYY010000055.1:0-2410 GCA_045633805.1 Acutalibacteraceae bacterium
ACCACGAACTGTGCGAAGCTCATCAAGAGCAACAGGAAGACAACCTTTCTTGATATAAACCTTTTCGGGTGCACGGAACCAAAGCATATTTTCCCTTCTTTCTGCAACTGTTTTGATATTTAAAAGATGCTTAACACCAACGTTTTCGGAAACTGAGTTACCGCCCCAGGAACCGCAACCAAGAGTAAGTGAGGGAGCGAGTTTGAAGTTGTAAAGGTCACCGATACCACCGTGTGATGAAGGTGTGTTAACAAGAATACGGCAAGTTTTCATTCTTGCTGCAAATTCATTGATCTTTTCAGTTTCAGTTACTTCGTTAAGGTATACAGAGGATGTATGACCGTAACCGCCGTCTGCAACAAGCTGTTCAGCTTTATCAAGAGCATCCGAGAAAGATGTTGCTTTGTACATTGCAAGAACGGGAGAAAGCTTTTCGTGAGCAAATTCTTCGCTGATATCAACACTTTCAACTTCACCGATAAGGATTTTTGTTCCTTCGGGAACTTTTACGCCTGAAAGCTCTGCAATTTTTGCAGCGGGCTGACCAACGATTTTTGCATTAAGAGCGCCGTTGATGATAATTGTTTTTCTTACTTTTTCTGTTTCTGCTTCGTTAAGGAAGTAGCAACCGCGACTTGCAAATTCTGTTTTAACTGCATCATAGATATTTTCAAGAACGATAACTGACTGCTCAGAAGCACAAATCATACCGTTGTCAAATGTTTTTGAGTGAATGATTGAGTTAACAGCAAGAAGAATGTCTGCACTCTCATCAATGATTGCCGGGGTGTTACCTGCGCCAACACCGAGAGCGGGTTTACCACTTGAGTAAGCAGCTTTAACCATACCGGGACCACCTGTTGCAAGAATGATATCCGCTTCTTTCATTACTGTATTTGTCATTTCAAGTGAAGGAACGTCAATCCAATCGATAATTCCTTCGGGAGCACCTGCTTCAACTGCAGCTTCAAGAACAAGCTTTGCAGCTGCGATTGTGCAGTTCTTTGCTCTGGGGTGGGGAGAGATAATGATAGCATTTCTTGTTTTAAGTGCAAGAAGACATTTAAAAATAGCAGTTGATGTGGGGTTGGTTGTGGGGATAACCGCAGCAACAACACCGATGGGTTCTGCAATCTTTTTTGTACCAAACGCTTTATCCTCTTCGATAATACCGCAAGTCTTAGCGTCTTTATATGCATTATAAATGTATTCTGAAGCGTAGTTATTTTTAATAACCTTATCTTCTACAATACCCATGCCTGTTTCTTCAACAGCCATTTTAGCAAGAGGAATTCTTGCTTTGTTTGCAGCAGATGCAGCAGCAAGGAAAATTTTATCTACCTGCTCCTGTGTGTAAGTAGCAAACTTCTTCTGTGCCTCTCTTGTGCGTTCAATAGCTTCTTGAAGCTTTTCAACGCAATCAACAATTTCGTAGTTCATGTCCATTATATCCTCCTAATAATAATTACATTGTTGGTATGGGCTTTGTTCGCACTTCGCCCTCGTTAACTTTGTTATTATTTTAACAACTTTTGCGATGTTATGGAATTCTTAAAACATATAAGCGGCATTATCAAAAAAGATAACACCAAAAAAGCACGAAAAAACCGACTTGAGAATATACTCAAATCGGTTTAAAAATATTCGATACAATATTTATTTTTTTAGATGTTTTCTTTTTGATTCACACAGGGCAGTTATAAACCGACGGTCAAGCTTTGTAAGCTTATATCCATTTTTATATATCAGAACATCTTTGTATACTTTTTTATTATCTCCACATTTCTTCTGAACCAGATTATATCTTTTAAGGAGAGTTTCAGGTGCAGAAGAAACCCACATAAATGTTTCGGGATTTATTGAAAGTAAATCAAACTGACTAGCTCTTTCAAATATAAAAATTCTTCTGTTGATGTTGTCAGGCAATTCTTCTTTAACAACCTTTGAAAGTGGCATTGAGGGAACATACGGGTCTGCATGAGCAATTTCTATGTAGTTCTTTAAGTCGTCATATGATATATTTTCTTTTTTTACCAACGGATTATCTGCACTCATAATAAGAGAATATGTAAATTCTGTTACTAACTCATACTGAAATCCTTTTTCTTCCAGCATTGATTTGAAATATTTATCATAGTTTTCGGCATAGCGGATTATACCTAATTTATAATCATGCTCAAGCATATTGCGGATTGTTCGCTGGGAGTTGGTTTCTTTATAAAATATTTCCGCTGCATCACCGGTCAGTGATTTTGAGAATTCTGCAAAGGCTTCAGAAATATAACAAGCTCTGGGAACAGAAATAGAAAACTCCTGTTTTTTAGCTGTGCCTTTTTTATAGAAATCCTCAACCTGCTCAATCTGACCGAGAATTCTTTTGGCAAAGTTTATGAACTGCTCTCCGTCAGGA
>JAZQYY010000056.1:0-153908 GCA_045633805.1 Acutalibacteraceae bacterium
TAAGACAACTCTTACAGCTGCTATCACAAAGACCCTCGCTATGAAGGGTGGCGCAGCATTCATCGACTATGCAAACATCGATAAGGCTCCCGAAGAGAGAGAGCGTGGTATCACAATCAACACAGCTCACGTTGAGTACGAAACAGACAACCGTCACTATGCTCACGTTGACTGCCCCGGCCATGCTGACTATATCAAGAACATGATCACAGGTGCTGCTCAGATGGACGGCGCTATCCTCGTTATCGCTTCAACAGACGGCCCCATGGCTCAGACCAAGGAGCACCTTCTCCTTGCTCGTCAGGTTGGCGTTCCGAAGATCATCGTTTTCATGAACAAGGTTGACCAGGTCGACGACCCCGAACTCCTCGAGCTCGTTGAAATGGAAATCCGTGAAACACTTGCTGAGTACGGCTTCGACGAAGAAGCTCCCATCATCAAGGGTTCAGCTCTTCAGGCTCTCAGCTACGAAGGCACAGACACATCAGCTGAAGTTCTTGCTCCCATCTGGGAACTCATGGCTGCAGTTGACGAATATATCCCCACACCCGATCGTAAGGCAGACCTTCCCTTCCTTATGCCCGTAGAAGACGTATTCACAATCACAGGTCGTGGTACTGTTGCTACAGGTAGAGTTGAAAGAGGTCAGCTCAAGACTTCAGAAGAAGTTGAAATCGTTGGTCTTTCAGACGAAAAGAGAAAGACAGTTGTTACAGGTATCGAAATGTTCCGTAAGCTCCTCGATTACGCAGAAGCTGGCGATAACATCGGTGCTCTCCTTCGTGGTGTTCAGAGAAGCGAAATCGAACGCGGTCAGGTTCTCTGCAAGCCCGGTTCAATCAACCCCCACACAAAGTTCAAGGGTCAGGTTTACGTTCTTACAAAGGAAGAAGGCGGCCGTCATACTCCCTTCTTCAACAACTATCGTCCCCAGTTCTATTTCAGAACAACTGACGTTACAGGCGTAATCAGCCTTCCCGAAGGCACAGAAATGTGCATGCCCGGCGATAACGTTGATATGGACGTTGAACTCATCACTCCTATCGCTATCGAAAAGGGTCTCCGCTTCGCTATCCGTGAAGGCGGCAGAACTGTTGGTTCAGGCGTTGTTATCGAAATCAACGAATAATTAAAAACTTATTTTTGGGAGCAGTCGCAAGACTGCTCCTTTTTTCATTTTAAACAGAAATAAAAAAGCGCTGTACCCGTGTACAACGCTTTTTTATTAATTTGAAATCAAATGCTGGGTGAAGCTTCTTCAAACGTGTTAAGGAAGCTGTAGCACTTTGAAAGAGAATCTGCAGTGACGATAATTGAAATAATCTTGCCCTCGTGCTCTCTCATAAGAGTGATGCCGTAAGTTTTTGTTGCCGAATAATACATTGTTGAATAGAGATAGTGATCGCTGCAAATATAGATTTCTTCAATGCTGCCGTATGTGAGGGGGTTATAGCTTTCAGTCATTGACTGAGCAAGATCGATTGATGAGCTGAAAATTTCTTCAAGCGAATAATTTCCAATGTTGTTTTCATAGCTTATGCCGATCATTGAGCCTGTATAATCGTTCCTTGCGAGAAAGCCGTATTCACCTGCGGGAATGTTTGCGTTGAGCGAACTGTAGGTTGCGGCATCAACTTCGGGATATTCATCAGGAATTCTGAATTTGAACCCTGCCCATTCATTAACGTATTCGCCGTTTGTAACTTTGCCTTTTGAGTAAGGTATGGAGCCTGTAGGGTTATCGATAATAGCATCTGTTGTTGATTCGGGCAGAGTTACTTCTCCGTTATTTTCAACGTTGTAGCTGTAAGTTCTGTCGGTTATATCTTCAGTAACCTCCGAAATGTTTTCATTGCTTTCTTCGGTTTCTTCTGTTTTTTTGTTGAATGATAAAACGCCCGTCGCAAAAAGAATTGCAACCGATGCAATCAGAGCAACGCACAGAATAACCGCACACACCGCAACCGTAACTGCGGTTTTATTCTTTTTCGGCGGCTCGGGCGGAGCAATGGGCGGCTGAAAATATTGCTGAACGGGAGGAATCGGAGCTGTATTCTGAAATTGGTCTGCGGTTGCAGGATCGGGTGATGTTTCAACAAAGGTTTCGGCAACCGGTTGCTTCGCACCGCAATCGTGGCAGAACATAGCAGAATCATCTATTGTGGTTCCGCAATTGAAACAGAATCTTGACATATTAAATTCTCCTTTTTTATTTCAAGCCTTCTTCAACGGCAAGGTGAGCGCATATTTTGAGGATTTTAGTAACCTCCTCATTATATCCGGGCAAAACGAAGGGGTTATCAAGAATGCTTTCGTTGAAAATCTTTTCATAGAAGCAGGCGCTCGCAAGAAAACAGCCGAGATCGTTGCCGTGGTGACCGTCAACGGTCAGATTATCGCCGATAACCGTTTGCCTTGCGGTTTCCCAGGCTCTGCCGCTCGGGATTATCTGTTCTATATCCGCTTCGTCAGCGGCATCAACGGCGCACTGAGTGAGCGCGCGGTACATTTCTGCCTGACTGTGATTATAAGTTGCAAAAGCGGGATGCTCTGAGCCGTTCTGATAAGCCCAGGTCTGGTGAAACATAATTTCCGCCTTGGGCTGAACCATTCTGCAATATTCGGTCAGTTCCGAAAGATAGGGCATATAGCTCTCTTTAACGCCGCTTAAAGCACTGCATTGCTGAACGGTGATGATATCCCATTCTTCGTCCTCAACGGCTTCGTGCAGAGCCACGCCGTCAGGGCGGCTCATTTCCGTTTCAAAAGGAAGATATACTTCGTAATCGTAATCTGCGTTTTCTTCGCGCCAGTTTTTCCAATGCTGCTCAAGCGAGCAACCGCCGATAAAAAGGTTGCAAAGAAGCAGTTCCTTGCCTGCCGCCTTTGCCAGATGAGGCAGAAACTTATGTGCGTTTGTCGAGAAACTGTTGCCTATTGATAAAACGTTCATTTCTTACCTCCGATTCTGGTGGGCAGAATATTGCCGAGGGTTGTTCTTTCGTTATCAGGAGTGCATTTTTCGATTGCAACCATATAGAACGTGATAAGGAAAAGATAGGGGAAGGGAGAGAATATGCCGGGGTTAACGAGCGACATAAGCTCAAGACCGATATAAGAGATGAAAACGAAAAGGTTGAAAAGCGAAATATTTTCTGAAAGAACCTTGATTCTGTTATAAATGAGATAACCGTAAGCCGCAACACCTGCAAGACCGAAGCTGCCGATAACCTGAATGGGGGAGCAATGATACCAGCAAAGGGTGAATTTTGCGTTGTTATGAACGTCATTATTGCCCATATAACCAATGCCTCTGCCGAAAAGAACGTTCGCCTTGAAATCGCCCCAGCCTCTCTGAATGAGCTGAAGGCGGATGGTGTTTTCGCTGTAGCTTACAAGTCTGCCGAGCGTGTAGCTGAGCATATCGAGCAAAGGCTTGATTGCAATCAAAGCACAACCTGCGGCAACGCCGATAAAGGCAAAAATATGTTTTCTGTGGGGCTTGTCAACAACAAGCATAAACACGAGGCAAATGCCAAGCTCAATCAGACCGAATATCATACCGCCTCTTGAGCCTGTGCAGAGAATTGTGATATAAGAGAGTATACCGACAAAGAAATAAGGGAACTTTTTGACTGAAAGCATAAAGGGGAAGGGCATTGCAAGCATCAGAATGGTTGATGCGTTGTTGCGCCATTGGAATGCAAGAACGTTGGGGTCAGCGAAGAATTCGGCTCTGCGGCTGAAATATTCCTCAAAAACGCAAACGAACAGGAAAAG
The DNA here is from genome assembly GCA_045633805.1 of Acutalibacteraceae bacterium. Classification (GTDB taxonomy): domain Bacteria; phylum Bacillota; class Clostridia; order Oscillospirales; family Acutalibacteraceae; genus CAG-177. Next base: position 3,781 of record JAZQYY010000056.1, read on the forward strand.
GATGATTGCGGTCATAATCTGTGCAAAACGTTGCGAAAAAACGTATTCATCGCGAATTTTAAACGTTGCCGATAAATACATATATATCAGCAGCATTCCGAAACCGAGAAGAAATACATAAAAAAGGGAAGTAAGGCTAAAATATTCCTTGAAGCTTATGATTCCGAGACCGCCGAGGGTTGTTGCGATTGAAGCGGCAAGAATACCGTTGAAGCATCTTCCTTTTTCAAACTTGATTTTGAATCTGAAAAAGTGGATTAAAAACAGAATAACAATCGGCGGTGCCATCCACCAGAATTTTATGAAGCTGTCGAATGAGTTTTTGCACCTGATTGCAAAGCAGATAACAAACATAATGCTCTCAAGCGTGGGCAGAAAGTCATCTGTCAGCGCAAAAACACCTGTTATTATCAGGCAAAAAACAAGCGTACCGAAAACCTCTGCGCCGATAAAAGCAAAAAAGGTGCCCAGCGCAAAAAGCGAAATTGTGAAATACTTTGAAAAAACAAATTTTTTCAGTGCGTTTTCAATCGGTTTAAATTTTTCTGCACAGTTTTGTAACATAACAATCTCCGTATAAAATATAAATTTTATCCATATATAATAAATAATATCACAAAGATGCATAAAGTCAATAAGTAAGCATTATTCCATTTATTACAATATTGTTAATTTTGGTAAAACATCTTGACAGTATCGGAAAAAGGGTCTAAAATACAAATTAGCACTCGGGAACAAAGAGTGCTAAAACAAATAAGTATTAAATTTTGGAGGTAATATATATGACACTCAGACCCCTTGCTGACAGAGTTGTTGTTAAGTTTGTTGAAATTGAAGAAACAACAACCAGCGGAATCATTCTTGCTCCTTCGGCCCAGGAAAAGCCCCAGGTTGCAGAGGTTGTTGCCGTAGGCCCCGGCGGAATCGTTGACGGCAAAGAAATTGAAATGTATGTTAAAGTCGGCGATAAGGTTATCACAGGCAAATATGCCGGCACAGAAGTTAAACTCAACAAAGAGGAATATATCATCGTTCGCCAGAGCGACATTCTTGCAGTAGTAGAATAAGGAGGTAATGCATAATGGCAAAGCAGATTATTTATGGCGAAGAAGCCCGCAAGGCTCTTCAGGCAGGCGTTGATAAGCTTGCAAACACAGTTAAAATCACACTCGGCCCCAAGGGCAGAAACGTTGTTCTCGATAAAAAATACGGTGCACCCCTCATCACAAACGACGGTGTAACAATCGCAAAAGAAATCGAGCTTGAAGACGCTTTCGAGAATATGGGCGCACAGCTTGTTAAAGAAGTTTCAACCAAAACAAACGACGTTGCAGGCGACGGCACAACAACCGCAACTCTTCTTGCTCAGGCTCTTATCAGAGAGGGTATGAAGAACGTTACTGCAGGTGCTAACCCCATGGTTGTTAAAAAGGGTATGGCAAAGGCAGTTGAAGCAGCAGTTGCACAGGTAAGAGAAAACTCAAAGCCCGTTTCAAGCACAGCCGATATCGAAAGAATTGCAACAATTTCAGCCGCTGACGAAGAAGTCGGCAAGTTCATTGCAGACGCTATGGATAAGGTTACTTCAGACGGTGTTATCACAGTTGAAGAATCAAAAATCGCTGTTACCGAAGCAGAAGTTGTTGAAGGTATGCAGTTTGACAGGGGTTATATCTCTCCCTATATGGTAACAGACACAGAAAAGATGGAAGCCGTTATCGACGACGCTCTTATCCTTATCACAGATAAAAAGATTTCAAGCATTCAGGACCTTCTGCCTCTTCTTGAGCAGATTATGCACGCAGGCGGCAAGCTTGTTGTTATCGCAGAGGACGTTGAGGGCGAAGCTCTTTCAACAATCCTTGTAAACAAGCTCAGAGGCGTATTCACCGTTGTTTGCGTTAAGGCTCCCGGCTTTGGCGACAGAAGAAAAGAAATGCTTCAGGATATCGCTATCCTCACAGGCGGCGAAGTTATCACTGCAGACCTCGGTCTTGAACTCAAGGATACTCAGCTTGCACAGCTCGGCAGAGCCCGTCAGGTTAAGGTTTCCAAGGAAAACACAATCATTGTTGACGGTGCAGGCGAGAAGGAAGATATCTCTGCAAGAGTTGCACAGATCAAGCTTCAGCTTGAAAACACAACTTCAGATTTTGACAGAGAAAAGCTTCAGGAAAGACTTGCAAAGCTTTCAGGCGGTGTTGCAGTTATCAAGGTTGGTGCCGCAACAGAAACTGAAATGAAAGAAAAGAAGCTTCGCATTGAAGATGCTCTTGCCGCAACAAAGGCTGCCGTTGAAGAAGGCTGTGTTGCAGGCGGCGGCGTTGCGCTTCTCAATGCCGTTCCCGGTGTTAAGGCGCTTCTTGAAACAACAGACGATGCTGACGAAAAGACAGGCATCAAAATCGTTCTCAAGGCTCTTGAAGAGCCCGTTCGCCAGATTGCGGCTAACGCAGGTCTTGAAGGCTCAATCATCATCAACGCTATTCAGGAAAGCGGCAAAATCGGCTACGGCTATGACTTTGCAAAAGACGTTTACTGCGATATGGCATCCGAGGGTATTCTTGACCCCACAAAGGTAACCCGTTCAGCTCTTCAGAATGCAGCATCCGTTGCATCAATGGTTCTCACAACAGAGAGCCTTGTTACCGATAAGCCCGACCCCGCAGCTGATGCGGCTCAGGCAGCTGCAATGGCAGCTCAGGGCGGCGGAATGTATTAATTCCCGATTTGAATAAGTCACAGGGAGATTCTCCGATTAAGGAAAATCTCCCTGTTTTTTTGCGTTATTCACTCAATATTTACCGAATGTTAATAATTTACTGCGCAGTTTGATTTGACAAGATGAAAAAAATGTGTTAAAATCCAATTATCAATCGCCTATTTTAAAAATATTCAATAAAACAGGAGGACAAAAAATGAAAAAAGTTAAATCATTTCTTGCCGTGCTGATGGCTCTTGTTATGTGCATGAGCTTCGCTTCCGTAGCTTTTGCTGCAGACGTTACAGAAACAGATGCCGCTAACGGCGTTGTTGCAGGCGCAGATGCTTTTGCAGCAGGTGACACAGTAACAGGCAAAATCAACAGCTCAGAAGACGTTGACTATTATGCACTCACAGTTGCAAAAGCAGGTATCGTTACCGTAACTGTTGAGCACGCAGCAAAAGAAGAAGCAATCGGCACATATTTCACCGTTGAAATTCTTGACGAAGCTGAAAAGTCAATCGCTTCATTCACAGTTGCAGCAAACAAAGCAAGCGTTGCTTCACCCGCATTCGGTGCAGCTGCAGGCAAATACTTTGTTAAGGTAACAAAGGGTTCAGTTTGCGACACAACAGTTGAATATAAGATTACTGCCGCAGTTGATTCAAACGCTCTTTCAGAGTATGAATCAAACGACACACGCGAAGATGCAACCAAAATCGAGCTTTCATCAATCTATTCTCTTAAGAAGTACAGCGGCACAATCCCCGCTGCAGAAGACGTTGACTATTATAAGTTCAACATCGCAAAGCCCGGCTATATCTATATCTTCGTTGAAAACGACGCTACTTTCAGCGGCGACTTTGAGCTTGAGCTTGAAACATATTCAGAGGGCGCAAACGGCCTCACAGAATGGAAAAAGTTCGGCAAGTTTGACGTTGCAAAGGCTGACACAACAGTTAAGAGCCCCTGCATCGGTGTTGCAGGCAGCTCCGAATATTATCTTTCAGTAACCGGCACAGAAGGCGGCTACAAGCTCTATGTTGTTTACGTTGAAGATTCAACATCAGAAGCAGAATATAACGATTCAATCGCTTATGCAAACGCTCTTCCCAAGGAATCTTTCCTTTACAGCACTATCTTCGATAAGAATGACGTTGACTATTACTCAATCGAAGTTGCTGCAAAAACAAAGTATACCGTTAAGGTTGCAGCTGAACCCAAGACTGTCACAACAGATGCTCAGTGGAAGGTAAGCGTTGTTAACGGCAAGGGCGAAAGCGTTGCAGCATCAGCAACAGCAACCAAGGATAAGGCTGCTGAAATCGTGCTTTCAGGTCTTGAAGCAGGCAAATATTATGTTAAGGTTGAGGGCGGCGACGTTCTTAACACTAACTTCTACACCATCGAATGCAAAGACGGCGGTGCAGACACAGACAATATGAGCTTCAAAGAGCTTCTCGGTCAGATCAAGTGGAAAACTCTTCTTGATAACTTCTCAAGCTGGATCGGTCAGGTTAACATCAAGCAGATTGTTAAGGATATCGTTGCAAGCCTTGTTGCTCTCTTCTCACAGTTCTAATATGCCCACTGGCTAAGCTTTAAATCAGCGGCGCATTATCATGGAAAAAACCTTGGTAATGCGCTGTTTTTCTTGTTTCAAAAAATATTTGTAAAGGAGAATGACTTTACATGGGATTCGATAAAAACTTTAACCCTGTGCTCAGATTTTTTGTTGTGAGCGACGTTCATTATAAGGACGAACACTCCATTGAGCGTGACCGTATGCAGCAGGCAATCCGCACGGCATATGAATTAAGCGAAAAAGAAAGCTATAACAAGCTCGATGCACTTTACGTTGTAGGCGATTTTGCAAACAGCGGCACAAGAAAGCAGATGCTTGCTTTCAAAGAAACTCTTGATAACAATCTTAAGCCCGGAACAGACTACACACTCTCGCTCGCAAGCCACGAATACGGCTCCGAGGGTGAGGCTGCGGCACTTGAAAAGTTTGCCGAAATTTTCAAAGAAAACCCCGATACTCATAAGGTTATCAACGGTTATCACTTTATCAGCGTAACAAGCACAAACGGCTGTCACTTTGATGAGAAGAAGCAGGCTTGGGTTGCCGCAGAGCTTAAAAAAGCGGCGGCAGATGACCCGAAGCGTCCCATCTTTTTCTTCCAGCATCCCCACATTATGGGCACTGTTTACGGCAGTGCAAACTGGGGCGAAGATGAGCTGACCGCCATTCTTATGAACTATCCGCAGATTATCGATTTCTCGGGTCATTCACACGCTCCCATCAATGACCCCCGTTCAATTCATCAGCGTCATTTCACCTGTCTGGGCACAGGTACGCTGAGCTATTTTGAGCTTGACGAATTCGATAAGGTTTACGGCACGGTGCCGCCCGATGATGAAATTGCGGCGCAGATGCTCATTGTTGAAGCTGATGCTGAAGACAGGGTAAGAATCTATCCTTATGACCTCATTTCAGGCAATTTCTTCCCCTTCACATGGAAGATTGATTCTGCCTGGGACGTTGACAGCTACCTTTACACGGATGCGAGATACAGAACGGAAGAAGCACCCTGGTTTGAGGATTGCGCAAAGGCAGAAATCAAAGATGTAAAGGCTGATAGCTTTACAGTTGAGTTTGATCAGGCAAAGGTTAAAACGGAATACGTTGATGACTATAATGTCTATCTCAAGAGAGCTGACGGTCTTATTGTCCGCAACACAACAATCTGGAGCAAGTATTATCTTTATGATATGCCCGAGAAGCTCAGCGTTACTTTTGATGAGCTTGAAAGCGGCGAATATTACGTTGAAATTTATGCAAACAGCTTCTGGAGAACCCGTTGCAAAAAGCCTCTTGTGACAGAAAAAATAACCCTTAAATAAAAACAGAATCAAGCATATCGGGCTAAATTTTGCGATATGCTTGATTTTTTTTGCTTTTTATATTAAAATGGCTTTATTATGAATTATAATGGCGAAATGTGAGTTCAAATTAAGATTTCGCTTGAGTTTTATTGAAACGGAAGGTGAATGTTTTGGCTGAAACCGTTAAAGAAACCAATGCCGCTGTCGGCGAAGAGGCGGTGCTCCGTCAGTATCACAATCAGAATAAAAACTATCTCAGCCCCAAGCATTACGTAGCCTATATCCTTTCAGGTATGGGCGACACAATGTGGATGACTTTCAGCAAAAAGCTTTTCTTTTTTGCAACTCAGTTTCTCGGAATCAATGCAAAAACCTGGGGTCTTGCAGAAACGGTCAGCTTCATTGCAGACACAATGGATAACGCAATTTCGGGCCTTATCATTGACCGAACAAGAACGCGTTGGGGCAGAGTAAGACCGTATATTGTTCTTACGCTTCCTTTCTGGATTTTCGGCTCTTTGTCACCGTGGCTTCTGCCCTCGTCAATGTCGCAGACTAACCTTTTCATTGCGTTTCTTATCTTCAATTACGTCGGCTCAATTGCGAGATCTTTTTATGACACAAGCTATCAGATAATTCTTTTCAATATCACGCCTAACCCCATTGAGCGAAACAGACTCATTGCAACCGATGCTTATGCAGACCTTGTCGGTGTGTGGATTCCGTCGCTTTTCTCGGGTGTTGTTGTTGACTTTCTGCCGCAGATTCTCGGTGTCGGATCGAGAAGCATTTATACAGGCGGTGCGATTGCGTTCACAATCTGCGTTGTTATTTTCAGAACTTACGGCTTCTTCTCACTCAAAGAGAGAATGCCTCTTTCAACAAGACAGGAAATGAACGAAATGGGTCTTGTGAAGACTGTCAAGTCAATCGGCACTTGCCGTCCGATGTGGGTTATTCTTATCAAAAACTTTTTTGGTGTTGGTAAGGCAACGGGTTCAATGGTTGAAGATTTCTTCTGGCTTAACTGTATGGGCAGACTTTCTTACGGCACAATCGCAGGTCTTTTCACAGGTCTTCCCAGCTATTTCGTTCTGCCGCTTGCACCGAAACTTACAAAGAAATTCGGCTTAAGAAACCTTGCGGCAGGCAGCTATATGTTCTGCGGTATCTGCTATTTTGTTATGTGGATTGTAGGCTACAAACCTTTCGGTGAGGATAATTTCATTCTCAACCTCATCTGGGTTATTGTTGCACTCACGTTCTGCGGTTCGCTCAACAGTATCCAGCGTTATTGCAGCACCTCACTCAACGGTGACCTTTACGACTATGTTGAATGGAAATCGGGCGTACGCAACGAAGCAACAATCACTGCGGCAATGAGCTATTTCAAGCTTATTTCCGATGCGGCGGCAAAGATGATAAGCGCTTTTGCCGTTGCGGCAATTCATTACGTGCCTCTTATCGATGCAAACGGAATACAGATTCCCCAGACAGACCCCGGTATGCTTGCGGGTATCTGGACTGTTTTTGCGCTTGCCCCTGCAATCGGCAGATTCCTTAAGGGCGTTTCGCTTTTATTCTTCAACGTTCACGGCGAAACCAAAGAAACAATGATGTTTGAGCTTGCAAAAATCAGAGCTGCAAAGGGTGTTGATACAGAAAACCTTTCGGCAGAATAATTTTAAACGGGTAGCTTGAGCTACCCGTTTTTTGGTTATCAAAACCGTGTTTGGACAAATATGACAAATTGACCAAAACATTACGGACTTTTTCTCTTATATTATTATATTAATATATAAAAAAGGTCTTGAAAAACTGTTTGCTATATGTTAAAATGACTTGTATTATATGAAAGTGTCTGCAAAATAGCTTTCATAAGTGTTCAAGGAGGAAAATGCATATGACACTCTTAAAGAAATCATTGGCTTTGGTTCTCACCATTGCAATGATCTTCAGCACCATGTCCGTAATGGGCTATGCTGCTAACGACGGCTCTGCCGGCATTCAGTATTTCACTCATATGAATGCTGACGGCACAATCGGCGCTCCTGACGGAACAAACGGAATTGATTTCACATTCAAGTTTTTCCGTTACGCTCTGGTCAGTGGCGGCGACACCGAAGACACATCAGACGATGTGTATGAATGGATTGAAACAGAAAATGCTGCTCCCGGTGAAAAGGTTAAAGCAAGACTTTATATCGGCACAGAGTTTCCTGTTTATTCACAGATTACAGCCGCAACAATGTTTGACCCCGCTTTCTTCAGCGTCGGTTATTCAGAAACAAGCGCTTTCACTGTTGCAACAAATAAAAACCACTCAACCGGTCTGAGCATTTCAGGTACTGACGGCGGCGGTTACAGATCTGACCCCTATTCGTATAACACCCTCAAAGGTAAGAAGAGCTTCCTCAAAAACCCCGGTGTTGCATCAGACGGAACTGAATCATACTATATTCCCTATAACCACTTTGATGATAAGGGCCTTATCACAACAACTGTTATGATTTCCGGTTCAGGTGCAAAACCCTTCAGTGCAGAAGATTGGGTATTTGAACTTGATTTCACAGTTAAGAACGACTCATACGTAAGAACAGAGGGCACAAAGGGTTATGCAAAAACTCCCCTCGAGCTTGCAAACCAGGGCAAGATTGCAGAAGCAACCGGTGCACAGGGTCTCGTTGATATCCCCATGTATCCTTACGGTGCAACCAATAACTACGACGGCGTGAGCATGTTTGAATATGATCCTTATGCAGTCACAAACCCCGGTTACCTCAGCGTATTCAGCAACGTAACATTCGATGCTGTCAGCAGCGAGGGCGGTTACTTTGACGGTAACGAAACAACAAAGGTTGTTCCCGGTGTTATCGGTGAAGATAAGGTTAATGCATCAACAGTTGTTCCCAAGAATGATCAGGGCAAGGTTCTTGAAGGCTGGTCATTAACAAAGGGCGGCGAAGTTATCAAGGCTTCGGAATTTGCTGAAATGTATTACGGCTATGAAGATATCACTCTTTATGCTGTTTGGAAGGAATCAGAAATAAACACATATTACACATATGAAGTTTACACAATGAATCCCGACGGAACTTATCCCGCAACACCTGCTTCACAGCAGTTCAAGGCTGAAGCCGGCACAGTTGTTGAAATCACTTCAGCAAGTGCTCCCGAAGGCTTTGTTCTCGATGAATCACAGGCTAACATTCTTGGCGGAGTAGTTAATGCAGGCAACTCAACGATCCTCAGAGCATATTTTGCAAGAAAACAATATACCGCAACATATCATTATTCAGACAACAACGGCGCACAGAAAGACGTTCTGAATCTCTATTACGGTCAGACGATTCCTGCATTCAACGCAGTTGAAGGCGGCGAACCTGTTGTTCCCGGCAAAAAGTTTGAAGGTTGGTCACTCAGCGAAAATGCAAACCTTGCAGTTCCTGTTGTAATGCCCAACGAGAATATTGATATTTATCCCATGTATTCCGATCTCATCTACACATATGTGTATGATGCTAACGGCGGTAAGTTTGCAGACGACGGAGCTATCAAGAGCTTTATGTATAAGTACGGTGACGTTCCCGCAGCTTTCACCGAAGAACCCGTTAAGGAAGGCTACACATTCGCATTCTGGGATATCGATACTCCTGCAGCAGTAACAAAAGACCTTGTCTTCACTGCTGAATATAATATCAACAGATACACAGTAGCCTTTGCTGATAAAGACGGCAACGTTATTGATGATTTTGTTCTTGAATACGGCGAAGAAGTTACAGCAGAAGACGTTCCTGCCGGCTACAAGGCAGAAAAGTCATGGGCTCTTGACGACGGTAAGGTTGTTGAATTCCCCTACACAGTAACAGAAGACGTTATTTTCACCGCAACAGAAGAAGCTAACGTGTATAACGTAACCTTCTATGTTGACGGCGAAGTTTATGAAAGCTATATGCTTGAAAACGGCAGCGAAGTTATCGTTCCCGATGCTCCCGCTGATAAGACAGGCTATAAGTTCGTAACATGGGAACCCGATGCAAACGGTGCAACCGTTGACGGCGAAGACCTCGAGTTCAACGCTGTATTTGTAAAGGGCGAATACGTTCTTTCATTCAACACAGACGGCGGCACACCCGTTGATCCCATCACAGCAACTTACGGTGACAACATCGTTAATTTCCTTCCTACAGCTGACGATATGGCTAAGGAAGGTTACACATTCGCAGGCTGGGATTCAAAGCTTCCCGAAACAATGCCCGGCGAAAACACAGAGGTTAAGGCTCTCTGGACAAAGAACGCTTACAGCGTTAAGTTTGTAAACGGTCTTACAGGCGCTGAAATCACAACTGTTTCAGGCGAATTCGGTGCAGCAGTCAATGCTCCCGCACTTCCCACAGAAGCAGGTTATACATTCGCTTGGGACGTAACTCCTCCCTCAACCATTCCCGCAAAGAATGAAAAGGGCGAGCTTATGGCAAACGGCGGTGTTATGACAGTCACTGCAGTTCCCACAGCTAACGACGTAACAATCACTTTTGATACAAACGGCGGCGAACCCGCAACAATGGACGCTATCGGCGGCAAGGCAAACGAAGCTATCGATCCCGCAATCGCAGAGCCCAAGGCTCCCGAAGGAATGAGATTCGCTGGTTGGGACGACGGTTCAGGTAAAGTTATCGCAACTCCCACAACCTTCCCCGCAGAAAGCGTAACTCTCAAAGCAGTTTACGAAAACCTCGAGTTCGAAGCAATTTATAACCCCAACGGCGGTAAGTTTGCAGACGGTTCCACAGATAACGTTAAGTTTGAAGTTGAATACGGCGCAGCAGTTCCCGCACCCGCAGCACCCACAAGAGAAAACTTTAAATTCATCGGCTGGTCACCTGTTGTAACAACAATGCCCGCAAAGGACGTTGAATTCACAGCTCAGTGGGAAGCAGTTGGTCCCGTTGATTACACAATCACAGTTTATGCAGTTAACCCTGCAACAGGCGTATATCTTGATCCTATCACAACAGTTTACAGCGCAGAAATCGGCACAAAGATTCAGATTCTTGAAGCAGGCTCAACAGTTCCCGACGGTGTAACAGCTGTTTGGTATGAAGACCTCTACACTTCAACATCAAACGTTCCCGATGCATCAAATGCAAACAACGTTCTTGAAATCACAGTTGCAAACGGCGCTTCAAACAACCTCGTTGCTTACTTCAAGCTTCAGGAATATTCAGCAGTATTCAGTGCAGACGGCGGCGAATTTGACGCTCCTGCAGGTGATGACCGTTACAGCGACGGTCAGTACGAAGTAGCAGGCACATACGGCGAAACAGTTGAACTTCCCGTTGAACCCACCAAGGATGGCTATGACTTCATCGGTTGGGAAGATGGCGAAACAGGCTATGTTTACAAAAATGAAGTTCCCGCATTCACAGGCGACGTTGATTACGTTGCAGTCTGGGAAAAGAAGACATATGACGTAACATTCACAATCCTGAATGAAAAAGGCGAAACAATCTTCGTAACTACCGAAACCTTCGAACACGGTGAAGACGTTGTTGCTCCCAATTATAACCTTGAACCCGGTTATGAGTTCGACGGTTGGGATATTGCTGCAGGCACAAAGGCTGAAGATGCTGACGATTATTCGGCATCAGCAAAGCTTATTAACTATGACGTTAAGTACGTTGCAATCACAGGCGTTCCCGAAGGCGGCGCAATTCCTGCAGACACAACCAAAACCTTTAAGGACGGCGCATTTGAAGTTGGCACAGCAACAGTTCCCGCAGGTTACACCTTCGAAGGCTGGTTCATCAACAGTGCAACAGGCGCAAAGGCTGATGCAACTTACACAATGACAGCAGCTCCCGTAACATTCTACGGCGAATTCAAGGCTAACACCTATAACATCAACTATGACGTTAACGGCGGTAACTACCTTGCATCAACTCCCGTTGCATTCGGCGCACCCGTTACAACTCTTCCCGTTCCCACCAAGGATGGTTCCACATTCAAGGGCTGGACAGATGCAAACGGCGGTCTTGTAACAGACGAAGCAGGTAACGTTCTCGATGCAGATTTCACAATGCCTGCAGGCGACGTTCTCCTCAAGGCAACTTGGGAAGAGAATCCCACATTCCACAGCGTAACTTATACATTTAATATAGATGGTATTGCAACAGCTCCCGAAGCTGCAACAAACATCCAGGCAGGCACAACCTACACTCTTGCAGCCGCTCCTGCAAACACTGCTGAATATAAGTTCACAGGTTGGTATTATAACGGCAACAAGGTAACGTCAATCGTTATGCCTGCAAGCGATGTAACAATCATCGGTATCTGGGCACCCATCGTAGCAGAAACATTCACACTCACTCTTGATGCAAACGGCGGTATCTTTGCTGATAACAAAACATCAAACGTAACCGAGCATCAGGCAAACGCTGATCTCAGCGCATTCACCGCACTTATCCCCACAAGAGAAGGCTACACCTTCGTTGAGTGGTCACCCGCACTTCCCGCAACAATGCCTGCAAAAGATCTCACTCTTGTAGCTCAGTGGGAAGTTGAAACCTACACAATCAACTTTGATTCAAACGGCGGTTCAGCTGTTCCTCCCATGGACGTTGAATTCGGCGCAAAAGTAACTGCTCCCACAGATCCCACAAAGCCCGGCTTTGAATTCAAGGGCTGGACACCTGCACTTCCCTCAACAATGACCGACCTTGGTGACGACGGTGCAGAAATGACTGTAACAGCAGTCTGGGAAGCAAAGAAATATCCCGTAAGCCTCAATGCTAACGGCGGTGTTCTTGCAGACGGTAACGAAACATTCGCAGCAAACGTTGCTTATGAAACAGTTCTTTCAACAGTTGCTCCCGTAGCTGATCCCACAAGAGAAGGCTACAAGTTCCTTGGCTGGACAACAGTTGGTCAGACAGGTTACGTAACAATTCCCGCAACAATGCCCATCGGCGGTCTTGATTACACCGCAGCTTGGGAAGCTCTTAACAACACAATCAGCTTTGACGCTAACGGCGGCAAATCAGTTGCAGATATGAGCATCCCCACAGGTGAAACAGTTGAAAGCGTTCCCACTACAACCAGAGAAGGCTATGAATTCCTTGGTTGGATGGATGAAAGCGGCGCACTTGTAACCGATAAGAACGGTAACTTCACAAGCGAGTTCAAGATGCCTGCAAAGAGCGTTAAGCTCACAGCTTCATGGCAGATCAAGTCAGCAGAAGTTAAGTATGAGTTCTCAGGCGAAGTTCCCGCAGGTGCAACTCTTCCCACAGGCGGCACTTATGATTTCGGCGCAACAGTAACAGTTGCAGCTGCTCCCACAGTTGAAGGTTACACATTTGACGGCTGGTATAACGGCAACGCTCCCGTTGCTCCCGGCTCAACCTTCAAGATGGGCGAAGATGCCGTAACTCTCACAGGTAAGTGGATTAAGGAAGAAGCAAAGACCTACACAGTAACATTCAGCGCAGCCGGCGGTAAGTTCTCTGACGGCAAGACAAGCTGGACATATACTCTTGAAGAAGGCGCTGCTATCACAGCTCCCACAGAAGCTGATCTTTCAAGAGAAGGCTACACATTCACAGGTTGGGATTCAACAGTTCCCACAACAATGCCTGCTGAAAACCTCACATTCTCAGCAGTATGGAACATTGATGACACAAGAAAGAACCTTGTTGCTGATGCTAACGGCGGTGAATATGCTGACGGCACAAGCGTTAAGAACCACAAGTTCAACGCAGGTGATATGGTTGACGGTGCTATCGAAGAGCCCACAAGAGACGGCTACAAGTTCAATGGCTGGAGCGGTCTTAATGCAGACGGCACAATGCCCGATGCTGACACAACAATCAAGGCAACATGGCTTGCTGAAGTAACAATCGATCCCAATGGCGGTAAGTTTGCTGACGGCACATCTGAAAAGATTGTAACAACAGGTGATGCAATCGACACAACAAACAAGCTTCCCGTATCAAAGGATAAGGCAACATTCCTTGGTTGGAAGGATACAATCTCAGGCAACACCTATGACGAAATCCCCGCAACAAGCAACGTTCCCATGAACCTCGTTGCACAGTGGGATGATATGGAACAGCACACAGTTACCTACTATATAGGTGCTAACGTTCACCAGACAGACAGCTACTACGAAGGCGATGCAATCGTAGTTCCCGCAGCTCCCACAGTTGAAGGCTTCGATTTCGAAGGCTGGACTCTTGAAGACGGCTCAGCAGTTCCCGCAACAATGGGCGATGCAGACCTCAAGGTTATCGCAGTTCTCAATCCTCATAAGCACAACGTAACATTCTATTATGATGATGCAAAGACAAATGTTTATGAGAAATATACTGACGTAGCATTCGGTTCAGAAATCGAAGTTCCTGCAGATCCCACTCATCCCACAAATCCTGAACTCGTATTCGCAGGTTGGTCACCCAACGTTGAATCAGAAATGCCTGATAACGACCTTGAATACGTAGCAACATGGAAAGAAAAAGAAGTAGGCAAGTATGCAGCTCACTTCATCGCAAACGGTGAAACTCACGCTCTCCACATCCTTGCTGAAGGCGAAATCATCCCCGTTCCCGCAGATCCCGAAAGATTCGGCTATGTATTTGTTGGTTGGGAACCCACAGTTCCCGAAACAATGCCTGCTGAAGATATCACATTCGAGGCACAGTGGGAAATCGACAAAGACTTCGTTTCAATCATCATTGGCGGCACAGTAATCGGCGGCGGCGCAATTGCAGGTATCATCGGCACAGGCGCTATCATCGGCGGTGCATCAATCATCGGCGGTATCCTCGTATTCTGGGGTGCATCCGAAATCGCCAAGAACACATTCACAGTAACCTATAAGGTTGACGGCGAAGTTTATAAGACCTATAAGGTTCTCGCAGGCACAAAGATTCCTGTTCCTGCAGATCCCTCAAAGGCAGGCAGTGAGTTTGCAGGTTGGAACCCCGAAGTTCCTTCAAAGATGCCCAAGGAAGACCTTGTATTTGAGGCAACATGGAATGCAGATGCAGACGTTGACATTCCCTCAACAGGTTCATTCTCAGGCATAGCAGCTTTTGCAACAATCTCGGCAGCAGGTGCTCTTGCATTCATCGCTACCAAGAAAAAGAAGGACGAAGACGAGGAATAATTCCTTGAAATCAGCCTGAAAATTAAATGATAACCGCCGCAGTCCGAGTGATTGCGGCGGTTTTGATTTTATATGATTGTAAAGTGAAATAGCTTTACAAACGGGCTTGTTTTTCAAAAAAACAGTCTGAATTGCAAAAGCCTTGATTTAATTAGCTTCCGATTGCTTTCAAAACTCTTGAAAGCACGATTGTAAAGGTTAATTGCTTTACATATTCGGGCGCAACAAGCTTGTATTCGCCAAGTGTTTCTTCACCCGAAGTGAAGGTTACCGTGCCCAGAATCTGCCCCTTTTCAACAGGTGCGGCAACGTTAAGGGCAAGATCGATTGATTGCTTGATTTCACCCTCGTTTCCTTTCTTGATAAGCACCGCATCGGGCTTTGGAATAACGGGCATTATGCTCTCGCTGACACCGCCGATGACCTCAACGGGAGGGATGAGCGCAGGGTCGATAACAGGGGTTACGGTTGTGTAATTTGAAAAGCCCCAGTTGAGCATAGCTTTTGCGGTTTCAAACCTGTCGCTGCTGTTTTCGCTGCCAAGCACAACCGCAATCAGATGGGTGCCGTTTCTCATTGCGCTTGCAGAAACGCAACAACCTGCCTTTGAAGTTGTGCCTGTTTTTAATCCTGTTGTGCCCTCAAAAAATCTGACAAGCTTGTTTGTGTTGACAAGCTCTGTTTCGCCGCCGCGCACCGAATCCATCCAGATTGTTGTGTAGTTGATAATCATTTCGTGCTTGAGAAGCTCACGGCTCATTATTGCAACGTCGAGAGCGGTTGTGAGGTGGTTAACGGTTGTGTCGTCAAGACCCGTGCAGTTTTCAAAATTTGTGTTTTTCATTCCAAGCTCTGCCGCTCTTTGGTTTAGCGCGGCAACAAACGCATCTTCACTTCCGCTGACGTATTCACCCAAAGCGGTGCAGGCATCGTTTGCGCTGTAAACGGCGGTTGCTTTGAGCAAATCATCAACAGTCATCTGCTCACCTTCTTTGAGCCATATTTGCGAGCCGCCTTTTGAAGCGGCATTTGCCGAAACGGTAACAACGTCGCTCAGCTTTATCTTGCCCGAATCAATCGCCTCAACAACAAGCAGAAGCGGCATAATTTTTGTTACCGATGCAGGGCAGAGCTTTTCGTTTTCATTATATTTCATCAAAACCTTGCCTGTTGAAGCATCCATAAGCACGGCGGCTTTGGCTTTGATTTCAACGGGCAGTTCATTTTCGGCAGTTACCAAAACCGCAAACGAAGAGATAATTGCGAATGATAAAATCAAACAGAAAACCGATTTAAAAAACTTTTTCATATCCTTAACCCCTTTCATATCAATATATATGAGAGTGAGTGTTGATTATCACCGTGTTTTCTGTTATAATGAAAAAAATTCATTTCAGAAGGTAAGTTTATGAAGGCAGCTTTCTACACCTTGGGTTGCAAGGTTAACCAATATGAATCGCAGGCAATGGCGCAGAATCTTGAAAAGCACGGTTTTGTTATCTGCGATGCAAGCGAAGAAGCGGACGTTTACGTTATCAACTCCTGCACGGTAACGGCAGAGAGTGACCGCAAAACCCGTCAGAGCGTGCGCCGCTTCAAGAAGCTTCATCCCGACAGTCTTGTTTTGCTCACAGGATGTATGCCGCAGGCTTTTCCGCAGGCAGGTGCAGAGCTTGAGAGCGCAGATATAGTTATCGGCAACAAGAGCAACCATTTAATCCACGATTATATAATGCAATATATTAACGGCGGAGGAAGAATCGTTGCGGTTGACGAGCATAAGAGCGGTGAAGCTTTTAACGGTGACACAATCAGCTCATTCCGCGAGCGCACAAGGGCAAACGTAAAAATTGAGGACGGCTGCAACCGTTTTTGCTCATACTGCATCATTCCTTATGCGAGAGGCAGAGTACGCTCAAAGCCAATTGAAGAGCTGAAGGCAGAAATTTCACAGCTTGAGAAAAACGGATTTTGCGAGATAGTGCTTGTCGGCATCAATCTTTCTGCTTACGGCACGGATAACGGCTCCTGCCTTGCAGAAGCGGTTGAAACGGCGGCGCAGTTTGAGGGTATAAAGAGAATCAGACTCGGCTCTCTTGAGCCCGACCATATAACCGATGAGGTTATTGCAAGGCTTGCGGCGGTTGAAAAATTCTGTCCGCAGTTCCATATCTCTTTGCAGAGCGGATGCGATAAAACTCTCAAAAAAATGAACCGCCATTATACTGCCGCTGAATATCGCGAGCTTTGCCAAAAGCTTCGTTCAACCTTTGAAGGTGCAACTCTCACAACCGACGTTATGGTCGGATTCCCCGACGAAACGGCAGAAGATTTTGAGCAGTCACTTGCTTTTGTTAAAGAAATCGGTTTTGAAAAAGTTCACGTTTTTCCGTATTCGCGCCGCGACGGCACACCTGCCGCAAGAATGGCAAACCAGGTTGAGAATGCTGAAAAAGCAAGGCGTGCGGCAATTATGACCGAGGAAACGGAAAAAATAAGAAAAGCGTTTCTTCACTCGCAAATCGGCAAGGTGCTCGACGTTTTGCCCGAAGAATTCCATAACGGCTTTATGCAGGGTTACACCGCAAACTATACTCCCGTGAGAATCATCGGTGCAGAAAACGAAAAAGAAATAATAAAAGCAGAAATCATCTCTGTTGAGGACGATTTCTGCATAGGCAAAATAATATAATTTTTTAAAGGGTCGCCCTTAGGTGACCCTTTAATTATTGCTGTGATTTATCGGCATTCTGAAAATCAGGCTTCGCAAAGCTTTGCCGTTAAAAGGAATGAGCGGATAAAGAAAGCTCTGACCCGTTACTGTTTTGTTGAATGCAATTTCAAGTGCAATGATGATAAGACCCGCAATGAAGCCCCAAAGGTTAAAAATTGCCGTCAGCGCAAGCAGCATCATTCGCAGAAGTTTGAATGCGTAGCCGAGTTCAAAGCTCGGTTGGGTGAAGTTTGTCATTGCAACGAATGCCATATAAAGCACAACCTCGGGCACAAACCAGCCTGCCGAAACCGCAAATTCACCAAGCACAAGCGCTCCGATGATGCCGAAAGAGCCGCTCAGAGCCTGCGGAGTGTTGATTGAGGCAAGGCGGATTGTGTCAATAACAATTTCAACGATAAAAAGCTGTGCAATAATCGGCACCGTGTTCGGGTCTTCAATCCTTATAAAATCAAGCCATTGCGGAATATATTCGGGGTTGCGCACAAGCAGATACCATATCGGAATCAGAAGCAGGGTGAGCGCAAAAACAAACATTCTGATAATGCGCAGATATGAGCCGATGAGCGGCGACATATAATAATCGTTTGTATCCTGCAAAAAATCGAATATGCCCGAGGGAATAATCATTGCGGCAGGGGAGTTATCCGTCAGCAGAATTATGCTGCCTTCAAGCACGCTTGCCGCGGCGGCATCGGGTCTTTCTGTGTATCTCACTTTCGGAAAGGGGTTGAGCCTTTGCTTTGTAACAAGGCATTCAACAAGGCTTTGCTGACCGAGAGTGAGCGAATTGATTGTTATGGAATCAAGCTTTTTTCGCAGGGTGTTGAGAGCTTTTTCGTTAACTTTTCCGTTGAGAAAACAGATAACAACGTCGCTTTTTGAAACCTTGCCAACGGTGTGGAGCTCCATTGTGAGGTTGATATCTCTTATTCTGCGGCGGATGAGAGCGGAGTTGAAAACAAGCGTTTCAACAAAACCGTCGTGAGGTCCGCGGAGCACCCTGTCGTTTTCGGGCTCGCTCATTGACCGCACGGGATAAGTTCTTGCATCAACGATAATTCCGTCTGTCAGACCGTCAACTATAATACCGATACCGCCTGAAAGAACGTATTTTATGAAGTCTTTCGGTTTGCCTGCAACGTCGGTTTCAACGTAAGGAATATATGCATCGGCAAATTCTCTTGCGGTCTTTATCCGGCTGAAATTCTTTTCGCTTATGCTCATCAGATAAGCCATAACTCTTTCCATCAGCTCATCTTTGCAGAAACCGTCAACAAAATAAAGGCGGGCGCGTTTCTGACCGCCGATAAAAATATCTCTGCCCACAAGGTCAAAGCTTGCGCTCATTCGCAGTTCGTTATCAAGCATAGTTATATTGTTTATAAAATCATTTGAAAAGCAATCCCTCAGAGCAATCACCTCAAAACAAAAATGGTGACGGAGAAGCCTCCGTCACCGTTTATTATTAACGCAAAAATCAGCGATATTCGTTATAGAGGTTAACAAGTGCATTCCAGGTCAACGGACCGACGGCGCCTGTTTGCGGTATGCCGCTTAATTTCTGAACTGCCTGAACGGCGGCTTTCGTGCGCTCACCGTAAATTCCGTCAACCGTGACAAGCGGAACTGCGTTGTTGTTTTGGGCAATCGTTCGCAAAAAGGTCTGCACCTGCGTCACAACGTTGCCGCTTGCACCTGTTGTTATTGTGTAGCCGGGATAAAGCAGGGAGGAATATGAGCGGTATTCATCGGGCAGAGAATTGAGCGTGCTGTTATAGGCATCCTGCAGGCGGTACCAGGTTGCTCTGCCAACAATTCCGTCGGCAGTCAGACCGTATTCTCTCTGGAAGGTTCTCACGGCGTTATCCGTTGCAGGGCCAAAGATTCCGTCAACCTTGATTTCGGGCAGTCTGTCATTGAAGAAACCGAGAAACGCAAGATAATACTGAATCGTTTTAACGTCGTTGCCTCTGTCGCCTCTGCGAAGCGGCTTTGAAAAAATACGGTCAACCTCGCTGATTGTTATGCCCTCCGAATAAAGGTCTGAAACTTTTTTGACCGCATTATAAATCTGCTTGATTTTGTACCAGGTTGATTTGCCGACTATGCCGTCAACCGTAAGCCCGAAGATATTCTGAAACGCACGCACGGCAGAACGCGTTGCGGCATCAAAAATTCCGTTTGTGTCGGGGATTGCGGGTATGGCAGGATAGTTGCGGCGGATTCTGTTAAGCTGGCGCTGGATTGTTCGAACTTCTTCGCCTGCACTGCCCAGACGCAGAAGTGTTCCGGGATAGGATTCCGCAATGTTTTTGACAGGTGCGTTTCTGACAATGTTTATATCGTTGCCGTAATAATTCTGCAAAATCTGATAGGGTGTTCTGCCTTGGTTGGCAAGGGTAACCGTGCCCCATTGCGAAAGTCCGCGGCAGGTAACCGTGCGCCCGTCGCAGTATTCGGTGAAATAGGGCTGAATCTGATTGCCTTTTGTAACGTAATCGTTAAAAAGCTCGTCAACAAGCTTGCTGATATTTGAAAAAATATCTCTGCCGTCAACGTATGCCTGATCATATGCGGTGGAGTTGGTTATATCAAAATCATAACCTCTGCTTCGGTAATATTCGCTGTAAATTCTGTTAAGTGCAAAAGAAACCTGTGCATAGATGTTTGCTCTGATTGCGTTTTCGGGCCAGGTGGGATATATTTCGCTTGAAGCAACGTTTTTGATATATTCGGTGAAAGGCACTCTCACGTTGCGCGCGTTTGAATCGGGTCTGCCGAGATGAACGGTTATATAATCGGGAATAACAGGTGTTGCCATTTGATTACCCCCTTAAAGCACGGCAGAGCCGGATTCGTTAACGATAATCGGGTCGGGCTCGTTCATACCTGCAACCTTTGCAAGCATCTGCACGGGCTGAACGGATTCGATGCCCGAAAAAACGGGAACGTTATTGAAAAGCGAACGCACAAACGATGGGTGCTCGATATAAAGAGTGTATGCCGAATAGGGGAGCAAGTTGCCGTTGTTGGGGCTTGATGAAAGCGAGCGCGGAGGAGCAGGCAGAATGATTCTTTCGCTTGAGCCGCTGATATCCGTTATGCCGTCAAAAAGCGTGATATTGCCGCTCTCAAGGGGCAGAAACACCATAACTCTTGCGCTTGGCACGGCAAAGGCTCTGTCGGAGGCAAAGGTTTCAATCCGTAGGGTACCCGTTTCGGGGTTGGCGGCAAGAAATTCATTGATTTCTCTGCATTTTCTGCGCCGTTCATCGGTTGCGGGTGAGGCACAGTAATTTTTCAGATAACTGACCGTATCGGCAGAATTACTGCCGTAAACAGGTTGCTTTTCCGCTTCGGGCGCAGGTGCGGTCTGCGCAGGCACGGCTTCGGGCGATTCTTCTTTTTCGGCGTCTTGTGTTTCGGGCAGAGGGTCGCTTCGGTCACGTTCATATCCCTTGTTGTTTATGTCGGCATCAAGCTGCTGTTTTTCTCTTTCATCGGGTTTATAATCGGGGTCTGAATTTATGTATCCGTTCTTTTTGCTGAATTCAAGCATTTCTTTTTTGTATCTGTCCATAAGAAGTTCCATTTCTCGTTTGTCCATCAAAAAACCTCCTGTATCGTTGCTATTTTCAGTATATTAACGGATATCGCAAAGCGTTACGGATTTTTTAAATAAAGGTTAAATTTTTTGTTATCGACGGTTTGTGTTTGCATTTGCTGCCGATTTATGCTATCATATAGACGGATATATAAATCTTTTTAAAAAAAATCAGTTATTTTTAGAAAAAAATTGCATTCAGGTGTTGCAAACATCGATTTTATAGGGTAAAATAAACTAAATATATATAAGCATTCACAGGAGTGTGTTAAACTTGGCATTAAAGCTCAACCTTAAGTATGCAGGTGAATTTGCCTGCGAAGAAAAACTTTTATCAATGAAGCAGGAAGTTGAAAAGGCTCACGATATGCTTCATAACGGCACAGGCGCCGGCAGCGATTTTCTCGGCTGGGTGGACCTGCCCGTAACTTATGACAAAGAAGAATTTGCTCAGATCAAAGAATGCGCCGAAAAAATCAAAAAGGATTCCGAAGCTCTTATCGTTCTCGGCATCGGCGGCTCATATCTCGGTGCAAGAGCAGTTATTGAATTCATAAAGTCAAATAACTATAACCTTGTTAAAAAGGATACTCCCGATATTTATTACGGCGGTAACACAATCAGTTCATCATCGGTTGCAGAGCTTATCAAGCTTGTTGAAGGCAAGGATTTCTCGGTTAACGTTATCTCAAAGTCAGGCACAACAACCGAAACCTCAATCGCTTTCAGAATTTTCAAGAAGCTTCTTGAAGAAAAATACGGCAAAGAAGAAGCTGCAAAGAGAATTTACGTTACAACCGATAAGGCAAAGGGTGCTCTCAAGGCACTTGCCGATGCAGAGGGTTACAAAACATTCGTTGTTCCCGATGACGTTGGCGGCAGATATTCCGTTCTCACGGCTGTAGGTCTGCTTCCCATAGCGGTTGCAGGTATTGATATTGATGCTCTTATGAAGGGCGCCGCAGATGCAAGAGAAGCATATGCAAACAGCGACGTTATGGCAAACGATTGCTATAAGTACGCCGCACTCAGAAACCTTCTTTACAGAAACGGCAAATCAATCGAAATGCTCACAGCTTATGAACCTTCAATGACAATGTGGTGCGAATGGTTCAAGCAGCTTTACGGCGAAAGCGAAGGCAAGGATTTCAAGGGTATTTTCCCTGCCAGCGCAATTTTCTCAACAGACCTTCATTCTCTCGGTCAGTATATTCAGCAGGGTGTGAGAAGCCTGTTTGAAACCGTTATCTGGGTTAACAGCCCCAAAACGGACGTTGAAATCGAGTTTGATGAGGTTAACGGTGACGGTCTTAACTTCGTTGCAGGCAAAACCGTTCACTTTGTTAACCGCAAAGCTTTTGAAGGAACAATTCTTGCTCACACAGACGGTGACGTGCCCAACATCGTTATCGAGCTTGATGAGCAGAACGAATATAACCTTGGTTATATGATTTATTTCTTCGAAAAGGCTTGCGGACTTTCGGGTTATATTCTCGGTGTCAATCCCTTTGACCAGCCCGGTGTTGAAAGCTACAAAAAGAATATGTTTGCACTTCTCGGCAAGCCCGGCTATGAGGCAGCCAAAGAAGAGCTTGAAAAAAGAATTAACTGAAAATTTTAATAAACAGGAGGAATACTATTATGGTATATCTTATTCTCGGCAACAAAGGTTCAGGCAAAACAAAGAAACTCATCGAGCTCGTAAACGCAGCAGTTGAAAAGTCAAACGGCAACGTTGTTTGCATCGAAAAAGAAAGACTTCTCACTTACGATGTTAACTACCGCGCAAGACTCGTTGAAACAGACCATTATAAAGTAAGCGGCTATGACGCATTCTATGGCTTCATCAGCGGCATCATTGCAGGCGACCACGATATCACAGACGTTCTTGTTGATGCAACTCTCAAGATCGGCGGCAGAGATTATGAAGCTCTTGCTAACTTCCTTGAAAAGGTTGCAGAGCTCAGCAAGATTGCAGAGCAGGATATCACTTTCACCGTTTCATGCGATGAGAGCGATCTTCCCGAAAGAATTTTCACATTTTGCGAAAAAATCTGAATTTAAATCAAAATTTTAGTTGACAAATCGCAAATAGAAATATATAATATTTTGTGCGTGATTTTAGGTGAAAAATTATGATTTTGGATTTAGAGCCTATTTTTAATAACGAAGGAATGGTCAGAGAGTTCGATTATGAGCTGGATTTTTCGGCTCAGGAGCTCAGCGGATTCAAGCCTTTTGCAAAACCCGTTAAGGTTATCGGCAAGGTTGGCAACAAAACCGGCATTGTTGAGCTTGAGGCGGTTGCGGATTATGAGCTTGATATCAATTGTGACCGCTGTGCAAAACCCATAACCGTTCCTGTTAAAACAGAGATTAACCACACGCTGGTCACTCACCTCAATGATGAAACCAATGATGAGCTTTTACTTATCAGCGATCTTCGCTTTGACTTGGATGAGATTGTGACCGAGGATGTTTTTCTCAACCTTCCCGCGAAGTTTCTTTGCAGCGATGATTGCAAGGGTATGTGCTTCAAATGCGGCAAGGATTTAAATTCAGGTTCATGCAGCTGCGAAAAAGATATTGACCCTCGCCTTGAGGCGCTTAAGCAGCTTCTTGATAATTAAGTTAAAAAAACCTCAGGGTTTATTAAAGGCACAAAATTAAGGAGGTGCTTAAGAGATGGCAGTACCCAAGAGAAGAGTCTCCAAGACAAGAAGAGACAAGAGACGTTCAAACGTATGGAAGATGTCTGCTCCCCAGCTTGAAAAGTGCTCAAACTGCGGTGAACTCAAGAGATCTCACAGACTTTGCCCCGAGTGCGGTTATTATAACGGCAAGCAGGTAGTTGTTAAGGAAGCATAAGTCTAAAATAAAGCGGCAGAGGTTGCAAAACCCCTGCCTTTTATTTTTGTCGTAGACAAAAACAAGGTTCTTGCACGAAGTGCAAGGTTCTTATTTTTCAAGGCAAAAACAAGG
The DNA here is from genome assembly GCA_045633805.1 of Acutalibacteraceae bacterium. Classification (GTDB taxonomy): domain Bacteria; phylum Bacillota; class Clostridia; order Oscillospirales; family Acutalibacteraceae; genus CAG-177. Next base: position 27,863 of record JAZQYY010000056.1, read on the forward strand.
TTCTCGAGTGAAGCGAGAGGTTCTTATTTTACTTTTCAGGGTAAAACAAGGTTCTTGCACGAAGTGCAAGGTTCTTATTTTTCAAGGTAAAACAAGGTTCTCGAGTGAAACGAGAGGTTCTTATTTTACTTTTCAAGGTAAAACAAGGTTCTTGCACGAAGTGCAAGGTTCTTATTTTTCAAAGCAAAACAAGGTTCGAGTGAAACGAGAAATAAAAAAGGACGGTTTCAAACCGTCCTTTTATTTTTTTAATATGAACTTATACACCCGAATATGCTGAGAAGCCGCCGTCAACAGGAAGAATAATGCCTGTTACAAAGCTTGAATATTCATCGTCGCAAAGGAAAAGGAGCGCGCCTGTGAGGTCTTCAGGTGTGCCGAAGCGGCGAAGAGGAGTGTGGGTGATGATCTTGTTTGAACGTGCTGTGAGTGAGCCGTCTTCGTTGAAAAGCAGAGTTTTGTTCTGGTTTGTTGAGAAGAAGCCGGGTGCAAGAGCGTTAACTCTGATGCCAACGTCTGCAAAATGAACAGCCATCCACTGTGTGAAGTTTGAGATTGCCGCTTTAGCCGCAGAATATGCGGGGATTTTTGTGAGAGGTCTGTAGGAATTCATTGAGCTCACGTTAAGAATGCTTGCGCCCTGTTTGCCGACCATTTCTTTTGCAAAGCACTGTGTTGTGAGAAGAGTGCCGAGGAAATTGAGGTTGAAAACAAACTCAATGCCCTTTGCGTCAAGGTCAAAGAAGGTCTTAACGCCCTCTGCCTTTTCTGCGATATCGCAAAGCTCAAGTGATTCTTTTGTTGTTGTGCCGAGGGGGGAGTTGCCGCCTGCACCGTTGATGAGAATGTCGCAGGTGCCGAGCTCTGCATTAACCTTTGCCTTTGCAGCTTCAAGGCTTTCTGCTTCAAGCACGTTGCAGCCAACTGCAATTGCAGTGCCGCCTGCCGCTTTGATTTCGTCAACAACAAGCTGCGCTGCTTCTTCGCGAAGGTCAAGCACGGCGATTTTTGCACCCTGTGCGGCAAGGTCTTTTGCGAATGCACTGCAAAGCACACCGCCGCCGCCTGTGATAACTATAACTTTATTTTTGAGATTTTCGTGAATCATTTTTAATTCTCCTTATAAATCAACTTCAACGCTTTCGTTCAAAGCTGATGATTTATAGCTTGCGGCAACGATTTTTGCCGCGTGACCGCCTTCAAATGCATCGATTTCAAACTTTTTGCCGTCTTTAAGGCAACTGTAAAAATCGTTTATCAGCGCCGAATGACCGCTTCCCCAATAGCTTTCGCCGTGGAAAACAACGTCGGAGCCGCATTTTATCTGAACCATTTCGCCTTTTTCATCAAGGGCAAAAAGCTTTTCGGCTTCAAGGCGGAGCTTGCCTTTTTCAAGCAGTATTTCAACAAAAACGTCGCTGTTTTCAGCGTATGCGGTTGTTGCATAGAGCATAGCCGTTGCGCCGTTTTCAAGCTCCATAAGTATGCTTGCATTATCCTCAACCTCAATGATTCCTTTGAGGTGGTCGTTTGAGGTGTGAGCGGTCAGCTTTTTGCATTTGCCGCCGAAATACTGAACAAGGTCAACCGTGTGGATTGCCTGATTGATAAGCACACCGCCGCATTCTTTTTCAAGCGTGCCGTGCCAATCGTCGGCATAATAATCCTCGTTTCTTGACCAGGTAACAAAAGCTCGGATTGCTTTCACCTTGCCCATATCGCCCGAATCGATAACACCTTTTATGTATTGTGTGCAGGCATTATATCTGTTCTGAAAGCAGATGCCGACCTGCTTGCCGCTGATTGACTGTGCCTTGCGGAGCGCATCAACCTCTTCAAGCGTTGCGGAGCAGGGCTTTTCTGTGAGAACGTTGATTCCTTTTTCAAGAGCCTTTGCCGCCATAGCGGTGTGAAGATAGTGGGGAGTGCAGATGTGAATTGCATCGGGAGCTTCGTTTTCAAGAAGCTCATCAAAGCTGTAATAAGCCTTTGCGCCGTATTTTGCCGCCGCCATATCAGCCCTTTCGGGCTTGATATCGGCAACTGCAATTATCTGAATATCGGGGTTTTCGCTCAAGGCGATAAAATGTAATTTTGAAATGTTTCCGCAACCGATAACGGCTACTTTCATTTTAATCACCTCATCAGAAAGTGGATGACATATCGCCCTGAACCTGTTCAACAACGTTTGCTTTATTAGCGTTGCCTGCGGCGATTTTCTTCTGAAGCTCTGCAAAATAGATATCTTCGTCAACGGGGAGTTCAACAGCCTTGCCGAGCCATGATGAAAGGTGAGCGGCATTGGAGATTGAAAGACCTCTGATGCCTTCTTCGCCTCTTGCAACAAGGGGTTCGCCACGGAGAATAGCCGCCGCAAACTTGTTTGTTACTTCGGAGTGCTGCTTGTTTCTGCCGTCTGTTTCAACTTCAATCCATTCGCCCTCAATTGAGCCGAAGCCCTCTGTAGCATTTGCACAATGGTCTGAAACTCTGCCGTTGAGCTTATAGAGCATAAGCTTGTTGTTTTCGCAGATAAGCTTACCGCCGTCAAGAGTAACCTCAAAGCGGTTTGTGCCGGGACAGTCACCTGTTGTTGTTATGAACGTGCCTGTTGCACCGTTTGCGTATTCAACGTAGATTGTAACGTCGTCTTCAACTTCGATATCGTGCCATTTGCCTTCGTGGCAGAATGCCTGAACTTTAACGGGCAGACCGCAAATCCACTGCCAGAGGTCAAGGTTGTGGGGGCACTGATTGAGCAGAACGCCGCCGCCTTCGCCGCCCCAGGTTGCGCGCCATCCGCCTGAGTTATAATATGCCTGTGTGCGATACCAGTCTGTGATAATCCAGCTGACTCTTCTGATTTCGCCGAGCTCGCCGCTCTGAATGATTTCGCGCATCTTTCTGTAAACGCAGTTTGTGCGCTGGTTATACATAATTCCGAAAACAAGGTCAGTCTTTGCGGCTGCCTCGTTCATTTCGCGAACCTGCTTTGCGTAAACGCCTGCGGGTTTTTCTGTGAGAACGTGAACACCCTGTGAGAAAGCATACTGTGCGATGGGGGAGTGGTCGTAGTGAGGAGTTGCGATGATAACTGCGTCAACCTCGCCGCTTTCAAGAAGTGCTTCGGCGGTGTCATATGTCTTAACGCCTGGCAGAAGCTCTGCGGCAGCGGCAAGACGCTCGGGGTTGATATCTGCAATCGCGGTGATGCGAAGCTCTTTGTGCTCGCCCTTGACGTGCATATTGATATGTGATTTACCCATATTGCCGACACCGATGATGCCGAATCTTACGGGCTGAACTTTGGTTTCGATGATGTTGTGGATTGCGGAGCAAGCGGCGGCGAAAGAAGTTTTGTTATCGGGATAAACAAACTTCTTGTTCATTGCGTTTGCGGTTGCATCGTCGGGTTCAAGGTTTTCAAGACCCTCAAAGACTCTCAGATGAGGCTCAACGGAGAGGAAGTAAACTGCTTCTTTCTCATCAAGCATCTTGAGAATTTCTTCAAGATGACCGTCACCTTCGCCTGCGGGCACAACTGTGTCGATAGCCGCAATGCAATCCTTAACGTGCATATATGTAACCTTATCCTGAAGGAGCTTAAAGCCTTCAAGAGTGTCACAGCCGCATTGAATGTAGTTTGAGGGGTCAAAGATGCAACCCATTCTATCGCCGTAATGCTCGGCAAGCTCAACGCATCTTTCGGTTATATCGCCGTAAATGCCTTTTTCATTTTCGTGGCAGCAGAGAATGCCGTGCTCGTTTGAATAATCAACCATAGCATCAAGGCGTCTGTAAACCTCGTCTTTATAATCTTCAATCTTCTGACCCTTTGTGAAGAAGAAGCTGAACATTCTGATATATTTTGTTTCAAGCACCTTTGCAACCTCAACGGTCTGCTTGAATGCTTCAAAATGAGGCTCGAAATCGTCTGTGATTTCGATTTTGCCGTAGTGTGAGCCGATTGACGAAACTTTGATGCCGTTATCGTCAAGAAGTTTTTTGAGCTCCTTTGCTTCTTCAACGGTGAAATTCGAGATGTTTTTGCCGCTTACGTTGCGAAGCTCGATGTAATCGATGCCGTTTGCTTTGCAGGCAGCTATCTGCTCAAGAATATCGGCAGAAGCTTCGTCTGCGAAAGCTGAAAATAAAAATTTAGCCATAATTAACCTCCAAGAGAAAGTATTTTGTCCAATCAAAATAATTTTACCATCTTTTTATAATATTTCAAGTAAAATATTTAAAATAATTCAACATACTGCAAAAGCTGTATAATTGACACAAAGACCCAAGAGCGTTAAAATATAAATGAAATATCTGCCTGCAACGGCAAAGGGGGACAAACAATGAAAAAGATAGTTTCTGTTATTCTTGTTCTGGCTATGGCTTGCGGAATTTTTGCGTTGCCCGCAAGTGCCGCCGAAATCAAAAACGGTGAAACAAATTACCCTTATATCTTCGTTCACGGAATGGGCGGTTGGGGTTCTGAAACACCTTATTATTCACTTTCGCCTTATTGGGGCGGCGGACTTTTGCCCGGCTCGGAAACGGATATTGTCAGAATACTTAACGAAAACGGTGTTGAAGCTTATGCGCCTTCGGTTGGTCCTTTGAGCAGTGCCTGGGACAGAGCGTGCGAACTTTATGCACAGCTTACGGGTACTGTTGTTGACTATGGCAAGGCTCATTCCGAGGCTCACGGTCACGAGAGATTCGGTTTCAGCTACGTTGGCAAGGCAACGATGGGTGAGCCCTGGAATCTTGAAGATAAAATCAATCTTGTGGGTCATTCATTCGGCGGCGCAACGGTAAGACTTTTCACTTCGCTTCTTGCATTTGGCGATGCGGATGAGCTTGCCGCAACGGGCAGTGAAACAAGCCCTCTTTTCACGGGCGGACACAACTGCGTGCATTCGTGCATAACTCTTTCTGCTCCTCATAACGGCTCACAGGTTGCAAATCAGCTTGTAGACCCTAAAATAACAATGCAGCTTATGGCAACTGCACTCAACGTTATAGGTATGATTTTCGGCAACGATTTTCTCGTTTTTGCGTTCCAGCTCGGTCATATGGGTCTTACACCAAAACAGGATGAATTCCGCGCTTTCATAAACCCTGCAGGCATAAAAAGCTTTGCCGCCAAGGATAACTGCGGCTATGATATGACCCTGCGCGGTGCGGCGGAGCTTAACGAAAAAATCAAGCTCGACCCCAATGCATATTATTATTCATACACAACCGAAAACACCTGGAGCATATCGGATTTCAAGCTTCCCGATAAGGGCTTGAGCATCATTTTCTATATTTCTTCAATTATGCTTGATTCAACCAAAGGCAAAACCGTTGACGGTGTGAAAATCGAGGGCGAATGGGCTCTGAATGACGGCATTGTTCCGCTTGCTTCGGCAAAATATCCTTCGTGCGATGCTGAAACCGCGATGAATTATGCCGAGACAAAAGACGGCGGAATTCTTCCCGGCAGATGGTATTATTTTGATCCGATGACGGGTATGGATCACTTTGATTTCTGCGGCACAAAAGACTATCCCGAAGGCTTTGAAGAATTCTATTTCGGTATGGTTAACACCGCAAACAGCAGATAAAAAATAAACTGCCCACACTTTTGTGTGAGCAGTTTTCTTTTTTGAATTATTCAGCGTCGTCAGCGTTTTCCCAGTTGTGCCAAACAGCCTGAACGTCATCGTTATCTTCAAACATTTCAAGCATCTTGGACATATTCTTGATGTCGTCGGGATTTGTGAGAGCTGTGTATGTTGAGGGAACGTATTCAACCTCTGCTGAAACAAAAGCATAACCCTTTGCTTCAAGGTCTTCTCTTACGGCGCCGCAATCGTTGGGCTCTGTTCTGATTTCAAAAACACCTTCGTCGTCTGTGATGAAATCTGTTGCGCCTGCTTCAAGAGCATCTTCCATAAGCTTATCTTCGTCAATGCCTTCTGCTTCAACAAGAAGAACGCCCTGCTTTGAGAACATGAATGAAACGCAACCGCTCTGACCCATGTTTCCGCCGTATTTATCGAAATAGTGGCGAACGTCGCCTGCAGTTCTGTTGCGGTTATCTGTGAGAGCTTCAACGATAACTGCGATGCCTGAGGGACCGTAGCCTTCGTATACGATTTCTTCGTAATCTGCGCCGCCTGTTTCGCCTGCAGCTTTCTTGATGATTCTTTCGATATTATCGTTGGGAACGTTGTTTGCCTTTGCTTTTGCGATAACGTCCTTAAGCTTTGAGTTTGATGCGGGGTCGGGACCGCCTTCACGAACAACAACCGCAATCTCTCTGCCTATCTTGGTGAAAACCTTGGCACGCTGATTATCGGTTTTTTCTTTTTTGCGCTTGATAGTGCTCCATTTTGAATGGCCTGACATTTAAAAAACCTCACTTTGAAATGATTTATATTCAACCTTAATATTATACAACAACACAGTCTGCGTTGTCAAGTTTTTGATATTTTATCGGGCTTCGAATACGTGGTCAAGACGTAATTCCGTGCCGTCGGCAATCATTGACTTTGCAACGAATTTTTCAGAAGGCTTTGATGCTTCTGCATCATAGAAAAGCGAACCGTTCTTGATGTTGAAAACGTATTCACAGCCGTTTTTCTCGATTGTTACACGCAGAACGTCGCCTTCAACTGTGTATTTGCCTGCTTCAGTTATGGTTTTTGATTCATACTGAATTGCAATCTTGTTGTTATCTCTGATCTGAAGCTGGTCGGGAATTGCTTCGTCAGTAACAACACAGTAAACACCCGGGGTGAAAGTGCCGCTTTCAACGGTTGCGGATATTTCGGTTGAGGGTGCATTTGTCTGTTCTTCTGAGCAAGCTGTGAACGTAAGCGTGAGCATAAGAATTGCAAGAATAACGCTGAATAACTTTTTCATAATTTAACCGTCCTTTATAATGAATGTTTAAAACCTTCGCCAAGAATTTCGTTTGCTTCGCTGACGATGATGAAGGTCTTATCGTCAACGGATTTAACCGTTTTCATAATGCCTGAAATTTCGGATTTTCTGGCAACGCAGATAAGAATACCCTTATCTTTGCCTGTGTAAGCACCTTTTGCAGGCACAACGGAAACGCCTCTGCGTGAAGAAGAAACAATCGCTTTTGAAACCTCATCGGGCTTTTCGGTAACAATCATCAGCATTTTGCCGTTGCCCGTGCCGTAAATGAGCGAATCAATAACTCTTGTGCTCACGAATATCATAATAATCGCATAAAGACCGCTGTTGATGCTGCCGAGGAGTATCATATTTGCTGCAACGATTGCCGCATCCGAAAGCAAAACAACGCTGCCGACTGTGATGTGCGGAAACTTTTTGTGCACAAGCCTTGCAACAATATCCGTGCCGCCGCTTGTTGCGCCCGTTATCATAATTATTCCGAGACCTGCGCCCTGAAGCAGACCGCAGAAAAGCGATGCAAGGATTTTATCGCCCGAATAATCGGGCATAAACGAAAATGCGTCAAGTGCAATTGAGAGAAGCGCCGTCACCCAAAGTGTTCCCGCAACAAGCTTTTTGCCCAGAAAAAGCCACATAAGAATCAGCAGGGGAACGTTCAGCACAAAGTTTGTGATGCCAACGGGTACACCGAAAAGGTGGTTGAAGAAAACCGCAAGACCCGTAACGCCGCTTTGCGCGATATCGTTGGGAACAACGAAGCTGTTAACTGCGATTGCGTAGAGAGAACAACCGATTATCCATATGACGTTGTTTTTCAGAAGTTCAAGAAGATTGTCTTTTTTGAAGAAAGCCTTGGTGCCAGCTTTATTCATCAATCTTCACCTCCGAAGAGCGGATTGCGGCATAGAGCTCGTTTATGCGTTCTGTTCTGCCTTTGAGATAAAGCCAGCCGAAAAGGCATTCAAGCCCCGTTGCGTAGTGGTAATCTGCGCTTGACTGGTTTTTCGGTATGCCGCCCGTGCGAGCGTTTCTGCCTCTTTTGAAAACTGCAAGCTCATCTTCTGAAAGCATTGGCATTATTGAGTTTATCGCCTTTGCCTGTGCGCTTGCGCAAACCCTTGTGCTTGCCGTTTTGTGAAGAATATTTACGGGTCTGTTTGCTTCGCACACAAGCTCGCTGCGAACGAGCAAATCAAAAACTGTGTCACCGACAAATGCAAGATTCAGAGGGCTGAGCGATGCAACGTCGGCTTTTTTATCTAGTAAAGAGTTCAGCGGTTTTCACTCCAATCAGTTAACAAAATCAAATTCAAGGTCATAAATCGAAACGGTGTCGCCTTCGTTAATGCCCTTTTCTCTCAATGCATCAATGATGCCGCTTGAGATAAGTATTCTCTGAAAATACTGCAATGATTCATAGTCGTCAAGGTCTGTGCGCTGAAGGATTTTGAGAAGCCATTTTGCTTCAACAAAATAAACGTCGTCAACAACTCTGATTGTGAAGCCTTTGTCATCCTGCTTTTCAAACATTTCAAGCGGAATGCTTTCGGTTTCATATTTTTTGATGGGGGGCAGAGTCTGGAGTTTGTTCCATACTGCGTTGATAAGAGCTGAAGTGCCTTCTGTTATGGGTGCGCAGATGGTGTGGAATTCGTATCCTCTGCTTTCAAAATAATCACGCAGTCTTTCAAGCTGTTCATCTTCGGCAAGGTCAATTTTGTTTGCCGCAACAATCTGAGGACGCTTTGCAAGCTCGGGGTCAAATTTTTCGAGCTCTTTATTGATGATTTCAAAATCTTCAATGGGATCTCTGCCCTCGCTGCCTGCCGCATCAACAATGTGAACAAGCAGTCTGCAGCGGTCAACGTGGCGCAGGAATTCGTGACCAAGACCAACGCCGTCGCCCGCACCTTCGATAAGACCGGGGATATCCGCCATAACAAACGAATTGTTTTCGCCCATTGAAATAACGCCAAGCACGGGTGTGAGGGTTGTGAAATGATAGTTTGCAATGATGGGCTTTGCCTGGCTGACAACAGAAATAAGTGTTGATTTGCCAACGTTCGGGAAGCCGAGAAGACCAACGTCTGCAAGAAGCTTGAGCTCAAGGCTGACTTCCCATTCTTCGCCGGGAGTGCCTTCTTTTGCGAATCGGGGCACCTGTCTTGTGGGGGTTGCAAAGTGGGGGTTGCCCCAACCGCCTCTGCCGCCCTTTGCGGCAATGAAGGGTTCGTCGCCGCTCATATCCGCCATAACTGCGCCGCTTTCGGTTTCTTTGATTATTGTGCCTCTGGGCACTTTGATTATGAGGTCTTCGCCTCTTTTGCCGCTTTTTCTGCCGCTTGAACCGTTTTCACCGTTGGGTGCAACGTATTTTCTCTTATAGCGGAAATCGGCAAGGGTTGAGAGGTTATCGTCAACCTGAAAAACGATGTTGCCGCCTCTGCCGCCGTCACCGCCGTCGGGACCGCCTGCAGCAACGTATTTTTCTCTGTGGAAGCTGACGGCACCGTTGCCGCCGTTGCCTGCTTTGATTTTAATTTTCGCAATATCAACAAACATTTATAAAAACCTGTTCTTTCATAGAATTTCGAAAAACAAACATAGATTTACATTATACATTATATCTCACAAAAAAACTATTTACAATATGCAAATCGTATAACTTTCTTTTATAAAATAAATATATAATTTACAAATATTTAACTATCTTTTTTTAAAAGTATGTGTTATAATATTTTAAATATAAAATAGGGTAGTATCGGCAGGTGGAATTATGGCGGTCAGAATCAATTCCGTGCAGGGCGGCAGCCTTGCAGAAAAAAAGAGAATATCGGCAGGTGACTGCCTGATTTCAATCAACGGCAATGCGGTGCGCGACGTGCTTGATTACCGCTTTTATCTTAATGATAAAAAGCTTCGTCTTGTGCTGAAAGATGCAAACGGTAAAAGCAGGGTTGTGACGGTAATCAAAGATGAGTTTGATGATATCGGGCTTGAGTTTGAAACTTATCTTATGGATAAGCAGCAGCACTGCAAAAACAAATGCATCTTCTGCTTTATCGACCAGCTTCCGAAAGGGCTTCGCGAGAGCTTATATTTCAAGGATGACGATTCAAGGCTTTCGTTCCTTTTCGGTAACTATATAACTCTCACCAATATGAACGACGAGGATATTGACCGCATAATCAGAATGCATATCAGCCCCGTCAATATTTCGGTGCAGACGATGAATCCCGATTTGCGTGTGAAGATGATGCTTAATCCTCGTGCGGGCGAATCGCTTCGGTTTATCGATAAGCTTGCACAGGGCGGAATTCTGCTCAACACACAGCTTGTGCTTTGCCCGGGTATCAACGACGGCAAGGAGCTTGAATTCAGCCTGCAAAAGCTCGGTGAGCTTTATCCGCAGGTGCAGAGCATTGCGGCGGTGCCCGTGGGTCTTTCGGACCACAGAGAAGGGCTTTATCCGCTCGAGCCTTATACGCCCGAAACCGCAGGAGAGGTTATTGATATCATTGACCGCTTCAATGCGGATTTTGAAAAGAAACACGGCGAGATAATTGCCTATGCCGCCGATGAGTTTTATCTTAAGGCGGGCAGAGATATTCCCGATGCGGAATATTATAACGGATTCCCTCAGCTTGAAAACGGTGTGGGAATGTGGGCGCTTCTTGAAAGCGAATTCACACAGGCACTCGACGAGTGCGAAATAAAAGAAAAAAATCGCAGAGTAACGGCAGTTACGGGTCAGGCGGCATATCCGCTTATCAAGAGCCTTGCTGATAAGGCGATGAGCAGGATAAAAGGTCTTGATATCAACGTTGTTGAAGCAAAAAACAAGCTTCTGGGCAAAATGATAACCGTTTCGGGTCTGCTCTGCGGCAAAGATATAGCCGATGCACTTGAAGGTGTTGAAATCGGTGAAGAATTGATTATTCCGCCAAACTGTCTGCGAAGCGAAGGCGACATGTTCCTTGACGATATGACGGTTGATGAGCTTTCGCATAAGCTTGGCGTTAAGGTTACCGCAAACGGAAGCAGCGGAGATGAATTATTGTTCGGATTGTTAGGAGGTAAGAATTAATGGGTAATGTTGTTGCAATTGTCGGCAGACCCAACGTCGGCAAATCAACTCTTTTCAATAAACTGGTAGGAGCAAGACTCTCTATCGTTGATGACACACCGGGTGTTACCCGTGACAGAATTTACGGTGACTGCGAATGGCTCGGCAGGCATTTTATGCTTATCGACACAGGCGGTATCGAGCCGTATTCAGATGACGTTATTCTTAAGCAGATGCGCAGACAGGCTCAGCTTGCCATTGACAGCTCAGACGTTATTATTCTTGTAACAGACCTTCGCTCGGGCGTTGTTGCAACCGATTCGGAGGTTGCCGCAATGCTTCAGAAGAGCGGCAAGCCTGTTATTCTTTGCGTTAACAAATGCGATACCGTCGGCAATCTGCCTGCGGATTTCTATGAATTCTATAATCTCGGTCTCGGTGACCCCATCGCCGTTTCTTCGGTTCACGGTCACGGCACGGGCGACCTGCTTGATGAAGTTCTGAAATATCTGCCCGGCAAAGACGAAGAGGAAGAAATGGAAGAAGCAATCAAGGTTGCCGTTATCGGCAAACCCAACGTGGGCAAATCTTCTCTTGTCAATGCCGTTCTCGGCGAAGACAGAATGATTGTTTCAAATATCGCAGGCACAACCCGCGATGCAACAGACTCACTCGTTGAAAATGAACACGGCAAGTTTGTGTTTATTGATACCGCAGGTCTTCGCAGAAAAAACAAGGTCTATGACCAGATTGAAAAATATTCGGTTATCAGAGCAAAAATGGCGGTTGAAAGAGCAACCGTATGCGTTATTATGATTGACGCACAGGAAGGCTTCACAGAGCAGGATTCCAAGGTTGCGGGCATTGCTCACGAAATGGGCAAGGGCTGCATCATTGCCGTTAACAAATGGGATGCCGTTGAAAAAGACGGCAAAACAATGGACAGCTACCGCAAAAAGCTGATGAAAGATTTTTCATTTATGTCATATGCGCCCATCATCTTCATTTCGGCAAAAGAAAAAATCAGACTTGACCGTCTGTTTGAACTCATAAAGTTTGTTGATACCCAGAACGCAATGCGTATTTCAACAGGTAAGCTTAACGACGTGCTTGCCGATGCAACTGCAAGAGTTCAGCCGCCCTCAGACAAGGGCAAGCGCCTTAAGATTTATTATATGACTCAGGCTTCAACAAGACCGCCGACATTCGTTTGCTTTGTCAACAGCGCAGAGCTTTTCCACTATAGCTATCAGCGTTATCTTGACAATCAGATAAGAGAAATCTTCGGTCTTGAAGGCACACCCACAAGAATGGTAGTGCGTGAAAGAGAGTCGGGCAAGAAATGATAGTTTTAGGCATTGACCCCGGTTATGCGATAGTCGGTTGCGGTGTTGTTGAATATAAAAACAACCATTTCAGAGTTATCACTTACGGTGCGATAACAACCGAAGCGCATACTCCGTTTAACGAAAGAATTGAAAAAATCTTTGATGAAGCAAACGAGCTGATTCAGAAGTGCAGACCCGATGCAATGGCAATCGAAAAGCTGTTTTTCAACACAAACCAGAAAACGGCAATCGACGTTGCCCAGGCTAGGGGAGCACTTGTGCTTGCGGCACAAAAAAACAACGTGCCCATTTTTGAATATACTCCCTTGCAGGTCAAGCAGAGTGTTGTCGGCTACGGCAGAGCAGAGAAAAAGCAGGTGCAGGAAATGACCCGTGTTATGCTGAATCTCGAAAAAATCCCGAAGCCCGACGATGCCGCCGATGCCCTTGCAATGGCAATCTGCCATTGCCACGCGGCAGGCTCGCTGATTGGTCAGCTTGGCAGAAGATAAAAACTCACACAAATAACTCAAGGAGCGTTAATTATGTTTTACAGCATAACAGGTACGGTGGTATTCACCGATGAAAACAGCGTTGCCGTTGATTGCAACGGTGTGGCTTTCAGACTTTTCACAACTCTCAACACTCTCAAAAAATGCGCTCCGACAGGCGAAAAACAAACTCTTTTCACATATCTCAACGTGCGTGAGGATGCGCTTGACCTTTTCGGCTTTGTTGATAAAAGCGAGCTGGACTGCTTCAAAATGCTTATCGGTGTTTCGGGTGTCGGTCCCAAGGCGGCTCTTGCGGTGCTTTCTCAGCTTTCGCCCGACAGGCTTGCGGTCTGCGTTGCAGGCGGCGACGTTAAGTCAATCACCGCCGCACAGGGTGTTGGTGCAAAGATTGCACAGAGAATTGTGCTTGAGCTTAAAGGTAAGCTTGATTCGTTTGCAGGCTCATCAGCGGCACTCGGTGATATTGCCGCCGCACAGAAGGCAACGGTCAGCTATGCAGGCGAAGATGCGGTCAACGCTCTCGTGATGCTCGGATACAGCCGCTCCGAAGCAAGCATTGCCGTAGGTAAGCTTGACGGTAACCTTTCAACAGAAGATATGATTAAGCAGGCACTCAAACAGCTTGCAAAGAATTTTTAATGAGGAGGAATAACGGTGGATTTTGATTTTGAAAACAGAATCGTTGCACCCGAGTTTTCATCCTCGGAAGATAACGATATTGAGATTTCTCTCAGACCCAAAACAATAAACGAATATATCGGTCAGGAGAAGGTCAAAGAAAACCTCTCCGTTTATATTGAAGCCGCCCGCCGCAGAGGCGACACCCTTGACCACGTTTTGCTTTACGGACCTCCGGGTCTTGGCAAAACAACGCTTGCAGGTATCATTGCAAACGAAATGGGTGTTAACTTCAGAGTAACAAGCGGCCCTGCAATCGAGAAACCCGGCGACCTTGCCGCGTTGCTCACAAACCTCAACGAAGGCGACGTGCTTTTCATTGACGAAATTCACCGCCTTTCAAGAGCGGTTGAAGAAGTGCTTTACCCTGCAATGGAGGATAACGTGCTCGATATCATCATCGGCAAAGGTCCTTCAGCAAGGTCAATCCGTCTGGATTTGCATAAGTTTACGCTCGTTGGCGCAACAACAAGAGCAGGTCAGCTGAGTGCACCGCTTCGTGACCGCTTCGGTGTTATCCTTCGTCTTGAGCTTTACACACCCGAGCAGCTTTCCGAAATCGTTGACAGAAGCGCAGGCATTCTCGGCATCGATATCGACCCCAAGGGCGCGCTTGAAATTGCATCGCGTTCAAGAGGTACACCGAGAATTGCAAACAGACTGCTCAAACGTGCACGCGATTTTGCGCAGGTTATGTGCGAAGGCAAGATAACAAGAGAAGCTTCTTCGCTTGCTCTTGACAGAATGGAGATTGACGAGCTCGGTCTTGATTCAATCGACAGACTCATTCTGAAAACAATGATTAAGAATTATAACGGCGGACCCGTCGGTCTTGAAACGATTGCCGCTGCAATCGGTGAAGAAGCCGTTACCATAGAAGACGTTTATGAGCCTTATCTGATGCAGGTCGGCTTTCTGAGCCGTACACCCAGAGGCAGGCAGGTTACGCCTGCAGGCTATGCTCACCTCGGCATTCCGATGCCCGGTCAGCAGAGAATGGACGTTTAATAACTGTGATTTGAAAGGAGCGGACATATGAGAGCCGCAGAAAACTGGAAAGATTATGAGCTTATCGATTGCTCTGACGGTGAAAGACTTGAAAGATGGGGAGATATTATTCTTGTTCGTCCCGACCCTCAGGTAATCTGGAAAACTCCCAAAGAAAATCCGCTTTGGTATACACCTCATGCCATTTATAACCGCTCAAACACAGGCGGCGGAAGCTGGCAGGTCTGCAAAAAAATGCCCGACGTGTGGCAGATTGGCTTTGAGGAGCTTAAATTCAATATCAAAACAATGGGCTTCAAGCATACGGGTCTTTTCCCCGAGCAGGCTGTTAACTGGCAGATGACTGCAGATATCATCAGGAATGCAAACAGACCCGTGAGAGTGCTCAACCTTTTTGCTTACACAGGCGGTGCAACCGTTGCCGCTCTTAATGCAGGCGCAAGCGTAACCCACGTTGATGCGTCAAAGGGTATGACTCTCTGGGCAAAAGAAAATGCCGTTTCAAGCAAGGTTGCGGACGCTCCCGTGCGCTGGCTTGTTGATGACTGCATCAAGTTTGTTCAGCGTGAAATCAGAAGAGGCAACAAATACGATATCATCATTATGGACCCGCCTTCATACGGCAGAGGCCCCGGCGGTGAAGTATGGAAGCTTGAAAACGAAGTTCACGGCTTTGTTGAAATGTGTATGGAGGTACTTTCCGACGATGCGCTGATGGTGCTTATCAATTCTTACACAACGGGTCTTTCACCCAGCGTTATGGAATATATTCTCGGCGAAACCGTTCAGCGCAAATTCGGCGGCAAGGTTTCGAGCGACGAAATCGGCATTCCCGTTTCGTCAAAACCGGGCAGAGTGCTTCCCTGCGGTGCAAGCGCAATCTGGAAAGGAAATGGTGTTAAATGAAAAGCATAAAACCCGGCAGAGGACCGTCAATGATGGGCGGTATCATCGGAATCGCCGTTGCGCTTTTCGGAGTTTTCTGGACTGTTATGGCAATTGCGGGCGGTGCGTGGTTTATGGCTCCGTTCGGATTGATTTTCACGGGCATTGCGGTTGTGAGAACGATTTATGATTTCAAAAACGCAACGGGCAAAAACCGTTATTCCGAATATGACATAACGGATAGCGAAGAAGAAACCGACCCTCTCAATGAGAGATTCGGAGAAAAGAGAGAATATAATCCCGCTTCGCAAACCGAAAGCAGATACTGTCCCTATTGCGGGCAGAGAGTTGAAGCGGAATATGAATTCTGTAATGTATGCGGCAAGAAACTGCCGTAAATCAAACAATATTCAATTTGGAGTATGTTGATTAAATGAGCGAAAAATTAATTGAATTTAACAACGTGACAATGTTTTATAATGACCCCGACGAAGCGGAAGCAAACGAAAATATTGCTCCTGCTTTGCTCAACGTTGATTTCAGCGTTGAAAAGGGCGAGTTTGTTGCCGTTCTCGGTCATAACGGTTCGGGCAAAAGTACGCTTGCAAAGCTTTGCAATGCAATCTATGAGCCGAGCTCGGGCACGGTAACGGTCAAAGGTATTGTTGCGGATAATGACGATAAAGCCGACGAAGTAAGGCGCATCGTGGGTATGGTTTTCCAGAACCCCGATAACCAGATTGTTGCAACGATTGTTGAAGATGACGTTGCATTCGGCCCCGAAAATCTCGGCATTGAACCCAAAGAAATCCGCCGCAGAGTTGACGATGCTCTCAAAGCGGTTAATATGTATGAGTTCCGCCACAGAGAGCCGCACAAGCTTTC
Source organism: Acutalibacteraceae bacterium (assembly GCA_045633805.1). GTDB lineage: Bacteria > Bacillota > Clostridia > Oscillospirales > Acutalibacteraceae > CAG-177. The sequence continues at coordinate 44,161 of JAZQYY010000056.1, forward strand.
GGGCGGTCAGAAGCAGAGAGTTGCCATTGCAGGCGTGCTTGCAATGCAGACAGAGTGCATCGTGCTCGATGAGCCCACCGCAATGCTCGACCCTATGGGAAGGCAGGAGGTTATGCAGACCGTTCACAGAATGAACAAAGAGATGGGCATAACCGTTGTTCTCATCACTCACTTTATGGACGAAGCCGTTAAGGCAGACCGCGTTGTTGTTATGGACGGCGGCAGAGTTGTTATGCAGGGCAAGCCGCGAGAGATTTTCTCGCAGGTTGAGGAACTGCGTTCTCACGGTCTTGACGTTCCGCAGTCAACGGAGCTTTGCAACGCACTCGGTCTTGGCAAAAGCGTTCTGACCGTTGACGAATGCGTTGAAGAAATTGCAGAAATGCTTGGAGGTGCCCGATGAATTACGCGATTGAAACAATCGGGCTGACTCACTATTATTCAAAAGGCACACCCCAACAGGTTGCCGCGATAAGTGATGTTAACCTCAGAATAGAAAAAGGCGAGCTTGTAGGCATCATCGGTCACACAGGCTCGGGCAAAAGCACGTTGATTTCTCATTTCAACGGTCTTCTCAAGCCCGATAGCGGCAAGGTGCTTGTTAACGGTGTTGATATCCACAAGGATAAAGAAACACTCCGCAACACAAGGTTTAAGGTCGGCCTTTGCTTCCAGTATCCCGAATATCAGCTTTTTGAAGAAACCGTTTATAAGGATATTGCGTTTGGTCCTAAAAATATGAAGCTTTCCGATGCCGAGATAAAAGAAAGAGTTTTCAAAGCGGCATCGTTTGTCGGTGTTAAAAAAGAACACCTTAACCAGTCGCCCTTTGACCTTTCGGGCGGCGAAAAAAGAAGGGTTGCTATTGCAGGCGTTATGTCAATGGAGCCCGAAATTCTTATCTTTGACGAGCCTGCCGCAGGTCTTGACCCCAGAGGCAGAAAAGACCTTATCGAGCTTATAAAAGAATACAGAAAACAAACAGGCTCAACGGTTATCGTTGTTTCTCACAGTATGGAAGATATAGCCTGTATGGCAGACAGAGTTGTTGTTATCAACAATTCAACCGTTGCGATGAACGGAACGGTTGACGAAGTTTTTTCAAGAAGCGAAGAACTTCGTTCAATGGGTCTTAACGTTCCCGAAATCACAGAGATTTTTGCAAAACTGCGTGCAAAAGGCATTGACGTGCCTGCAAACGTTTATACAGTTGAGCAGGGTGCCGAAATTCTTCGCAAGCTTGCTTCGGGGAGGTGCGCTGAATGATAAGAGATATAACCATCGGTCAGTATTATCCGGGCAAATCGCTTCTTCACAAGATTGACCCCCGAATGAAGCTGATTCTGACTTTTGCAATTATCGTTGTAATCTTTCTTTGCAAAAACTTCTTCTCACTCGGCATAATTGCAGTAACCTCGGTTGCGGCGGCAATTCTCTCAAGAGTGCCGATTAAGATGATTTTAAAGAGCTTAAAGCCGATAGTGATTATTCTTATTTTCACGGCGGTGCTCAATATTTTCTATACCCAGGGCGGTGACGTCTGGTTTGAATGGAAGTTTATAAAGCTTACCGAAAAAGGCGTTTTCACCGCAATTTTCACAATGGTCAGAATAGTGTCGCTCGTTATAATCAGCTCATTGCTGACTTACACAACAACGCCCACTATGCTTACCGACGCAATCGAAAGGGTGCTTTCACCCCTCAAAATATTCAAAATCAAGGTTCACACCCTTGCGATGATGATGACTCTTGCGCTCAGATTCATTCCCACTCTGATTGAAGAGATTGACAGAATAATGAATGCGCAGAAGGCGAGAGGTGCAGACCTTGAAACGGGCGGAATCATTGAGCGCGCAAAGGCTCTTGTGCCGATATTTGTTCCGCTTATGGTTTCATCATTCAGAAGAGCTTATGAGCTTGCTTTTGCAATGACCTGCCGCTGTTACACAGGCGGTGAGGGCAGAACAAGAATGAAGCAGATGAAGCTCGGAATACTTGATTTCTTTGCTTTTGTTGCGTGTGTCGCAATAACGGCAGGCATAATAGTCCTCAACCATTTCTTTGAGGCAGTGATTTAAGAAGGTTAAATTATGCGAAACTTGCTTTTAACAATTTCATTTGACGGCACGGCTTACCACGGCTGGCAGGTGCAGGATAATGCCGTAACAATCCAGCAGACTTTGCAGGATGCGTTTGAAAGAATCTGTTCAAGCAGAGATAACGTTGTCGGCTGTTCACGCACCGATGCAGGTGTGCACGCAAATATGTATTGCTGTAACATCAGAACAGAAAGCCAGATTACCTGTGAAAAGCTTGTGGGTGCGCTCAATGCGCTTATGCCCCGTGACATTGCGGCGCTTGATTGCAAAGAGGTTGATTATGACTTTCACGCAAGATATGACTGCAAGTCAAAAGAATATGTATATAAAATCTGGAACTCACCCAACAAAAGTCCGTTTCTTTACGACTATGCTCTTCACTATAAGCACAGGCTTGATGAAGAGTTTCTTGCAAAACAGGCGGCGGATTTCATCGGCACGCACGATTTTGCTTCTTTCTGCGCCGCGGGAAGCAGCGTTGAAGATACCGTGCGCACGGTTATGAACGCAACCGTTGAGCGTGACGGAGATATGGTTATCTTCAGGGTTGAAGCAGACGGCTTCCTCTATAATATGGTTCGCATAATGACGGGAACGCTGATTGATATTTCAAGAGGCAAAATCCCTGCAGATTCAATCAAACAGATTATTGCGGCAAAGAACCGTTTTGCGGCAGGCTATACCGCCCCTGCAAGAGGTCTTTACCTTAATAAAATACACTATTGATGCAGAGAGGGATGATATATGAAAGAGGAAAAAATAATTGACCTTAACAAAAGGCGAAGAAAACTGAATTATAAAAAATTTCTCTCTGCCTTAAAAATCCCGATTGTTATTCTTGCCGTTGTTGCGGCGCTCATTCTCAGCGCAAGGCTTGTCGGCAAGGTTGCAATGTCTAACGTAACAGACTCCTTAAGGCAGATAAAAACAATATTTTCAAAAGGGCAGGGCTTCCCTTACGCTACAGGTGATGACGTGCTCAGGGTTGAAGCAATCGGCAACCGCATTCTTATCCTCGGCGAAGATAACAGCCTTGTTCTTGACGGTAAAGCGGGCGAGCAGTTCAGACTTCAGCTTTCGAATGCAAGCTCAAAGGTAACCGCCCTTAACGGCAGAGCTCTGATTTACGGCAACGGCTCGCAGAACGTTATAATGCACAGCAAAACCGAGCAGCTTGGCTCTGTTAAAGAGAACGGCGCAGTTGTTACGGCGGCGATTTCTGAAAACGGCTGGTTTGCAACAACTTATGCATCTGAAGGCACGCACAGCGTTCTCACGGTATATAACAATGAATTTGAAAAAGAATTTATCTGGCAATGTGCCGATGAACGCATAAATGCCATTGCTCTGAGCCCCGACGGCAAAAGCGTTGCCGTTTCTGCAATGGGTGTTGAAAATGCCGAAATTTATTCAAGGCTTATGATTTTTAACACAAAAGAATCTGCGCCTGTTTATGATTCCAAAATAAACTCAACTCTTTTTCTTAAGCTTTATTTCCCGTCAAAAGATACGGTTGTTGCGGTTGGTGACAACAAAACTCTTGTTATCGGCAAAGACGGCGAAAAGAAAAACGAGCTGGCTTATGCAGAAAACAGTTTTTCTTTATCTGCAACGGATGAAAAAGGCAACGTTGCTGTTTGCCGCACCGAATTTGGCGGAACAAGGTCTGCGATAACCGTTTTCAAAAAAGACGGTTCAACGGCTTGCTCTGTTACCGTTCAGGGTGAGGCTACGGGTCTTGACGTAAGCTCAAACAGGGTTGCGGTAACCTGCGGCAGCGAGCTTGTTGTTTATAACTTCAAGGGTGAAGAAAAAGAGCGTTTTCAGACCTCTGCACCCGCAACGCAGGTTATGATATGCTCGGGTAAATTCTTTACCGTTGAAGACGGAAAAATCTGCAAATATAAATAATCTCCGCACAGGGAGGCGAAACAAATGGATACATTACCGTTGGTTGTTGACGGAATAATAATTCTGATTTTTGTTGCCTGCATTTTTGACGGTTACAGGCGTGGCTTTGTTAAAATGCTTCTGTCAATCGCAGCAATTATAATCAGTATTGCGCTTGCGGGTGCTATGTCTGCGCCTGCTGCACAATGGGCATATGACGAATATGTGGGCGAAATAGCTTCGGATTACGTAGACGGCTATTTTGACGGCACACTCGAAAACATAGGCATGACGGAAGATGACCTTACAGGCAACAGCTTTGAGGGTGCGCAGGATGATATAGCAGAAGCAATCCCCGAAGAAATATCAAATCTTCTTGAAAAATACGACGTTTCAATCGAAGATCTTCTTGCAGATATTTCTGCAGAGGATACGCTTGAAGAAACAAACGTAAAAATAAAAGAGAATCTTGAAAGAGCAATAATTCTTCCCGTTCTTGAATTGGTGGCATTTTTGCTTTTATACATAATCAGTTCAATTGTTCTTTCGGTTTTAATCGGAGTTATCTGCTCTGCATTCAAGCTCCCGATTATCAAGGGCATCAACAAAGCTCTCGGTGCGGCTCTCGGCACGCTCAAGGGTCTTGCGGTTGTTGCGGTTCTGAGCTTGATTGCCGTGTTTGCCGCAGGCTTTTTCAGCGGCAACGAATTGGCTGATGCCGTTTCGCAGGCAACTGTCACAAACACAATCAGTGAAATTGCACTTCAGCTTATAAGCTGATTAAAAGGAGGATATAAAAAATGAAATCAAACATCAAAGAACTTTTCTCGGGTTGTCTTACAATCCCCAATCTTCTCTCGGTTATCCGAATAGCTCTCATTCCCGTTTTCGGTGTTCTCTATTATAACGGCAACATTTTGTGGGCGGTTATCATCCTTTTTCTTTCGGGTCTTACCGATTTCTTTGACGGCAAGATTGCAAGAAAGTTCAATCAGATAAGCGCACTCGGCAAACTGCTTGACCCCGTTGCAGATAAACTGACTCAGATTACAATTGCAATCGTTCTCTATCTTCAGTTCAGAGGCAGCAGCGACGAAACAATCAAAGCATTCAGCTGGGTTTTCCTTATCTTCCTTGCAAAAGAAGCTCTTATGGTTATCGGCGGCGGCTTGATGATTGCTTTCGGTCTCAGACCTGGTGCGGCTGAAATGCCCGGCAAAATTGCAACTTTTGTTTTCTATGCGGTTATGATAGTAATAATTGCAGTTGGCCCCGATATCGGCATTTTTGAGCAGTATTTCGTTCTTCCCAACTGGGCAATGATTGCTCTTGTGGGCATCAGCGTTGTTCTCACAATTATCGCTTTCCTCAGCTACCTGCCCGATACTTTCAGACAGGTCAAGGAAAGAAGCGCTAAAAAATAAAAAGCAAATTTATTCAGAGGATATTTTAAATGAAACAGGTTTTATGTGCTAAATGCAAAAAACGCCCCGCAATGTTTTTTGTGACAAAGGTTGAGGGCGAAAAAACAACTCAGGAAGGTCTTTGCATCAAATGCGCTATGGAAATGAACATCGGCCCCGTTAAGCAGATTATGCAGTCAATGGGTATCTCGGAGGATGAGATTGACGATGTAAGCGAGCAGTTTGAAGCAATGTTCGGCGAAGACGGCGGCTTTGAGCCCGGCGGCGCAGGAACAATGCCTTTCCTCCAGAATCTGCAGAATTTCGGTGCCGTAAGCGGCGGCGAAGATAATCAGACAACGTCTGAGGGCTCGGCTGAAAAGAGCGGCAAAAAGAAAAAATGGGGCAAAAAGAATAAAGAGGAAGCTGACGATAAAAAGCGCAAGTTCCTCGGTCTTTATTGCACCGACCTTACCGCAAAAGCAAAGGCAGGCAGAATTGACCGCATCATCGGCAGAGAAAACGAGATTTACAGAGCCGTTCAGATTCTTTGCAGAAGAACAAAAAATAACCCTTGCCTTATCGGTGAACCCGGTGTTGGTAAAACCGCAATTGCAGAGGGTCTTGCGTTGAGAATTGCAGAGGGTAACGTTCCCGCAAAGCTCAAGGATAAAGAAATTCATCTTCTTGACCTTACCGCCCTTGTTGCAGGCACACAGTTCAGGGGTCAGTTTGAAAGCCGAATCAAAGGTCTTGTTGACGAGGTTAAGAGTGAAGGCAACATCATTCTCTTTATCGATGAAGTTCATTCACTTGTCGGCACGGGTGATGCAGAGGGTTCAATGAACGCCGCAAACATTCTCAAGCCTTCTCTTTCGCGCGGTGAAATTCAGATTATCGGTGCCACAACCTTCACCGAATACAGAAAATATATTGAAAAAGATGCCGCTCTTGAACGCAGACTTCAGCCTATCAGAGTTGAAGAGCCTTCAATCGAGCAGACAAGCGAAATGCTCAAGGGTGTCAAGGATTATTACGAAAACTTCCACAGAGTCAAGGTCAGCGATACGCTTGTTGAAAAAGCGGTTATTCTTTCCGAAAGATATATCAACGACAGATTTTTGCCCGACAAGGCAATCGATTTGCTTGATGAAGCCTGCACCTGCGCAAACCTTCGCAACAAGGCTATAAGCGATTATGAAACTGCTCTCAACAAGCTTAAGGAGCTTGAGGAGCACGAAGCGGAGCTTATGGAAACAGACGGCGAAAAAGAAGCTGATTATGAAGAAATCGCAAAGGTCAAGGCAGAGCTTATTCAGGTGCGTGCAGAGGTTGAAAAGCTTGAGGTGCTTGCTTCCGACTGCCACGTTACCGAAGATGACCTTGCAAAGGTTATTCAGCTCTGGACAGGTATTCCTGCAAGCAAGGTTATTGAAAGCGATCTTCGCCGCCTTGCAAGCCTTGAAGAAAACCTTAAGGCAAACCTCATCGGTCAGGATGAAGCAATCAAGCTTGTCGGTGCCGCCGTACGCAGAGGCAGGGTGCAGATAAGCCCCAGAAGACGTCCTGCATCGTTCATCTTTGTAGGCCCCACGGGCGTTGGTAAAACCGAACTTGTCAAGCTTCTTGCAAAAGAGCTTTTTGATACTCCCGAAACTCTTATCCGCCTTGATATGAGTGAATTTATGGAGAAGCATTCCGTTTCAAGAATCATCGGTTCACCTCCCGGCTACGTCGGATATGACGAAGCAGGTCAGCTCACCGAAAAGGTGCGCCGCAAGCCCTATTCGGTTGTTCTTTTTGATGAAATCGAAAAGGCACACCCCGACGTTATGAATATTCTGCTCCAGATTCTTGACGAAGGAAAAATCACGGATGCACAGGGCAGAAACGTAAGCTTTGAAAATACCGTTATCATTATGACCTCGAATGCAGGCAGTAACAGAGGCAGCGGAGCTCTCGGTTTTGCGAAAACAAAGAACCAGGCTTCAAAAGAAAGAGCGCTCAAGGCTCTTTCGGAATTCCTCCGTCCCGAATTCATCGGCAGAGTTGACGAGGTTGTTGTTTTCAACGATCTCACACAGGCTGATTACGAAAACATTGCCCGTTTGATGCTCACAGAGCTTGTTGACCCCATTGCAGATAAGGGGATCAGGTTCACCTGGGATGATGCGGCGATTGAAGCAATTGCCCGTCTTTCTGTTGACGGCACAAGGGGTGCAAGAGATTTGCGCAACGTTATCCGCAGAAACGTTGAGGACGTTATCACAACAAAGATTGTTGAAAGCACGGATGCACCGCTTAAGGCTGTATCTCTCACCGCAAACGGTGACGAAATCATCTGCAATTTTGAATAATAAGCAAAAAGAAGCTCCGCACCCGAAAGTGCGGAGCCTTTTTATATTATTTGAAGATTTTTGAAACGATGGTGATGAACATATTGAGATAAACCATAATCTTTTCAAAGATATTGCTGAATTTATCTGCAAGGTTGGGGAACGTTTCTGTTTCTGTGCCGTAACCTTCAAGCTCACCGTTGTTATCGTTAACGCCGTCGCTGTCATAAGCAAACTCGTAAAGAATGGGTGATGCGATTGCGAGAAGCAGATATTCGCCCATTGTTACGGGGCCGAGCGTAGCTGTTAACTTTTGGGTGATTCCTTTCATTATGGGGCCTGTGCCGAGATGTGCAAGAATGTTGTTTGCGGCTTTAAGGAAGATTTCGTCACCGACGGTTGAAAGGTCGTCAAAGAGAATCAGACCAACCGTGCGAAGAAGAATTGCAACTTCTGTGCCGTAGATATCAAAGGCTTCTTCGCCTTCATAGTGGGCGGCAACAAGCTCTGTTGCAAGGTCCCAACCTGTTTTGAATTCGCTGTCGGGGATAACGATGTTGTATTCTTTTGCAAGCTCCTGAACACTGCCTTCGCCGTAAAGAGGCATTTCAAGAATGCTTGTCAAGCCGTTAACTGCGGTGAAAACAAGGTCTGCATAGAATGCGTCTTCGTCAATGCCGAGCTTTTCGGGTGTCATACCGAGCCAGAGTCTGTACTGAACACCTGCTTTGAGGAAGCCCTTTGCATAATCGTTAAGACCTGCATTCATAAGGTCAATGTGTTCCTGTGTGAAGCCGCTGACTGTTGCGGTGAGAGCGTCTGTGTCAATCTTATCAACCGTTTTAGCTTCGTAAGAAATTGTGTCTTCTGCAAATGTCAGCATTCTGTACTGCAGAGGATACATTGTGAGCGAGGTTGTCGCAAAGTCATAGATTTTGTTGCCTTTGTTGCTTGTGTAAGTTGCAACGTCGCTGCAATGTTCGTGACCTGTGAAAACAGTCTTGATGCCGTGGTTTGCAAATTTTTCGGCAACTGAAAGATGGTTGGCGATAATGAAATCTTTGCTGAAAATGCTCTGAACAGGCATATGGTCAAGCAGATTGTGGTGCATCATAAGGATGGGATATCTGCCGTCGGCATAAGCTTTGTCTGCCTGCTCGCAAACCCAGTTGATTTCTTCTTTTGAAACGCCGTCACCGGTTGATCTGTTGGGGTCGTTTGAGTCGAAGGCAATGAGTCTGTATTTTTCACCGAGGTTTGCGGTGTAAGAACCTGTGCCCTCGATTGCTTCAAGTGCCTCGTCATAACCGAATTCATAATATGTTTCAACAAAATCGTTGATTTTAAAATCGTTTTCGCCTGCACCGAAATCGTGGTTGCCGGGGATAACGTAAACGGGCTTGCCGCTTTCTTCTTCAAACTTCCTGAGCTTTTCTGAAACAGCGATATGCTCTTCGCGGATTATTCTGCCGTTATCAACAAGGTCGCCCGAGATAAGAAGATATTCGCAGTTATCATCTTCCGCAACCTGACGGAGCATTTCGTCAATGATAAAACCGCTTTCGTCTTCCATAGCGGCTCTTCTGTTTGCATACCAATAAACGTCGTCATATTCAATGGTAACCTCGAGCTCTTCTCTGGGAACGTTATAGTGAAGGTCGGAGGCAACGGCGATTTTCAGTTCTTCTTCTGCTGCAGAAACGGTGAAGCCGATTGCGAGAGCAGAGATAAGAATTGCCGTTGATAAAAGAATTGAAATAATCTTTTTCATATATTTCTCTCCTTAAAATTAATAATGATTTATTATAGCATACCGAAAAACAAAAGTACAGAGAAAATTTGACATTATTTAAATATGGTATTATAATCGGATCAGGAGGAGATGAAAATGATATTTGCAAATCACGCTCACGTTTTTCCTGAAGAAATAAGACCCGAGGGCACCGTTGAAAAGCTGATTGAGCTTATGGATGAGTGCGGCATTGATATGGCTGTGTGCTATCCGCCGTTTCACGACAGATACAGAGAAGCAGGCTTTACCGATGACCCCAACGAATGGCTTGCCGAAAAAATCAAGGATAACAAAAGGCTTATCGGCTTCGGCAACATAGATTTTGAAAAGGGCAACCTCAAACAGCAGGTATACAGGCTTGCTATGCTCGGCTTCAAGGGTATCAAGATGCATCCGCCTTATCAGGAGTTTGTTATTGACGGTCCCGAAGCTTTTGAAGTTTATGAAGCGGCACAGGAGAAGGGTCTTTTCATATCCTTCCATTCGGGTATGCATTGGCACAGACTCAGAGATAACAGGGTTATCCTTTTTGATGAGGTTGCCTGGAATTTCCCCAAGCTTAAATTCAGCATGGAGCATATCGGCGGCTATCATTTTTACAGAGAAGCTCTTGCCGTTATGTGCAACAATTCAAGAAACGGCAACAACGTTTATGCAGGCTGGACAAGCATTGGTCTGCACAAAGGCAAAGACAGCGTGTGGGCACTCACCGATGAAGAGCTTGAAAGGGTTATTCATCAGACGGGTGAGGACAGAAGCATCTTCGGTCTTGATTTTCCTTATAACAATGCACAGGTGCTCAAAGCAGATATCGCAAGAATAAAGAGTCTTGATATCAGCGATGAATGCAAAGAGAAAATTCTCGGCATTAATCTTCTGAAAGCTCTGGATATGGAATAAATCAATAACAAAAATACAAGTGCCTCCGCTTCGTCTGAAGCAGAGGCGCTTGTCAATATGGAGGATTTGAGCAGGCAAATCATCTTTGCCTGAGGCGTATTCTTATTTTCTGTTTATGATTTTTGCGCGGATTCCTCTTGTTGCCTTTGCGGCTTTCTGGGCGGCATTGACTGCGGCAAAACCGAGCTTGTTGATGATGAGGTCAGCTTCGCCCATGAGCTCCATATATTCGTTTGTGAAGCCCATTTTGAATTTGAAAATGCCGTGGAGCGGATTATCTTCGTCGGGATAGCCGCCTCTGAAATCGTAGCAGGTGCATTTTTCTTCAATCGCCCATTTAATCATTTCCCACTGCACAAGATAGTTGGGCATAACGTTTCTGTATTCGTTTGAGCTTGCGCCGTAAACGTACCATACCTTGTCGCCGCAATGCACGTCGAGCGCACCTGCGATTGTTTTGCCCTCAAATTTTGCAAGGTAAATTCTCGCATCGTCACCGAAAGCATCCATAATACGCTTGAAATATGAGGTGTCACGGGTTGCGAAGTTATCTCTCTCGCCCGTAACAAGCATAAGGTCGTGGAATTCTTCGCAGGCTTCGGCGCCTTTGATTTCAACCGTAACACCTTTTCTTGCTGCAAGGCGGGTGTTATAGCGTGTTTTGGGGTGGAATGAAGCCATAACCTCTTCTTCTGTTTTATCTTTAACGTCAAGACGGAGAATATATCTTGCCTGCACGGTGTCGAAATTTGCGTTATGGTCTTTGAAAGTGAAACCGATTTCTTTGAGAAGATTGATATATTCTTCGTTTGATGCAAGTGTGTCGGTATCGATTTTGAGAGTAACAGCCTTGTTTTTAACACCGTATTCCTTTGCGGCAAGAAGAAGCTCTCTGACTGTTTCTTTATCCGTAAGGTCGCAAACGGGACCTCTGGGAGCATACATCATTTTATAAGGCATCATCGGAATGCTGCGGAGCAAAACGGCGCAGGTGCCGATGATTTCGCCTTCGTTATTTCTCTTGATAAAGCCGACCCATTCCCATTCTTTTTTTACTTTGCCCCAAGCGGAGGTCTGCATCATATGTCCTTTTGAATGTGAACGCACAAACGCATCAAATTCCTGCGCTGTTCCGATTTTTACAATTTCCATAGTTTCTCCTTTCAACTGCCGTGCATTGTTTTGTTTATCTCATTCGCTCTGTTTAAAAGCGTATCTTTTCTGTTTTCAAGCTTGTCACCCATAACCTCATCAAGCAAGGCTTCAAGGATTCTGCCCATCAGGGGTGACGGCGGAATACCTGCCGCGGCAAGGTCTTTGCCGCTGATTGCAAGGTCGCTTACCCTGAAGCAAGCGTTTTCCGCTTCAATTTCTTCAAGAATTTTCAAGCCGATTTCGTTTGCCGCAAGACCTTCATTGATGAAAATCGGGTTTTGCGATCTGATATCAGCTTCTCTTATTTCAAAAAGCTCTCTGATTGTTTCAAAGCCAAGCTTCGCGATATATCTTTTGTAAGTTTTGGTGCTGATTTTATCGGGCAGAAAATCGTGAAATTCCGTTAAATCACAAACTTTTTTTCTGAAACTGTTTGAAGTTTTGAGCCGAAGCAGAATTTTATCTGCAATTTCGCGGCTCTTTTTTGCGTGTGAATAAAAATGATCTGTGCCGTTTTCGTCGGATGTTTTAACGTGCGGCTTTCCGCTGTCGTGCAAAAGCATTGCAAAGCGCAGGTGAGGTTCGTTTCTGACGGCATCAACTGCCGCAACGGTGTGTCCCCATACGTTATAAATATGCCGCTCGTGATTCTGATTGCAGAAATTCATCGGCTCAAGCTCGGGGAAGATGAAGAAAATAACGTCGCTGAAATCTGTCAGAATTCTTTTTATATCCTTGCCGCAGAGCATTTTTGAAACTTCAACAAAAATTCTTTCTGCAGAAATATTTGCGAGCAGATGCTTGTTACGGTGAATTGAATCTGCGGTTTCTTTTTCAATTTCAAAACCGAGAACGGATGAAAATCGAAGCGCACGCAATATGCGCAGAGCATCTTCACCGAATCTTTTGTCGGGATTGCCGACGCAGCGGATTATCTTTTTCTCAATATCTTCTTTGCCGCCGTAAGGGTCAACGAAGCCCGAAAGGGGAGAATATGCGATTGCGTTAACGGTGAAATCACGCCTTGAAAGGTCATCTTCTATTCTGCTTGTGAAATCAACTTTGTCGGGGTGGCGGTTATCGGAATATTCCGATTCAATGCGATAGGTTGTTATTTCAACAGTCATTCCGTCTTTGATAACCGTTACCGTGCCGTGAGCGATGCCTGTTTCGATAACCCTGTAAGAAGCAAAAACTGCTTTTGTTTCTTCGGGCAGAGCGCTTGTTGCAACGTCCCAGTCGTTTGCACTTTTGCCCATAAGCATATCCCTGCAAGCGCCGCCGACAACGAAAGCTTCGTGGCCGTGCGAATGCAGAATCCCGATAACGCTATTGACTTGTGACGGAATATTTATTACCATATTGTTACACCATAACGGAGGATTTATTATGAATATACAGATTTTCGGAACAAACAAATGCTTTGACACCAAGAAAGCTCAACGATATTTCAAAGAAAGAGGAATCAAGTTCCAGTTCATTGACCTTGCACAGAAGAATTTCAGCAAGGGCGAATATAACAGCGTTAAAGCGGCTGTGGGTTCAATGGAAGCGTTGATTGACGAAAAATCAAAGGCATATGAAAAGCATTTCATCAAATATCTCGCAAGCAAAGACGCGGTTGAAGAAAAACTGCTTGAGCACGGTGAGCTTTTTAAAACACCGATTGTCAGAAACGGCAAGCTTGCAACCGTTGGCTATTGCCCCGAAATCTGGAAAACCTGGGATTAATATGCCTCGAATTTTGAAATTGTTGCAAAGCAACGGGCTTTTTCAATAACGAGCTTAAAATAACGCACTCTGATTTCTTTGAAACGGCAGATGCGCTTATAGCCGATAACGGTTTCTTTTGCAATTCTCTTCCATTTGCCGTTAACCTGTGCGTAGAGTGAGAATTTTTCAATCTGCTGACCTGTTCTGATGTGCTCACCGAGAACGATTTTGTCGATATCGTATTCATCGCCGAGGTCAAGAATCAGCTCTGCACCGTCGGGGTCATCGCCCGAGTGCCAATATTCCTCGGGGTCATAGCTGAGAGCCATCTGACCGCAATGCTCATCGTCAAGGTGCTTGTTATCGGTGATGATTGAGCCTTCGGCAAGGTTTTCGTTGAAATCAATTTCAAGCTGTGCGCCCATTGAAAGCAGAGTTTCAACGTCTTTATCGTTGATTTTGCCGTTGGGCATCGGAGGAATGTTGAGAAGGAAGCAGGCGTTTGCGCCAACGCTGTTATAGTATATATCCATCAGCTTTGAAAGAGGCTTAACGGAATAATCGTCCGATGCGTGGTAGAACCAGCCTTTTCTTATTGAAACGTCAACCTCTGCCGGATACCAGATAAGCTTGTTGCATTTTTTAATAACTTTCCTGCTGCCCAGATCAAGGTCAGTGGGATTTATTTTTTTAGGCGGCTTTGAAACGTTCTGCTGACTTGCGGATGCGATGAGTTCTGCGTTTGAATGATAATAAGGAACAACGCTCCATTCACTCTTGCGGCAGATGCCTGCTTCGTTGCCGCACCAACGAACGTCGGGGCCTGAAATGTTGATTGTTGCGTTGGGCTGAAGCTCACGGATGAGCTTATAATAACCATCCCAATCGTATACCTGCTTTTTGCCGTTAGCACCCTCGCCGCAGGCGCCGTCAAACCAGACGCAGAAAAGCTCGCCGTAAGCGGTCAGCAATTCGCGAAGCTGATTTTTGAAAAATTTGTTATAAGCTTCGCCTGTGCCGTAGGTTTCCTCGTGTCTGTCCCAAGGGGAAAGATAAACACCGAATTTGAGACCGAATTCGCGGCAGGCTTCGGCGCATTCGGCAACAACGTCACCTTTGCCGTCTTTCCATTTTGATGAACGCACGCTGTAATCCGTATATGCTGAAGGCCACAGACAGAAACCGTCGTGATGCTTCGCAGTGAGAATAAGACCCTTCATGCCCGAGAGCTTGCAAAGCTTTGCCCACTGGCGGCAGTCAAGCTTTTCGGGATTGAAAAGTTCGGGGTCTTCGTTGCCGTTACCCCATTCGGAATCTGTATATGTGTTGATGCCGTAGTGGATGAAGGCATAGAACTCGGTTTCCTGCCATTTTATCTGGCGCTCGCTGGGAACAATTGAAGCGGCATATTTAACGTAATCAGGTGTTTTAGCCATGGTTATCTACCTTTCTTTTGGAGAGAATATCGTTCAGAACTGAATCCCAATAATCAATGGGAACGCTGTTGTTAACTGCATAATTTATAAGCCCGATAATTGCGGGGCAATCAAAAACGTATCGGAACATCTCGGGCGGAAGCATTCCTCGGTCAGCATAGGCAAGGAACCTGAATCTTTCTGCATCGGAGCTGTTCAGACCGAGAATGTTGATAAGCTTGAATATCGCATCGTCATCGGGAGGGGAGTTGTTTTTGCCCTTTTCGATGTTGCTGATATATTGAGCGGTTTTTCCGAGCCCTGCGGCAAGGTCAAACTGCGAGAGCTTTGCACTTTCACGGGTTTCTTTGAGCATAACGCCGAACGGCGTTGGTGAAAACATCAGGTTACCTCCTTTCTGACAGAGTGAAGCAGAGAGAAAAACTATGGGTATCTCTCATATTTATTGCATAAATAAACAAATTTGTTTATTGAACAAATAGATTGTATCACACTTGCGGATGCTTGTCAACTGCAAAATATAATATTGTATATTTAAAATATTAAATAACGGTGCTTGTGTTGAATTGTTATCCGTTATGTGCTATACTCTATATTCAACGGCATATTATCGGTCGCAAAAACTTTTAAAAAATTTTTTTGAAAATCTTGTGACCTTTCGGTATTCTGAAACGTTTTAATGACAGGAGGGCAAAAAGTGAGCAATCAGCCAAAGCAAAATGAAGCGCTTGCGTCGGCATATGATAAGCATTCCGATATGCTTTTCAGGCTTGCGCTTGCACAGCTCGGTAATTCCGAGGATGCAATGGATGCCGTTCACGACGTTTTCCTTAAGTTTTTTGATATCAGACCCGATTTTAAAGACAGTGAGCACGAGCGCGCGTGGTTTATCCGTTCAACGGTCAACCGTTGCCACGATATTCAGCACCACAAAAAAATCCGCTCGCATCCGTCGCTTGATGAGATTGGCGACGTTGCGGCTCACGGTGATAACGGCGAAGAGCCCCGTCAGCTTTACAGAGCACTTTCGGCTTTGCCCGAAAAATACAGCTCCGTTATAACGCTCCATTATCTTGAGGGCTTTTCGGTTGAAGAAATCGCTTCAATGCTCCGCATAACACAGTCGGGTATCAAAATGCGTCTTTCAAGGGGAAGAGAAGCTCTCAAAAAATTGATTGAAACGGAGGCAGAATAGTTGTTCACGGATAAACAAAAAGAAGCCTATTCGGCGGTTAAGGCGCCCGATGAGCTTCGCGAACGTATTCTTGCTTCTGCTGATAACGGAAAAGGTGAAGTTGCATTGCTCAAAACTCCGTTTATGCGCGTTGTTGCGGCGGCTGCCTGTGTTGCTTTGGTTGCGGTTGCGGCTTTTGCATCATTCACGGGTAACGGCATTGACGTTAGTGTTAACGGAACTGTTATTGACGAAAATGCAAGCGTAGCTCTCAATCAGACGCAGGGCGGTATTGCTCTTGCGAGAAGCACAGGCGAAGCGGAAGTTACGCTAACGCTTGAGATTGACAGCGATGCGCTTATAACAGTTAACGGCGGAAGCTTTGAAATTGACGGTGAAGGTGAGAATTTAACTGAATTTTCGGCAGAAGATAATGTTGAAATCATCTGGAGAAGCAACGGTATGCAAAAAAGCGAAATGACCGTTGGTTACGGCAGAAAAACCTGCGTACTTGTTCTTGAGTATAACGGTGAATGGACTGTCACAAGAAAATAAATTATGCGGCGTGACCGCAGAAAATAAAGGAGAAAAAACCTATGAAAAAATTATTTGCACTCATTCTTTCAGTAGCTATGCTTCTTTCATTCGCAGCTTGCGGTGAAAAGGCAGACAAAGAAACAACAACATCAGCAGAAACAACAGCAGAAACAATCGTTGAAGACGATATGAACGTTCCTGCACAGCCCGGCGAAGGCCCCATGGATATGCCTGCAGTTGACGCTCCCGCAGATGATATGCCTGCAGTTGATGCACCTGCTGACGGCACAAGCGCAGCTCAGACTCTTCTTAACGTTTTCTATAACGAAATCGGTGCTAACCCCGCAGCAACAACAGAAGAGCTTGCAAATGCAGTTATCGCTCACGAATCAATCCAGTTTATGCCTATGGTAATGCCCGTTGAAGAAGGCTATCTTGCAGGCTTCAACAATGAAGTTCACGGTTTTGCAGAAGCAGCAACTTTCGCACCCGGCATCGGCACAATTCCCTTTGTTGGTTACGTTTTTAAGCTTGCTGACGGTGCAGACGTTGAAGCTTTCAAGGCAAGCCTCGAAGCAGATGCTAACCTCAGATGGAACATCTGCACAGCTGCAGAAGAAATGGTTTGCGAAAACGTTGGCAACACCGTATTCTTCCTTATGTGCACAACTTCACTCGCATAATTTAAGCTTTAACAAAAAGTCAAAGGGTGCAGAAATTCTGCACCCTGTAATTTTCTGAAAGGACAGGCAATATGATTTTTTCAAGTGTTCCTTTTTTGTTTTATTTTTTGCCTTGCGTTCTGATTCTTTATTTTATTTCTCCCAAGCAACTCAAAAACGCGGTTTTGCTTATTTGCAGCCTTGTGTTTTACGCGTGGGATAAACCGAAGTTTGCAATCGTTATGGTTGCATCAATTCTTCTGGGTTATATTTTCGGCTTGCTCATTGAGAAGTTCAGAGGCAAAGCGCTTTCCAAAGCGTTTCTTATTTTATCTGTAGTTTCAAGTGTTGCAACCCTCGGCGTTTTTAAATATACGGATTTCTTTATTTCAACCTTCAACTCGGCTTCGGGTCTTGCCGTGCCGCTCACAGGCATAGCTCTGCCTATCGGTATCAGCTTCTATACCTTCCAGATTCTCAGCTATACGGTTGACGTTTACAGAGGCGACGTTGCGGCGCAGAAAAATCCTGTTTCGCTTGCGGCTTACGTTGCGATGTTCCCCCAGCTTATTGCAGGTCCGATTGTGCGATATGCGGATATCGAAAAACAGCTCAACAGCCGCACCCATAGCTTTGATATGGCGGCAGACGGCATAAGACGCTTTGTTCTCGGTCTCGGCAAAAAGATTCTGATTGCCGATGCTCTCGGCGAACTTTGCTCAACCTTCAGAGCATCAGACGATAAATCCGTTCTGTTTTATTGGCTTTATGCGATTGCTTATACCCTGCAGATTTATTTTGATTTCTCGGGCTACAGCGATATGGCAATCGGTATGGGCAAAGCTTTCGGCTTTGACTTCCTTGAAAACTTTGATTATCCCTATATTTCGGGCAGTGTGACCGAATTCTGGCGCAGATGGCATATGTCACTCGGCACGTGGTTCAGAGATTACGTTTATATTCCGCTTGGCGGCAACCGTGTTTCAAAAATCAAATGGTTCAGAAACATCTTTGTTGTCTGGTTCCTGACGGGTTTCTGGCACGGTGCGGCATGGAATTTCATAGTATGGGGTCTTTATTTTGCCGTTCTGCTTCTGCTTGAAAAGCTCTGGCTCAAAAAATATCTTGATAAATCCAAGGTGCTTCGCCACGTTTACGTTATGCTCCTTGTTATTATCAGTTTTGTTATATTCAATGCAACCGATATGGGAGAGGCGGCACGCTATATCGCATCGATGTTCGGCTTCGGCAACGTTCCTGTTTTCTCGGCAGAATGGCTTTATTATCTGCGCAATTATGCGGTTGTTATTATTCTTGCAATCATCGGTGCAACACCTCTGCCCAAGAAAATTGCTTCGAAGCTTTGCGAAAAGAACGAAAAGCTTTTCAACGTTGCGGAACCCGTTGTGCTTATCGGTATGATGCTTGTTGTTACCGCATATCTGGTTGACGGTTCGTTTGAAGCGTTCCTTTATTTCAGATTTTAAGGAGGTGCCGTGATGAATAGAAAAACCAAAAATATTGTTCTGACTGTTCTTATGGCGGCTCTGTTCCTCGGATTTTTCGGCTGGAACATTTTAAAGGAAGAAAGCTCGTTTTCAAACAGTGAACGCAGAGCACTCGCAACCTTCCCCGAGCTTACTCTTGAAAGAGTTATCAGCGGTGAATTTATGGCGGATTTCAAGGATTATACCCTTGACCAGTTTCCCGTGCGCGATGCTTTCAGAAGCATCAAGGCTGTTTTCTCAAACTATATTTTTATGAATATGGATAACAATGACGTTATTGTTGAAAACGGTCATCTTTCAAAGCTTGAATATCCGCTCAAAAACGATATGCTTGATTATGCCGCAGAGAGATTTGATTATATTTATGATAATATGATTGAAGGCACAGGCTCAAAGGTTTATCTCTCCGTTGTTCCCGATAAAAACCTGTTTCTTGCAGAAAACGGCGGTTATCTTTCAGTTGATTATAACGCGCTTGCATCGGGTATGCGGGATAGAATGGAATATGCCGAATATATCGATATAATGCCCTTGCTTTCGGTTGACGATTATTATTATACCGACAGCCATTGGAGACAGGAAAACGTTGTTGATATTGCGGAGCATATTGCAACCTCAATGGGTGCGCCGTTCAGCAATGATTTCACCGTGAATACGCTTGAAACACCGTTTTACGGAACCTATTACGGTCAGGCGGCATTACCTTTTGTGAAGCCTGATGCGATAAAGTATCTCACAAACAGTGCAATCGAAAACTGCACCGTTAAGGGCGTTGACGAAAAAAGCGGAAAGTATATCAATATGCCTGTCTATGATAAAGAAAAAGGCAACGGCAAAGACCCTTATGAATTCTTCCTTTCGGGCAATCAGCCGTTTCTGGTTATCTCAAACCCCGAAAACAAAAGCGGAAAAGAGCTTGTGATTTTCAGAGATTCTTTCGGCAGCAGCCTTACACCGCTTCTGATTCAGAGCTATTCAAAGATAACTGTTGTTGATACCCGTTACGTGTTCCCTGCCGCTGTTAAGGGTATGGTGAATTTCAGAAATGCAGACGTACTGTTCATTTACAGTTCGCTTCTTCTCAACAACAGTGCGGCTTTAAGAAAATAATCCAAAGACTGCTTTGCTTTGCAGAGCAGTCTTTTTTATCATATTCGTCACCGCTCACCTCATATATTGATATCAGTTTAATAATTGCGGAGGGGAATATGGTAACCAAAATCAGAAAATTCAAAAAGAAAAAAACAAAAGCCGATTACTTGCTCCGTTTGCTTGCGGTGCAGTTTTCGGCAATTCTGCTTGTAGCCTGCGCAGTGGCAGCGGTTTCAAAAATCAGTCCCCACGCGCACTCACAGGCGGCAGAAAAGGAGCAGGGGAAGATTATTCTTTCTGCGGCAGATTTTGAGGTTGTAACGGCAAGTCTGACCGTTGACAGTGCAGACGTTTTGAAATACGGCTCGGAGGATGCGGTTGCCGTCGGAGTGATAACGGGCACAGGCGGTGAAGATATTGAATCGGAGCAGGCGATTGAAGGCACAACGTTTGCTTCTTATACCGTCAGTGCACCCGTAACCCTGCCTGTTGAAAACGCAAGGCTCACTTCGCCTTTCGGCTACAGAACGAATCCTGTTTCGGGTAATTACGGTTTTCACACGGGCATTGACCTTGCGGCTCCGGAGAATACTCCCGTTGCGGCGGCATACGGCGGTGTTGTTACGGATTCGGGCGAGAGTGACGTTTGGGGCAAATACGTGCTCGTGGAGCATTCCGACGGCTTTGAAACCTATTATTGCCATCTTAACGATATCTACGCTCCCGAGGGAACGGTTTTGCGAAGCGGTGAAACGTTGGGTCTTGTTGGCTCAACGGGATGGTCAACAGGGCCGCACCTGCATTTTGAGGTCAGGATTGACGGCGTGAGGGTTGACCCCGAGCCGCTGATTTACGACAATGAGAATTAAGCGCGGCGCAACAGACGTGAGAATCAATCTCTCTTTTGCGGCAACCGTAACCTGTATGCTGATTCTTGATGAAAGCGGAGTTTGTTCGGTTGCGCTGTTTTGTTGTTTTGTTCACGAAGCGGCGCATATTTTTTGTCTGCTTGCCTGCGGAGAAAAGCCTGCGCTTGTGGAGCTTTCGTTTTACGGCATAAAGCTTGAGCGTATGCCTGTGCACTCAAAACGGTATGATATTCTGATTTATGCGGCAGGTCCTGCGGCAAATCTGATTCTTTATGCGATTTTTGCCGTAAGTTCTGCAGGGAAGCAATCGGTTAACAACGCGGCGTTTGTGAGCCTTGTTATCGGTGCATTCAATATGCTTCCTTGCAGACCTCTTGACGGAGGTAACATTCTGTCTGAATGTCTTTGCAGGTTTATGAACGAAGAAAAAGCAGAGAAAATCTGCAGCGGTGCAATGTGGGCGGTGCTTGTGCCCTTGGCGGTTGCAGGCTTTTTTGCGGCGCTCAGATACGGCAATATTTCTCTCGGTGCGGTTGCGGTTTATCTTGCGACGGTAAGCTTTTTCGATAAAAGAGAAAAAGGAACTGTAAAACTGTAGATTTTTTTGTTTTAGTATGGTATGATATATAAGATATGTTATTTGAACAGGAGATAGCTTATGTATCCCAAAAAGATTGAAAAATTTCTGCTCAAGGTTCAGAAGCCCGGCAGATATACGGGCGGCGAGCTTAACAGCGTTATAAAGGATAAATCAAAGGTTGATATCCGCTACGCATTCTGCTTCCCCGATACATACGAAATCGGTATGTCACATCTCGGCATGAAGATTCTTTATTCGCTTGTCAACGCAAGGGATGATGCCTGGTGCGAAAGAGTTTTTGCACCGTGGGTTGATATGGAGCAGGTGATGAGAGAAAACGGTATTCCTCTCTATGCTCTTGAAAGCGGCGATGCAATAAAAGATTTTGATATTCTCGGTTTCACAATGCAATATGAACTGAGCAACACAAACGTGCTCAATATGCTTGATCTTGCAGGAATTCCCGTTAAAAGCTGTGACAGAAAAGAGCTTACCCCCATCATTATTGCGGGCGGTGCCTGTGTTTGCAACAGCGAGCCTATGGCTGAATTCTTTGATATCACTCTGCCCGGTGACGGTGAAGAAGTGACAAACGAGCTTATCGATTTGCTTAAAGAATATAAGGCAAAGGGTGCTTCAAAGCAGGAATTCCTTGCCGCCGCCGCACAGATTAAGGGTGTTTACGTTCCTTCTCTTTATGAGGTTGAATATAACGAAGATTGCACCGTCAAGGCGGTAACCCCCACCTGCGGTGCACCCGAAAAGGTTGAGAAACGCAACGTTGCCGACCTTGATTCAATGTTTTCACCCGACAGTTTTGTTGTGCCTTTTCTTGACGTTGTGCACGACAGAACAACGGTTGAGATTTTCAGAGGCTGTATCAGAGGTTGCCGTTTCTGTCAGGCAGGCTTCCTCAATCGTCCCATCAGAGAAAAATCGCCCGAAACAGTTGAAGCACAGTGCCGAGCAATCTGCAATAATACAGGCTATGACGAAATCTCTCTTTGCTCATTGAGCACGAGTGACTATAAGGGTCTTGAGAAGCTTATCCGCAATATGCTTCCCTGGACAATCGAAGAAAAAATCAACATTGCTCTGCCTTCGCTTCGTGCAGATAACTTCCCCAAGGAGCTTATGGAGCAGCTCAATGCCGTTCGCAGAAGCGGTCTTACCTTTGCTCCCGAAGCAGGCACACAGCGTCTGCGTGACGTTATCAATAAGAATATTACCGAAAACGAAATGCTTTCAACTGCAAGGCAGGCATTTTCGGGCGGCTGGACTGCGGTTAAGCTTTATTTTATGATCGGTCTGCCCACCGAAACCGAAGAAGATATTCAGGGCATTGCCGACCTTGCACAGGCGGTTGTTGACGAATATTATAAGAATGAAAACAAACCCAAGGGCAAGAGCGTTGCGGTTAACATCAGCGTCGCTTCGCTTGTTCCCAAGCCCTTCACTCCTTTCCAGTGGGAGCCGCAGGATAAGCCTGACGTGCTTATCGATAAGCAGAATTATCTTATCTCCTGCGTTAAAACCAAAAAGGTCAGCGTTTCAAGACACGTGCCGTGGACAAGCTTCCTTGAAGGTGTTTTTGCAAGAGGTGACCGCCGTTTGGGCAAGGTTATTGAAACCGCTTGGCGCAAGGGTTGCCGTTTTGACGGTTGGGAAGAACATCTTGACCGTGAAAAGTGGATGCAGAGCTTTGAGGAATGCGGCATCGACCCGTATTTCTATACCGCACGCAGAAGAGAATATGATGAGATTCTGCCCTGGGACCATATGGATTACGGCGTAACCAAGAACTTCCTTGTGAAAGAAAATCAGAAGGCTCATAAGGGTGAAACAACCGCTTGCTGCCGCGAAAAGTGTGCAGGTTGCGGTGCAAATAAGCTCAACGGAGGTGTGTGTGATGAAATCCGTCAGAATATGGTTTAAAAAGAGCGGACTTGCCGTTTATATCTCACATCTCGATATGAACCGCTGTATGACACGCGCCGTCAGAAGAGCTGAAATTCCGCTTTGGTATACAGAGGGCTTCAACCCCCATCCTTATATGACGTTCCTTATGCCGCTGCCGCTTGGTCAGGCAGGTATGAGAGAGCCTGTGGATATAAGAATTGAAGAGGATATGTCCTTTGACGAAATCAAAAACAGGCTTAATTCAGTTATGCCCGAGGGCATTGAAATCGTTGACGTGCGTGAGCCTTTCAATAAGCCCAACGAAATTGCCGCCGCTGAATATGAAATCGAAACAGGCTTCCTCACCGAGGGTGAAGCCGTGGGCTTTGCGGCAGGCGCAACGGCGGTTATTGACGGCGGTGTGCTTAACGCAGAGAAGCGAAGCAAGAGGGGAATCAAAACCGTTAACCTTTGCGAAATGGTGCGTTCTTTTGAATGCGAAGCAGAAGGAAACACGGTTAAAATCAAAACCGTTCTTGCTGCAGGCAACAGCGTTAACCTCAATGCAGAGCTCCTGATGAGCGCTCTTTTTGCGGAGTTTGCCGCAGAACCCGAAAAAAATTCCGTCATTAGAACCAAACTGCTTTGTGAAGACTTAAGCGTTTTTGAATAAAATATAAAATATTATAAAAAACGAAAAAACACTTGCATTATTCCAAAAGCTGTGATATTATATTATTCGCATTTGTGCCGTCATTAGCAGCTTCGGTTCGCAAAGACGGGGTTTAATGCTTAATAACATTAAAGCGGATGGTCCTCTTACCGTGCAAACGGCTACGAACATCTGAAAAAAATCGGAGGAAATTAACAATGGATGCACTCAAATTGATCGCACAGGATTCTCTGAAATCCGAAGTACCTGCCATCGAAATCGGTGATACCATCAAGGTTCACGTTAAGATTCGCGAAGGCGACAAAGAAAGAATTCAGCTTTTCGAAGGTACAGTTATCGCCCGCAAAGGTTCAGGCGTTTCCGAAACCTTCACAGTTCGCCGCGTAAGCTACGGTGTTGGTGTTGAGAGAGTATTCCCTCTCCATTCCCCCAACGTTGCAAAGGTTGAACTTGTAAGACACGGTCGCGTTCGCAGAAGCAAGCTCTACTACCTCAGAGACAGAGTTGGTAAGGCTGCAAAGGTTAAGGAACAGATCAGATAATGAGCATGAGGGTGTAACAATTTTTATATTGTTACACCTTTATTGTTATTTTTAAATTTATTTTTCAGAATTATAAACAGTCAAAAGGGGAGGCGCGGCTTTGAGAAGAATTGAAGAGTTCTGGATTGAATTCGGCTCAATGCAGGCAGAAGACGATGCTCCCGCAGGCGTTCTCACCAACGCTGTTTATGACGTTCTGGATTCGTTTAAGGGTGCCGTTGTGGCGGTGTTTATTATTTTTGCGCTGGTTTTCAGGGTTGTAGGCGTTGAAGGAGATTCAATGAATCCAACGCTTGATTCGGGTGATTGGCTTGCTGTCAGCAGCATTTCATCGGGATTCAAAGCGGGCGATATTGTTATTGTTACCCAGCCCTGGGAGCGCAACGTGCCGATTATCAAAAGAGTTATCGCAGTCGGCGGTGATACGGTTGATATCAATTTCCGCACTCACGAGGTCAAGGTTAACGGAGTTGTGCTTGATGAGCCTTATATAGCCGAACCAACAGCGCTCAGATATGACGTTGAGTTTCCGCTGACGGTTGATGAGGGTAAGCTTTTTGTTATGGGTGATAACCGTAACGATTCGGTTGACAGCCGCTCAAGCGCAATCGGTCTGATTGACGAAAGATATGTTCTTGGCAAGGCGGTTATGAGAATTCTGCCTGTCGGTGACAGTAAAATATATGATTAAACGGAGGAAACAACAGTATGAATAACGAAAAATCATTTGCAACTTTTATTTTTGATATTGTTTCAATAATTGCAACTGCAGTTATTGCTGTTGGCGTGTGCTTCACGTTTTTTGTGAGAACAATTCAGATCAGCGGCGATTCAATGTTTCCCACGCTTAAAGACAAAGAACAGGTTATTCTTCAGTCTGTTTATAATAAACCTGTCGGCGGTGACGTTGTTGTTACTGCTCAGCCCGATAATTCGCCTGATATTGAGGACGTTCTTGTTAAGCGAGTTATTGCAACCGAGGGTCAGACTGTCAGACTTGAGAGAAACGCTGACAGCATAACTTATTCGGTTTACGTTGATGACGTTAAGCTTGATGAGCCTTATATAGCCGAGCCTATGATCAGAACGCTCGACTATTGGAAGCCTGTAACCGTGCCCGAAGGCTACGTTTACGTTATGGGTGATAACCGTAATCATTCATCAGACAGCCGTGATGACAGAATCGGTATGATAAGAGAAGAATATATAATGGGTAAGGTTATTTTTAAAGCCGCACCCTTTGGCCCTGTTGCATAAGAGGATAAAACAATGAATGAAAATATGACGGTGCAATGGTTTCCCGGTCATATGGCGAAAACCAGACGCCTTATAAAAGAAAATCTCAATATGGTTGATGCCGTTTGCGAGCTTGTTGATGCAAGAATTCCCGAAAGCAGCCGTAACCCCGAGCTTGATGAAATCATCGGCTCAAAGCCGAGAATAGTTTTGCTCAATAAATGTGACCTTGCAGACGAAAATGCAACCGCACGCAAAATAAAAGAGCTTTCCGCAAAAGGAATAACCGCGTTGCCTGTTGACTGCAGAAGCGGCAAGGGTCTTGATAAATTCCAGCCTGCAGTCAGAGAAGTTCTGAAGGATAAAATTCAGGCAAACGTTGACAGAGGTATGGCAGGCAAGCATCTGCGCATTATGGTTGTGGGTATTCCCAACACGGGCAAATCCTCGTTTATCAACCGTATGGCAGGCAAAAACCGCGCTGAGGTTGCGGACAAGCCCGGTGTTACCCGAAGCAACCGTTGGTTTTTTATCGGCTCGGGTATTGAATTGCTCGACACACCCGGTGTTCTCTGGCCCAAGTTTGAGGATCCCGAGGTTGGCTTCAAGCTTGCATTTATCGGCTCTGTAAAAGACCAGATTCTTGATATTCAGGAAATTGCGGTCAGATTGCTTGTTGTTCTTCAGAAAAACTATGCAGACAGACTGACCGAAAGATATAAAATTGAAGATTTTGAAGATCTTGAGCCTTATGAATTGCTTGAGCTGATTGCCAAAAAGAGAGGTATGCTGCTTCGTAAAGGCGAATATGACACAGAGCGTTGTGCGGTTATGTTGCTTGATGAATACAGAAGCGGCAAGCTCGGCAGAATAACTCTTGACTGATTGTGGAGTTGACAGAATGAGAAAGATACTTTCAATTGTGCTTGCAATCATCATTTTTCTTGATGTGGTTGCAATATCCGTTCTTTTTATTGACAGAAAAAAGAGCGACCCGTCTATTGATGAACAATACGGCTACGGCACAGGTGTTCCCGATGCGAATTCGGATAATGCCGATAACCAAGAGCCTTCAGAGCTTTTCACAAAGGTCAGCTTTACCGCTGTCGGTGATAATCTGATTCACAATGCGATTTATGAGCAGGCGGCAGAAAGAACAAGCGACGGATATGATTTTGAATATGCGTATCAGAATATAAGCGATAAAATCGAATCAAAGGACGTTGCAATTCTTAACCAGGAAACCGTGATTTCAACTGCTCACAACGTTTCAAGCTATCCGCAGTTCAATTCACCCACAGAGCTTGGCGATGAGATGCTGGATATCGGTTTTGACGTTTTCAACATCGCAACCAACCATTCGATTGACTGCGGCGAAAAAGGTCTTATCTCTGCAATCGAATTCTGGAAAAGCAAAAATGCCGTAACAACAGGTGCTTATCTCAACGAAGCTGATTATCAGACAATTCCCGTAACAGAGGTCAAGGGTGTAAAGATTGCTTACGTTGGCTTCACTGAGTATACAAACGGTCTTAAACTGCCTTCGGATACCGACGTTATTCTTATGACGGCAGATGATGAAGAACGTCTGAAGCAGAGAGTTATGGATGCTGATGAGATATCGGATTTTGTTATCGTCAATGCTCATTGGGGTGTTGAATATACTCACGAACCCAATGATTTTCAGCGCAACCTTGCCAAAAAGCTCGGTGAATGGGGTGCAGACGTTATTATCGGCACACACCCCCACGTTATTCAGCCCGTTGAATTTATAACAAATTCAGACGGCAGTCAGACACTTGTTGCTTATTCTCTCGGCAATTTTATTTCTGCCCAGAACAGAGGCGCAAGAATGCTTGGCGGTATGCTGAATTTTGAGCTTGTCAAGAATAACACTACGGGCGAAATCGCAATTGAAAACGTAACGTTTGAGGGTGTTGTTACCCATTACGGCTACGGCTTTTCAAATATAAGAGTTTATCCGCTTGAAAGCTATACCGATGAGCTTGCTTCAAAGCACGGCGTGCTTTCAAATACGTCATCGTTCAGCCGCAAATATCTTGATGATATTATGGAAGACGTGATTGATGAACAGTTTTTGGTTAAAAACTGATTTTAAGGCTGTATCGTTCAGGCGGTACGGCTTTTTTGTTGGAGGATATTAATATGGATTTTACATATGAACTTAACGCAAAAGCAAAGGGCTATATGGCAGTGTGCGGTGTTGATGAAGCAGGCAGAGGTCCGCTTGCAGGTCCCGTTTATGCTGCGGCGGTTATTTTGCCCGAGGGCTGTGAGATTGAAGGTCTTAACGATTCCAAAAAAATCAGCGAAAAGAAAAGAGATAAGCTTTTTGATATTATCAAAGAAAAAGCAATCAGCTATTCAATTGCAAGCGTTGACGAAAAAACAATTGACGAAATCAATATTCTGCAGGCAACCTATCTTGCTATGAAAAAAGCTGTTGAAGGTCTTGACGTGCCTGCGGATTACGCTCTTATTGACGGCAACAGAATGCCGCCCCTTGCCATTGACGGCGAAACAATAATCAAGGGCGATGCAAACAGCCCCTCGATTGCGGCGGCTTCGATTCTTGCCAAGGTCAGCAGGGACAGATTTATGCTTGAGCTTGATGAAAAAATGCCGCAGTATCAGTTTGCAAAGCATAAGGGCTACGGCACAAAGCTCCATTATGAAATGCTCACGGAGCACGGAATTTCAGAGCATCACAGAATGAGCTTCCTCGGAAGTTTTCTCGGCACAAAATAATGATAAGGAACAAAACAGGCGTGTGGGGCGAGATTTTTACGGCTCGTTATCTGCGCGACAGGGGATATAAAATTCTCACCTCAAACTTTGTGTGCCGCTTCGGTGAGCTTGATGTTGTTGCAGAAAAATACGGGCTTGTGAGCATTGTTGAGGTTAAAACAAGAAACAAAAACACACCCGTCAGCCCTATGGAAGCGGTTGATGAAGGCAAGCGAAGCAGGCTTGAAGCGGCGGCAAAACAGTTTATGGTTTATGCAAAACTCAAAAGCGAAATGCGATTTGACGTTTGCGAAGTTCTGGTTGATGATAACAACAAACTCCATAGCATAAACTATATTGAAAATGCGTTTCAGGAGGGCATATGAAACTGTTTGATTTGCATTGCGATACCGCAGGTGAGTGCTTTAACCGCAAAAAATCCATAGCAGAAAATGATTTGCACATTGATTTGTGTAAAGGTGAAAGCCTTGACAAATGGACACAGATTTTTGCAATCTGGATACCCGATGAACTCCGCGGCGAAGCGGCTCTTGATTATTTCAGAAAAGTTCATTCGAATTTTCTTGAAGAAATAAAACTTAACAGCGATAAAATCCAAGTGTATCAAGGAAATGCGAATGTTGATAACAATAAAAATTCACCCTTTTGCAGAGCGATTATCTCTTGCGAGGGCGGTTCACCGTTTGCTTTTGACGGTGGAATTGAGGCCGCAAAAAGCTACGGTGTAAAGGTTATCACCTTGACGTGGAATGCCGAAAACGAGCTTGGCTTAGGTTGCCAGTCAGGCATTGAAGAGGGTCTTAAACCTCTCGGCAAAAGGCTTCTTAAGGATATGGCGGCAAACAAAATTGTTGCCGACGTTTCACACCTTAACCGAAAGGGCTTTTATGATGCGATTCAGAGCGATGCGGCTGTGATTGCGAGCCATTCAAACAGCGTTTCGGTGCTCGAAAAATACCGCAAAGACAGCGAGGATAAATTTTTCTCTTGCCGCAGAAGCCTTGATGATGAGCAGATAAAATTACTCTCTGAAAGGGGAGGGCTTATCGGTCTGAATTTCTGCAAGAGCTTTCTCGGCGACGAGGGTGATGACGGTTTTGAAGCGGCATACCGTCACCTCAATCATATGATTGATTTGGGTGGCGAAAATTCTCTTGCAATCGGCTCCGATTACGACGGTTGTGAAATCAATCCCGAGCTTTGCGGTGTTGATAAAATGTCTGCGTTTGAAGCTTTTCTTCTCTCAAAAGGCTTCGGGAATAAGTTGATTGATAAAATTTTCTATGAAAATGCAGATAATTTCTTTAAAAATATTTTACAAAACTAAAATGTTGTGATATAATGTTTAAAGTTTTATCGGAAGGATGATATTATGAACTATGTAAGCACAAGAAACACAGAAGTTAAAGTTTCTGCTTCACAGGCAATCACAAAGGGCATTTCGTCTGAGGGCGGTCTTTTTGTGCCCGAAAATCTGCCTGCAGTTTCTGTTGCAGAAATCGAAAAACTTGCTTCTCTTGATTATATCGGCAGAGCAAAGTCAATTCTTTCTCTGTTTTTGACCGATTTCACCGAAGCAGAGCTTGATTCCTGCGTTAAGGGCGCATACGAAACAGGCTTCTCAAGTGAAAAGGTTGCTCCTCTTGTTAAGCTTGAGGACGGCACATATATCCTTGAACTTTTCAAGGGTCCCACCTGCGCATTCAAAGATATGGCACTCCAGATTCTTCCCAGACTGCTCACCGTTGCAAGCGGTAAAGCGGCAAAGGGCACAGAAATCGTTATTCTTGTTGCAACTTCAGGTGACACAGGTAAAGCCGCACTCGAAGGCTTCAAGGACGTTGAAAACACAAGAATTCTTGTTTTCTATCCCAGCGACGGTGTAAGCCCCATGCAGAAGCTCCAGATGTGCACACAGGAAGGTGCAAACGTTTCAGTCTGCGCAATTCAGGGTAACTTTGACGATGCACAGAGCGGTGTTAAGAAGATTTTCACCGATAAGGCTATTGCAGAAAAGCTTGCTGATAACGGTATGGCTTTCTCATCGGCAAACTCAATCAACTGGGGCAGACTTGTTCCTCAGATTGTTTATTATTTCTCGGCATATTGCGACCTTGTTGCATCAGGCGATATCAAAGCAGGCGATGCAATCAACGTTTGCGTGCCCACAGGTAACTTCGGCAACATTCTTGCTGCATATTATGCAAAAGAAATGGGTCTGCCCGTAAAGAAGCTTATCTGCGCTTCAAACAGCAACTCTGTTCTCACCGAGTTCCTCACAACAGGTGTTTACGATAAGAACCGCGAGTTCTTCACAACAATTTCACCCTCAATGGATATCCTCATTTCAAGCAACCTTGAAAGACTTCTTTATTCAATGAGCGGCAGTGAAAACGTTTGCAAGTGGATGAAGGCTCTTGCAGAAACAGGCAAGTATGAGGTTGATGCCGCAACTCTTGAGGCAATCAAAGCTGATTTTGCCGCAGGTTGCTGCGATGATGACGAAACAAAGGCAACCATTGCCGAAGTGTTCAAATCAAAGGATTATCTCTGCGACACTCACACAGCCGTTGCAGTTAAGGTTTATAACGATTATAAAGCATCAACAGGCGATATGACTCCCGCAGTTATCGCTTCAACTGCAAGCCCCTTCAAATTCAGCGCTGCCGTGCTTGAAGCAGTTGACGGCAAAAATGACCTTGACGAATTTGAAATGGTTGAAAAGCTTGCCGCTGTAACAAAGAAAAGCTGCCCCGAGCAGCTTGCAAATCTCCGCGATAAGGCGGTCAGATTTGACGGTTGTTGCTCAAAGGACAGCATGGAGCAGGTTGTTTTTGATATGCTTGGCGTTTAATCGCAACCGCAACTCTTGCCAACGGCGTTGTCGTTAAGCTTGAAGGTTGAGCACTGTGTTTCGCCGCACTTGCAGGCTGAGGAGTTACCTACCTCGATTGTGCCTGCTGTGCAGGATGTTGTGCCCTTGTGGTAAACACAGTTTTTTGCGTGGCAAGTGATTTCGTTGATTTCCTTGTGCATGATAAATGCTCCTTTCGGTTTAATCGGATAAATCCGTAACAATATTATCTGCAATAAATTCAGAATTATTTTTGGAAAGGATTCGGCTATGGCTCTTTTTGCTATCGGTGATACTCATTTGTCAATTTCAACCGGCAAAACGATGAATATTTTCGGCGGTTGGAGCGATTATGAAAAACGCCTTGAAAGCAACTGGAAGCGCCTTATCCGCCCCGAAGATACCGTTGTTATTGCAGGTGACGTTTCGTGGTGTATGAATCTTGAAGAAGGACTTGCGGATTTCCGTTTTCTTGATTCTTTGCCGGGCAGAAAAATTATTCTCAAAGGCAATCACGATTATTGGTGGGCAACCAAGAAAAAATCGGATGAATTTTTTCAAAAATATTCTCTCAATTCGCTCAATATTCTTCATAATAACGCTTATGAATCCGACGGCGTTGCGATATGCGGCACACGAGGTTGGTTTTTTGATGCCGAGAGTGACGCGGATAAAAAGGTTGTGCTCCGCGAAGCGGGCAGGCTGAAGATGTCTATCGATGCGGCAAAGGCAACAGGGCTTGAACCCGTTGTGTTTCTTCATTATCCGCCGCTTAACCGTGACCGCAAATGCGATGAGATTTATAACGTGCTTGTTGAAGAGGGCATAAAGCAATGCTATTACGGTCATCTGCATTCTTATTCGCACGCAAACGCCTTCAACGGTGAGTGCGACGGAATACGTTTTCAGCTGATTTCGAGCGATTTTCTGGGCTTTTGTCCGACTTTGGTGACTAAAATTTAAGCAATTTCACCAAAAGTTGAGAAAAATATTTGAAAAAATTAACTAAACATAAGAAAATACAAATATATATAGAAATTCCAAAAATTATTTGCTATAATTTAGGGGTTAGAAAGTCAAACGGAGGAATTCAAAATGAGTTTAGTATCAGCAAACAAAACAGAAACAAACACTTATGCGGTTGAACTTGCTATTGCAGCAGAAGATTTCAGAGCTGCTATCCAGCAGGCTTATATGAAGCAGAGAAAGTCAATCGTTATCCCCGGCTTCCGCAAGGGCAAGGCTCCCCTTATGATGATCGAGAAGCTCTACGGTCAGGAAGTTTTCTTTGAAGACGCTCTTGAAATCGTTTTCCCCACAGCTGTTCAGGCTGCTTATGATGAGGCAGGTATCGTTCCCGTTGACCAGCCCCGCGACGTTGACGTTAAAACAATGAGCAAAGAAGAAGGCGTTGTTCTTGCATTCAACGTAACAGTTAAGCCCGAAATCACTGTTAAGGCTTATAAGGGTCTCACAGCAGAAAAGGCTGATTCAAAAGTAACAAAAGAAGAAATCGATCACGAAATCGAGCATATGCTTGAAAGAGGCGCTAGAATGATCGACGTTGATGACAGAGCAGCTAAAGAAGGCGACATCGCTGTTATCGATTTTGAAGGCTTTGTTGACGGCGTTGCATTCGAAGGCGGCAAGGCAGAAAAATACAGCCTCACTCTTGGCTCAGGTTCATTCATCCCCGGCTTTGAAGAGCAGGTTGCAGGTCACAGCATCGGCGAAGAATTTGACGTAAACGTTAAGTTCCCCACAGAATATGCTCCCGAACTTGCTGACAAGGACGCTGTTTTCAAGATTAAGCTTCACGAAATCAAGGTTAAGGAACTTCCCAAGCTTGATGACGAATTCGCAAAGGATATGGGCGAATACGAAACAGTTGCTGATCTCAAGAAGGGTATCGAAGAAGATATGCTCAAGAGAAAGCAGGAAAGCGCACAGAGAGCATTTGAAGATGCAGTTATCGAAGCTCTTTGCGAAAACGTTGAAGGTGAAATTCCCGAGTGCATGTATGATAACAAGGCTCAGGAAAACATCGATTCATTTGCACAGCGCGTAGGTCAGCAGGGTATCGACCTTGACACATACCTTATGTATATGGGTATGGATAAGGCAATGTTCGAAAGCCAGATGAGAGAAAGAGCAGTTTCAGACGTTAAGATTGAACTTGCTGTTGAAAAGATCATCGAGCTTGAAGGCATTGAAGCTTCAGAAGAAGCAATCAACGAAGAATACACCAAGATGAGCGAAATGTATCAGATTGATGTTGAAAAGCTTAAGGGCATCGTTCCCGAAGCAACAGTTGCAGCA
The DNA here is from genome assembly GCA_045633805.1 of Acutalibacteraceae bacterium. Taxonomy (GTDB): domain Bacteria; phylum Bacillota; class Clostridia; order Oscillospirales; family Acutalibacteraceae; genus CAG-177. The sequence continues at coordinate 77,599 of JAZQYY010000056.1, forward strand.
GAAATCAAGAAGCAGGAAGCTTTCAAGGTAGTTATCGATTCAGCAAAGGCAAAGAAGCCCGCTGCAAAGAGAACAACCAAGAAGAAGGAAGCTGCTGAAGGCGAAGCTGCTCCCGCAGAAGAAAAGGCTGAAAAGAAGCCCGCTGCAAAGAAAACAACAAAGAAAACTGCTGCAAAAAAGGAAGAAGCTGCTGAATAATTTGGCAGAATTCTAACTATACTTTAATTGACAGTATTCAAAATATGATTTAACGAATGAACCGGCTTAATGCCGGTTTATTCAGTATTGAAAGGACTGAATTTAAATGGCTCTTGTTCCATACGTAGTTGAACAAACAAACAGAGGCGAGCGTTCATATGATATTTTCTCACGCCTTCTTAACGACAGAATCATCGTTCTTTCAGATGAAGTTAACGATGCAACAGCAAGCATTGTTGTTGCCCAGCTTCTTTACCTTGAGGGTCAGGATGCTGAAAAGGATATCAGCCTTTATATCAACAGCCCCGGCGGCTCGGTAACCGCAGGTATGGCTATCTATGATACAATGCAGTATATCAAGTGCGACGTTTCAACAATCTGCATCGGTATGGCTGCTTCGATGGGTGCATTCCTGCTTTCATCAGGTGCAAAGGGCAAAAGATATGCTCTGCCCAACAGCGAGATTATGATTCATCAGCCCCTCGGCGGTGCAAGAGGTCAGGCAACCGAAATCAAAATCGTTGCAGACCACATTCTCAAAACAAGAGAAAAGCTTAACAGAATTCTTGCTGAAAACACAGGTAAGTCCATTGATGATATCGCAAGAGATACCGAAAGAGATAATTATCTCACCGCACAGGAAGCAATGGAATACGGCCTTGTTGATAAGGTTATTGCCCACAGATAAGGAGGCATATTATGCCCAGAGATGACGAAAGAAGAGATAAGCCGCTTGTAACCTGTTCTTTCTGCCGCAAAACGCAGGACCAGGTTGATAAGCTTATCGCAGGACCTAACGTTTATATCTGCAACGAGTGCGTTGACCTTTGCTGCTCGATTATTGAATCCGAGCCTTCAACAGGCAGACACAGCGATTTTGACGTTTCTTCTCTGCCCAAGCCCCACGAAATCAAGGCAAAGCTTGATGAGTACGTTATCGGTCAGGATAGTGCCAAAATTGCGCTGAGCGTTGCGGTTTATAATCATTATAAAAGAATCGGAAGCAAGGGTGATTCCGAGGTTGAAATTCAGAAAAGTAATATTCTGATGCTTGGCCCCACAGGTGTTGGTAAAACAATGCTTGCCCAGACTCTTGCAAAAATCCTTGACGTGCCTTTTGCAATTGCAGACGCAACAACTCTCACAGAAGCAGGCTACGTTGGCGAAGACGTTGAAAACATTCTTCTGCGAATCATTCAGGCGGCTGATTTTGACGTTGAGAGAGCTGAAAGAGGCATTATCTACGTTGACGAAATTGATAAGATTGCCAGAAAGAGCGAGAATCCCTCAATCACCCGCGACGTAAGCGGTGAGGGTGTTCAGCAGGCACTTCTTAAGATAATTGAAGGAACCGTTGCAAACGTTCCTCCCCAGGGCGGCAGAAAGCATCCCCAGCAGGAGTTTATTCAGGTTGACACCTCAAATATCCTCTTCATCTGCGGCGGCGCTTTTGACGGTCTTGAAAAGATTATCGAAAAGAGAACAGGCGGTTCAACCCTCGGCTTTGAAGCACCAGTGAGAAGCAAATCAGAGATTGCACAAGAAAATCTCATTGCAAAAACAATCCATCAGGATATTGTTAAGTTCGGCATCATTCCCGAGCTTGTGGGCAGACTTCCCATTATCACAACTCTTGAAGAGCTTGATAAGGATTCGCTCATTCAGATTCTCACAACTCCCAAGAACGCTATCATCAAGCAGTATAAAGAACTGTTTAATCTTGATGACGTTGTGCTTGAGTTTGATGACGGCGCGCTTTCTGCGATTGCAGAGAAAACACTTGAAAAGAAAACAGGCGCAAGAGGTCTGCGTTCAATTATTGAAAAGACCCTTCTGCCTATTATGTATGACGTACCTTCAGACCCCACGGTTGAGAGAGTTTGCATAACGGCAGCTTGTGTTAATGACGGTGCGGAGCCTCTTGTTGAGCGCAATCCCAACCGCAAAAAGGTGAAGATTTCACCGCCTCCTAAAGTAACAAAACCGAAAAGTGTTGGTTAAAAAAGCTCCCGAAGCAAATGCTTCGGGAGTTCTTTTATCTTGTTACGGTTTTTATCCAGTTATATCTGTTGACTTTTACGTAGGCAACAATGCATTTGAGTATCTGGTCAGACTTAAGACAGGCAAAGGTGACCCAGACGGGGAATTTAAAAACAAATGCACTCAATGCTGAGAGCGGCAAAACGATAAGCCACATAAAGATGAAATCGTTTTTGAGAACAAATGCAGTTTCGCCGCCGCCCGAAACAATGCCGCAGAGTGCAGGTGCTTCGTATGACGTGCCGATGACTGTTATTGAAAGCACCCAGATGAACTGGTTTGTGATTGCGTAGGTGTCGGGTGTTGCGTTATAGAAATCGATAATAAGACCTTTGCAAATGAGCAGAATTGCGCTTGATGCAACACCGATTGCAACAAAGATAAGCTGCAGATTTTTGCTGCGGCGCTTAATCAGCTCAAGCGTGCCGTTTTCGCCGATTGTTTTGCCGATGAGCACACAGGCAACGTTGCCCGATGCATAGGTGATAACCGTTGCAATCTGGAAGATGGTTGATGCAATGCTGTTTGCGGCAATTGCGCTTTCAACAAGTCTGCCGATAATTGCGCCTTGAACGCTCATTGCAATGCCCCAAGAAAGGCTGCTGAGCATAAGCGGTGAGCCTGTTTTGAAGAAATCCTTGAACATCTGCTTTTCTGTTTTGAAAAGCTCTGAAACTTTGAATTCAAGCTTTTTGTCGATTGCAAGAGTGTAAAGAACAACAACCGCAAGCTCAATTGCTCTTGAAACAAGGGTTGCAACTGCCGCACCTCTTACTCCCATTTCAGGCATACCGAATTTGCCGTAAATAAGGGCATAGTTGAGAAGAATGTTGATTGCAAAAGAAGAAAGCGAAACATAAAAACCGATTTTAACGGTTTCAACGCTTCGGAGAATGGCGAGCAACACCGTTGTGAGTGCATATATTAAATATGTATATTTAATAATATCAAGGTATTCAACCGCCTGTGCAATAACAGCCTCTTTGTCTGTGAAAAGGCGGATAACCGCTTCGGGTGCGAAAGCGCAGGTCAGGGTAAGAATGACCGCAAAAGCAATGCTCACCCAAACGCTCACGGCGGAAACGGATTTGATATTCTTTTTATCGTCTTTGCCCCAATACTGCGAAGCGATAACCGTCATACCGTTGCAGGTGCCTGTTACTGCCATCATCAGCAGAAACTGAATGTTGTTGCAGATTCCGACGCCGCTGAGTGCAGTTTCGCTGTAAGCACCCATCATAACCGAGTCTGCAAGGTTAACGCCGTAAACAATCAGATTCTGAAAGGCAAGCGTGAAGGTCATCGTGAAAAAGGCTTTGTAAAAGTCTTTGTCCTTTATTTTGTTTGGCATAATATCACCTGAATATTTTTTGATATGCCAATTATATCACCGCAAAAAAGCAAAAACAATATCAAAAAAGAGCAAAAATATATAAGTTTATCTTAATTTCTAAAACAGAAAATTGTTTTGCGTTATTAAGTTATAATAGTTATCAAGAGGTGAATGCGATGAACGTTTATGATTTTGATAATACCATTTATGACGGCGAATCCGTTCTTGATTTGTTTATCTTTTATATTAAAAAGAATCCGAAGCTTCTTAAAGAAGTGCCGTGGATTGCCAAAGCGGCGCTTAAATATAAATCGGGAAAAATGGCTCTTGACGAGGCACTTGAAAATTATAAAGACAGGGTTGAAAAGCTGAGCGAAACGATTGAGGATATTGAAAGCAACGTGGGTGTTTTCTGGGATAAGCATTGCGTTAAGATAAAGCCGTTTTATCTTAAACAGCGCAAGGATGACGACGTTATTGTTTCTGCCTGCCTTGACGTTTCGATTGCCGAGGTGTGCAAAAGGCTTGGTATAAAAAATTATATCGCTTCTGAAACTGATATCGAAAACCATAAGCTTGTCAGTTTTTGTTTCAGAGAAAACAAAGTCAAGGCATTCAAGGCGAAATATCCCGATGCGGTTATTGAGAATTTTTATACCGATTCGCTCAACGATCAGCCGCTGATTGATCTTGCGCAAAACGCGTATCTTGTAAAGGGTAATAAAATAACAAAGATAAAATAAAAAAACGGGGTCAGTCGACCCCGTTTTTTTTAATTGTATTTTCTTGACCATGCATAAGGTGTGAATATCATCAGCATGGGAATAAGCTCAAGTCTGCCTGCAAGCATATCAAACGAAAGAACAATTTTGCTCAGGATTGAGAAATCAGCAAAATTGCCTGCGGGACCAACCGCATTCAGACCGGGGCCGATATTACCAACACACGAAATTACAGACGTGATTGTGGTTGTAATATCTCTGCCGTCAAGCGCAATAATCAAAGCCGAAATAGCGATAACGATGAGATATGTTGCGAAGAAAACAGAAACGCTTTTAACAACGGATTCTTCAACTGTTTGTCTGTCAACTTTAACTGTTTCGATGCTTCTGGGGTTGATGGCTTTTTTGATATCTCGTTTGCCGCTCTTAACAAGAATCATAAGACGCGAAACTTTGATGCCGCCACCTGTTGAGCCGGCGCAGGCACCGATAAACATAAGAATAACAATAACAAGCTGAGCAATAATCGGCCAAGTGCCGAAATTTGTTGATGAAAAGCCTGTTGTGGTTATTATTGACGAAACCTGGAAGAAAGCGTGCCTGAAGGCGTAACCTGCAGTATGATTGCCTGCCATAAGTGAAAATGCAATAATAACAACGGCAGCAGTAACTATTCCGAAGTAGCACCGAACTTCTTCACTCTTTAATGCTTGTTTGAACTGACGCATGATAAACAGATAATAAAGGTTGAAGTTGATGCCGAAAAGAAGCATAAAAACGGCAATAACCATTTCAACGTAAAGGCTGTTGTATCCTTCGATGCTGTTATTGAGAATGCTGAAGCCGCCTGTGCCCGCGGTTGCAAAAGCATTAACAAGGCTGTCAAAAACAGGCATACCGCCCGCAATGAGAAGCACGGTCATAATAATGCTCATTCCGCAATAGATGCCGTAAAGAATTCTTGCAGAAGCGCCAAGCTTTGAAACGAGCTTGCCCACTGTGGGACCGGGAACTTCGGCTCTCATAACGTGCATTGAAGAATTTTCGGTTTTGGGCATAATGGCGATAACAAAAACAAGAATACCCATACCGCCAATCCAGTGAGTAAAGCTTCGCCAGAAAAGAAGGCTCTTGGGCATACTCTCAATGTTGTTGAGAATGGATGAACCTGTTGTTGTGAAACCGGAAACAGTTTCAAAAACCGCATCAACAAAGTTCGGAATGCCGCCGCTCAGATAAAACGGCAATGCACCGAAAAGTGACATCAGAATCCAGGTCAGCGCAACGATGACATAGCCTTCTTTGGCATAGATGCTTCTGTCAGCAGGCTTCTTTTTGGTTGTCAAAAGACCTGTGATTGCCAGTGCGGCAATGGTGACTGCATATGATGCGAGAACTCCATCTGCATATATGATTGAAACAATCGCCGGCAAAATAAGAAGAGCCGCTTCAACAAGCAGAATTCTTCCGATATTGTAAAAAATAATTTTATAATTCATGCAAGACCTCCGAGAGATTTTTCAAAACAATCGATTCACACGAAAATATCGTGAAGGTCCTCTATGATTCTGTTTGCGGTAACAACAATAACTGCATCGCCCGGTTTCATAACGTCGTCACCGCCGGGGAATATGATTTTACCGTTTCGCATAATACAACCGATGAGCAGGTTGGGCAGAAGGTTGAGATCTTTGAAAGGAACGTCGGTGTAAGCAACGTTTGCGGGAACGATGAATTCCGAAGCTTCAACCTTGCCGTTAACAAGCTTGTGCAGAGTCTGAATCTGTGCGTTATAAGCTGAGTTCTGCAGAGCTCTTACGTATCGTGTAACGAGGTTACCTGCAACAATTTGGGGCGAAACAATGGTTTCAAGACCGATATCATTGAGAATTGAATATGAGTGGCGGTTAACCTTTGTGATAACCTTATTGATGCCCTTTGATTCGGCATACATTGAAACGATGATGTTTTCTTCATCAATGCCTGTGAGGGCGATAAGTGCATCCTGATTTTCAAGACGCTGTTCATCAAGGATATCCTGGTCTGTGCCGTCGCCGTGGATAACGGTAACGTCGGGCAGATTATCGCTTAAGCTGTAGCATCTGGCTTCATCTTGCTCAATAAGCTTGATGTTTCTGCCTGTGTCAGAAAGCAGCTTTGAAAGGTAATAGCCGATTCTGCCGCCGCCGATTATCATAACGTTCTTTACCTTGTGCTTATAAACACCGCATTGACGCATAAACGAGGCAAGCTCTGAACGCATACCTGTGATGTTGATAACGTCATCGCATTTAAGAACGAAATCACCTGAGGGGATAAATACGTTATCATCACGCTGAACTGCGCAGATAATAACCTTTGCTTTGAATTTTTTGCGCAAATCATAAACGGGAATATCGCAAAGAGGATTATCGGAATGAATGCGGATGCTTGCAATTTCAACCTTGCCTCTTGCGAATGATTCAAGGTGAGCCGCCGAGGGGAAGCGGATAATTCTTGAAATTTCGTTAGCCGTTTCAAACTCGGGGTTAACAATCATATTGATGCCAAGCTCTGTTCGCAGGAACTGATGCTGGTTGGCATAGTCAGGGTTACGAACTCTTGCAATTGTGTGTTCGGTTCCCATTTTTTTAGCGGTCAGACAAACAAGAATGTTAAGTTCGTCCGAGTTTGTTGCCGCAATAATGAGCTTTGCTTTGGCGGCACCTGCTTCTTCAAGTACTTCGCAGTTTGCGCCGTTGCCGCAGACACCCAAAACATCATACGCGTCAACAACAGAAGCAACTTTTTCTCTTTTGGTGTCAATAACGGCAACGTCATGACCTTCTGAAACAAGCTGTTTTGTCATTGTTGTGCCGAGTTTGCCCTGACCGACAATAATAATATTCATAGCGAAAAATTACCTTCTTTTTAATTAATTGCTTGCCTTTGCAGCTTCAGCCTTTTTGAGTTCCTTTGCAAGAAAAACAAGGGGAATAAAGATTGTTACACCGATTACAGCGGAAGCAAGGTAGATGTGAGGAACAGGGATGTTAACGGCTGTGTTGTATTCGTTAACATATGTATCGATTGCAAAGTTGTTGATAACTGTTGCGGCAACTCTGGGGCCGATAACCATGGGAAGAAGAACTGAGAAAATCATTCTGATACCCTGGAGCTGACCTGCTTTATCTTCGGGAGTAAAGTCACGGATAGCCGCATTGAGAAGAATCATAAGCAGCGCATAGCCTGCAAGGCCGAGAAGAATTGTTACCGCAAAGAACCAGAAATTCTTGCCCGCAAAATAAACAAGACCAAGACCGATAACAAAGATTGCGGAGCAGGGGAAAGCGATTTTTGCTTTGCCGACCTTATCGATTGATGTATAGAGCTTAACAAGAAGCAGAATAACACCGATAAGAGCAAGAACACAGGGGATGATAAAATAGATGGGTGTTGAAGTCAGGGTACCCATATCAACGTAGTGCTGAACGTAGATGAACAGATAGGGGAAGAAAACCTGGCTTGCGATTGAGAAAATACCCATGCAGATAAGAGCGATATAAAGGCTCTTGTTGTTTTTGATAACGGAGGGCTTGAAGCCGTAGGTAAGACATTCAAAGAAGCTTGCTGACGTTTTAACACCGTTGCGTGAATCTTTGATTGTGAAAATGCCGATAACACCGCAGATTGTAACAAGAATGCCAAGACCGATGAAGCAGGGACCGTAGCCGAATTTGCTTGAGAGAGCACCGAATGCGGCTGTAACTGCAACCATTGCAGCAACGGGGCAAACAGCAAGAATTGTTTCTGTGAGGGTTCTGTTTGAGGGGTTTGTAACGTCTGTTACCCAGGCATTGAATGCGGCATCGTTACTTGTTGAACCCATAAAGGTCATAACGCAGTCCATAATGATAACTGCGCTGACTGCAACGGGAATGCAAGCACTCACGGGGTTGCCTGTGATTTTTGCAAAAGTTTCGGGGGTGATGAACGCAAAGGAACCAACGGTGATACCCCATATAATATAACCTGCGCAGATAAAGATTTTTCTTTTGTTGAGCTTATCGCTCAGGCTGCCCATAAAGAGCGATGAGAGCATTGCTGTTGCGGCAGATGCGGCAACCATGTTTGCAATGTCATCTGCGTTGCCGCCGATGCGGTTAAAGAGATACATATTGAAAAAGTTGTTTTCAACCGCCCATGCAACCTGACCCATAAAGCCGAAAAGGATTATGTTCAGAAGCAGGGACTTACTGAGCTTTGTTGATTTTTCCATTTGCGTTATCCTCCTATTTTGTCAAGAAGTTTTTTGATTGCTATGCCTGCGGCGGTAACTCCGCCGATTGCGAGCGCCGAATAACCGAGAATATGCATATTGATAACCTGTCTGTCAGAGAAGTTTCTCATAACGGGGCCAAGGCATTCGCATTTGAGACCGAATTCTTTGAAGTGTTTGAGCTCCTGCTCAAAGGTTGAAAGGTTATTCTCGTCAAGAGTGAGAAGTCTTACGCAGCTTTTGCAGCCGTCGGTATATGCTCTGAAACCTGCGGTTTTGTGCTGGGCAAGAAAAATTCCGTCAACGTAGCCGCTCATATCGTTGAGGTGGTCGTGACCGAAGAATGCACCGAGCACACCGCCAACCTTTTTCCAGCTTGCAAACTGACCGCTGTTAACGTCGGGCGAGCAGGGACCTTCGCCGAGGTAACCCGTTGCGCCTTTTTTGAGCACGTAGCGGTGCTTGCTGTGAACACCGTAGCCTTTTGCCGACCACGGGAGCTCCCATAAACGAGCCTTGCGCATAAGCTGATATTCTTCAGGCACAGGTGTGTGCTGAAATACAAAAGAGGGCATCGGCTTGCCGCCGTTAATCTCCCTGAGCTTTGCGCTTTCTCTTTCAAACCATCTTATCTGATCGTGGTGAACGTAGTCGTAATGTGAAAGCGAGCGGTCGCAGCAAACGTTGTTTGAATCAATAAACCAAAGGCAGAATCTGGGAGTTTCGCCATCGGAAGAATAGATTATATCTTTCCAGTTGGCGGCACCTGTTATGCCGGGTTCTTCGTTTCTTGTGATACAGCCGTGAGTGTCTTGATAAATTTCAACGATTTTATCTTCGAGCTTATAATCGTGCTCGTGATTGCCGAGGATGAGTGCGTAAGGAATGTTTCTGTTGATAATCGGCTCGCAAACGGCAATGAGCATTTTGCGGAATTCTTCGGGACCTTTATTGGCGAGCACGTCATCGTCGCAGTTGTCACCGAGCAAAACGCAAAGGTCAGGCTTATATTCATCAAGAGCCGCGTTCATCAGTTTGCGCATATCCTTGAAATTGGGGCTGGTTTCATAGTCAGCCGTTTCGTGAATATCGCCGAAAAGCAGAATTTTGAATTTTCCGTCTTTATTGAATTTCAGTTTCATTTTGTTCTCCTTATGCATAATTGATTGCCACCGCAAGAAGCATCAGGGCAACCGATGCTATGCCTTCAAGAGCAAAGAGCTTCCAGGAGAATTTGAGCCATTTGCCGTATGAAACGTTAACAAGACCGATTGCGATAATCATAATTCCGCTTGTGGGATAAAGAAGGTTTGTGAAGCCGTCGCCAAGGCAGAATGCAAGGGCAACGCTCTGGCGTGTAACGCCAACCATATCTGCAAGGGGAAGAACGACGGGCATAATAAGAAATGCCTTTGCCGTGCCGCTTCCCACAAAGAATTCAAGAATAACAATGAAAACGAAGAGAACAAGTATTGCCGTGTAGGGGGTCATACCCTGAATAATGCTGTAAACGAAATTGAGGATTGTGGGGATAATGTTACCCTGGTCAAGGATATACGTGATAGAGAGAATGATAAGAATGAGCGGAATAATGGGAGCAACGGTTTTTATGCCGTCACCGAATGAGCGTGCAAGTTCTTTGCCGTTAAGACCTGAAAATTTGCCTGCGAGCAAACCGCCAACCGCAAAAAGAATTGCCATTGCAGGCATTGAAATCATACCCTCTGTTTTAGCGATGAAATCAATAACGATGCCTGCAAGAACACCGCAAATGCAAAGAATAAAAGCTTTTGACGCTTTCTTTATGTTGGGGTCATATAAAATCGAAATGTTATCGCCGAGTTTATATTTTTCTCTCAGAGCGATGTCTGTTTCGTAGCAGAGTGATTTCTTGGGGTTCTTTTCTATCCTTTTTGCATAGAAAGTGATGAAACCTGCAAGAATCGCATAAACAACCGCAAAAACAATAATTCTGAAACCGAGACCTGAGAAGATCGGCAGCCCCGCAAGCCTTTGAACGGTTGCAACGTTAAACGGGTTAAAGGTTGCGGCTGTGAAGCCGAATGCAACCGCGATAAGGCTGATGCCCAGACCGACAAAAGAGTCCCAACCGAGAGCAAGCGAAATTGCAACCGCAATGGGCACAAGGGTAACGGATTCTTCAAGAATACCTGCCGTTGAGCTTAAAAGCATACAGGCGAGAATCATCATATTGAGAAGCAGATATTTTCTGTTGCCGAATTTTTCAATGATAACCGCCATTATGTATTTGAGAATGCCGCATTTATCAAGAATGAGAAACGTGCCGCCGATTATGGTGATGAAAAGAATAATCGCAACGCCCGTTATTGCATTGCTTGTTGTGAAAACAAGAATGGGTGCGAGGAATATCTTCCATATCGGCATTTTTTCGTCAATCGGGGTATACGTGCCTTCAATTATTCTGCCTTCAGCGTCAAGTTCATAAACGCCGCGGGGCATTGTCTGGGTAAGCACACCTGCAAATGCCATAATTGCCGCAAGCAGAATGCAGATAACAAGAATGGTTTTTTTGTTAAGCGTTATGCCTGATTGAACGCTCTTGTCTTTGGTAATGTTTGCCATACCGTTTCTCCTGAATGTAAATATTATCTAACGCATTATAACATATATATAATAATATTTGCAAGTAAAATATATTTTTAATTAAACTATTGAGAAAATATGCATTCTGTGCTAAAATATACAAAAATGCAACGAAAAGAGGTTGTCAGAATTGAAAAAGATAATCGCATTCATTCTCACCGCGGCAATGCTTTTCTCGCTTTGCGCTCCTGCCGTTCATGCAGAAGGTAACGAAGCTGAAGGCTGTGACTGCGGTGTTTTGCCCACAATTTACGTTGGTCCTCTGGGCAATACCGATATTTATGCTTATCCCGATACCGAAAATGAAAAAACACTTTTCAGACCTGATACAAGTGCAATCATCAAGCTCGTTGCCGGCATTCTGCCTGCAGCAGTGTGGCTGATTGCAACAAAGGATTACGATACCTTCGGCGATGCTCTTATCAAAGCGGTTAACGGAGCAATGGGCGATATGCGCCTTGACGGTGACGGCAATACTCTGCCTCACGTTGACGTTAAAATCGAGCTTCCCACCGAAACATCACATAAGATAGGTGAAAGCTATTATTTCAACTATGACTGGCGTCTTGACCCCGTTGAGGTTGCAGGTCAGTTCAATGAATTTGTTCAGCACGTCAAGAAGCTCACAGGTCACGATAAAGTTAATCTCAGAGCCTCTTCAATGGGCGGCGTTGTGACCATGGCTTATTTCCGTGAATACGGCTATGCAGACGTTGATGCCTGCATCTTCCAGTGTTGCCCCATTCTCGGCACAGACGTAGCAGGTGACCTTCTCACAAGAAAGATTGCTCTTGATTCAAAGGCTCTGCTTGACTATGCATCAGACGGTATGCCTCCCTTTGATTTCGGCGGCGCACTTCTCAACGTTCTGTTTGATTTCCTTTATTACAGCGGTCTTGTTGATATGGTTTACGGCTTTGCAGGCGGTATTCTCGACAATCTTCAGGAGAGAGTTTTTGATGAGCTCCTCACTCCCGTTTTCGGCACTCTTCTCGGTCTGTGGTCATTCGTGCCCGATTCAGCTTATGAAGAGGCAAAGAAAATCAATCTTGACCCCGAAACACAGGCAGGTCTTATTGCAAAAGCTGATTACTATCATTACGAAGTTCAGTGCAAAGCAGAGGAAATTCTCAACGAAGCCGTTGATAACGGTGTGAGAGTTATGATTGTTGCAGGTTATGACATTCAGAGAACCCCTCTTGTTGAGAATATGTATAATGACAGCGACGCAACAGTTGACACAAAATATGCTTCAGCAGGTGCAACCGTTGCTCTTAAGGACGAAACTCTCGGTGACGATTATCAGCAGGCAAACTGCGAGTGCGGTCACAACCACGTTTCACCCGAGGGTGATATTGATGCTTCAACCTGCATTCTGCCCGAGCACACGTGGTTTATCAAGGGTATGCTTCATTCAAACTGCCACGACGGCATAATGGAAATGTATAACTGGTTTATGTATGCGGACGAATATTATGACGTATGGTCAAATCCGCTGTATACACAGTATCTTGAAAACGATAAGCCCAACCTCAGAGTCAAGGCAATGGGTAACTTTGCAGAGGGTGCAGAGCAGCCCACTTATGAGCCCGGCAACGCATTTTATGATAAATATTCAAAGTATGCCGCTCCTGTTTTTGACACAATAACAGGTCTGCTTGATAAAATCAAAGCGGCATAAAAAACAAAATACGGCAAAAAATAATCGGGAGAGCAATCTCCCGATTTTTTATTTTGCGGTGATGTTTTGAATAAATCAATCCGAATCAGGGCAAAGAAAGCCCTCAAAAGCAAAAAGCGCTGTGTTTCATCTGTTGTTTTCTCGTTTCTTGCCGTTGCGGCAGGAATTTTTGCAGTCAGAATGACGGTTATAAACGGCAAAAAGCCCTATGCTTTGGTAATTGGTGTTGCGCTTTCAACTCTATATTTTGTTATTAAATCCTGCGCAAATTACCGTTTGCAGGCACAGATGATTCTGCTTCTCACAAGCGGTGAAAAGCCGAAGATAAAACTGCTTGAATATGCAAAAAATGCACTGCTTACGCTTTGCCTGTTTTTGCTGAAAACCGTTGAGCTTGTTGCTTTTGAAGCGATTTCCGCAGGGATTGTTGCTCTTTTGTTTTTCAGCATAAAATCAAAAGCACAGAGCATGGCTTTTTGCATAATAATGCTTGTCTGCGCGGCGGTGACTGCAGTATCAGGGTTCGTATTTTTTGTTTTATCGGTGCAGAAATATGCGTATGCACCGTTTTTGCTTGCGGCTTTTCCGTCTCTTTCCGTGAGTGACTGCATAAGGTTAAGCATACAAAAAAGCGAGAAAAAAGCAGCGGATTTGCTTCGCTTCAAGCTCGGCTTTCTGCCGTGGTTGCCTGTGTGCGTTGCAATCTTTCCGCTGCTGTACGTTGTGCCGTATTATAAGCAGAGTTTAACCTGCTTTTTTAAACAGGAATCTTGAAAACTGCTTTTTTGATTTTGTCGCTTGTGAGCTTAACGCAGGGCTTGTGCGCATCCTGCGGAGCAAGAAATGCAAAGGTGCCTGCCTCAAGCGCAACACTTGTGCTTGCGCAATTCTGTGCAGTGAAGAATTCCATATCAGGCTGGTAGCCTGTTGAGTCTTTTGCTTCGGTGATGGGGATAACTTCAATGATTTCGTTGCCTGTGATTGCATACTGCAAATCGTGGAAGTTTCTGTGAGCCTCAAACTTATCGTTGCCCGAGGGCTCGTATTCGGCAATGTTAACCTTAACGCCGTTGCCTACGTCGTAGCTTCCGCAGGGGAGTGCGGCGAAATCGTTTTCTTCAATGAATTTTGCCATATCTTCAAAATGGCTGTTGAATGCGGAATAGAGCTTGAGGTTTTCGATTTTGTCAAAAATCATTATGCATACATCCTTTCAAAACGGGTTTTGCCCGATGTTTTATAAAATTTAATGAATCCAAGGCAGATTGCAATGCAGACTGCCGACTGAATGAACAGGTAAGCTTCAAACGGAATATAATCAGTGAGCCAATATGCGGGCGCATAGAGGGTTGCGGTTGCCGCCATACCCGTGAGCATTGCGATGAGCACCGCACTGCTCTGCTTTATAACAACCATTTCGTTTTGCCAGGAAAACTTGGGTGCCAGAAGGTTTGCCGTGAGGTTGATAAACGAGGTGAGCGCAAGGAAGCATAGAGCCGAAACGTAAAGGGCAATGAGCGTCAGCGCTTCGAACTTAAGGCTGATTGCAATAAAAATAAGAGCCACGGTCATCGGCACAAAACCGACGATAAAGTTAACTGCATATTTTGCAAAAAAGAAATCGTCAGAGCTTACGGGCATTGAACGCATAACGTTGATTCGTGAGCCTTCAAGCGAAATTGCCGAAGCCGCAGGGTTGCACATTGCCGAACAGAATGCCAGCACAACCGCAACAATCAGCGGCATAAGGTGTTCCATTCCGGGAGCAACAACCAAAAGCTGATCAAGACCAAGACTGTCACCTTTGAACAGCATTATGCACGCAAACATAATAAGCATCAGTCCGCCTGTTGCCGAGTTAAGCATATACATCGGCTTTGAAATGAACATAACAAGTTCTTTTCTGAGAAGTGCGGCTTTTGCGGAGCTTACGGAAAGCTCCTTTGCAACGTATTTCTTTTTGTTTGCGGATTTTTTGGTTGTTGCGATTCTGATAAAGCTTTTTGAAATCAGCAGGCAGCCGAGAATGAACGGGATTATTGCCGTAACCGCAAGCAGAGCAAGCGATGCAAGGTCGCTTTCTGTGCACGTCTTGCCGAACCAATAGAAAGGCGGAACTGCTTTTTTGATTGCGGCGGCAATGGTTTCGCCGTTGGTGAGCAGCTTTTCAAGGTATTTGCGCATATTCATTGCAAAAGCCATATATGCAACAAGTAAGCCTACGCTGAGAACAACCTGAATGAAGTTTGTGCTTTTGAATTTTGTGATGATAAGAGCAATCGCCCAACCGAAGAAAGCTGTTACGGCGGCGGATAAAACGATTATCAGCAAAAGACCGACAATGTAAAATGCGGTGAGCGGCAACGAAAAACCGTGGTGATAGATGTAAACGCCCAGCATCGGAATTGCCATAACAGCCGCATAGATAAGATCAATCACAAAAAGGCTTGCCACTCTGCTTGCGAGAATATAGTGTGTCGGCACGGGCATACTCAGAAGCAATTCGTTATCTTTAGCTTTGAAGATGAGATTCTGCGTTGAGAAAACACTGCCGATAAAAGTAACCAAAAAAATCAATATACCTGCAATAGCAAAATAAAGCCATTCAAGACCGGGCAAAGTGCCGAAAACTTCTGCAAGAGGTGAAAACATCACCGCAACAGAGCCGATAAGGCATGCAACAACGTAAACGGCAAGCAACGCAATGAGAACCGTCTTTAACGGACTTGACTTTTTTGCTTTTTTCTCTTTGCCTTTTCCGTTTGAAAACATTGAGAGCAAAAGGCTCTGAACGTTTATCTTTAATAACGTTTTAAACATCAATCCGCCTCCAGTTCAAGGAAGACGCTTTCAAGCGAAGCGTTACCGATAACATCTGCCGTGTCACCGCTGATAACGAGTTTGCCGTCTTTGATGATTGCAACCTTGGTGCAAAGTTTTTCCGCAACTTCAAGAACGTGAGTTGAGAAAAAGATTGCGCCGCCGTTTCTGCAAAGTTCCGCCATAATTTCTTTAAGAATATGCGAAGCCTTGGGGTCAAGACCCACAAACGGCTCATCAAGAATCATCAGCTTCGGCTTGTGGATGAGTGCCGAGATAATTGCAAGCTTTTGCTTCATACCGTGAGAATAGTTTGAAATCGGCTCTGCAAGCGAGTCGGTGAGTTCAAACATATCGGCATATTTTTTGATAAGTTCGTTTCTTTCGTTTTTGGGAATGTCATAAATATCCGCAACAAAATTGAGGTATTTGATGCCGCTTAAAAAGTCATATAAATCGGGATTATCGGGGATATAAGCAAATTTCTTTTTGCATTCAATCGGGTTTGATTTTATTGAAACACCGTCAACAAAAATTTCGCCCTCATCAAAACCGATGATGCCGCAGGCAGATTTGATGGTGGTGGTTTTGCCTGCACCGTTGTGACCGATGAAACCGAAAATTTCACCCGGAGCAATGCGGAGCGAAAGGTTGTCAACGGCAGTTTTGTTGCCGTAACGTTTTGTGAGATTGTTGATGGTAAGCATAGAAATCACCTCTGGCATTATTATAGTCTTTGTATATATAAAAGTCAATCATATTCGCGCATCGGTTGACAGTGAAAAACTGTTATGATAAAATTTGTTTCGGAAGGGGATTTTGAAATGATTATGAAAATTATTTGCCTGATTCTTGCGGCAATTCAGACTCTGATTTTTAATATCAACACCTCGTTTACCGAGGCGCAGACACTCGGCGTTATAAGTTATGAAAAATATCAGACCTTTGAAAGCTTCGGAACAAGTTCCTGCTGGTGGTCGCAGAATATTGACGATGAAGAAACGGCAAAAGAAATTGCCCGTTTGCTCTATGATGACGAAACGGGTCTGGGGCTTGACGTTTACCGTTATAATATCGGCGGCGGTGAGCACGATAATCCCGATTGCAGAATCTGGGATACTTCGCGCAGAACCGAAAGCTTTTACGTTCTCAACGAAGAAACGGGCGAATATGAATATGATTTTACCCGTGATGCAAACGCAAGAAGAATGCTTGATTTTGCGGTTGAATACGGAGCAAAAGAAGTTGTTCTTTTCTGCAACAGTCCCCATTTTTCAATGACGAAAAGCGGTCACGCTTCGGGCGGACTTGAAGCGAACGTTTCCAATCTTCCCAAAGAGAACTATGCGGCTTTTGTTGATTACGTTCTCACCATTGCCGACTGGTTTGTTGAACAGGGTTATCCCGTGAGCGCAATTTCGCCGATTAACGAGCCTCAATGGGGCTGGGGCGGTGAATGGGTCGGTCAGGAGGGCTGTCATTACACGGCAGACGAAACCGTTGAAGTGCTTGAAATGTTTGCCCTTGAAATGCAGAAAAGGGGTGTTTCATATAAGCTCAGCGGACCCGAAAGCGGTGAACTAACCGAGGGGTATTATGATTATATCGATAAGTTCTTTGCAAGCGAAATTCTTGATGAATACTGCGATTCAATCAGCGCCCACAGCTATTGGATTGATAATAATTGGTGGGCAAAATCAGCTTTTGCCGAGAAGATGGCAAATCAGTATCCCGATAAGAAATTCGAGATGAGCGAATGGTGCGAATTGCCGATGACACTCGATTCAAGAACAATTGAAAGCGGTCTTTATATGGCGAATATCATTATGCAGGATCTGAGCTGGATGAACGCCGTTTCGTGGCAGAGCTGGACTGCGGTCAACGGTGACGGAGTGCTTGATATTGTTGACGGTGAGCTGATTCATTACAGCCGTTATTATGCTTATAAGCAGTTCTCTGCTTTTATCAAGCCCGGCATGGTGAGAGTCAAGGTCAAAAACAGTGCAGGTGACGGCGCAACGGTTTCTGCCATTGCGTTTAAAAATAACGAACAGACCGTTATGATTGTTATCAACAATGAAGATTATGTGCAGGATATCGGTCTTTACGGCAGATACGGCTCAATGCAGACTTATACCACGGATGCTTCGCACAACTGTGAACAGACCTATTCGGGAGAAACGCAAAACAGCATCAGGCTTCCGTCAAAGAGCATAACGACAATTGTTTATGAAAAATAAAAAGCAGGCTTGCAGGGGTTAACCTTGCAAGCCTGTTATCTTTTTAAAGTGAAGCCTGGTTTGCGTAAACGAGTTCCATTGTTGAGAGGGTTTCGTTTAAAATGAACGAAACAAAAAGTCCGTCTTCTTTTCTGAGGCAGTCAAAACCGTAAGCTTCGCAACCGTCAATTTTAACGTAATATATTTCACCAACAAAGCCTGCTGCTTTAAGCTCTTCAATGTAATCGTCAAACTGCTCTCTTGTTACACCGACAACTGAGTTTTCCTGAGTGTAACGAACAAGCCATTTTTTATGGAACGTTCCGTCAAATTCATGCTGAACAAGGTTGCTGTCATCAAGAATCTCGCAATAGATGCCCGATGCAGCGGTGCAACCATCAAAAACGGGCATAAGAGCCGCCAACTCGGGGTAAGTTCCTTTAACGCATTCAACAATGTCAAGCGTCAAGCCGAAACTGCCGTCAATTTCTTTGAACCAGGAATCAATGCGGATAAGGTGTTTGCCGTTTTGCCAGGCACCGTGCCAGCCCTCGCTGTAGTATTCATAATATCCGTCCTGCGAACTGATATAAATCGCGTTGCCTTTGTAGCCTGCGCTGACAAGATCGCGTGAAAACTGATAGATACTGTGCATCGGGGCAGAAAACTGAACCTGAACCCAGTCAGACTGATATCTGTTATCGGAATCCTCTGCTTTGTATTTTTTGATTGAAATGTTTGACGTGCCTTCGGGGATTGCAGGGAAGCCCTCGGGCAAATCGCTTTTAACTGCAAATGAACCCTTTTCGGTAGTCTGTGTGTTCTGGTTTACCGTTTTATCTTCAAACCAATCGGCTTTTGTTTCTCTGGGAATACCTGTATAATCGTTTAGGTTAACGTATTCTCTGTAATCGGTTGTGGGTTCCTCGCCGTCTTTGCTGCAGGCGCAAAGAAAAATAAACGCAAAACAAAGCATAACAGCAATTAATTTTTTCATAACAACGACCTCCGTTTTCAGTATGATATCATAATCGTTTTGTTTTTTCAACCTTATTGCTTGCAATAATAATTGTTTTTGATATAATTGAAATATCAAAAACTCGGAGGATAAAATGCCCAGAGAAATTAATTATACCGTTCCTGCCGAATATGAGGGCGAAAAGGTTGTTCGCTTTCTGCGTGAATACTGCGGCTTTTCGGCAAGAATTGTGAGAAGCATCAAATTCACCGCAGACGGAATGAAGCTCAACGGAGTCAAAACCCGAACAAGCAATATTCTTAAAAGCGGCGACGTTATAACCGTTTTTATGCCTGACAGCGGCAACGCCCCCGAAGCAATGAAGGCTGATATCAGCGTTATCTATGAGGATGACGATATTCTCGTTATCAATAAATCGCCGTTTATGGCAATGCATCCCACGCACAACCATCAGGGCGATACCCTTGCAAATGCCGTTGCCGCATATCTTGCGGAGAAGGGGATAAACAGTTCTTTCCGTTCAGTCGGCAGACTCGATAAAGGCACGTCGGGCGTTGTTGTGTGTGCGCTCAATCCGCTTGCGGCTTGCAAGCTTTCGGGTAAAGTTAAAAAGGAATATTGCGCTCTTGTAAAAGGCAGACTTGAAGGAACGGGCACGGTTGACGTTCCCATTTACCGACCCGACCCGATGAAAACTTTGCGAGCCTGCTCATATGAGCTTGGCATTGAATCGGCTGTTACGCATTGGACAGCCGAGAAAACCTTTGAAAACGCAACCCTTGTGAGCCTGAAGCTTGAAACGGGCAGAACTCATCAGATAAGAGTGCATATGGCTTTTTCTGGTCATCCGCTTGCGGGGGACGATATGTACGGCGATTTTTTGACCGAGGTCGGTCACCATCTTCTGCATTGCCGCAAGTGCACGCTCACTCATCCCGTAACGGGCGAAGAAATGGTTTTTGAAGCCCCGATGTGGCAGGATTTTGAAGAAACTCTGACTTCTGCACGAAATAATAGCTAATTGTATATGTGAATTATTGTATATTTATTCAAATATTTTACAAAAATATGTATTTTACTTGATTTTTAAATTATTGATGCTATAATTAAATTACAAAATTGTAAAGGAGATTTACATAATGAAAAAGTTTGTTAAAATTCTTGCTCTCGTTATGTCAGTTGTTTTTGTTGCAACAGCTTTTGTTGGCTGCAATAAAGACCAGGCTAAAGGCTCTGCAGTAAAGGTTATTGACATTGAACTCACAAACGAAGAATATGCATTCGGCGTTGATAAGAATCAGCCTGAGCTTCTTGAAAAAGTAAATACTTTTATCAAGGAAATTAAAGAAAACGGTAAGTTTGACGAAATCTGCAACAATTATTTCGGCGACGGCACACCCGTTGCAGTTAAGTCAGCAAAGCTTGATACATCAAAGGATCAGCTTGTTGTTGCAACAAACGCCGCTTTTGAACCCTTTGAGTATACACCCAACGGCGGTGAAGACTATTACGGCATTGATATGGAAATCGCAGCAGCTCTTGCAGAGTATCTCGGCAAAGAACTTGTTATCCAGAATATGAAGTTTGAAGCTGTTTGCCTTTCAGTAGGTCAGCACCAGTGCGATATCGCAATGGCAGGTCTTACAATCAAACCCGACAGAGAAGAATACGTAACGTTCTCTGACGCATATTATTCAGCATCACAGAAGATTATCGTTGCAGGCGACAACACAGAATTTGATGCATGCAAAACTGCAGCTGACGTTGAAGCTATCCTCAATGGCTACAACAAGGATACAAAGATCGGTGTTCAGCAGGGCACAACAGGTCAGTTCTACGTGGAAGGCGATGCAGAGTGGGAGTTCGTTGGCTTCCCCGTAACCTGCGTTCCCTATGATAACGGCTCACTTGCAGTTCAGGATCTTATCAACGGCGGCGTTAAGGCTGTTATTATTGACTCCGCTCCTGCAACTTGCATCACTGAAGCTATCAACGCAGTTAACTGATTACTGAAAACCAAAATCAATTTTTCGGCGACCTCACCTTTCAGGTGGGGTTGCTTTATCGAAGGAAAAAACTATGAATTTTGATGCAAAAATAGATAGATTTATACAAATACTGATTGACCAGAACGGCTACGTAAAGGTTATAGAAGGTCTTGAGAATACTCTCAAGATTGCGATTGCAGGTCTGATTATAGGCATTGTTATAGGTACACTTATTGCAACCGTAAGGGTTTTACCCAAATACAAAGTTTTACCCAGAGTCCTCAACGGTTTCTGCTCCTTCTACGTTGCTTTTTTCAGAGGCACGCCTATGGTTGTTCAGCTTCTGGTATTCTATTATGTCGCGCTTCCTCTTATGGGAATCAGGCTGCCCTCGCTCACGGTTGCAATGGCGGTTTTCGGTCTTAACAGCGGCGCATACATATCAGAGATTATGCGAAGCGGCATTCAGTCTGTTGATTACGGTCAGATGGAAGGCGGCCGTTCCGTAGGCTTAAGCTTTTCAACAACCATGCTTAAGATTGTTATTCCGCAGGCAATCAAAAACATTCTTCCCACACTCGGTAACGAGTTTATCGTTCTCATCAAAGAAACTTCAATCGTTTCTTTCATCGGTGCAGCCGATCTTTACGTTGCTTTCAACTATATCGGCTCCAACAGCTATGAATTTATGGTTCCGTATCTGACTATGGCTTTGATTTATATTGTTCTGGTATGCATAATTTCATTGCTTGTAAAACTTATGGAAAGGAGCTTGCATAAGAGTGATAGACGTAATTAATCTTCGCAAAAGTTTTGGTAAAGTTGATGTTCTTAAAGGCATCGATATCAAAATCAATAAGGGCGATGTTGTTGTTGTTATCGGTCCTTCAGGCTCCGGCAAATCAACCTTTCTTCGTTGCCTTAACTGTATGGAAGACCCCACAGGCGGCAACATAATCTTCAACGGTGTTGATATTGCAGACCCCAAGGTAGATATCAACATTCACCGCCGCCGTATCGGTATGGTTTTTCAGCATTTCAATCTTTTCAACAACAAAACAGTTATTGAGAATATTATGCTTTCACCCGTTCTGTGCGCAAAAGCCGACAGACGCAAGGCCGTGAGAAAGAATCTTTTCTCAAAAGAAAAGCAGCCTATCAAATCAGTTAAGGAAATTAAAGCTGAAGCGTACGAAAACGCAATGAACCTTCTTAAAAGAATCGGTCTTGAGGATAAGGCGGACGTTTATCCTTCAACTCTTTCGGGCGGTCAGAAGCAGAGAGTTGCAATTGTTCGTTCTCTTGCAATGAATCCCGACGTTATTCTTTTTGATGAACCCACGTCTGCTCTCGACCCCGAAATGGTAGGCGAAGTTCTTGAGGTTATGAAGGAGCTTGCTAAAAGCGGTATGACAATGGTTGTTGTTACCCACGAAATGGGTTTTGCCAAAGAGGTAGGCTCGAGAATAGTGTTTATGGATGAGGGTGTTATTACAGAAGAAAATAACCCCGAAGATTTCTTCGGCAATCCTCAGAATCCCAGACTCAAAGAATTCCTTTCAAAAGTTCTTATGTAAATTTAAAACCGACCTCTCCAATCGGAAAGGTCGGTTATTTTTTTAGTATACAACGTTTTGCGGCTTGCCGAGAGAAAATGCTTTGAGGTTGGCTTTGCAGATTTCCATAAGCCTTATTCTTGTTTCGTAGCCTGCCCACGCGATATGAGGTGTGATGTGGCAATTCTCAAGACCGATGAGCGGATTATCCGCTTTAGGCGGCTCAACCGAAAGAACGTCAAGCCCTGCGGCGGCGATAACGCCGTTTTTGAGAGCGCGTGCAAGGTCAGCTTCGTTGATAACCTGACCTCTTGAGGTGTTGATGAGCATTGCGGTTTTTTTCATTTTTGCAAGGAATTCAGCATTAACCATTCCCTCTGTTTTATCGGTCAGAGGGCAATGGAGCGAAACGAAATCGCTCTGCGAAAGAAGAGTATCTTTATCTGTAAATTCAACGCCTTCAAACGGTGCGGGATGGTTGGTTGATGCAACAACCTTCATTCCGAAAGCAAGAGCGATTTTTGCAACCGCTTTGCCGATGCTTCCGAATCCGATGATGCCCAGCGTTTTGTTCTGAAGCTCTGTGAGCGGAGTTTTCCAATAGCAGAAATCCTTGCAGGCTGCCCATTCACCCGAATGAACGGAATTGCTGTGAATTGCAACGGCATTTGTGTGCTCAAGTATAAGCGCAAAGGTGAGCTGTGCAACTGCCGCGGTGCTGTAAGAAGGAATGTTGCAAACAGGTATGCCCGCTTCTTTGCAATAATCCCAGTCAACAACGTTGTAGCCTGTGCTGAGCAGACCGATATATTTGAGATTATCAAGATTTTTAAGCAAATCTCTGCGCAAGGGAGTTTTGTTTGTGATAAGGATATCGCAGCCCGAAGCTCTTTCTGCAATCAGTTCTGCAGGTGTGCGGTCATAAACGGTATATTCGCCGTATTCCGAGAGCCAGTCCCAGGAAAGGTCGCCCGGATTTTCTGCAAAACCGTCAAGAACGGTGATTTTCATAGTAATGTATCCTCCAAAACGAATAAAATATTTAATATATTTCAAATTATTATTGACCCGTGAATATTTATATTATAAAATATATTGTGTATAAGTGCAAGTGCGAAATGAGGTGATTTTTTGAAAGAGAAACAAAAACCTCAAAAGAGTCTGCTTTTTCTTGGGCTTATTCTGATTGCCGTTGGCATAGCATCGGCGGTTTTGCTGTTTCTGCTTCAATATGAACACCTCTGGCGCTGGTATGCGGCTATCCGCAGAGAGCTTACCGAGCTTGAATTGCAGATTTCAATGCTTGAGAATAAATGGGTATTTATTTCTGTTTTGCTTTTGCTTTTTGCAATCAAAAGCTTTATTCCCATTTATCCGACCCCAACGGTTTGCTTCCTGACGGGTGCGATGTTGCCGATGTATATGTCGGTGCCTGTTAACGTTATCGGATTTTGCGTTTTGTTGGCAATACGTTATTATGCAGGCAAATGCTTCGGCGCGGGCAAAGCATGGGAGCTTATCAGAAAGAATGAGAGATTGCGGCGGCTTATTGAGCAAGACGGTAAGGGTAATTCATCGCTTCTGGTTATATTGCGCCTTTTGCCGATGATGCCTGTCAACACCATTTCAGGTGTTTACGGCTCACTCAATTTCGGGCTCAGACAGTTTTTGATTCTTTCGGTTATAGGCTATATGCCGAAAATTATTTCGTTCACCTTTATCGGACGCAACGTTTTTGATCCGCTTTCGGCGGAATTCATTGTGCCGATAATGATATTTGCTTTTGCTTCGGGTGTTTCGCTTATTTGCGTCAACGGAATGTGGCGTCATATTGAGAAAACCTTGCGCAGGGCAAAAATAAAATTAAAAAAGAAGCTTCAAAAGAAAGGAAGTATTTAAAATGATAAAAACAGTTGATTTGAAACAAAAACTCGCAACAGCGGAATATGATGAGCTTTTTGCGAAAATCTATAAGAAAGAAGACGTTGCGGCACAGAAAGAAAGATATATTGCTCTTGCAGAGAGCTTTGATAAGCTTTTCGGCGCAGGCAGAGATGTCAGCGTTTTCAGCGCACCCGGCAGAACAGAGGTTGGCGGCAACCACACAGACCACAACCACGGCAAGGTTCTTGCTGCAAGCGTTAACCTTGACGCAGTTGCAGTTGTAAGCATGAATGACGAAAATATCGTAAGAGTAAAGTCGGAAGGCTATAAGATTGATGCGGTTGATCTTGCAAATATGAGCGTTATGCCTGCTGAAAGAGGCAAATCCGAATCTCTTATCAGAGGTGTTTGCGCAGGCTTCAGAAACAGAGGCTATAACTACGGCGGTTTTGATGCCGCAACCGTTTCGGACGTTCTTTCGGGCTCAGGTCTTTCATCGTCTGCGGCTTTTGAAGTTCTTATCGGCACAATCCTCAATTATCTTTATAATGACGGCAAAGTGAGCGCAGTTGAAATTGCTCAGGTTGCACAGTTTGCAGAAAACGAATATTTCGGCAAACCCTGCGGTCTTATGGACCAGATGGCTTGCTCAGTCGGCGGCTTCGTTCAGATTGATTTCAAAGACCCCGCAGTTCCCGTTATCAATAAGGTTGATTTTGATTTTGCATCCTGCAACCACGCTCTCTGCATTGTTGACACAGGCGGAAACCACGCAGACCTCACAGACGAATATGCGGCTGTAAGAGGTGAGATGGAAGCCGTTGCATCAAAGTTCGGCAAAGCGGTTCTTCGCGACGTTGATGTTGCCGAATTTGAAAAGAACATCTCAATCATCCGCGATTCCGCAGGTGACAGAGCAGTTCTTCGCGCAATGCATTTCTATAACGAAAACAAGAGAGTTGACCTTCAGGCAGCTGCCCTCAAAGACGGCGATTTTGAAGCGTTCAAGGCTCTTATCATTGATAGCGGTTATTCATCATATATGTATAATCAGAACGTTTATACCTGCAAGGCTCCTTCAGACCAGCCTGTAAGCGTTGCTCTTGCAATCTGCAGCGATGTTCTTAAGGGCAAGGGCGCATGGAGAGTTCACGGCGGCGGCTTTGCAGGCACAATTCAGGCTTTTGTTCCTGCAGACGTGCTTGATGAGTTCAAGAGCAGAATCTGCGCTGTTTTCGGTGAAAAATCCTGCTACGTTCTCAATATCCGTCCCGTTGGCGGCATCAAAGTTATTGATTAAGAGAGATTTTTATGAATAAATTTACTGAACTTTCAGCGATGCTTGAAGCTCTTTGCTCTGCAAAAGGAGTTTCGGGCGCAGAAAATGAAGCGGCACAGGTTGTTTCGGAAATGCTTGCAAAGCATATGCCTGTGCAAATTGATGCGCTGGGCAGTGTGACAGGCAGAAAAGAGGGCAGAGGAGCGCATATTCTGCTTGACGCTCACCTTGACCAGATTGGTCTTATCGTTACTGCGATTGATGAAGTCGGCTTTTTGAAATTTGCAAAATGCGGTGGCGCAGACAGAAGAGTGCTTGCCGCGGCAGAGGTTACCGTTCACGGCAAAGAAAAGCTTTTCGGTGTTGTAACTTCAACTCCTCCTCACCTTGCAAAGGCTGATGAAGCGGCAAAGGCTCTGCCTTTTGATGAAATGGCAATTGATATCGGTCTGACCAAAGAAGAAGCTGAAAAGCTTGTTTCTCCGGGCGACAGAATAACCTTCAACGGTGATTATCTTTGCCTTATGGGTAACAGAATCAGCTCACCCTCGGTTGACGACAGGGCAGGTGTTGCGGCTGTTCTCAGATGCCTTGAAATTCTTGAAGAAAAAGACGTTGATTGCAACCTGACCGTTATGTTTTCCGTGCAGGAAGAAACAGGCGGAAGCGGTGCACAGACCGCTGCTTTCACCGCTTCGGCAGATGAAGCGATTGCGGTTGACGTAAGCTTTGCTTCGGCACCGGGTGTAAGCGGCGAAAAATATGCTTCACTCGGCAAGGGCACTATGATCGGTTATGCGCCGTCACTTGATTACAAAATGAGCAAAACTCTTGAGGCAATTGCCAAAAGAGAGAATATTCCTTATCAGCCCGAGGTTATGGGCGGCAAAACAGGCACAAACTGCGACGAAATTCAGATTTCGGGCAAGGGCATAAAAACTGCCTTGCTTTCTGTGCCGCTTCGCAATATGCACACCTCGGTTGAGGTTTGTGACCTCGAAGATATTGAAAACACCGCAAGGCTGATGGCGGAATATATTGCCGAAAGGAGCAAAGAAAATGCTTAATCTTATCAAAGAACTTTGCACTCTTTCGGGCATTTCGGGCAGAGAGGACTCTGTCAGAGATTTTATAATTGACAAAATCAAGGATTTTGCCGAATACAGCGTTGACCCGCTGGGCAATCTTCTTGTTTTCAAAAAAGGCAAAAAGCCTGCCAAAAATAAGGTTATGCTCGATGCTCATATGGACGAGGTCGGTATGATTGTTACCGCAATAACCTCCGAGGGCTTCCTAAAATTCACAAAGGTGGGCGGCATAAATTCAAAGGTTATTCTCGGCAGAAGCGTTAAGGTTGGCGAGAATGCGGTCAACGGTGTTATCGGCATCAAGCCCGTGCATCTTGTTGATAAAGATAAAGAGGACGCTATTCCTTCCGCAGACGAGCTTTATATTGATATCGGTGCGGCTGATAAAGAAGAAGCTCAAAGCGTTGTTTCTCTTGGCGATTCCGTTTGGTTTAACTCTGATTTCGAAGAATTCGGCAACGGCTTTGTTAAGGCAAAAGCGCTTGATGACAGGGCAGGCTGTGCGATTCTTATTGAAATGATAAGAAGCGAGCTCGAATATGATGCGTGGTTTTCTTTCAGCGTGCAGGAAGAAATCGGCACAAGAGGTGCGCAGACTGCGGCTTTCAATATTGCTCCCGATTATGCCGTGGTTGTTGAAACAACAACTGCCGCTGATATTTCGGGTGTGAAGGACGATAAAAGGGTTTGCATCTGCGGTGAAGGCGGCACGGTTTCATTTATGGACAGACGCACGATATATGATAAAGCTCTTTTTAACAGAGCTTTTGAAATTGCAAAAGAAAAAGATATTCTTTGCCAGCCCAAAACGGTTGTTGCAGGCGGCAACGATGCAGGTGCAATCCATAAAAGCAGGGGCGGAGTTAAAACTCTCACCGTTTCGGTGCCTTGCAGATATCTGCATTCACCCTCTTGCGTTATAAAATACAGTGACGTTGAAGAAAGCCTTAAGCTTATCAAAGCCATTGCAGAGGATTTTGCGGTATGCTGAAGCTTTGTGAAAATATGAGCGAGCTTGATTTCTTGCCGCCCGACCCTTATGCGGCAAGGATATCCGCTCTTGCGGCAACCTACGGCTTTGAGCAGAGCTTTGCTCTTTTCTGGGTGCAGTATTCAGAAGAAAAGCCTGTTGCGGCGGTGAGCCGTCTTGACGGCAATATGAGCGTTTTCTGCGGAGAAAGCACGGATTTTGAAGAGCTTGCGGCATTCATAAAAACCGTTGGTTTTTCAAGCCTTGCCTGCCGTGAAGAAAATGCGGTTAAGCTCGGTTATGAGGCGGATAAAGCCTCTTACATAGTCAAATATGCAGGCGCAAAGTCAAACGAAGTGCCTGACGTTTTATGGGATTACGATAAAAAGAAGGTCTATGAGCTTTTATGCGATTGCGGCTTTGAACTCGGCTCTTACGGCGCTTTTGCGGCGGATTACTGTTCAAGGCTCAACAAGGGCGCGGCAATGCTTGTGGCAGTTGAGAATGAAGAGCTCGATGCCTGCGCAAGCGCGTTGTTCATAGGCGGCAATTCGGTGCTTCTCGGTGCGGTTGCAACCAGAAAAGAAGCAAGAGGCAAGGGCTATGCTTCAAAAGCAGTCAAAGCTCTTGCAGACAGATTTGAAAATAAAACCGTTTATCTTTTTTGCAGGAACGATTCTCTGCTTGCATTTTATGAAAAAATGGGTTTTGAGTTAAACGGCAAATGGGCAGAAGTTTCTTTTGAAACGGATTAAGGAGGAATTAT
The DNA here is from genome assembly GCA_045633805.1 of Acutalibacteraceae bacterium. Classification (GTDB taxonomy): domain Bacteria; phylum Bacillota; class Clostridia; order Oscillospirales; family Acutalibacteraceae; genus CAG-177. Next base: position 106,005 of record JAZQYY010000056.1, read on the forward strand.
GTCACCGCTTTGTTACGTTCTTGCGGCTTTGACCGCTGTTTTTGCAGTTTGTTGTATTTCTCTTCGCAGAAAGGGCAAATCCTTTGAGGGTATGCTTTTCAAGTTTCTTGCAAGCTTTGCTTTTGTTTCGGTGGCGATTGTGGGTTACAGTTTTTCGCCAAAAGAAACTTATTATTTCTGCCTTGTCAGCTTTGCGCTGATGTTTGGCTTTTTCGGTGACGTTTTGCTTGGTATCAAAGAGATTGCTCCGAAATTCAAATCAAAGCTGATTGTTCTGGGGCTTCTGTTTTTCTCACTCGGTCATATCTGTTGCCTTTGTGCGTTTGTAACGCAGGTCGGTGTTCATCCGATAACCCTGCTTGTCGGTCTGGGCGGTGCGGTGCTTGCTTTTGTTCTGACAAACGTGCTCAAGATGAAGGCGGATATCAAAATGAAGCTGATTATGTCGGTTTATTACGGTCTTCTCTTTATAAAAATCGCAATGGCGGCAGAAATGATTCATCACAGAGGCGTTCAGCCTGCATATGTTGTTGCTTTGATTTCGTGTATCAGCTTCCTGATAAGCGATACCTGCCTCGGAATTCTTTATTTCACGGCAGTCAAACGCAAAAACGTTTTGGTAACGGCAGAACTTTCGACCTATTATCCTGCACAGGTGTTGCTTGCAATGTCTGTTGCGATGATGTAAATTCAAAGGCTTGCTCGGGGTTATCCGAGCAAGCCTTATTTTTATGCCCTGTTACTCTCCTTGATTCGTTTGATTGCTCCTTTTTCAAGACGGGATACCTGCGCCTGAGAAATACCGATTTCGCTTGCAACCTCCATCTGCGTTTTGCCTGCCATAAAGCGAAGCCAGAGAATTTTCTTTTCTCTCGGGTTAAGCTCGCTCATTGCCTGCCTCAAAAGAATTTCGTCAAGCCAGCCTTCATCGGTTTCGTTTGAGCCTATCTGGTCCATAACGTAAATCGTGTCACCGCCGTCTGAATAAACGGGCTCGTTCAGCGAAACGGGCTCAACGATTGCATCGAGCGCAATCACAACGCTCTCTCTGTCCGTGCCAAGCTCTTTGGCAATTTCTTCGGGCGTGGGGTCACGCTCAAGCTCGTTCATCAGCCTTTCGCGCACCTGCATTGCGTGGTAGGCGGTATCCCTTACAGAGCGGCTGACTCTGATAGGGTTGTTATCACGCAGGTGGCGGCGTACCTCGCCGATTATCATCGGGCAAGCGTAGGTGCTGAAACGCACGTCGAGAGATAAATCAAAATTATCTATCGCCTTTATCAGACCGATACAGCCCACCTGAAACAAATCATCGGGGTTTTCGCCTCTGCCTGCAAAACGCTGAATTACGCTAAGAACAAGCCGCAGATTTCCCATAACCAGATCCTCGCGGGCTTTCTTGTCACCGTTTCTTGCCTTTTTCAGAAGCTCCATTTTTTCGCTTTCTTTCATAACCTTGAGCTTTGCGGTATTAATTCCGCAGATTTCAACTTTGTTGAATTGCAATTTATCACCCTCTTACATTAACAGTATTGCCTGATTTTGGCGGTGTTATCAGTCAGCAAGGCGGTGATTTTATAAAAATTTTTGTTATGCAAAAAAGTGAGCAAAACGGAGCAAAAAGGAGCATATCAAAGAAAAACAGAGCAAATTATTTGAAAAATCGGAGCAGAAACGGATTTTTCACGGATTTATTAAAAATATTGTTGACATTTGCAAGTTTTTGCACTATATTTTATATTATAATTAATATGGTATAAATATGCCTTTTAATAGCCATTATCAGCCGCTTTTGTCCGAGGTTTCGGAAAGGGCAGAGAGGGGATGCATAATTGAAAGAAAACGTTATTATCGATTTGAAAAATATCTCCGTCAAATTCGGGGATAATCAGGTTCTCAAAGACCTCAACCTTTATATCCGTGACAAGGAGTTCATAACCTTCCTTGGTCCTTCAGGTTGCGGCAAAACAACAACTCTTCGCATCATTGCGGGCTTCATTGAGCCTGATGAGGGCGACGTTATCTTTGAGGATAAAAAAATTAATGGTGTACCGCCTCATAAGAGACAGGTGAACACCATTTTTCAGCGTTATGCTCTTTTCCCGCATCTCAATGTTTTTGAGAACGTTGCTTTCGGCCTTCGCATCAAAAAGGTGCCCGAAAAGCAGATTAAAGAAACTGTTGAAGAAATGCTTGCTCTTGTTAACCTCAAGGGCTTTAATAAGCGCAACATAAATTCGCTTTCAGGCGGTCAGCAGCAGAGAGTTGCCATTGCAAGAGCTCTTGCCGTTAAGCCCAGAGTTCTTTTGCTCGATGAACCTCTCGGTGCGCTTGATTTGAAGCTTCGCAAGGATATGCAGGTTGAGCTTAAGAATATTCAGCAGCGTCTCGGCATAACCTTCATTTACGTTACGCACGACCAGGAGGAAGCTCTTTCAATGTCCGATACCGTTGTTGTTATGGACAGCGGTGTTATTCAGCAGATCGGCACACCTCTTGACATATATAATGAGCCCAAAAACGCGTTTGTTGCAGATTTCATCGGCGAGAGTAATATTCTTGACGGTATTATGCTTGATGACTGCCTTGTTGAGTTTTCGGGTGCAAGATTTGAATGCCTTGATAAGGGCTTTGCAAAGAACGAAGCTATCGACGTTGTTGTCCGTCCCGAAGACGTTGACGTTGTTCCCGTTGAAAAGGGAATGCTCAAGGGCGAAGTAACTTCGGTTACTTTCAAGGGCGTTCATTTTGAAATCATCGTTGATATCGGTGGTTTCAAATGGATGATTCAGACAACCGATTATCACCCCGAAGGCAGCAAAATCGGTCTTTTCATTGAACCCGATGCAATTCATATTATGAAAAAATCCGAATATTCGGGTATTTACGGCGACTACAGCTCATTCAGCGAAGAGTTTGATGAACTCTCTGACCCCGAGGAGGTGGAGGAGGAATGAGCAACCGCTCAACTCTCGGCTCAAAGCTCATTTCCGCCCCGTATATCGTGTGGTCGGTTCTGTTCATAATTGCGCCGCTGATTTTTGTTGTTTATTATTCCTTCACAACCGCTGACGGCAGTTTCACACTTGATAATATGGCAGAGCTCGGCAAATATGCGCCCACGTTTCTGCGCTCGATATGGTTCGGCATTGTGGCAACGATGATTTGCCTTGTCATTGCGTTTCCGCTGGCGTATATCATTTCGCAAAAAACAGATAAGGTTCAGCGCACACTCGTTATGCTTGTTATGCTTCCGATGTGGATGAGCTTTCTTATCAGAACTTATTCGTGGATGGCTCTGCTTCAGGATACGGGTATTATAAACAGCTTTTTTGCAAAACTCGGCATCGACCCGATACATATGATAAACACACCCGGAGCGGTTATTCTGGGTATGGTTTATAACTTTCTGCCCTTTATGATTATGCCGATTTATTCGGTTATGGCAAAGCTTGATTATTCAATGGTTGAAGCTTGCCAGGATCTGGGCGGCAACAGATTCACGGTTATCAGAAAATGCATTATTCCCATGAGTATGCCCGGTGTTGTTTCGGGTATCACAATGGTTTTTGTTCCCTCGGTAAGCACGTTTTATATTTCGCAGAAACTTGGCGGCGGTTCGTTTGACCTTATCGGTGACGTTATCGAAAGACAGTTTCAGCAGTCATATAACTATAATCTCGGCGCGGCAATTTCGCTTGTGCTGATGGTGCTTATCCTTCTCAGTATGGCGGTTATGAACCGCTTCACAGAAGACGAGGAGGGTATGGTAATATGAAAATATTTTCAAAAATCTATCCCGTTCTTGTTTTTCTTTTTCTCTATGCACCCATTCTTGTGCTTGTTATTTTCTCATTCAACTCATCTTCCAGCACAAGTATGTTTTCAGGTTTCTCATTTCAATGGTATAAAACCCTTTTTGAAGATGAAGCAACCTTCAGAGCGCTTTATAACACAATTATTCTTGCCATCTGCTCATCGCTGATTGCAACAGTGCTCGGCACTGCGGCGGCGGTTGGTATAGATAAGCTCAAAAAAGGTCCTGCACGCTCGGGCATTATGGCGGTAACGAATATCCCCATGATGAACCCCGAAATCGTAACAGGTATCTCGATGATGCTTCTTTTTGTTTTTGCAGGCAAGCTTGTGAGCGACAGTGCGGTGCTCGGCTTCGGCACAATGCTGATTGCTCACGTAACCTTTAACCTGCCTTACGTTATTCTTAACGTTCTTCCCAAGCTCCGCCAGACAGATAAAAACCTTGCGGAAGCGGCGCAGGATCTTGGCTGCAAGCCTGTTTCGGCATTTTTTAAGGTTGTTTTGCCCTCGATTATGCCCGGCGTAATCACGGGTCTTATAATGTCTTTCACACTTTCGCTTGATGATTTCATTATCAGCTATTTCACAAGCGGCCCCGGCTTCCAGACTCTTCCGATTGCCATTTTCTCAATGACAAAGAAGAGAGTCAAGCCCGATATGTATGCTCTTTCGGCAATCATCTTTGTCAGCATTCTCGTGCTCCTTATCTTCTATAATATCGCACAGCAGAAGAGTGATGACCGAGATAAGGGCAAAGAAAAGGTATCTGAAAACAAAGGTTTCGGTGTTCTGAAAGCAGTTATTGCCGTTGTTGTTGCAATTGCGGTTATCGGCACTCCCGTTATCATCCGCTTTGCTTCGCAGAAGAATCAGGCGGCAGGCAGTCTGGAGGGAACAACGCTCTACGTTTATAACTGGGGCGAATATATTTCAGACGGTGTTGACGGTACCCTGGACGTTATCAAAGCGTTTGAGGATGAATACGGAATTGACGTTGTTTACGACACCTTTGATAACAACGAAACAATGTATTCAAAGCTTAAAGGCGGCGGCGTATCATATGACGTTGTTATTCCCTCCGATTATATGATTGAGAGAATGATATCCGAGGATATGCTTGCAAAGATTGATTATTCCAATATTCCCAACTATAAGTATATTCCCGAAAAATACAGAGGTCTTGGCCACGACCCCACAGACGAATATTCGGTGCCCTACACAGTCGGTATGGTTGGTCTGATTTATAACACAACTATGGTCAGCGAGCCTCCCACAAGCTGGACTGCCCTCTGGGATTCCGATTACGCAGGCAACATTCTGATGTTCAATAACCCGAGAGATGCATTTGCAATTGCGCAAAGCATACTCGGCATGGATTACAACACAGAAAACGAAGCCGATTGGAACAAGGCGGCAGAAGCTCTTAAGGGTCAGAAATTTGTTTCACCCACTTATGTCAGCGACGAAGTTTTCAATATGATGGAAGCGGGCGAAGCAGCGTTTGCACCTTATTATGCAGGCGACTTCCTCTCAATGCAGGAGAATAATCCCGACCTTGCCCTTGTTTATCCCGAAGAAGGCGTTAACTTCTTTGTTGACTCAATGTGTATTCTCAAGGATTCCAAGAATAAGCGTGCGGCAGAGCTTTTCATCAACTTTATGCTTGATCCTGAAATTGCACTTGCCAATGCTGAGTATATCTGTTATGCGAGCCCGCATACAGAGGTTTATTCAAATCCCGAATACAGTTATTATCAGAACGAATATCTCTATCCCGAAGACGGAAAGTTTGAAACGCAGAATTTCCTTAATCTCTCACCCGAAACGCTTGCTCTTATGAGCTCGCTCTGGGATGACGTTAAGAACTATGTTCCTGACCCGAGTGACGGCGAATATTCATTTGAAACACAGGTGCAGGATAACGAAAAGGCTCCCGAAGAAACTGTTATGACTCCCGAAGCCTGGCAGTACGTTATCTATATAAGCATCTTTGTTGCCGTTTGTCTTGCATACGTTATTTTCAGATATGCAAGAAAGAAATACAGAGAGAACGTTTAAAACAATAAAACCCCGACTCGTTGTGAGTCGGGGTTTTTCTTGTATATCACTATGTTAAATCAGCTCGATATCGGCATAAATTGCGTTGTGGTCTGAATAGAATTCGCCGTCAATGAGCTTGTTGATAACCTTGAAATTAACGGGCTTTACCGTTGCTTTGTCAACAAAAACAAAGTCGATGATACTTTGAATTTCTTCGGGTCTGAAGCCGTGGAAGGTGTAGGCATCGTCGCTGTCAGCGGCAAGCGTTCTTGCGTCTGCCATATTTGCGCTGATCATTGTTTCGTAGCAATCTGAGCCCTGAGGTACATTGAAATCGCCTGTGCAAACAACGGGAACACCACCGAATGAAGCGGCCTTTTCCTGAATCATCTTTGCACCGTTAATCTGTGCAATCCTGCCAACGTGGTCAAGGTGAGTGTTGAAATGGATATATTCCTTGCCGCTTTCTTTATGAGTGAGCTTAACGTAAGTTGCAACTCTTGTGCAGGCTGAATCCCAGCCCTTTGAGGGCACGTCGGGAGTTTCGGAAATCCAGAAATTGCCGCTGTCACTTGCGGTGAATTCGTCTTTGAGATAAAAAACAGCAGCAAATTCGCCTTCTTCCTTGCCGTCATCTCTGCCAACACCGACAAAATCGTATTCGGGCAGACCCGCCTTAAGAGCGTTCATCCAATCAATATGAGCTTCCTGCACACCGAATGATGAGGGTTTTGCTTCGCGGATAATCTGACAAACAAGGGGGATTCTGTGCTTATAGTTTCTGTGGCCTTCTCCCCAGCAGAGAAGATTGAAAGACATTATTCTGAACATTATTTTACGCCTCCGTTGAAAAGAGTGAGTTTAACTGTTATCGGGAAATGGTCGGATGCGAGAATGTGATCAACAAAGCCTGAATCGATCTTGCTTGATTCAACCGCTGAAACGTAGCCGTTAACGAAAATATAGTCGATGGGCTTGGTTGTGAGGCTCACAACGTGGTAGCCGTGGTATGTTGCGTGGTCATCATATTCCTCTGCAAGGTATTTGGTATCTTTAAGACCGCAGGCAAGAAGATTGTTATAGTTTTCCGAACCTTCACTCAGGTTGAAATCACCTGTTAAAACAACGGGAATATCGGGTGCAATCTCGGCAATTTTTGCTGAGAGAAGTTCGATGGATTTTGTGGGAGCTACTGAGCCAACGTGGTCAAGGTGAGCGTTGAAATGGGCATAAATAAAGCCTGTTTCTTTGTCTTTGAGAATTGCATAGGAGCAGATTCTTTCGCAGGCGGCATCCCAACCCTTTGAAGGCTCGTCGGGTGTTTCTGAAAGCCAGAAATGACCTTCTTCAATGAGTTCATATTTATCTTTGAGATAGAAGATTGCGCTTGATTCGCCTTTTTCAATGCCGTCTTCTCTGTATTTTGCAACGTAAGCATATTCGGGCATCATTTCTGCAATAAGCTCAACCCAATTCTTATCTGTTTCCTGGAAGCCAACGGAATCGGGAGCTTTTTCTTTAACGGTGTTAACGATGTGGGGAGCTCTTTTTTCAACGGATCTCAATCCGTCACCGCTGATTTTAACGTTATAGCTCATAACGGTGAAATCCTGTGTCTGCGCAGCTTCTGCGATGGGGTTGGGGTTAACGTTTGTGAGCTTAATATCGGGCGTTGTGCCTGCGGGAGGAGTGGGGGAGAAAAGAGAGATAATCGCTGTTATAAGGGCAACTATTGCCTGCATCGCTTTAAAATACATAGTTCATTTCCTTTCAGTTAAAGAGAGTGAGAGTTGAAACAACGGGGTGATGGTCAGAGGGATAAATGCCGCTCAGTTTTTCGCGGTCAACGGTGTAACTGCTGACTGATTTAAAGAAAGCGTTTGTGAAAATAAAGTCGATGGGAAGAGCTTTTGCTGAAAGCTCTGAATAGCCGTGGTAAGTGCCGTCATTATCTTCCGAGCCCGAAAGAACTCTTGCATCTTTGAATCCGCTTTCCATAACGGAAGCGTACATTTCGCTCTCCATATTTTCGTTGAGGTCACCTGTGAAAACAACGGGCATATCGGGCGCAATTTCAGCAATCTTTGCGGTTACAACGGCAACGGATTCCTGCCTTGCGATAACACCCAGATGATCAAAGTGAGCGTTGAAATGAGCATATGTGAAGCCTGTTTCTTTGTCTTTGAGAACGGCATATGTGCAAACTCTGTTGAACATTGCGTCCCAGCCCTTTGAGGGTTTATCGGGAGTTTTTGAAAGCCAGAAGGTGCCGCCTTCAACAAGCTCATATTTATCTTTCTTATAGAAGATAGGGCTTGCTTCGCCGCCAAGGTCTCTTGCTCTGCCAACACCGATATAGCCGTATTCGGGGAAGGTTTCTTTGAGAATTTCATACCATTCTTCAGTAACTTCCTGCATACCGAATGAATCGGGGTCATACTTATCAACGTTTTGCTTAATAAGAACAGATCTGTTCTGAGGCGATTTTTCGCCCGTGCCGCCCATATAGATGTTATAGGTCATAACGGTAACTGTCTGTTCAACGGTTGCATCGGGCAGTTTTTCGGGATTAACAGGGGTTATTGCGGCGGGGGTGTAAAAGATTGAGGTAAAGAAGGTTACGATGCTGAAAAACAGCGAGATGATTTTGTCAATCATTTTTCATTTTCCTTTCCTGTGATTATTTGCAGAAAGCTTCAAGAGCTGAAATGTCAAGAATATCAACGTTGTCAGCGCTTGAAATAACTTTCAGAATATCCTTTGCCATTGTGAGCGTGCCGCCTGTTTCATCGCTTTCTGAATTGAGAACGATAATCGGGTCGTGAACGCTCAGACGGAGCAGAAACCAGCCGTTACCGCAGGTTTCGTCGGTGTTTATGCGAATACCCTCGTGGTTATCTTCGCAGGCGCACCAGCCGCCGTGATTCTTTGCTTCTTCTTCAAACATAGCAACAATCTTTTCGCCCTCGGGTCTGAAATTGTCGCAAAGAATTTTGAAACGAAGCTCTTTTTCTTCTTTGGGCTCGCGCAAATCCGCAATCAGGTCTTCAAGACTCATTCCTTTTTCGGCAAGTGCCGCCGCTTCAATAATAAGCTTTGTTATCAGATAAGCACCGTCATCAAGAAAATAGTTTTCGGCAAAAGCGGCGTGACCCGACGTTTCCATCGCAAGGGGACAGGCGATGCCGTTTTTGCAAAGCTCAAGCTGTTTGTTGATAACGTTTCTGTAGCCTCTCTTGAAGCGCAGATGCACACCGCCCGAAGATTTGATGAATTCGGCAAGACCGTCGGAAGTTACGCTGTCTGTAACAATCGTGCCGCCCTTGCAGTTATCAAGAGCAACCTTTGAAGCAAGAGCAACGAGGCGGTTGCGGTTGATTTCAAAGCCGCCCTTGCCAACGCAAGCGGCTCTGTCAACGTCTGTATCAAATATAACACCGAAATCCGAGCCTGCTTTTTTGACCGCATTTGAAATGCATTCCATAGCCTGCGCGTTTTCGGGATTGGGAGCGTGATTGGGGAAGTTGCCGTCGGGGTCAAGATAAACACTGCCTGCGGTATCTGCACCGAGGGGAGCGAGCACGTCGGTTGCGTAAAATCCGCCAACACCGTTACCTGCATCAACAACGATTTTCATTCCTTTGAGCGGGTGCTCCCTGTCGAGCTCGCTGTTAACACCGTTGATAATCATATTGCGGAGAATCTCGGCATATTTCTTCATAAATGCGCAGGGGATGCATTCACCCTCAAGTGAGCCGATCGGATTTTCGACTTCTCCTGCTTTTTTAAGAATATCGGCAATGTCACTGCCGTCAAGTCCGCCGTCACGGGTGAAGAATTTAAGTCCGTTTCTGTCTTTGGGATGGTGGCTTGCGGTTATCTGCACCGCACCGTCACAGCCCATTTCAACCGTTGTCATAAACATTGCAGGGGTTGAGCAAAGTCCGCAATCCGCAACGCTCACACCGTTTGAAACAAGAGCTTTTATAACGGCATTTTTGATTCTGTCAGCAGAAAGTCTGCTGTCGTGACCGACTGAAATATAAAGCTTTTCTTTGCCTGTTTTTGCTTTGAGCCATTCAGCAAAAGCAAATGCCGAGCGCATAACCATAACGTCGCTCATAAAAAGGGGATTGGATTCATCACCGAGTGCATATCCTCTGATATCACTGCCGCTTTTGAAGCGCGAATAATCCATAGTTAAGCCTCCTTTGAGAAATAACTGTCTGAAACCTTGAGCAGAAAGCGGTACATCGGAGCGTATGCCTTGTATCCTTTGCGAAGCACTTCGATGATTGTTTCATCTTCAAGGTCTTTGAGATTGCCCGAAAAATTAATAAAATAGAATTCCTTGCAATTATAATATTCCTCAAGTCCGAGTGGACATTCGGGCTGGGGTCTTTTATATTGTGAGCCGCAAAGACGTGCACCCGAATTTTCACAGCTTACAGCCGCCTGAATGAATTCTTCGCTTTCTTCACGCAAGAATTTTCTGAATTCAGCCATAAGACCTGGCTCGTTACCGAAAAAGCCGATGCCGTATTCATAGGAGGTTGGAGTTACCTCAAGCCACATACAGGGGTAACCTCTCCACTGATGCTTGTCACGCATAAACATTATCCACATATTCTCGCGATAAAGGCTTTTATCCTTTGTGTATCGCGTATCTCTGCGGATTCTTGAAACCATTTTGGTGGGAACTGTGTTCATCAAAGGGTCAAGCGAAAGCAATTCTTCGCCCAAAATGCCTGCAATCTGGCGCATGGGTACGGTCATTTTTGCCTTAAGCTCTTCTTTGTGCTCGTCATAATAAGCTTTTGAATTGCGGAAGCGGTTATCCGCCATCAGAAAAAGAGCATCACTTTTGATGCCGTTGTATTCCATTTAAATCAATCCTTCCTTGAGGAGCTTCTGTGCCGCAAGCATAATTGCGGTTTTGGCGCTGCTGAAGTTGATGCCGCCCTGAAGCCACACCGCAAAAGGCTCACGCAGGGGAGCATCTGCAGAGAGTTCGATAGAAGAACCCATAATGAATGCGCCTGCCGCCATAATTACCTTGCTGTCATAGCCGGGCATATCCCAGGGCTCGGGAACAACAAAGGCGTCGACGGGTGCACCTGACTGAATGCCCTGGCAGAAAGCAACGAGTCTTTCGGGGGTTTTAAGGCAGAGTGCCTGAATAATATCGTGGCGGCTCTCGTTGCTTGCGGGAGTAACGTCAAAGCCGAAATCCTCAAACATAGCCGCGGCAAAAACCGCCGCCTTAAGAGCACTGCCCACAACGTTGGGCGCATTGAAAACACCCATAAACATATTTCTGTTTTCATCAAGTGAGCAACCGACTTCTTTGCCGAGACCCGGAGTTGTTGCCCTGTAAGCGCAAAGCTCAACAAGCTCTTTTTTGCCTGCGATATATCCGCCTGTTCTTGCGAGAGCGCCGCCTGCGTTTTTGATAAGTGAGCCTGCAATGATATCTGCGCCAACCTCTGTGGGTTCACGCGTTTCAACAAATTCGCCGTAGCAGTTGTCAACCATAACAACGGCATCTGAATTTGCTTTAACAATATCAACGATTTCGCCGATTTCGTCAACCGAAAGGCTGGGGCGAAGGCTGTAGCCTCTTGAACGCTGAATATAAACCATTCTGGGGTTGCTTTTAACGGCTTCCTTGATAGCGTCAAGGTCGGGTCTGCCGTCTGCCTTAAGGTCAACCTGCGCATAGCTTACACCGAATTCCTTGAGTGAACCCATTCCTTCTCCGCTCAGACCGATAACGCTGTGGATAGTGTCATAGGGAGTGCCCGTGACGCAAAGCATAGTGTCACCGGGACGCAGAATACCGAAAAGGGCAACTGCAAGCGTGTGTGTGCCGCAGGTGAAGGTGTGGCGAACAATCGCTTCTTCGGCACCGAATGCTTCGGCATAGATTTTGTCAAGCTTTTCTCTGCCTCTGTCACCGTAGCCGTAACCCGTTGTGCCCGAAAAGTCAGCTTCGCAAACGTTGTTGTTTATGAAAGCTGCAAGCACTTTCTGCTGGTTATATTCGGTTATTTCTTCAATTTCATCAAACATAACGCTTGCCTTTGCAAGTGCTTTTTTTGATGCTTCTTTAATTCTTTCGTCAAATGCAAAAAACTCTTTCTTCATCTTTAATCCTTATCTCTTATAAATTCTGTTCAACTTCTTGAAAAATTCTCTGTCGGCATTCATAAGCTGTTCTTTTGTTACTCTGTAGCTCCAGTTGCCGTCAGCAACACCTGGTGTGTTGATTCTTGTGTCCGAACCGTACATCAGAAAATCCTGAACGGGAATAATCGCAATGTCGCTCACGCAGGCGAAAACCTGACGCAGAAGCAAGGGCGTTGCACCGCCCCAATCGCCGCCGCCGAAATCGCAGTATTCAAGCGTTCTGTTTCGGATGTTATCGTCGCTTTCCCAAAGATATCCGAAAAGCGTGTTGTTATCGTGTGTGCCCGAATAGGCAACCGAATTTTTTATATAGTTGTGCGGTGCGTGAATGCTGTCGCCGTCGTCAAGGAAGCCGAATTGAAAAATTCGCATACCGGGGAAGCCGCTTTTGTCAACAAGCGCGCGCACTTCGTCGGTGATATCGCCAAGGTCTTCGGCAATGATGAGCTTATCTTCGTTACCTTTTTTGATGGCATTAACAAAATCCATACCGGGGCCCTTGACCCAGATGCCGTTTCGGGCGGTTTTTTCTTCGGAATCAACCGACCAATAGGCTTCAATTGCTCTGAAATGGTCAATTCGCACGCCGTCAAACATTGTCAGCGCGTGGTTGATGCGCTCGCGCCACCAGCCATAGTTATCTTTTTTGAGTTCATCCCAGTCATAAAGGGGATTGCCCCAAAGCTGACCGTCTTCTGCAAAGTAATCGGGCGGCACACCTGCAACCCTTGTGGGATAACCTTTTTCATCAATCTGAAAAAGCTCTTTGTTTTCCCAAACGTCGCAGCTGTCGTCTGAAACGTAGATGGGAATATCACCGATTATGCTTACACCTTTGGAATTGGCATATTCTTTGATTTTTGCCCACTGTGTAAAGAATTCATACTGAATGAATTTCCACATGCCAAGAGTTTCAATGTCTGTTACTGTGTCAGATTTCCAATCCTGCCAAGGTTTACCGCCGTTTTGCTCGCGAAGAGTCATAAACTTGCAGAAAGCTTCAAGGCGAGGATTGGCGGCAATGAATTCTTCTGCTTCAGCGGTATCACCGCAATTTTTATAAGCTTTGCGAAGCAGAGCCATTCTCTCTGAACCAAGTCGCTTGTATTCGGCAGAATAGGGAGTGTTCTGCTTGCAGGCATCAAGGTCTGATTTTGAAATATAGCCTTTTTCAAAAAGGATTTCGGGGTCAACAAAATAGGGGTTGCCGCCGAAAGCGGAGAATGATTTATAAGGTGAATTGTATTCGTCGGTCACCGTGAAAGGAAGCACCTGCCACAGTGAAAAACCGCAGTCAACAAGCAAATCGATAAATTCAAATGCGTTTTTGCCGAAAGTGCCGATGGAATAATCGCCCCAGAGCGATGAAATGTGCATCAGCATTCCGCTTTGTCTTTTCATAATCGGAACACCTCATATAAATTATTAAATAACAGTATACCATAATATATGGCGAAAATAAAGTTATTTTCAAGAAAAACTTGATATTTTTGCCGTTTGATATTAGAATATATATATTGCGCTTCAATGCATCTTTTCAGAAGAAAAAAAGCAAGCAAATCAGCATCAAACAGCGCAGATTTACTCTGCTGAAACGGCTTCAAATCCTAAATTAATGTAAAGCTATTATACTTTACACACTACATAAAACACTCTTGTTGCGACTGGATGTCGGGCAAATTTATATGAGTAGATACAAACACAAATTTCACGAGAAATAATTCTGAAAACACAAAAACAGTGCTATGTAAACCGAACTTTACATATTGCCGAAACTGTTGATATATAAAGAAAAACGAAAGAGGAAAACGCGAAAAATGATGAAACCTGTTAATTCCGAATTAAGAGAAGCTTATGAGCGTTTATACCACGAAACACCCCTCGGATACTATAATTGCGGCAGGCTCTGTGACGGCCTTTGCTGCAGGGGTGACTGTAAAGGTATGTGGCTTTACCCATACGAAGAGGAGCTCTTTGCAAACAAGGAGGGTTTTGAGGTTTGTGAAACCGAGGGAAACTACGGTTATCCTATGGTAATCTGCTCAGGCGAGTGCGACAGAGCCGAAAGACCTCTTGCCTGCAGAATTTTTCCGCTGTTTCCTCTTGTGTATGAGGAAGACGGCAAAACAAAAATCAAGGTTATACGTGACCCGAGAGCAACAATGTGTCCGATAGTCCGCTCATCCAAGAGGATCGACCCTTCTTTTGTGCGTCAGGTGCGTATGGCGGCACGCTATCTTATCAGAGATGAAAAAATTCTTGATTATATGAAAAATGTCAGCCTTGAATTGCTTGAAATTATTGAGCTTAAGGCAAAGCTTGAGTCGGAGGAATAAAATGAAAAGAAAAATTTCGGTTTTGCTGATAATTGCCTTGCTTGCAACGCTTCTGAGCGGATGCAGAGTTGAGGGCAGGGGCACGCTTGCCGTTTATCAGCCCGTTATGGAACAGAATTATGATTTTGAGCTTGCCGCACAAAAGCTTTCGGCGGCATCGGGCAAGAGCGTAACAGTTGGTATGCTTGAAAAAATCGGTGAAGAAAAGGTTGCTCAGCTTGTTTCGCAGGTTGATGACGGCACTTATGCCGATACGTCCTGGCTTAAAGTGACGGGTTATTCGCTGATTGTTAATATGGATATGGCAAACGGCACCGTTAATGCCGAAAACGTCAGAGATTACGGTTATAACGGCAAGGCTTATTTTGACGTTTCTTTTGTCGGTGACGTCAATTATGACCCTACCAATGCGCCGATGATTCGTGCCAAAGAGCTTGGCGGCGTTGAAAATTGCTTTGATGCCGAGGTGCTTGATAAACTCAGAAACAGCGACGTTACGCTGATAAATAATGAATTTTCAATCGGCACAAGGGGCAGTGCGCTTGAAGGCAAAACCTGGACTTTTCAGGCTTCGCCCGAAACTGTTGAAATCCATAAAACCCTTGGTGCAGATATAGTTTCGCTTGCAAACAACCACGTTTATGACTTTGGTGAAGATGGCTTTGCAGATACGCTTGATTGCCTTACTGCGGCGGGAATTCCTTACGTCGGAGCAGGCAGAAACCTTGATGAAGCAAGGCAGGCACAATATTTCATCATTAACGGTGTCAAGGTTGGCATCGTTGCCGCCAGCAGGGCAGAAAAGGTTTATTTCACACCCGTTGCAACTGAAAATACTCCCGGAATTATGGGCACATATGAAAGCGCCGACTTCATTGAAGCTATCAAAGAAGCCGACGCACAATGTGATATTCTGATTGCTTACGTTCATTGGGGAACGGAAAAATCCGTGAAGCTTGAAACTGCGCAGAAAGAAATGGCACGCGAATACATTGATGCAGGTGTTGATGCGGTTGTCGGTGCACACACGCATTGCCTTCAGGGTATGGAATTCTATAACGGCAAACCTGTAATTTACAGTATGAGCAACTTCTGGTTTTCCAATTATGCATCCGAAACGGGCATTCTCACTCTTCGCGTCGATGGCGAAATGAACGTTCAGACCTTGTTTATGCCGCTTATCCAGCAAAACGGTGAGGTGCGTTGTTACGAAACCGTTGAAGAGAAGCGTGCTCTTTATGAAAAAATTGAAAGCTATGAACCGCGGGGTGTTTCAATTCTTGATGACGGAACGGTTCTGCCTGCTTAATACTTTATAAAAACATTATATATCGTGCCAACTGAATCGGCTCATATCCACTCTGCCGTCGGAGAGAAACTCAATGCCTTCCTCCGTCAGCAGGGTGCGTTGCATATTCTCGCCGCCAAAGGCAAACGCTTTTGCGAGCTCACCGTTTTTGGTAACAACGCGGTGGCAGGGGATGGTTCCCGGTTGAGGATTAACGTGCAAAGCATAGCCAACAACGCGTGACCAGCGGGGGTTGCCTGCAAGCAGAGCAACGGTGCCGTAGCTTGCAACCTTACCTTTTGGTATGGATTTAACCACCTCATAAATCTTCTCAAAAGTGTTCATTTTATCACCTGTTTATATAACTTTGTAATATAAAAACATTATCATAATACCATTTTACCACGATTCTTCATCAAATTTCAACAGGAAGGTGAAGCCAATGAAATATACTCATATCATCTGGGATTGGAACGGAACTTTGCTTGATGATATCGGAGCATCGCTTGCGAGTGTTAACGATATGCTTGCCGCAAGGGGAGAGCCGCCGATGGATATCAACCGCTATAAGGAGTGCATCGGCACGCCGATAATCCGATTTTATGAGCAGGTTTTTGACCTTGAAAAAGAGGATTATCCTTCAATTTTGGCTGAATATAACGCAGGTTATATGCGTCATCTTGCCGATTGCGGGCTGACCGAGGGTGCAGAGCAGGCGATAGCTGATTTTGCGGCGGCAGGCATTCATCAGGCAATTGTTTCATCGTCAAATAATGCTCAACTTTGTGAGAATGCACGCAAATACGGCGTTTATGATTGCTTCGAAGCGGTGCTTGGCGCGGCGGATTTCAAGGCGGATTCCAAGATAGAAAGAGCCCGTGCTTACCTTGCACAGAGTGACGGTGAAAAGCGAGTTCTGGTGGTTGGTGACCTTGAACACGATGCCGAAATGGCGGCGCAAATCGGTGCGGATTGCGTGCTTTTAACGAGCGGTCACGAGCATCCCGAGCGTCTTGAAAGGTCGGGGGCAGTGATTTTTGACAAAATTTGCCAGCTGATTTCCTTTGTGCATTGTTAACAATAACGTAAAATATTGTTTGTTTAATGTAAACAAAAAAACGGCTTGTTAACAATTTGTTCATAATTTATTTACGAAATGTTTAAAAAGTTGCAGACCATTCGTAAAATCTTCTTTATAAATTAAATAACGTAAGATATGGCATTCTATGCCTTACCCCTCGTCTGAGGGCTAAAGCGGTTTAACCGCAATCACTATGGAGGTGCAAAAACATGAAAAAAGCAAAAAGACTTTTGGCAGTGCTTATGGCAGCTCTTATGATTATGTCGGCAGCTTTCTTGCCCGCATATGCAAAGATGCTTCCCGGTAATGCTTACGCAGTCCCCAAAATTGCTTCAAACCAGAAGTTCTACTTCACAGCTGACCAGGGCGCAGGCTGGCTCCTTGATATGGTTGACGAACTTCTCGGCGAGGCAAACCTCAAATTCAACCTGCTCGATTTGACAGGTATCGGCGCTAGCACTTTTAAATTCGCTGGTGTTAACCTTGAAGACATCGACTGGACTATCGATCTCACTTCGATTGACAATGCAATTCAGTCGCTCGACCTTGCTCTTTCAGAGCTTGACGGTGCTTGGCTCGGTTCACTCGCGTCAGGTCTCGGTCTTCTCGGTGACCTTCTCAAATCTAAGGGTCTTGACGGTGCTCACGAAACACTTGACCACACACAGAGAAGAGGTAAAAGATCAGAAAACTATTCAGGCGGTACAAACGACCTTGAAATTATTGAGATGCTCATCCACTGGCTCAACGTTGAGCTTAACGAAGCAGCAAGAAATATCGTTGCAGGTACTTTCGACTTCGGTCTTCTTGCAGATATGCTTCCTGCAATGATCAACGACCTTCCCGGTTTCCTTAAGCTCACTGTTTATCAGCTTCTTGTTGACAGCGATGCAGAGGCTCTTCCCACAGATACATCAACTCCCATCGATGACGGTCTTCAGCAGATGATTAACTGGCTTCTCATTGAAGGCACAGGCGAAACAGGCGCAACAGGTGCTAACTCGCTTGCAGGCGCAAATGCAGAGCCCCTTATCCCCGGTCTTGCAAACCAGCCCGGTGCTGCAAACCTCAAGGGTGTTCAGATTCAGGTTGACAGAGACGGCGACGGCGTTCTCGAAACCAAAACAATGAGCTTCTATCAGCTTGTTTCAAACGTTATTCAGGGCTTCCTTTCAGGTGAAGTTGCTACAATGCTCGCAGAACTTATCGGTGACCTTGTTGGCGTTGAAATCACAGAGGAGTATCCCGAAGGCGACCCCGCACTTCTTCAGGATATGATGTTCAACACCATCCTCGGTGCTGTTGAATCACTTGCAGAGCAGAACGGTGCTCCCAACCTTGAATATACAGAAGAACAGAACGCAACTCCCATGGGCAAGATCAATGCTCTTATGACTTGGTTCTTCGATGGCGGCGGTCTTGACACCTTCATCAAAATCGATTTCTATGGCATCGGTCTCACAGATAACTTCATGTCACTTCTCGGTGACCTTGCCCGTCTTGCAATCAACCTTCTTCCCGGCCTTATCGGCGGCGATCTTTTTGAAGGTGCAGAAGAGCTTGCTTACACAGCAGATGAACTCAACGAAGTTCGTTTCTATAAAGAAAACGCATCAGGCTACTACGTAAGCTGCGATGCAACTGACCCCGACGCTATCGGTGAAACATATCTCACCTATGAAGCAGGCGAAGTTCTTTATGCAACTGAATGGGATCCCAACACAGGCGTCCCCACAGCTTATAACTATCTCTCAAATAACAAGCCCGTTAACACCGTTGACGTAGGCGCATCTGATTACAGAAACATTTCTCTTATCAGATCAAACTACGTTATCACAACCGATAACGTTTATGCTTGCCTTATTAAGATGCTTCTTAACGGTCTTATCGACGGTTGCTACTGGCCTGAATGGACAACAGATATCCCCTCAGTTCTTGCTTATGCAATGGCAGCTCTTGCAGCTCCCACTCTTCCCGAAGGTAACTTTTTTGCAAGACTTGATGCTTACCATCAGACAGGCGGTATCGCTCCCGTTGCAGATTCAAACGGCGTAACAGTTGACCCCATTCCCTATTACACAGTTAAGAACGGTATTGAAGTTCCCACAGGTGCTCTTCAGATCGGCGCAGCGGTTGCAGCTTTCTATCTCAACGCTGTCTTCACATTCGACGATGCTGAAAGACTCACAGAAGTCGGCACAACCTTTGAACGCTTCATAACTGAATTCCTTCTCTGGGCTGCTGATGAATATCTGCCCATGCTTGTTGGTGAATTTGACAACGCAACAGGTAAGTTTGTAGGCAACGGTGTTTGGGTTAGCGCTTTCAACGACCTCATCGGTCAGACCTACAGCGACTTTGCAACAAGAACACCCAATGCAAGTCCTAACTGGGATGCTATCTATACTTTCCTTGATAACACACTCCTTAAGCTTATCCCTGCATCATGGCTTCCCGGCATTACCGGTTCATTCGACCTTTTCAACGGTTGGCTTCTTAACAACCTTCTCCACTTTGACCTTCAGGGTATTCTCAGTCTCTTCTCTGTTAACCCCGATGAAAGCGGCGAGCTTCATCAGCCTGCTCTCACCGTAATTCTCAGAGTTGTTGACCGTGTTCTCGCTCTTGTTTTCAACGGCACTCCCATGCTCCTTCCTGTTAATGCAGAAAGAACAGGCGCTAACGCCAACGGTGTTGTAAACGTTTTCGTTAACAACACGTCAATCACTTCTCTCGATGCTCTTCTTGGCGGCTCAGGTGACCCTGATAACGGTTCTCTTCCCAAGCTTGTAAGTCAGCTCCTTATCGCTCTTGATACCTATAAGCATGAGCTTCTTATCACAATTCTTCCTCTCGTCATGGGCGGTACTTATGATAAGCCCTATGATAAGGAAATCGGCGCAGCCGGTGACGTTGTTGATAGCAACTGGCTCGGCACAGATATGACCGTTTACGGCATTGAAACTCTCGAGCTTTATATCGAAACCTTCAGATCTGACGTTAACGCAGTCAGAGGCGCAACTTATAACACAGTTGAAGAAGCTGAAGCTGCTATCACAAACGAAAAGACTCAGTATATTAAAGAAGAAGGCACAGGCAACCTTGATGAAGAAGGTAATGAAATCTGCGTATACACTGTTTATACAATGAATGACTATTACCTCAGTGCAACAGAATCACATGTTTCTGAAACTGTTGACGGTATTCAGGGTGACGTTGGTTATTCAAAGTTCACAGACTTCAAATATTCTCACATCAATCCCAGACAAGAAGGTAGACCCTGGGTTCAGTATGAGGATATGCCCAGCGTAACAGACTATTCATCATGGTATTCAAACGGTGAATACAGATTCTACGCTGTTGAAGACTGGAAAACAACTCCCTATTCATACCATAACATTAAGCAGGCTCTTAACAAGGCTGAAGACTTTGTAGGCGAATATCATTCATTCGTTGAAAATGATCTCGGTAATGCTTATGCTGAATGGCAGAGATATTTCATTCAGACAAGACTTTACTCAGCAGATCTGCTTGATACAAACGGCGACGGCAGATGCGTAATCAGCGAAACAGACTCCGATTACGTTGCAGCAACAACAGATGCTGATGGCAATGTAACCGACCCCGGCTTCCCTGTTGACGATATGCCCGGCGTTCCCACAGCAATGCTTCCCTATTACACATCAGACAGCTCAACCTACAGCAGCTACACATATCTCGATCAGACCATCGATGCATATGCACAGCTTTATCCTGTTGAATACACAACCGATAACTTTGAACAGCTCAGAATGGCTGTTGAGCTCGGTAACGATGAATCAAAGAATATCGTTCTCGATGAACACGATTCAGAAGATATCGTAAGATTTGCAATCAACAGCAGAGTATTTGATATCACTCCCGATTCAGAAGGTAACTACGAAGCAGGTTCAATTCAGTGGGAAGGTCTTTCGGAGACTCAGCGCGGTCAGATCACAACATTCTGCTCAGACATCGGTTATAAGTTCACTTATGACTTAGCTGAAGGCACATACGAAATCTCAAGACCCGTATTCAGATTCATCAGCGGCGCTTACACAGTTGGTTGCGGCGTTGACGCTAATCCGCCTATGGCTCTTTCGATGGCCGATGCTGATAGCAAGACTTATGCTCAGGAAAATGACGACCAGATGTATAAGTCATATGTTGATTATATGTCAACATTGTATCACAACAGAAAGTCTCTCTATAACAAGTTCGATTACATCTCTGACGTATATGAAGCAGCTGCAGCTGCAAGAACAAGCAATAAGATCGACACAACAATGCTTAAGTGGGCTCTCAATCATACCGATATCGCTAACGCTTATAAGAACACCGAATCAAAGGTTCGTAACTATAAGATCACAGGTATGAAGGATGACGGCACTTACTACTACTCCAAGATTTACACTCAGTCAACTTATGATGAGTTCCGTAAGGCTTATGACTACGCTGACTGCCTCAACCAGGCTTCAACAGGTGCTATTCAGACAACAGGTCTTACACAGTCAATGGTAACTAATGCATTCGAGAACCTTCTTGATACTTATAAGAAGCTTGTTGAATATACCGGCGACGCTGACTGGACACAGCTTGAAGAATACATCAACTTTGCACAGGGCGTTATGGATGACCCCAACAAGGATCATGATGAACTCGGCTATGAATCAGATTCACTTGACGTTCTCGGCACTGAACTTGCAGACGCTCTCGTAGTTTACAACGATAAGACAATCGACTGCGAAAGACAGCAGGATGTTGACGCTGCAGCAGCTCAGCTTCTCACAGCTATCAACAACCTCGTTTATAAGTCAGTTCCCAAGGTTGTTCCCGCTATCGAAGGTATCCTCACAGAAAAGACTTCAGCTGACGGCGCAGCTCGTACACAGGGTCACGTCTTCGGTCTCAAAGAAGGCGAAGGCATTAACCTTGACCTTATCGATGTTATCGGTATGAGAATCGATCCCGGTGCAGGTAACAACGTTACAGTTGAAGATTCCGGTAAGGGTAAGGGCACAGGCGCATTCTTCAAGGGCACAGTTGGTAACCTTGAAAAGTTCAGATTCTATGCTGTTCTCTACGGTGATATCAACGGCGATACTCGTATCGACGGTACAGACAGAACTGCTATCGACCTTTACGTTCTTCAGGGCGCAAACAACGCAGCAGATCCCACCGCCGGTGGTATGGGCGCTATCAAGTTTGAAGCCGGTGACGTTAACCATAACGGTGTTGTTGACGCAGAAGACGCAAATCTTATCGAACTCCACTATAACTACAGCGACAATGAAGCCGACAAGATCAATCAGAGCACTCACGGTCCCTCTGCTCAGACTGTTGCATAATTGTTGAATAGTTATAACAACAAATAAGCTTGGCCCCTGTTGCAAATTGCAACAGGGGCTTTTTCTTGTCTTTAGCGCAAACTCGCTTTTGCTACGTTATTTTATGTTTAGATACTTTCGATTTTGCGGTCAAAATTATTTCGTTTTCGGCTTTTTTAATTGCAAAAACAGCCTGCATAAAGTGATTGAATAATGTCAAAATATGAAGGAAATATTTTCCTCACTTGCAAAAGTTATTCACTCAATATTCTGCATATACAGCATAAAATAATGCGAAAGAAGAAAAAAGAAGAAGCGTAAAGTGGATAACTTTACGAGTATAATGCTAATTAAGAAAATAAAGCCGAAGTTATTCACATTTTCCACGGGGTTTTCCACATTGACAAGTTAATCACTTTACAAGCCGAAAAAGTAAAGTTTTTAACCCTTACGCATATATACATGCATAAAAAAGCACCTGTATTCACAGGTGCTTTTTTCTCTGCAAGTTGTCTTTCATTTATGGGTTAAACAACCCTTTTTCCCTTAATAAAAACTGCTTTGATTTCTTTGAAATCCTCGCTGGTAATCAGCAAATCAGCAAGCTTGCCTTCTTCAATGCTGCCCGTGATTTTATCTGCACCGATAGCCTTTGCAGGGTTGATTGAAACAGATTTGAGAGCTTGTCTGAAGGGGATTCCGTAGCCGAGAAGATTATGAAATTCATCAAAAAGGTTTGTGATGCTGCCTGCAAGCGTGCCGTCTGCAAGTCTGCAATCGTTTTTCTTATAAACCTTCTGACCGCCAAGCATATATTCACCGTCGGGCATACCTGCTGCCATAAGCGCATCGCTTATAACAACAGTTCTGTCTTCGCCAAGTGCTTTGAATGTGATTCTCAAAGTTGCAGGGCAGATGTGAATGCCGTCACAAATCAGCTCTGCCGTAACGTTGTCGCTGTCCATAATTGCGCCAACCATGCCTGCTTCTCTTGAGGTGAGGCAGTTCATTGCGTTATAAAGGTGGGTTGCGTGTTTTGCGCCCTTTTTGATTGCGTTGATGCCTGTTGCGTAATCTCCTGCAGTGTGAGCAAGTGAAACTGTGCAAAGCTCCTTCGCTTTTTCAATAAATTCATCGGCGCCATCTGCTTCGGGTGCGATATCAACAAGCTTCACGGGGCAGATATCGTTTAGCTTTTTAAGCATATTGAAATTGGGTGCAATGATGAATTCGCCTGCCTGCGCACCTTTTTTTGCGTGTGAAATAAAAGGACCTTCCATATTGATGCCGTGGATATATGCGCCCTCTTCTTTGCCGATATATTCTGCGGCATATCCAAAGCATTTTTCAAGAAAGTCTTCGGGCAGAGTCATTGAAGTGGGGCAGAAAGATGTTATGCCCTTGGTTGCAAGCCATTTGCTCATTTTGGCTACTGAATCGGAATTGCCGTCGGTTGTGTCAGCCATATTGCATCCGTGAATGTGAATGTCAATAAAACCGGGCAAAACTGCACAGCCTGAAAAATCTTCGCCGCATTCATCGAGCGAAGCAATCGACGTTATGTATTCGCCTTCGATTTTTATATCAGTTTTAATCGGCTCAAAATCTGAGCCGTAAACGGTTGCGTTTTTGATAATCATAATATAATCCTCCTTGCTGATTATATTATACCATAAATAATATAAAGATGTCAAAAATAAAAGCACCGCTTTGAGCGGTGCTATAAAAATCATTTAGATTCTGTCTTCAATATATGCAACAAGGTCGCTTACTGTCTTAATCTTTTCAAGAGCGTCGTCTGAAAGTTCGATATCAAACTCGTCTTCGATTGACATTGCAAGGTCAACAAGGTCAAGGCTGTCTGCGCCAAGATCGCCTGTGATTGAAGCGTTGTCTGTGATGATGCTCTGGTCTACCTCGAGCTGTTCGCTGATGATTTTCTTGATTTTTTCAAATACCATTTTAATACTCCTTTTAATTTATTGTTTCCCCCCGGAAACCACATTATAAATATTATTGATTTATCTGCACTTTGTCAATACTTTTTTTAATTTTAGGCAGAATATATAGTTTTTATGCGGAATAATAAGAATAAAGGGGATGGTTTGCCAATGGGGATTGTTTATGATTTGATAAAAGCTTTTGTTGTGGGCGGTCTGATCTGCGTGGTTGGTCAGATTCTGATTGATTTAACCAAAATGACACCCGCAAAGATTCTTGTTGCCTTTGTCGTTTTAGGTGTTGTGCTGGGTGCTGCAGGGGTTTACGGTCCGCTCGTTGATTGGGCAGGTGCAGGCGCAACCGTGCCGCTCACAGGATTCGGATATGCTCTTGCTAAAGGCACGCGTGAGGCAATTGCCGAGCAAGGAGCAAGCGGAATTCTGACAGGTGCATTCACTGCTGCGTCAGGCGGTGTTACCGCTGCCGTTATTTGCGGTGTTATTGCGTCGCTCGCAACAAAATCAAAAGAAAAATAACTTTCAATAAAATGATAACTTAAATAAAGCTTTTGTCAATATCAAGCGATACGATTTAAGAAATTCTTAAAAATTAGATTCGGCGCAAAAAAATCCCTCACCGAAAGGTGAGGGGATATTTTTAAAAAATGAATTACTGAGCCTGGGGAACTGCAGCTTCTGCTTCAGCTTCGCAGCATGAGCAAGAAACGTAGTTTTCTTCGCTGTCAGCAACCTGATTCTTCTTTTCAAGATACTTTTTAACTGCAAAATAGATGCCTGCAATAACGCCTGCAACGGCGATGATGATGCCGATAACTTTGAGAGCTTTCTTCATTTTTATGACCTCCGTGTTTATAATATAGAACTATTATACATTATAATGAAATGATTGTCAACAGGTAGATGCGTTAATCGTCGGAAAAACAACATCTTGTGAAAAAAGCAAAACCGCAGCTAAAAATAACTGCGGTTGATTTGCTAAAAAACTTTAGCTCAAATTATTTAATGAGCTGAGCGAGAGCTGACTTCTTGTGAGCTGCGTTGTTCTTGTGGAGAAGACCCTTTGCAGCAGCCTGGTCAACCTTCTTGATAGCCTCTCTAACAATTGCTTCCTTTTCGGGAGCGTTAGCTTCAACGGCTGCGTGAGCCTTTTTGATAGCTGTCTTAAGAGCGGTGTTGCGAGACTTGTTTCTTGCAGCTCTTGTCTTGTTAACGATAACTCTCTTTTTTGCTGATTTAATGTTAGGCATTACGACACCTCCTTCTTCATACAGGTGATTATGATATCACATTTTTTCAATAAATGCAAGGAATTTTTTGAAAATTATAAAAATATTTTCAATTAATAATACAAAAAAACAAATCAAAAATCAAGAGGTATTTGAAAATATGGATTTCAGAACAGATTTAGCCCTTGAAAGGTGCGAATTTTTAGGCAAAACAGAAATAGAAGGCGTTAAAATTGAAGCTTTCCGATCAAAAAAAGCAAAGGTAAGCCGCATTGAGGTGACAAATACAGAGGGAGTGCAAGCTATCGGAAAACCAATCGGAATGTACGTTACCGTTGAGGTTGCGCCGTTTGCCAAGCACGCACAGTTTATTGATGACAGCCTTGAGGCTTTAACGCAAGAGATACGTCGTCTTTTGCCTGAAAAGGGAAGTGTGCTTGTTGCAGGGTTGGGTAACACGAAAATAACTCCCGATGCACTCGGACCGAAGTGTGCTTCGATGATATTCTCAACCAGACATATAACAGGTGAGCTTTTGCGGCAAACGGGTCTTTCGAATTTGAGAACGGTGAGCGCTTTTTCAACGGGCGTAACCGGCGATACGGGAGCCGAGGCAGGTGAAATTCTGAAAGGGATAGTTGAAACAATTCGCCCCGATGTCGTGATAACCGTTGATGCTCTTGCGGCAAGAAGTGTTTCAAGGCTTGGAAACACGGTGCAGATGTGCACGAGCGGTATTGTGCCCGGTTCGGGTGTGGGAAATGCAAGACAGGAAATCAGCGAAGAAACGCTGGGTGTTCCTGTTATTGCAATCGGTGTTCCGACGGTTGTTGACGCATCAACTCTTGTGGCGGATTATTCGGGCACGGATGTGCTTGAATTTCCCGATGATGCGGTGCAGATGATGGTAACTCCGAGAGAAGTTGATCTGATGGTTGAGCGTGCCGCAAAGCTTACTGCGCTTGCAATCAACTGCGCGTTGCAGCCTGATATCAGCGCAGAAGATATGCTTATCCTGACCGCTTAAAGGCAAGTTCCCGTCGGGGAGCTTGCCTCTGCATATTTTTGGTGAAAAATCATAAAAAAAGTCATAAATTTTTGCAAAAAAATTCAAAAAAACACTTGTATTTCTCGAAAGAGTAATATATAATAAGGGTACTAAAGGTGCGAAAAGGGGACTTTTGGGGATTTTGGAGAAGGGAGGAATCATTCTGTCATTACTTTTAGCAGGTAAAGAAATAAGAAAATTTGATCAGGTTAACAGAATGGCGATTCCTCCGTCATTCAGAAAAGAACTCGGTGAAACGGTCATCATTATGAAATCGATTCACAAGGAACCCTGTCTTATCCTTTTTTCAGAAGAAGAATGGGCGAACTTCAGCTACGGTGTTATCTCCGCTTTTTCAGGCGAAAAGCAGGCGGCGGCTCAGCGCAGACTTGCAGACAGAGTTGAAAAAGTAACGGTTGATAAATCGGGCAGAATTTCGATTAAAGATGATTATAAGGCTTATGCAGGTCTTGAGGATGAAGTGCTTGCCGTTGGCGCAATGAACAGAGTTGAACTCTGGACTCCCGAAAACTGGGCGGCATGGAATGCAGAGGCTGAGCAGGACGATGATTTTGATTTCAGCGGCATAAGCTACAGCACAACAGGGAGGCCCTGATGAGCGAAAATAAAAGCGGCTTTCACCACATCCCTGTTTTGTTTAATGAAACGATTGATTCCCTTGATATAAAGCCTGACGGTATTTACGTTGACTGTACGTCGGGAGGCGGTGGACACTCAACCGCAATTGCAAAGCGTCTCACGAGCGGAAGACTCATTTCGATTGACAGAGATCCCGAAGCAATTGCAACGCTCAAAGAACGTCTTGGTTCGTTTGAGTGCGTAACGCTTGTTCACGATAACTTTTTTAACATAAGAAGTATTCTTGATAAACTCGGCATTGATGCAGTTGACGGTATTCTTGCTGATCTGGGCGTCAGCTCGCATCAACTTGATGAGCCTGCGAGAGGATTTTCGTTCCATAATGATGCGCCTCTTGATATGCGAATGAGTCTTGAGGGTATGAGTGCGGCTCAGGTTGTTAACACGCTCAGCCAGAGTGAACTTCAGAAAATTATTTTTGATTACGGCGAAGAAAAATTCGCACCGTCAATTTCGAGAGCGATTGTTAAAGCGAGAGAAATCTCACCTATCGAAACAACTTTTGAGCTTTCGGAGATAATCAAATCGGCAATGCCGGCGGCGGCGAAGCGTGACGGTCACCCTGCAAGAAGAACTTTTCAGGCAATCAGAATTTACGTTAACGGTGAGCTCGACGGCCTGGGGGAAGCGGCACAGAATATGTTTGAGTGCCTTAAGCCCGGCGGCAGAGTGAGCGTTATCACCTTCCATTCGCTTGAAGACAGAATAATCAAGCAGGCGTTTGCACCTCTTTCGAAGGGTTGCACCTGCCCCAGAAACTTCCCTGTTTGTGTTTGCGGAAACAAGCCCAAAGCCAAAGTGTTCAAGGCGGTTTCACCAAGCAAGGCGGAGGTTGAAGAAAACCCGAGAAGCCGTAGCGCAAGGCTTCGCACAGCAGAAAAAATATAACAGTCGGATGACTTTGACATTGTTGCTCAATTATTAAGAAAGGAGAGATTGGTATGGCGGATTATAACCGCAGTGAGGCTTATGACCTTTCGCTTTATGCGATGCCTGCTTATGCACCGGACGTGCAAAAGGAAACGGTCAGACCTGCTCGCAAGCCTCAGGTTGTTAAAACAAAAAAGACTGCGTCACAGCTTCGCAAGGAATCTGTTGCATCTGCTGTGCACGCTCTCAAGATTTTCGTTGTTGCAGTCACGCTTTTAACTTTGTTCGGTGCGGTTCTTTTTTCAAGAATCAGCCTTGCAATGCTTGAAAAAGAAGCGGTTCAGATTGCGGATCAGATTAAGGATGCCGAAAGCGAAAACACAAGGCTTGTTATGCAGCTTAATTCATCTGTTTCACGCGAAAAGGTGGATGAATATGCGGTTTCGGTATTGGGTATGCAAAAATTGGAGCGTTACCAGATTCATTACTTTGAAAACAGGGATGGCGACAAGGTAGTGATGGCAGACGGTGAGCTCTGTAACTGAGAAATTAAAGCAGACAAGAATTGAGATTTTTGTCTGCTTTAATTGGCATATGCAACCGTGCAACAAGCATATAGATAACAATAATTGAGGGCTGTCTCATAACGGCGGATTTAAAAATTTCTTTCGCAATTTCGGGTTGCGGAGCAGATTTTTATGCGCATTTTTGAGACGGCAGTTTATATTTTTTTATTATATAAGTAAACAAAAGATATTTTAGTGTCGAAAAATGTTGTCGGCAAAGGGGGAGTAAGATTTGGCTAAGATGTCGCCCAGAAGAATATTGTTCATAAGAGCGTTTGTGGTTTTTGCGGTTCTTGTTGGTCTGGTTTTTGGCTCAACTGCAATCAACCTTGCGAGAATTCAGCTTGTGGACAGTGAACAATATAAGCAGCAGGCAGAGAAAAACCAGCTTCACGATACGGAGATTTCTGCCGAAAGAGGTATAATCTATGATGCAAACGGAACGGTGCTTGCAAAAAGTGCGTCGGTCTGGAAAGTTTATATCAAACCCAGCGAAATCGAAAATGAAGATTTCAAAAATGACCTTTGCCGCAAGCTTTCGGCAATAATCGGCATTGATTTCGATGATATCAAAGAGAAGGCAAACAGAAACCAATATGCTTATCTTGTTCTCAAAAGACAGGTTGAGCTTGAAGAAAAAGAAAAGGTTGCCGAATTCCTGACGCAGTATTATTCATACACCGTAACAACCGAAAACAAAAAAGGCGAGCTTGTTACGAGTGAAAAGAAAATTTATTACAGCTCGGCAATCGGCATTGATCCCGATATGAAGCGATATTATCCTTACGGCAATCTTGCCGCAAATCTTATCGGCTTCACGGGCACTGATGATATCGGCAGACTCGGTGTTGAACTCAAATATGATTCAACTCTCACAGGCACCCCCGGCAGAATAATCACCGCCCAGAACGGCAAAAGCGACGTTATGAGCCGCGAATACGAAACGGTTTATGATCCCGTTCAGGGAACAAGCCTTGTTCTCACGGTTGATGAGGTTATTCAGCGTTACCTCGAAGACAGCCTTGAACAGGTTTATATCGATTCAAAGGGCGTTGGCGCTTACGGCGTTGTGATGGACGTTGACACGGGTGCGATTCTTGCAATGGCAAGTATGGGCAACTTTGACCTTAACTCTCCGCAGGAGCTTACAAAAGAGGAAGAAGAAGCGCTTTATAAAGAATATCCCGACGAAAAAGAAAGAGCAGAGGCAAGAAGCGCTCTTCTCTATTCAAAGTGGAGAAACTTCATTGTCAGCGACAGTTATGAGCCCGGTTCGGTTTTCAAAATCATAACCGCCGCGGCAGCTATTGAAGAAAATGTTCTCAATGAGAATTTCTCATATAACTGCACAGGTAAAATTCAGGTTGCCGATTGGACTATCAAATGCCATGACCGTGACGGTCACGGCTCACAGGATCTGAAGCACGGTCTTATGAATTCCTGCAACCCTCTGTTTATCACGGTTGGTCAGACGCTGGGCAAAGAAAAATTCTTTGAATATTTTGAAGCTTTCGGCTTTACCGAGAAAACAGGCATTGACCTGCCTGCAGAATCAACTCCCGTTGCAGGTGTTAACTACCACGCATATGACAGTATGGGTATTGTTGAACTTTCGAGTTCATCTTTCGGTCAGTCTTTCCAGGTAACACCTATTCAGATGGTAACTGCAATCAGCGCGGTTGCAAACGGCGGATATCTGATGACTCCTTACGTTGTTGCACGTCAGCTTGATGAAAACGGCAACGTTATCAGCGAAACAAAGCCTAATATCAGACGTCAGGTTATTTCTGAAGAAACAGCGGCAACCGTTGCCGATATGATGGAGGGCGTTGTTACAAGCGGTACAGGTAAGAATGCTTACGTTTCGGGCTACAGAGTGGCAGGTAAAACAGGTACTTCACAGAAGCTCGGCAGTGACGGCGAATACGTTGCTTCGTTCGGTTGCTTTGCTCCTGCAAACGATCCCGAAATCGCAGTTCTTATTCTTGTTGACGAACCCGAGGGTCAGATTAACGGCGGTCAGATTTGTACTCCCGTTGCGGCACGGGTTGTTGAAAAAACGCTTGAATATATGGGTGTTGAAAGACAGTACAGCGATAAAGAGCTTGAGAAGCTTGATACACTCACTCCCAGCCTTGTCGGCAAGCAAACGGCGGATGCGCTTGCTCTTCTTGAAGAAAAAGGCTTTGAGGTTAAGGTTGTCGGCGATGGCGAAAAGGTTATCAGCCAGATGCCTGCCTATAACCAGTCAGTTCCGCAAAACGGTATCATCGTTCTTTATACAGATAACGATGCCGAAAGGGTAACCGTTGAAGTTCCCGACTTAACGCAGATGACTTTGTCGATGGCGAATAAATATGCTCTGTCGGCAGGTTTGAATATCAAAATATCGGGCAATGCTTTGAATGAGGGCGAAATAATATCTTATTCGCAAAGCATAGCACCGGGTGAAACAGTTGAATACGGTTCAACCATAACCGTTTACTTTAAATCGAATACGGGTGTCAGCGATTTCGCAGGTTAGTGTGCTTTCACCGTATAATTCCAGGAGGAAAAAGAAATGAAGCTTTCCGAATTGTTGCTTGATTTGGGTGTTGCCTGCAAGGCAGAAGATAAAGAAGTTCTGTTCATAACCGATAACTCCGCAAAGGTTGCAGAGGGATGCATTTTTATCTGCATCGAGGGCAAACGCTTTGACGGTCACACAAAAGCTGCCGAAGCTCTTGCAAACGGCGCGGTTGCGGTTGTTGTTCAGAAAGATATGGGTCTTGAGGAACAGATTCTTGTTGAAAACACAAGAGCCGCTTATGCGCGTCTGAGTGCCGCTTTCTGGGGTCACCCCGAAAGAAAACTGCGCATCATCGGCGTAACAGGCACAAACGGCAAAACAACCTCTTGCTTTGTTATCAAATCAATCCTTGATTCGATGGGTTATAAAACAGGTCTTATCGGCACGGTTAAAAACATTGTAGGCGATAAGGAATATCCCGCAGTTTTAACAACTCCCGATTGCTACGATCTTTTTGCTCTTTTCAAGGAGATGGTTGAAAGCGGATGCGAATTCTGCACAATGGAGGTTTCTTCGCAGGCACTTGACCAGAGAAGAGTTGAGGGCGTTCATTTTGAAGCTTCAATTTTCACAAACCTCACACAGGATCATCTTGATTATCACGGCAGTTTTGAAAATTATAAAGCCGCAAAGCATATGCTTTTTGAGAATTCATCTCTTGCGGTTATCAATATCGATGATGAAGCGGCAGAATATATGCTTGCCGATACTCCCTGCAAAAACGTAACATTCTCGGTTAATAACGATAACTGCGATTATTCGGCAAAGAATATCCGCATTTCATCTTCGGGTGTCAAATATGAGCTTGTGAGCAACTCAAACATCGGCAGAGTCAAGTTTGCCGTTCCCGGTAAATTCTCTGTTTATAACTCAATGGGCGCGGCGGTTTGCCTTGTTGAAATGGGTATGGATTTCAAGGGCGTTCTTGACGGTCTTGCAAGTTGCGTCGGCGTTCCCGGCAGAATGGAAGTTGTTCCCACTGATAAGCCTTACACCGTTCTTATCGACTATGCGCACACGCCTGACGGTCTTGAAAACGTTCTCAGCTGTGTCAGAGAAATAACCGAGGGCAAGGTTATAACCGTTTTCGGTTGCGGTGGTGACAGAGATAAAACGAAGCGTCCGATTATGGGCGGCATTGCCGCAAAGCTTTCTGACGTTGCGGTTATAACGTCTGATAACCCCAGAAGCGAAGATCCCGACGCAATTATCGCTGATATTTGCGAGGGTGTTAAAAAGCATATCTCCAAAATTGTTGTTGAAAGAGATCGCAAAACGGCGATTGCCAAAGCGCTTTCAATGGCAAATGAAGGCGATATTGTTGTGCTTGCAGGTAAGGGACAGGAAACTTATCAGATTCTTGCAAGCGGCAAAATCCATTTTGATGAAAGAGAAGTTGTTGCCGAAATTCTTTCGGGCAAGTCGGAGGTTATCTGATGAAATCAATAACGTTCAAAGATGCCGCGGCGGCAGTCAGAAGCTCAACCTCGCTTGAGGGCAGTTTTGATTGCGTTTGCACGGATACGAGAAAAATAGAGCAGGGTTGCCTTTTTGTAGCAATTAAAGGCGAAAACTTTGACGGTCACGAGTTTGCCGCAAAAGCAATCGAGCTTGGCGCAAAGGCGGTTATCTGTGAAAAAGACTGCGGTCTTGCAGAAAATCAGATTCTTGTTGAAAGCACAAGGCAGGCACTTCTTGACCTTGCGGGTTATTACAGAAGCCTTTTCAACATTCCTGTTATCGGCATCACGGGCAGTGTTGGCAAAACAACAACAAAAGAAATGGTTCACGCAGTAATGAGCGTGAAATATAATACACTCAAAAACGAGGGTAACCTCAACAACGAAATCGGTGTTCCGCTCACTCTTTTCAGGCTTGACGAAAGCCACGAGGCGGCGGTTATCGAAATGGGTATGAGCGGTTTTGGTGAAATTTCAAGAATGGTTGCCGCCGTTAAGCCCGACGTAGCGGTTATCAGCAACATCGGTGTTTCTCATATTGAAATGCTTGGCTCAAGGGAAGGGATTCTCAAAGCAAAGCTTGAAATTCTTGAAGGCATGCAGGTGGATGCACCTGTTATTCTTAACGGTGACGATGATATGCTTATCACCGCAAACGCAGGCACTCATCCCGTAACTTATTACGGAATCGAAAACACAAGCGGAGTTTTCACCGCAGAAAACATTGAAATCGGTGAAGCTGACCTTGCTTTTGATGCGGTTTGTCCTGACGGCAAATCAAAAGTTGAGCTTCCTTTTCCGGGCAAGCACAACGTTTATAACGCTCTTGCTGCAAGTGCCGCAGGCAGTTTCTTCGGCATTGAATCAGCGGATGCATTTGAGGCACTCAAAAAATATGTGCCTGCAGGTATGCGCCAGAGAATTGTTAAAAAATGCGGCATAACTTTTATTGAGGATTGCTATAATGCAAGTCCCGATTCGCAGGCGGCGGCTCTTGCCGTGCTTGGCGGAATGAACGCAAAAAGAAAAATCGCCGTTATCGGCGATATGCTGGAGCTCGGCTCTTACAGTGCAACGGCACACGCGTCTGTCGGTAAAAAGGCGGCTGAAAACAAAATTGACGTTCTTTTCACTTACGGTGAACGCTCGCTTGAAACTGCAAAGGCGGCAATGGGCGGTGTTGAAACCGTTAAAAGCTTCAGTGATAAAACAGAGCTTTCAAATGAGCTTTGTGCAATGCTTTCGCAAGGCGATGCAATTCTCTTCAAAGCAAGCAGAGGTATGAAGCTTGAAGACGTTATCTTTTCAATATACGCTTCTCTTGAAGGGAATGATTGATATATGAAACCCTCCGTTGCTGTTATTATGGCAGGCATAATCGGCTTTGCCGCAACGGGAATAATCGGTTTTTCAATGGTGCCCTGGCTCAGAAAGCTTAAATTCGGGCAAACAATTCTTGATATCGGACCCAAATGGCATAAATCAAAGCAGGGCACACCGACAATGGGCGGCCTGATGTTTGTTTTCGGTGTGTTGGCGGCTGTGATTGTTACGGTTGTGACAGATAAATTGATGGGCGGCGATATTGTTGCTTCGGGCAGTATTATCCCAACGGCACAATATACAAAGCTCTGGGCAGGTATTGTGATGGCTCTGAGCTTTGGGCTTATCGGTTTTGCCGATGATTATATCAAGGTTGTTATGCACAGAAACCTCGGCCTTACCATAAAGCAGAAAACCGTTGCCCAGCTTGCGGTTGCTCTTGTTTATCTTATAAGTATCAGCAAGGGTATGATTGGTATGCCTTATATGTTTATTCCCTTTGGCGGAATGATTCATATGGGTGTTTTCTATTGGTTTTTCGGTATTGTTATTATTTATGCAACGGTGAATGCCGTTAATTTCACAGACGGAATTGACGGGCTTTGCTCGGGCATGACGGTGATAACCTCAATTTCGCTTGGTGTTATTGCAACGCTTAAAGGCATTTTCGGTTTTTCAATGCTTGCAAGTGCTCTTGCAGGCGCTTGCATCGGATTCTTTCTGTGGAATAAAAATCCTGCAAAGGTTTTTATGGGTGATACGGGCTCAATGTTTCTGGGCGGTATGCTTGTTGCGTTGGCTTACGGTCTTAACTGTCCGCTGATTCTTTTGCCTGCAGGCATCGTCTTCGTTATCGAAGGCGCATCCGACGTTTTGCAGATTGTTTATTACAGAGTGAGTGGCGGAAAAAGGATTTTTAAAATGGCGCCCATTCACCATCATTTTGAAATGTGTGGCTGGAGCGAGAAAAAAATCGTTTCGGTTTTCGGTGCCGTAAATATTCTCGGCGGTGCAGCGGCAGTTGCGCTGATGAAATTCGGAGGATATTTCGGCTGATATAAAAGAGAGGAGAACAGAGGATTGCTTAAACTGTTTTTCAAACAGCGCATCGGTATATTTTATACGCTCAGAGATTTGGTTAAGGGCAGAAAAAAACTCAGAGATTGCTTTTCAACCGCTCCGTTTGACGTAACCTTCCTTGCGCTTGTTATATCGCTATTAACGGTAGGGCTTGTTATGATGTTTTCGGCAAGCTATATTTATGCCTGGTATGATAAAAGTGCGGCATATGACCCCTATTATTACATCAAAAAGCAGGTTGTTTTTGCCATTATCGGTGTAATTCTGATGATTGCGGTTTCATTTGTAAACCCCGATATTTTCAGAGATGCATCGGGTGTTATTATGGCAATTGCGTTGCTGCTTCTGGTTGTTGTTCTTATCAATCCGTTTGAGGTTGCGGGCAAAGAGGAATTCAAACGCTGGCTGTATATCCCTGTTATCGGTTCATTTCAGCCATCGGAGATTGCAAAGCTGGCGCTGATAATGTATCTTGCGTTCAGCATGGAGCTTAACCATAAGCTTGTTGAGAAAAAAGCCTGGATGCTTTTTCCTTATATGATTATCATTCTTTTTGTTTGCGCACTCGTTTACCTTGAAAATCACGTTTCGGGCACGCTTCTTATTTTGGGTATCGGCGGCGCAATGCTCTTCTTTGGCGGCATAAAGTGGCAATGGTTTGCTTTTGCAGGTGCGCTTGTGGTTATTGCGGCGATTATATTTGTGTTTAACGCCGATAAATTTCTTGAAGGCTACGCCAGCGAAAGAATCAGAATCTGGCTCAAGCTTCTCACAGGCGAAGAATTAACAACCGCAGAGGCAAGAGGCTCGGGCTGGCAGAGTCTGCAGTCACTCTATGCAATCGGTTCAGGCGGACTTTTCGGTCTGGGATTCGGCAATTCAAAGCAAAAGCATATGTATCTGCCTGAGCCGCAGAACGACTTTGTTTTTGCAATTGTTTGCGAAGAACTCGGTTTTCTCAGAGCTCTCATCATTATTGTGTTGTTTATTCTTCTTGTTGCAAGAGGATTTATCATCGGTCTGCGCGCAAAAAGCAAGTTCGGAGCTTTGCTTGCAATGGGCATCAGTTTCCAGGTTGGCTTGCAGGCGGCGCTTAATATGGCGGTTGTAACGGCAACTGTTCCCAACACAGGTATCAGCCTCCCGTTTTTCAGCTACGGCGGCACGTCGCTGATTGTTCTGCTGATAGAAATGGGTATGGTTCTTGCAGTTTCAAGAAACGGAGAAAGGAATAAGAAAAATGCTGGATAACAAAAAAATTCTCATCGCCGCAGGCGGCACGGGCGGTCACATCAACCCCGCACTCGGCACTGCAGGTTATATAAAAGAAAAGCACCCCTCGGCACAGATTGTGTTTGTGGGCACTGCAGATAAAATGGAAGCAAAGCTTGTTCCTGAAGCCGGCTACGAACTGCGAACAATTGAAATCAGCGGCTTCTGGAGAAGCTTTTCTCCCGAAGCAATCAAGCATAATCTCGGAACGCTTTCAAAGCTTCTCAAATCATCCTCACAGGCAAAGAAAATTATCAAGGATTATCAGCCTGACCTCGTTATCGGTTTTGGCGGTTACGTGAGCGGCCCCGTTCTTCGTATGGCGGCAAAAATGGGTATTCCCACCGCAATTCACGAGCAGAACGCTTTCCCCGGTGTAACAAACAAAGCCCTCGCAGGCAAGGTTGACAGAGTTATGCTCACCGTTGATAAGGCGGAGCAGTATATGAACCCCAAGAATCCTTGCGTTGTAACAGGCTTGCCTATCAGAGGCGATATGCTCAAGGGTGACAGGGATTTTGCAAGAGCAGAGCTTGGTATCCCCGATGATAAGCCTCTCATTCTTTCAATGGGCGGTTCACTCGGTGCAAAACCCGTTAACGATGCCGTTCTCGGTCTTATCCTTAACAAATATAAAGACAATGATTGCGTATTTCTTCACGCAACAGGCAAAAACGGTGCTTGGTTTACTGAAAAGCTTGAAGAAGCAGGCGTTGATTTGAAAGCAAATCCTCACGTCAGAGTAACGGAATATATTGATATCCCCAAGTGTCTGCCTGCGGCTGACCTTGTAATCTGCCGTTCGGGAGCAAGCACACTCAGCGAATTGCAGGCACTCGGCAAGCCTTCAATTCTCATTCCTTCACCTTACGTAACCGAAAATCATCAGTTCCATAACGCAATGGCTCTTGTGAATAACGGTGCGGCAGAAATTCTTGAAGAAAAGGATTTAACTCCCGATTCGCTCACACAGGCAGTCAATGCTTTGCTTGCAGACAGAGCAAAGCTCGAACAGATTGGCAAAAACGCAAAGGAAATGGCTCTTATCGATGCAACGGCAAGAATCTATGCTAACCTTTGCGAAATCATAAAATAATCACAACTTTTCACAATCCCGAATATTATGAAGCAGAGTTTCTTTTCGGGAGCGTGAATTATGGAAAACCTTATTATAAACGGCGGCAAAGAGCTTCACGGCAGTGTTAAACTGCAGGGCTCAAAAAACAGCATTCTGCCTATTCTTGCGGCAACAGTTGCAACGGGCGGAGTGAGCATCTTACATAATTGTCCGAAGCTGACAGACGTTGATGCGGCGATTGAAATTTTGCGGCATACGGGCTGTAAAGTGCAGTGCAGGGGACATACTGTTATTGTTGATTCCTCTGATGCAAACAGCTTTGAAATTCCCGACAGTCTTATGCGTGAAATGCGTTCGTCAATAGTTTTTCTGGGCGCGTTGCTTGCAAGATTCGGCGAAGCAAGAGTCAGCGCACCCGGCGGATGCGAGATAGGCTTAAGACCGATTGACCTGCATCTTTCGGCACTTCGCAGAATGGGTGCGGTTATAACCGAAGAGGGCGGTCTGCTTGATTGTGCCTGCCCCGACGGACTTTTCGGCAGGCAGATAACGCTTAATTTTCCGAGCGTTGGTGCAACGGAGAATATAATGCTTGCCGCAATCGGCGCAAAGGGCGAAACGGTTATAACCAATGCCGCGAGAGAGCCCGAGATTGCCGACCTTGCCGAATATCTTAACAAATGCGGTATGAATATCACGGGCGCAGGGCAGAGCGTTATCCGCATTTCGGGCACAGGCAAAATCAGCGGTGCCGAGCACAGGATAATCCCAGACAGAATTGTTGCTTCAACCTTTATGGCGGCGGTTGCTTGTGCAGGGGGCAGAATAAATATAAAAGACGTTGAAAAAGAACATCTTGCGCCTGTTATCCCTGTTTTTGAAAGTGCAGGTTGCAGTTTTGATTTTAACGGCAAAGAAATAACGGCGGAATGCTTTGGCAGACCTCGCAGAGTCAGACTTTTGCGAACGATGCCTTACCCCGGCTTTCCGACTGATTCACAGGCTCTTTTTATGGCGGTTGCCGCAAAGGCAAGCGGCACAAGCATAATCAGCGAAAAGATTTTTGAAAACAGATTCAGGCACGTTCCCGAGTTGATTAAAATGGGAGCGGATATCAGAGTTGAGGATTGTTGCATTGCGGTTGTTGAAGGCGTTAAAAAGCTTCACGGTGCAAGGGTAACAGCCTGCGACTTAAGGGGCGGAAGTGCTCTTGCGGTTGCCGCAACGGGTGCTGAAGGACAAACGGTAATTGAAAATATTTATCATATAGACAGAGGTTGCGAGGCTTTTGAAGAAACTCTCTCAAGCTTGGGAGCGGATATAAAAAGATCGGTAATCCTGCAGGAGTAAAAATGGACAGAGAAGAAATAAAAGAAACCCGCCTGACTCCCGAAGAGCGGCAGGCAAGGGTTAAGAAACTGAAAAGAAAGAGAAATTTCAGGCTGGCAATTGTTATCGCAGCGTTTGCGCTCGCGTTATGCATTATTCTCAGCCCTGTGCTCCTGTTTGCCGTTTTTAAAGTTGACGGCTTTAAAATTGAGGGTGAAACCCTCTATACTGAAGAAGAAATCATAACCGCAAGCGGCATTCCGCAGGGTAAAAGCATATTCTTTGCAGACCTTGACGAGGCAAAAGTTAATATTGAAAGCAAATTGCCTTATACAAACAACGTTCAACTTACGAGAAAATTGCCCGATACAATCGTTATCCGACTTGAATCAACCGATAAAGCTTATGCGGTTGAAAAGTCAGAGGGACTTTATGCCATAACCAACCGCGATTTCAAGGTGCTTGAAATTGCAGGTGTTATTCCCGAGAATGTTGTGCCTGTTATCGGTGCAATGCCCGTTGCGGCAGAGCCGGGCAAACCTTTGAGCTTTGTTGAAGACGGAGAAGACGTTGATGCAACGCTCAATCTTATCAAGAATATTTCGTCTGCGGTTGCAAACAGCGGTCTTGATGATATCAACCTTATCAGCGTCAGGTCGCGAAGCAACATTTATCTGATTTATCAGGAGCGTATTGCCATGCGTCTTGGTGACAGTGCAGACGTTGATAAGAAAATTGAGCTTGGCAAAAACGTTATTGCGGAGGAAGATACAATCGACCCTACACAGACGGGCATAATCAATCTTTCCGTTCCCAAGAAGGCATTCTTTAAGCCCTCCGATATCAAGGATATTCCCGAGTTTGATGAATATGATGCCTATTTAATGAATCAGAACAAGGATTCGGAAGAAATTTCATATGCGGTTGAGAGTAAAAACGGCTCTTACGCTTTGACCAACCAATCGTTCAAAGTTGTTGAGTTTTCAACAGAAGCTCCCGAGGGAATAATCCCCATTGAGGGGTATATTCCCGAAAAAGCCAAAACAGGTGAGTTTTTAAGTTTTGGTGAAAAGGAAGAAACCGATGCCGCTTATGAAGAAATCAGAGCGGTTTATGAAGCTGTTTCAGA
Organism: Acutalibacteraceae bacterium; assembly: GCA_045633805.1. GTDB lineage: Bacteria > Bacillota > Clostridia > Oscillospirales > Acutalibacteraceae > CAG-177. The sequence continues at coordinate 145,674 of JAZQYY010000056.1, forward strand.
GAGCAAAATCAAAGATATCAACCTTATCGGTTTTGACGACGGTGATATCTATGTGATTTGCGATGAACGTGCGGTTATGCGCATCGGCGATGCCAAAAACATAGAGAATAAGCTTGCCAAGGGCAAGAAGTTGCTTAATGCAGAAGATGCAAACGCTGTTGGCGTTATTGACCTCAACGATATTGATGAAGCAATGTTTGAAGAAAAGGCATTTGAGGATATTCCCGAGCTGATGGATTATAACCCCGATTATGAGCCCGCAACCGAAGAAGACGAAGAATAATTAATGTAATAAAATTATATATAATATAAAAGGGACTGCATTGCAGTCCCCTCTGTTTATTCCGCAATTATTCCTAGGCTCACAGATAAGGCTCTGTCAACCCGAAGCATATCGCTGTCATCAAGAATTCCCATTTTTTCGCGCAAACGCTTTTTGTCAAGCGTGCGCACCTGCTCAAGCAAAACAATCGAATCTTTTGCCAGACCGCAACCGTCGGCATTAACTTTTATGTGGGTAGGTAAGTTTGTTTTGAAGCGTTGGCTTGTTATGGCGGCGGCAATCACGGTTGGGCTGAATTTGTTGCCAACGTCATTCTGAACAATAAGAACGGGTCTTGTGCCGCCTTGCTCCGAGCCGATTACGGGACTTAAATCGGCATAATAGATTTCTCCCCGTTTAACGGTCAATGTTATCACTCTCCGTCAGTTGATATTTACAATTCTATTTTTGGCAGGCTTTGCGCAAATTAAACGCAATTTTTGAATCGGGGAGCAAAAAATTCAACTGCGCCTGTCCGTTTGTTATCAGTATATTCCCGCGAGCAAAATGTGTTCCGCAGAAATATTTGTCAAAAGGAAATTAAAATAAATCTGTTGACAAGAAAAAAATACTGTGATAAACTTAATTAAACCGTTGAAGCGGGAGTAAAGGTGAAATATGCTTCCACAGAGAGTCCGTGTTGCTGAGAATCGGGCGAAAAACAGTTCATCAAATGGGCCGCAGAGGGTGCAGTGAAATGCGCAGGCAAAGTATTCTGCAACGTTTGGCACGCGTCAGTTGTCGGGAATATGATAGTATTCCGCAAAGTGCGTCGCTTTTTTGCGGCGAATCAAGGTGGCACCACGGATAAAGCTTTTTATTCGTCCTTGGCAGAAAAAACTGTCAAGGGCGTTTTTTTATTTTAAAATGAAGGTGTTAACTATGATTTTATTGACCAAACGATGGCGGGGCTTGGCTTTTTGAATTAACCAATCTCACATCATCTTATTTATACGGAGGAAAAAACAATGAAACTTAACGGCGTTGATTTTGACACTTATTTTAACAATTATCCCGATAAAAACGGTTATTTCGGCAAATACGGCGGAGTTTATATTGACGATAAACTCAAGGCAGCTATGGCTGAAATCACAGAAGCATATTATTCAATCTGCCAGTCAAGAAAGTTTATCGCAGAGCTTCGCAGAATCAGAAAAGAATTCCAGGGCAGACCCACACCCGTGACACACCTTGAAAGACTTTCGGATTCTCTTGGCGGCAAGGTTCAGCTTTATGCAAAGCGTGAAGACCTTAACCATTCGGGTGCACACAAGCTCAACCACTGCATGGGTGAAGCTCTTCTTGCAAAATATATGGGCAAGAAAAAGGTTATTGCCGAAACTGGCGCAGGCCAGCACGGTGTTGCTCTTGCAACAGCCGCCGCTTATTTCGGTCTTGAATGTGATATTTATATGGGTTCTGTTGATATCAAAAAGCAGGCTCCCAACGTTGCAAGAATGAAAATTCTCGGCGCAAACGTTGTTGAGGTTACTCACGGTCTGCAGACACTCAAAGAAGCTGTTGACGCTGCATTTGATGCATACAGCAAGGAATATAAGGATTCAATCTATTGCATCGGTTCGGTTCTCGGCCCTCATCCCTTCCCGATGATGGTTCGTGATTTCCAGAGCGTTGTGGGCATTGAAGCAAGAGAGCAGTTCATTGAAATGACAGGTCATCTGCCTTCATCAATCGTTGCCTGCGTTGGCGGCGGCTCAAATGCGGCAGGTCTTTTTGCAGGCTTCCTCAACGACCCCGTTGATATCTATGGCGTTGAACCTCTCGGCAGAGGTCCCAAGCTTGGCGACCACGCCGCAAGCCTTAAGTACGGCACAGAGGGTGTTATGCACGGCTTCAACAGCATTATGCTGAAAGACGAAAACGGTGAGCCCGCACCCGTTTATTCGGTTGCAAGCGGTCTTGACTATCCTTCATCAGGCCCCGAACACGCTTTCCTTCAGGAACTCGGCAGAGTTAAATATGACGTTATCAATGACGAAGAAACCATTGATGCTTTCTATAAGCTTTCCCGTCTTGAAGGTATTATCCCTGCCATCGAAAGCTCACACGCAGTTGCATTCGGCATGAAGCTTGCAAAAACAATGGATAAGGGCTCAATCCTTATCAATCTCTCGGGCAGAGGCGATAAGGATATGGATTACGTTATCGAAAACTACGGCATTCCCGAATAATTCGTAATTTTGTGACGGAGATATAATCATAATATTAAACGGCTTACAAGGCTAAAAACCGATGTAAGCCGTTTTTTCTTTTGTGAAAAATCATATTTTTTACCTGCTTCGTTGACAGTTGCAGATTTTGGCTGTATAATCAATGAATATAAATCATAGGAGGTAGCGAAATGGCAATTCTTAAACTGATAATTTCAGGCATTCTTGCACTCACACAGATTCTCTCACCCATGGCGGCATATGTGATTAACTTTGGTGAAAGCTCGTTTTTCACAGAGTGGTCGGCAACAGATGAGTTCACTGCTGATTACTGCGTGGAGCTTGAAAAAGATCCCAACAAGGATTTCGTTGTTCTTAATCTTGCTGACGTTCAGCTCAGCGATAATGAGCTTTATGCCGAACTTGGTGTAGAATCCGCAAAGATTATTGACGAGCTTGTTGAAAAAATCAACCCCGATCTTATCACTCTTTCGGGCGACAACGCTTGGGGCACAATGGCTTATATCGAGCTTATCAAGCAGGTTGATGCTTACGGTATTCCCTGGGCACCTGTAATGGGTAACCACGACGGACAGCGTTGCGTCAGCGAATTCTGGGCAGCATATCTTCTCAGCAAAGCTGAAAACTGCCTTTTTGAATTCGGCCCCGAAGATATGGGCTACGGTAACTATATCATCAACGTTACGGAAAACGGAAAAATCATTCATACTCTGTTTATGATGGATACTCATAACAATGCAGACCACGTTGCAGAAGACGGTTCAATCGTCAACGGCTATGACCATCTTTGGGATAACCAGATTGAATGGTATAAGTGGGCTGTTAACGGTATTGCAGCTATCGAAGGCAAAACTGTTGAAAGCACGGTTATTATGCATATTCCCGTTTATGAATACAGAGATGCATGGAAAGAAAACTTTGGCAGCGAAGAGCTCGGCACTCTTGCACCCGAACTTGCACCCGATGCACAGGGCACAAACGGCGAGGGCATTTACAGCGCACCTGTTAACAACGGCTTCTTCGGCGTTTGCAAAGAGCTTGGCAGCACAAAGAATATGATTGTTGGCCACGATCACGTAAACAACTTCCAGATTGTTTATGAGGGCATCAGACTCACATATGCTCTTAAAACAGGTTACGGTTGCTATTATGCCGACGGTCTTCTTGGCGGCACAACAATAACAATCGGCTCTGACGGTGTTGCAAACGTTGAACATTATTACAGCGAAAAGGCTAACGTTAATTAACTGATTGAAAAAAATAAAGCAGGCAGCTTTGAACTGCCTGCTTTTTTAATTTTTAAATTTAGTTTGCAGAGCTTTCGATGTGAGCAACAAGCTTGCCTACTGTGTCGCATTCTCTGAAATCATCAGCGGTGAGCACAACGCCGAAAGCATCGTGGATATCATCGCTCAGGCAAACAAGGTCAAAGGATGACATGCAAAGACCGCTTTTGATGTTTGTTTCGGGAGTGATTGCGTCATCGGGCTCAACGTAATTAAGAATAATATCAACAACTTTATCAAACATTTTTCATCGTATCCTTTCTTGTTTGTAAAATCAATATGTGATTGTTTTTCTCTTGATTTTGCCTGTTGTTGTTTTGGGAAAGGGGGTTTCTCTGAGCTTAAGAGAAGCAATTTCTCGCTCAACCTTTTCGCCCTTGTTGGCTTCCTTGATTTTCTCAAGAAGATATTCCTCAACGTTTTCAATGCCGAGTGCAGCGGCGAAATCATTGTCGGGGAAAACTTCTGCAACAATTCTGTCATTCTCGGCGCTGACGATGATTTCTTTGATAACCTTTTCGTCAACAAACTTCTTCTCAAGCTCTTCGGGAGAGATGTTTTCGCCGTTTGAGAGAATGATAAGGTTTTTGCTTCTGCCGATAACGTAAAGGTGGCTGCCGTCGGGACTGAATCTGCCGAGGTCGCCTGTTTTGAGGTAGCCGTCTTCAGTGAATACCTCTGCGGTAGCTTCGGGCTTTTTATAATAACCCATCATAACCGAGGGGCCTTTGACCTGAATTTCACCGTCAACAATTCTTACGTCGCAGATGCTCTTGATAATTTTACCGCTTGAATCCTTGCAGAAATCTGTGAAATCAGCGGTTGTGATTTTGGGGCTGGTTTCTGTCATGCCGTAGCCCTGACGGAGCATAATGCCGTATTTTTCATATTCAGCAACAAGACCGGGGCCAAGATAAGCGCCGCCAACAGCAACCCAGCGGATGTTTTTGCCAAAAACTTTTTCGGCAACTTCTCTGGGGCGAAGGTCAGGCATTCTCTTATGAAGGATGTTAACCTTTCTGATAAGAGTTTCACAAATCATGGGCACAAGGCGCATTGTTGTGGGCTGGAAGATTGCAAGGCTCTTGCCGATATTTGAAATGTCGCCGTTAAGGCAAACGGTAAGACCGTCAAGCAGAGGCTTGAAATAGTCGGAAGAGATGCAGAAGATGTGGTGCATGGGAAGCACTGAAAGATAAACGTCATCGTCTGCAAGTGTGATTTCGGGATAGGTAACGTTTGCGATAAGGTTTGCGGATGAGAGCATAACGCCCTTTCTGACACCTGTTGTGCCTGAAGTGTAGATGATTGCAGCGCAGTCTTTTTCGTTAAGCTCAATCTCTGAAAGGTGAGCATATTCAGAATCGGCACCGAATCTGTTATAGATATCTTCAAACCAGGCAGCATCACCCATGTTAACAACTACCTTGAGCTTATCATACTGCTCGCAAATCTTCTTTGCGGTTTCTGCATAAGCGTTTTCATAGAAGATAGCCGTAACGTCACCATCTTCAAAAAGCATAACTGCTTCTTCGGCAGAGGTTGTGGGTGCGATGGGCACAAAAACGTTGCCGCTCACAAGAGTACCTGTCAAAGCTGTGATATATTCATATGATGTTCTGCCAACAACTGCAACGTGCATTCTGTCAGGGCAGATTGAACGGATATATCTGCAGAGTGCAAGGCTGTTTTCGCGAAGAGTTGAAAAGCTCTTTTCAACAATCTCATCGCCGTTAAGATATTTGATAAATGCCTTGTTGCCGAATCTCTCGGCACTGCTGTCAATAAGATCTCTTACGGTGTGGATTGATTCATAAACTTCATTAACTTCAAATATTTTATTCAACAACTGTTTCTTCATAAATTTTAAATACCCCGTTTTATTTTTTGCGAAAAAACGCATCGTTAAGAATGATAACTTATAATACACATAAAAGTAAACAGTCAAAATCCACAAAAATACTGAAAAAGCCGCGAAAAGCAGACAAAAGCAGAGAAATGTATGGTGTTTTTTTAGCTTTTTTGTCTTGACAAAAACTCTGTAAAGGTCAAAAAAGATTGACAACAGAGATTTATTGATTTATTTTATACATATACCATATTGCTATATGGAGGTAATCAGGTGAAAAATAATTACTTCGGAACTTATTATCAGCAGGGGAACAACCCTGTTTTTTGTTACAGAAGCACTGATGCGGTTTATGAAGAACAGCTTTGCGGCGGTTCTTTGCTTGCTTGCGGCTGGAATGCGGCGGGCTATCCGCTCAACGTTTTATCGGGATTCCCGAGCAGGCTTGATAAACGAAACTTCACAGAACCTTTTGCATTCAACGTTGAGGTTGACGGTGTGAGCCTTGATTTCGGTCTTGAATTTGCAGGCTTTGAAACAGAAAAAACAGAAGAAAAAGAAACTGTAATTCTCACCCTTGAGAGCAAAATAAAGCCTGTAAGAATAAAAGTAATAACTGTTCTTGACGGCACCGCAATGTTTTCGAGAAAGCTTGAGATTGAAAACCTTTCCGATAAATATATGAATATCAGCAGGCTCAGCCTGATGGCAGGCGGTCTTGAAAGCCTTGATAAATGCAGGCTCAGCTATGATAACAGAGAAGATGAGATTTATTCCGTCGGTTATTTTGAGAGCGACAGATGGGGCAAAGAGGGAATGTTCGGCTGGCACAAGGTGCTCAACGGTGTTGAAAGTATCGACACGCGTTTCGGACGTGACCGCTTCCGCCATCCGCTTGTTTTTATCCGCAATAATCTGATGGGTAAAATCTGGTTTGCCCAGCTCGGATGGAGCGGTGGCTGCAGATTCACCCTTGATTATAACGCTATGCCCGATAACGATTCTTACCTTGCTTTTAAGGCGGAGATAACTTCGCATAACCCGATGTATGCCCTTGCACCGTCAGAAACTTTTGTAACACCCGAGCTTCATATCGGTCTTGTGAGCGGCGGCCTTGACGATGCCGTTAATGAAATGCATTCTCATATGCGCAAAACGGTTTTCACTATGCCCGAAGCAGACCCTACGCAGGCTCTCGTTGGCGCAGGTATGGGTGCGGAGCACGATATGGGTGTTGAATCAACAAAGGTGTTCATTGAACGCTTTGCAGAGCTTGGCGCAGAAGTGTTTATTGTTGATGCAGGCTGGGTTTGTCCTCCCGATAAACAGACTTGTTGGGGCGATTATAACGGCATAAATATTCCCGATAAGGAAAGGTATCCGAACGGTATCGGCGAGATTGTTGACCATTGCCACGCAAACGGAATGAAGTTCGGTCTTTGGGTTGAGATTGAAGGTCTCGGCGACTTGTGTCAGATCAAAAAAGAACATCCCGAATGGCTTGCCAATAATGTTTTCGGCGAGCAGGCAAGAAGATTTCTTGATTTAACCGTGCCCGAAGCGGCTCAATGGGCAGAAGATGAGCTTGCAAGAATCATAACCGAATATAGGCTTGATTTGCTTCGTGTTGACTATAACACGGATTTCAGAGAATATTTCAATATGCGTGATACGGGTTGCGGTTACCCCGAGTGCCTTAATATCCGTCATTTCAACGCAGTTTATAAAATGTATGAAAATCTCAAAAAGCGCTTCCCCGAAGTGATTTTTGAAAACTGTGCAGGCGGTGGCGGAAGAACCGATGCAGGTATTATGAGGTTCTTTAACCACACGTGGGGTTCGGATTGCCAATGCGCACCCGATTCGGTTTATATCACAAACGGTATGACGATGGCTTTGCCGCCCGAAAGAGTTGACCGCCTTTTTGCAGGTATGGGTTGCCACACTTACGGCTCACTCGGTATTCAGATGCGCAACACGATGCTCACTCATATGACGCTCAACGTTATTGCTCCCTTTGATGCAGAAATGAACAAAGGTCAGGCGGAGTTCGTTAAGCACAGCGTTAAGGTTTATAAAGAATTTATCCGTCCGTTTTTGCCCACGGCAAAAATTTATCACCATACACCCGACACCGAAGAAGCAAAGAAAAACGGCGTTTGCGTGCTTGAGATTGCTTCTCCCGATAAAAGCAGGGGAGCGGCGGTAATTTTTACGCTTGTTAATTCGGGCGAAAAAACAATCAGATTCAAAGCAAAGGGTGCCGATAAATCAAAGGAATATACCGTTTATCTTGATAATGACGGAGAAAGCTTCACCGTTTCGGGCAAGGAGCTTTGCACAAACGGCATTGAAATTGACGTTTCTGCCGCACTTTCGTCTGAACTCATTCTCTATAAAGAAATTTAAAACGGAACAGGTTGCCAAAGGGCGACATTTCACAAGGAAATTAAGCCTTAAAACAGGATATTTTGGCATATAACTGCGTTAAAAATGCTCGGAATCCGTCAAGGATTCCTGCGCTTTTTGCCTTGTTCTATATCCAAACTATCTCTGTTTAAGGTGCGAAGCAGTTTTTATCAGGTT
>JAZQYY010000057.1:0-1400 GCA_045633805.1 Acutalibacteraceae bacterium
AAAACGCTTGTTCTGGACATTGAAGGCGGAGTCAAGGCGGCTATTGCCGTTCCGTTGAAAACTGAAATAAAGCCGGGCGAAGTACGGATCTATTGCACCGACGACAAAGGAAACGCGAAATCAGAAGTCAAGATGTTCAATTCCGGGGACATCGAAGTCACGGTTGCAAACGGCGCAAAGCTGAAAATCAACGGAACGCAGGGCGATGTTTATGCTGCAATTTGCGATGCGGTTTCAACGCTGAATGACTCCATTAAGAAACTTATTTCAGCGACGGTGTCAACTTCTCTCGGGCCGCAGACTATGGATCCGGGAACAATCACGCAACTAACAACAACAAACGGGCAACTGGAAACGCTTTTATCAAGATTGAACAACATTAAGGGGTAGGAGGCGGAAATGCTTGACGCAGAAAGGGTGCGAAACGCTATAAGGACGGGGCTCGAAGCTCTTCACCTCAAAATAGAAAAAGATGATTTTGATGAAATTTGGGATGTCATCATCGGTGCAATTATTTCGGAAATAACAACAAACGGCGAAGTCGTAGACAAAGACGATCCAACGGCTCAAATAGGAACGATCAAGTAAAGGAGACAAACATGAGACAGATTTTAGTTTTTCTTTCGCGCTTTTTGAGCGAAAAACAAACACAAAAAATGCTTTTGCAAATTGCGCGGCGGCTTGCAGAAAAAACAGCGTTTAAGTGGGATGATGAAATTATTGACGCATTCTGCGGGATCTGGAATGACTATTACAGAGACAAAAAATGGAAACAATAATTATTAAGATCGTCGAACTCTTACAGCACGGGTTCGATGTAATCGAGGATAAACGGCTGAAAGACGGAACAAAAGTTCAAAGCCTGAAATTGAAACTGTTTGCTTTGCAGGGTTTAATTGATGAGCTTAAAACTGAAAATCTTAAATTAAAACAACAAATTGAAATTTTAAAAGGAGAAAAAAATGAAAAAAATTAGTGTTATGCTTTTTGTAATTTTGGTTTTTTTTGTGACAGGCTGCGCTTCGGTCAGCTTTGCAAACGCGGTGTTATTAAACACGCCGGACGGCAAAAAGGTTGCAATTCAGACGATCTATGACGAGGCGCGTCACGGCATAGCCGTTGAAGTCTGTTATCTTGAAAAATGCTATTCATGCGAGGCAATCTATGACAAGGAAGCAACGCCGGCGGACATAACCGTTTCGGTAGATACGAACGCGATAGAGAAAACCGGAATGATCGAAATTGGCTACAAGAATCAAAGGTATCAATGCAGGGTAAAGAATTAAAGCTGAAACCGCTGACGCTGAAAGAGGAAGATATTCAAGGCGTATTTATTCAATACGCTAAAATGTATCTCAGAGGTGATGCGGATTTAGTCTTTTCCATTCCGAACGAAGCGA
>JAZQYY010000058.1:0-6309 GCA_045633805.1 Acutalibacteraceae bacterium
GGACAAGGTTCTTGACAACACAAAGATGGTTGAAGGCGACGTTGTTATCGCTCTGCCCTCAAGCGGTGTTCATTCAAACGGTTTCTCACTTGTGCGCAAGGTGTTTGACGTTGAATCTGCAGATATCAAGACTCCCGTTGCAGAGCTCGGCGGCAAGTCAGTCGGCGAAACTCTTCTTACTCCCACAAAGATTTACGTTAAACCTATGACAGCTCTCTTTGAAGAAGTTACCGTTAAGGCTGTTTCACACATCACAGGCGGCGGCTTCTATGAGAATATCCCCAGAAGCCTTCCCGACGGCTTCGGCGCAAAGATTGACAAGGCTGCTCTCAAGATTCTTCCCATCTTCGAGCTTATTGCAAAGACAGGCAACATTCCCGAAAGAGATATGTTCAACACATTCAATATGGGCGTTGGTATGAGCATTGTTGTTGCCAAGGAAGATGCAGAAAAGGCACTTGAAGTTCTCAAGGCTAATGGTGAAGATGCTTATGTAATGGGCGAAATCATCGAAGGCGACGAAAAAGTTGTTATTTGCTAAAGGTGTAAACAATGAAAAACAAAGCTAAAATCGCCGTTCTTGTTTCGGGCGGCGGAACAAATTTGCAGGCACTTATAGATGCCCAGAAAAGCGGAATAATCAGCAGCGGCGAAATAGCTTTGGTTATTTCAAATAAAGCGGGAGCCTATGCTCTTGAAAGAGCGGCTGCCGCAGGCATTAAAACAGAAACCGTCCTCAAAAAGGAAACTCCCGATTTTGAGGGCAGAATTATAGAATTGCTTGAAGAAAACGGCATTGACCTTATCGTTCTTGCCGGATTTATGAGCATTCTCAGTGAGAGATTCACTTCACACTTCGAAAACAGAATTATCAATGTTCACCCTTCGCTGATTCCGTCGTTCTGCGGAGAAGGCTTTTACGGCTTGAGAGTGCACGAAGCTGCCCTCGGTTACGGAGTAAAAGTAACGGGTGCAACGGTGCATTTTGTAAATGAAATTCCCGACGGCGGTAAGATTATAATGCAGAAAGCGGTTGAGATTGAGCCCGGCGATACTCCCGAAACTCTTCAGAAGAGAGTTATGGAGCAGGCTGAATGGATAATTCTTCCTCTTTCGGCAGAAAAAATCTGCAAAGAAATCATAGGATGAATGGATTGCTTCATTCACCTTAACGGAGGATTAGGTCTATGAAAGTTATGGTAGTAGGCGGCGGAGGCCGTGAGCATGCCATCATTAAAAAGCTTAAAGAAAGCAAAGAAATAGAAAAGATTTACGCACTGCCCGGCAACGGCGGTATAGCCGCTGACGCAGAGTGTGTTGCAATCGGTGCAAAGGATATTGACGCTATCGTTGATTTTGCAAAGAACAATGATATCGGCTTTGCAGTGGTTGCTCCCGATGATCCGCTTGTTCTCGGTGCGGTTGATGAGATTTCAAAGCTCGGAATTCCCTGTTTCGGTCCCGAAAAGAAAGCGGCAATTATTGAAGGCAGTAAGGTTTTTTCAAAGAACCTTATGAAGAAATACGGCATTCCCACCGCACAGTATGAGGTGTTTGACGATGCCGAAAAGGCTCTTGCCTATATCGAAACAGCTCCTATTCCCACAGTTATCAAGGCTGACGGTCTTGCACTGGGCAAGGGTGTTATCATTGCGATGACACGCGAAGAGGCTGCCGATGCGGTTAAGAGCATTATGGAAGACAAGGCCTTCGGTGACAGCGGCAATCAGATTGTTATTGAAGAATTCCTTGAGGGTCCCGAGGTTTCGGTGCTTTCATTCACAGACGGCAAAACCGTTGTTCCCATGATTTCTTCAATGGACCACAAGAGAGCGCTTGACGGCGATCAGGGTCTTAATACAGGCGGTATGGGCACAATTGCTCCCAACCCCTATTACACTGCAGACGTTGCCGAGAGATGTATGAAGGAAATTTTTGTTCCCACAATCGAAGCGATGAACGCAGAGGGCAGAACCTTCAAGGGTTGCCTCTATTTCGGACTTATGATTACAAAGAACGGCCCAAAGGTTATCGAATATAACTGCCGTTTCGGTGACCCTGAAACACAGGTTGTTCTTCCTCTTCTTGAAAGCGACCTTTTTGAGATTATGAAGCACGTTGCCGCAGGTACACTTGCGGATGCAGAAGTTAAGTTCAGCAACAAGAGCGCTTGCTGTGTTGTTATGGCATCTGAGGGTTATCCCCAGGCATATCAGACAGGCTTTGAAATCACAATGCCTGCAGATAAAAACATTTACGTTGCAGGCGCAAAGCTTGCAGACGGTAAGCTTCTTTCAGGCGGCGGCAGAGTTCTCGGCGTTACAGAAACAGCCGAAACTCTCGGCGAAGCTATTGAAAAAGCTTACGAAACAGTTAAAACAGTTAATTTTGAAAATGCCTTTTACCGCAAGGATATCGGCAAGAAAGCAATGGAGGTCTGATAATTATGGTATACAGAGCCTATGTTGAAAAGAAAAACGGTCTTGCAAACGAAGCTCAGGCACTTAAGAACGAGCTTGTTTCTCTTCTTGGCATCACAAGCCTTGAGAACGTTAGAATTCTCAACCGCTATGACCTTGAAGGTCTTGAAAAAGAGCTTTTTGATTATGCAAAATCAACCGTTCTTTCCGAGCCCCAGCTCGATATAATTTCCGAAGAACCCAACCTTGAATGTGACAGACTTTTTGCAACAGAATTCCTTCCCGGTCAGTTTGACCAGAGAGCAAATTCCTGCGCAGAATGCATTCAGATGATTTCAAAGGGTGAAAGACCCCTTGTAAGAAGCGCAAAGGTTTATTGCCTTTACGGTAACCTTGACGATGCTCAGCTTGAGCAGATCAAGAAATACGTTATCAACCCCGTTGAAGCAAGAGAAGCTTCTCTTGAAAAGCCCGAAACTCTTGCTGCAGAATACGATATTCCCGAAAGCGTTAAAACACTTGAAGGATTTATCAAGCTTGACGAAAAGGGTCTTGCAGATTTTGTTAACGAATACGGTCTTGCTATGGACCTTGACGATATCAAGTTCTGCCAGAAATATTTCATCAGCGAGCAGAGAGACCCCACAATCACTGAAATCAGAATGATTGATACATATTGGTCTGACCACTGCCGCCACACAACCTTCCTCACAAACATCGATTCAGTTAAGTTTGAAGATGAACTTCTTCAGAAGGCTTACGATGATTATATCGCAGTAAGAAAAGAAATCGGCAGAACAAAGCCCGTTAACCTTATGGATATCGGCACAATTGCAGGCCGTTACCTTAAGAGCAAGGGTCTGCTTGCAAAGCTTGACGAGAGTGAAGAAATCAATGCCTGCACAGTTAAGATTGACGTTGAAATCGACGGCAAGGCAGAAAAGTGGCTTCTTCTCTTCAAGAATGAAACTCACAACCATCCCACAGAAATCGAACCCTTTGGCGGTGCGGCAACCTGCATCGGCGGTGCTATCAGAGACCCGCTTTCAGGCAGAAGCTACGTTTATGCCGCAATGCGTGTTACAGGTGCAGGTGACCCCACAGTGCCCGTAAGCGAAACAATCGAAGGTAAGCTTCCTCAGAGAAAGATTGTTACCACAGCAGCTGCAGGTTACAGCTCATACGGTAACCAGATCGGTCTTGCAACAGGTATTGTTGATGAACTTTATCATCCCGGTTACGTTGCAAAGAGAATGGAAATCGGTGCAGTTATTGCTGCAGCTCCCGAAGAAAACGTTCGTCGCGAATGCCCTGTTGACGGTGACGTTGTTATTCTTCTCGGCGGCAGAACAGGCCGTGACGGTTGCGGCGGTGCAACAGGTTCATCAAAGAGCCACAACATCAACTCACTCGAAAGCTGCGGCGCAGAAGTTCAGAAGGGTAATGCTCCCGAAGAAAGAAAGCTTCAGCGTCTGTTCAGAAATAAAGAAGCATCAAGACTTATCAAGCGTTGCAACGACTTCGGCGCAGGCGGCGTTTCGGTTGCTATCGGCGAACTTGCTGACGGTCTTGAAATCAACCTTAACGCTGTTCCCAAGAAATATGAGGGTCTTGACGGCACAGAGCTTGCAATTTCAGAAAGTCAGGAAAGAATGGCTGTTGTTGTTGAAGCAAAGGACGTTGCAAGATTCTGCGAGCTTGCAGAGAGCGAAAACCTTGAAGCAACCGTTGTTGCAGAGGTTAAAGAAAAGCCCTACCTTGTAATGTATTGGAACGGCAAGGCTATTGTTAATATCAGCCGTGAATTCCTTAACTCAAACGGCGCAGAGAAGCACATCGACGTTGCTCCCGCAAAGCTTGAGGATTATTCAAAGGCAATCGGCACTTCATTTGCCGATATGTATTCAGAAATGGCATCAGACCTCAACATCTGCTCAAAGAGAGGTCTTTCAGAAAGATTTGACTCAACCATCGGTGCAAACACAGTTCTTATGCCTTTCGGCGGCAAGCATCAGCTTACTCCCATTCAGGCAATGGTTCACAAGGTTGCAGTTGAAAAGAAAGAAACAGATACCTGCTCCGTAATGTCCTGGGGCTATAACCCCTTCATTACTGAAAAGAGCCCCTACCACGGTGCTTATCTTGCAGTTATCGAATCAGTTTCAAAGCTTGTTGCTGCAGGCGCAAAGTTTGAGGACGTTTATCTCACATTCCAGGAATACTTTGAGAAACCCAAGAAGGATCCCGCAAGATGGGGCAAGCCTCTTGCAGCTCTCCTTGGTGCATTCAAGGCACAGACAGATCTCAAGGTTGCCGCAATCGGCGGTAAGGACTCAATGAGCGGTTCGTTTGAGGATATCGACGTTCCTCCCACACTTGTTTCATTTGCAGTTACAACAGAAAAACTCAAGAACATTGTTTCACCCGAATTCAAGAAGGCAGGCAGCAAGGTTGTTATTATCAAGCCCGAATATACTGCTGATAACCTTCCCGAAACAGCATCTCTTCTCAAGGTTTATGACGAAGTTCACGCCCTTGTTGAAGCAGGCAAGGCTGCTGCTGTTTATACACCCTGCATGGGCGGTGCTGCAGAAGCAGTTCTCAAGATGGCTATGGGTAACGGCATCGGCTTTGAGTTTGATAAAGCTCTTTCACTTGCCGATATCTTCGGTTATTCCTACGGCTCATTCATCGTTGAGCTGACAGACGATACAGATTGCGGTGTTCTTCTCGGTTACACAACAGAAGAAAAGACACTTGCATATGCAGGCGAAAAGGTTGATTGTTCAAAGCTCTTCGGCGTTTATGAAGATAAGCTTGAAGAAATCTATTCCTGCAACATTGCAATGCCCGAAAAGAAGATCGAAACCTTTGATTTCAAGGCTTCAACATTTGCAAAACCCGCAATCAGAACAGCTAAACCCAAGGTTCTTATTCCTGTATTCCCCGGCACAAACTGCGAATATGACTCAGCAAAATATGCAGAGAGAGCAGGCGCAGAGGCAGAGATTTTTGTTATCAACAACCTCACCTCCGCAGGTATCGCAAAGTCAGTTGAAGATTTTGCCGCAAAGATTGCTCAGAGCCAGATTATCTTTGTTCCCGGCGGTTTCTCAGGCGGTGACGAGCCCGACGGTTCAGGTAAGTTCATCACAGCCTTCTTCAGAAATGCTGAAGTTAAGGATGCGGTAACAGAACTTCTTGAGAAGCGTGACGGTCTTATGCTCGGTATCTGTAACGGCTTCCAGGCTCTTATCAAAACAGGTCTTGTACCCTACGGTAAGATTGTCGACACAGCTCCCGATGCTCCTACTCTTACTTTCAACAACATCGGCCGCCACGTTTCTCATATGGCTTACACAAGAGTTACATCCGTCAAGTCACCTTGGTTCTCAATGTGTGAGGCAGGCGATATCCACGCAGTGCCGATTTCACACGGTGAAGGCAGATTTGTTGCAGACGAGGCTCACCTCCAGCAGCTTATCGCAAACGGTCAGATTGCTACACAGTATGTTGACCTTGCAGGTAACGTAGCAGATGCTATGCCCTACAACCCCAACGGCTCCGTACTCGCAATCGAGGGTATCACAAGCCCCGACGGCCGTGTCCTCGGTAAGATGGCTCACAGTGAGCGTATCGGCAACGGTGTTGCAATAAACGTTCCCGGTGAACAGGATCAGAAGATATTCCTCTCCGGTGTTGAGTATTTCAAATAATTTAAAAAATAAAAATCTCCGAGCTTGTCTCGGAGATTTTTTGATGCTGAAATAATATAACAATTTTGAAACGTTTTGCATAGAATGTCATTGAAATCACATTTTTAAGGAGTTTTTATTGATGCAGAACGAGAAAAAGTATTTTGCTTCGGCTAATACCGAAAAAGGCTTTG
>JAZQYY010000059.1:0-3929 GCA_045633805.1 Acutalibacteraceae bacterium
GCTGTTCCCACATCAGCAGGTACAGGCTCCGAAGTAACTCCCTTCGCAGTTATCACTGACGAGCAGACAGGCGTTAAGTATCCTCTTGCTGACTACGAACTTCTTCCCAACATGGCAATCATTGATACTGATTTCCATATGTCAGCTCCCAAGGGTCTCACAGCTGCATCAGGTATCGACGCAGTAACACACGCAGTTGAAGCTTACGCAGCAATGCTTGCAACAGACTACACAGACGGTCTTGCACTCCAGGCACTCAAGAATATCTTCACATATCTTCCCAGAGCATACGAAAACGGTCAGACAGACGTTGAAGCAAGAGAAAAGATGGCTAATGCCGCAACAATGGCAGGTATGGCATTCGCAAATGCATTCCTCGGTATCTGCCACTCAATGGCTCATAAGCTCGGCGCATTCCATCATCTTCCCCACGGTGTTGCAAACGCACTTATGATTGAAGAAGTTCTCCGTTTCAATGCTTCAGAAGCTCCCGCAAAGATGGGTACATTCTCACAGTATGATCATCCCCACACTCTTGCACGCTATGCGGAAATCGCTGATTATCTCGGTCTCGGCGGCAAGAATAACAACGAAAAACTTGAAAATCTCATCAAAGCAATCAACGACCTCAAGAAGACAGTTGGCATCAAAGAAACAATCAAGGATTACGGTGTTGACGAAAAGGATTTCCTTGACCGTCTTGACGATATGGTTGAGCAGGCATTTGATGACCAGTGCACAGGCGCTAACCCCAGATATCCCCTTATGAGCGAACTCAAGCAGATGTATCTCAATGCTTACTACGGCAAGCACTTCGTTGAAAAGGCTATGCCCACAGCAGATGACATCAAGGTTTTCGCAGATGACAAGGTAAAGTCAGCATACCGCAAAGGTAAGAAGGCATAATTGAGAAGGAGGATACTAAAATGAAACTTGACAGAGTAATAGCAGTTAGAAACAATAAGACAATCTACCGTGACGGCGACGTTTGCGTTAAGGTTTTCAATGACGATTATTCAAAGGCTGACGTTCTCAATGAGGCACTCAATCAGGCAAGAATTGAAGAAACAGGTCTTAATATCCCCAAGGTTCTCGAAGTAACAATGATTGACGGCAAATGGGCAATTGTTTCCGAATATATCAAGGGCAAAACTCTTGCACAGCTTATGGCAGAGGATGAAGACAAGAAGAGCGAATATCTTGAACTCCTTGTTGATCTTCAGCTTGAAGTTCAGTCAAAAACCTGTCCTCTTCTCAACAAGCTTAAGGATAAGATGAACAGAAAAATCGGTCAGTCTGACCTTGAAGCAACAACAAAGTATGACCTTCACACCCGTCTTGAAGGTATGCCCAAGCACAACAAAGTCTGCCACGGCGACTTCAACCCCTCAAACATCATCATTGCAGAAGACGGCACAGCATATATCCTCGACTGGTCACACGCAACTCAGGGCAACGCATCAGCCGATGCCGCAAGAACTTATCTTCTCTTCTGGCTCAGCGGTGACATCAACGGAGCAAAGGAATACCTTGAACTCTTCTGCAAGAAGAGCAACACAGCTATGCAGTATGTTCAGAAGTGGATGCCCATTGTTGCAGCTTCACAGTCAGTTAAGGGCAACGAAAAAGAAAGAGAATTCCTTCTTTCATGGGCAAACGTTGTAGACTACGAATAATAATCGAGAAGAATTATTAAGGAGATAAATGTTATGAAAATCACAGTTTGTATCGGTTCATCATGCCATATCAAAGGTTCAAGACAGGTTGTTGAACAGCTTCAGTATCTCATCAGCGAAAATAAGCTCGGCGATAAGGTTGAGCTTGGCGGCACTTTCTGCATGGGTAAATGCCAGCAGGGTGTGTGCGTTACCGTTGACGACAATTTCTTCTCGGTAACTCCCGAAACAGTAGACGAATTCTTCTCAAAAGAAGTTATTGCGAAGGTGTAAGATATGGTGATTGTTCAGGTTTGCGTTGGCAGTTCATGCCACCTGAAGGGTTCACCCGAAATTGTTGAACTCCTTCAGAAAGCCGTTGAAGAACATCATCTTGAAGACGAGGTTACACTTGCCGGAAGCTTTTGCATCGGCAAGTGTAATCGCGTTGGTGTAACAATTCAGGTCAATGATGATATTCACGTCGGCATAACAAAAGAGAATTTCAAAGAATTTTTTAACGAAAATATTTTGTCAGCAGTTGAAGGGAAGTAATATTTTATGAATTGTCTTACTCTTAAAAAATCAAACTGCAAAAACTGTTATAAATGTATCCGTCATTGCCCGGTCAAAGCTATACGCTTTTCGGGCAATCAGGCGCATATTATAGGCAATGAGTGCATTCTCTGCGGTCAGTGTTTTGTTGTGTGTCCGCAGAATGCAAAGGAAATCGTGAATGAGGTTGAAAAAGCAAAGGTGCTTATCCAGAGCGGCGACCCCGTTGTTGTGAGCCTTGCACCTTCATTCATTGCAAACTATGACGGTGCGGGCATCAATTCGATGCGTTCGGCACTTCAGAAGCTCGGCTTCTTTGACGTTGAAGAAACTGCAATCGGTGCAACCATCGTCAAAAACGAATATGAAAGAATTCTCGCAGAGGAAGAAAGAGACGTTATCATTTCATCCTGCTGTCATTCAATAAATCTGCTTATCCAGAAACATTATCCCGCCGTTCTCGGCTATCTTGCAGACGTTATGTCACCCATGCAGGCTCATTGTCAGGATATCAAAAAGCGCATTCCCAACGCAAAAACCGTTTTTGTCGGTCCCTGCGTTGCAAAGAAGGATGAAGCTGAATATTACGAAGGAATCTGCGATGCAGTTCTCACCTTTGAAGAGCTTACCGAATGGCTCAAAGAAGAAAACATTGAACTTGAAGCGATTTCCGATAAAGATGAATTCAGCCGTGCAAGATTCTTCCCCACAACGGGCGGTGTTCTCAAAACAATGACCGAAACAAGCGACTATACATACGTTGCAATCGACGGCGTTGAAAACTGCATTCAGGTTCTTAAAGATATCGAAAACGGCAAGATTCACAAGTGCTTTATTGAAATGTCCGCTTGTGTAGGCAGTTGTGTAGGCGGTCCCGTTATCGAAAAATACCACCACACATCAAGTATCAAGGACTATATCGAAGTTGCAAATTATGCAGGCAAAAGAGATTTTGAGGTTGATCAGCCCAAGGCGATCGAACTCAAAAAGAATTTCAGCTTCATTGAAAGAAAACTTCCGTTGCCTTCCGAAATTGAAATCAACAACATTCTCCGTCAGATGGGCAAATTCAAGCCGTCAGACGAACACAACTGCGGTTCCTGCGGATACAACACCTGCCGTGAAAAGGCAATTGCCATTGCACAGGGTAAGGCTGAAAGCTCAATGTGTCTGCCTTATCTTAAGGATAAAGCCGAAAGCTTTTCGGACACAATCGTTAAGAATACTCCCAACGGACTTATCGTTCTCAACGAACAGCTTGAAGTTCAGCAGATTAATACCGCTGCAAGAAAGATTATGAATATCCGCAGTGCATCGGATGTTCTCGGTGATCAGGTTGTCAGAATCCTTGATCCGACTGTGTTTATGACCGTTCTTTCAACAGGCAGAGACGTCCGTGACCAGCGTGTGTATCTGGCAGAATATAAGAGATATGTTGAGCAGACCGTTGTTTATGACCGTGATTCGCATCTTCTTATCGGCATTATGCGTGATGTAACCGATGAAGAGGCAGAGCGCGAAAAGAAAGAAAACATTAGCCGTCAGACTGTTGAAGTTGCCGACAGAGTTGTTGAAAAGCAGATGCGCATTGTTCAGGAAATTGCATCACTTCTCGGCGAAACTGCCGCAGAAACAAAAATCGCTCTTGCGAAGCTGAAGGAGTCGATTACCGATGAATGATTTGTGTGCAGATATCGGCTATAAAAGCGTCAATCACTA